>DATHZN010000050.1:0-13111 GCA_035458585.1 Marinobacterium sp. | reverse complement strand
CTGCTTTAACACCCGTCGTACCTCATTCACGTGCGTCTGCAGACGATCAAGTTCTTCGGCGACGTCGGCACGCTGTGCAAGTAACACCACCTCCTGCTCCAGTCGCTGCGGGTCTAGGTCGACTCCAAGTTGCGCTACCTTCTGATGCAGCTGGGCGGTCTGGTTAGTCACTATCCCTGGTAAGATCTCGCGTACGTTTTTGACGATATCATCAATTGCATCAAGACGCTGATGAATGAGATTTGCCAGCTCAGCACCCTCACGTCTGCGCGCTTCAAGAAACTGCTCCAACGTCTCATCAAGCAACTCGCTGGCCGCTTTAAGTACCGTCTCTGTATCAAGGCCCCCACTGATCTGCACCCCGGGATAGTTGAGCAAGGCGAGTGGGTCTACAGGCGCAAGATCGCTGCTGTGAGATTTAATTTGCTCCAGCGCCTGCATCAGGCTGGCAACCCGGTTAGCATCGATCTTGATCTGTGTGGCACCGGCCTCTGCATGATACCGCAGGGTACATTCGACTTTGCCGCGGCTGAGTGACGAGCGCAGTTTTTCACGCACAATAGGCTCAAGATCACGTAACGCCTCATGCAGTTTTAGTT
This sequence comes from Marinobacterium sp., assembly GCA_035458585.1. GTDB lineage: Bacteria > Pseudomonadota > Gammaproteobacteria > Pseudomonadales > Balneatricaceae > Marinobacterium_E. The sequence continues at coordinate 12,512 of DATHZN010000050.1, read as the reverse complement.
GCGGCTCAAGATAGCGATGATTAACCGCTCTTAACTCCCAACTGAGGCTTCCCCAGGGATAGCCCGCCTCTTTACGGGCAAAAGCGGTCATACTCTGTGTCATATCAGCTCAATCTCTATTAAAATTTGCGTTTCAACTCACTATAACAGCCGTTAGCTGCAAGCTCTATGTAGCGAACGCGCACGAAGGTATCTCAATGAGTTCAACTCTTTCTGACCAGCTTAAAAACCTCGGCCTCGATGCTATGCGCCCCAGTGGCCGCCAGCCCGATCAAATGCGTGACATCCGCATCACTCGTCACTACACCAAACACGCGGAGGGCTCTGTGCTGGTGGAGTTTGGCGATACTAAGGTGCTCTGTACAGCCAGTGTTGACCGGGGCGTACCGCGTTTCCTGAGAGGCTCTGGTTCAGGCTGGGTAACAGCCGAGTATGGCATGCTCCCCCGCTCTACCAATACTCGCACAGATCGCGAAGCAGCACGTGGCAAGCAGGGTGGTCGCACACTCGAGATTCAGCGTCTGATTGGTCGGTCTCTGCGTGCAGCGATGGACTTAAATAAACTGGGCGAAAATACCATCACCATTGACTGTGACGTTATTCAGGCCGACGGAGGTACGCGCACTGCATCTATCACCGGCGCCTACGTTGCACTTTGCGATGCAATCGCTTTTCTCAAGAAGGATAAGCACGGTGCAATGAAAGGTAACCCGCTCAAGCATCAGGTGGCCGCAGTATCGGTGGGCATCTACAAAGGTACACCTGTGCTCGACCTCGATTATGCAGAGGACTCCCAGGCACACACCGATATGAATGTTGTAATGACTGAAAAAGGTGGTTTCGTTGAAGTGCAAGGTACTGCTGAGGCCGAGCCGTACACAGAGGAGGAGCTCAATGCGATGCTGGCCCTGGCCCGCAAAGGAATTTCTGACTTAACTGCAGCTCAAACGGCGGCTTTGCAGGGGTAACAAATACTCCTCCCTGACGCATACCGTTTTAATTTTTTCGTTTCACGCCTGCACGCTTTTTCAATGGGGTTGTTAATCACCCCATTGAGGCGCTAAACGTGCAACACCTTGGTTTGATGCTCAGTCTTTTGCACCTTGGATTTCACGTAAATCTAAGGTGCAAGCAGCATCATGCGCACCTATAGATATTATGAAAAAGCGGTGCTGTGTTCATCTCTCAACAGGTTCTTTTGGACCTTACCCATGGTATTTCGTGGTAACGCATCCACTTGAACCCACACTTTGGGTACTTTAAACGAGGCTAACTGCTCTCGACATTGCGCCTTTAGAGCATCGAGATCAAGCGATCGGGTACCAACCAACACGGCTACGATACCCTCCCCAAAATCAGGATGCGGAACGCCGACAATCGCACTTTCGACAACCCCGTCCATCAGGTTCAGCACATCTTCAATCTCTTTGGGATAAACATTCAACCCTCCGGTGATAATGAGATCTTTGCCTCGTCCGACAATTGCGATGTAGCCATCTTCGCTTTTGGTTGCCATATCACCGGTTATAAACCAGTCACCTTTAAACTCGCTCGCAGTCTTTTCAGGCAGATTCCAATACCCTTGAAAGATATTTGCACCGCGGACTTCAAGAATACCTATCTCACCAGTTTGCGCCAGATCGCCATCCTCTTTGACTATACGCGTTTCAACACCCGGAAGTGCCGGACCAACTGAACCCGCACGGCGTTCACCGTTGAGTGGGTTAGAGCAGGTCATGCCAGTTTCCGTCATGCCATAACGCTCAAGAATCCGCTTACCTGTGCGATCGAAGAATTCATTTGATGTCTCTACCAGCAGCGGTGCGGAGCCGGAAATGAAGAGACGCATATGGCCTGCCGTCTCCTTAGTGAAATTAGAATCCGCCAAGAGTCGCGTATAGTAAGTGGGTACACCCATCATCACGGTAGCTTCTGGTAGATGTTTGATGACCATCTTAGGGTCAAATTTCTCTAAGAGAATAATCGCCCCCCCGGTCACCAACGCCAGATTCAATGCAACGAAAAGACCGTGAATATGGAACAAAGGGAGCGAGTGCAACAACACGTCATCACCAGTGTAAGCCCAGGCCTGTGCCAGCATTTTTGCATTGGCAATTAAATTACCATGGCTAATCATGGCTCCCTTAGGTCGTCCGGTAGTTCCTGATGTGTACAGCAATGAGGCAAGATCCTTACCGCTACGATTCACAACCCCAGCGAACTTCTCACCTTTAGACTGCGCCTCAGAAAAAGCGTCGAAGAGCGTCCCAGAGTTGATGTCCAAGCTCAGCACTGAACCCGTTTTGACTGTTGCCTCCATAATAGTCTGCGCTTTTGAAAGTCGAACTGAGGAGCAAACATGAACACGCGGCGTGGCATCAGAGAGAAAGTATTCGATCTCAGCGTCCGTGTACGCTGAGTTCAGTGGCAAATAGACTCCACCCACACGAAGCGTTGCCAGATAGAGCACCACATTGAGCCAAGACTTCTCTACCTGCACACTGATGCGATCACCAGGTTCTACCCCAAAACGCTGGAGCACTGAACCCATCACCTGGCTTGCCTCTTCCAACTCTGCAGCGGTGATCTGTGTACCATCATCAAGACGAATAGTTGGCTTAGAGGGTTCTTCCAGAAGTCGTTCTTGGATAATCGAGAATAGGTTATCTGTCATAAATCTGCTCCGAATACTTGGCATCTGCTGTTTTAACTAACTGTTGAACAGACTTTGAGAGCGCAATCACGCCCTCCTCCATCAATTTTTCGTGATTGTCGACAATAAGATCAGGCTCGTAGAGATAGTTCACCATGATTCCGTAGCTCTGTTTCTGCCTGATCTCACTGGCATCTGCCGCCAAATTAACCCGTTCAAGACGGGCACCGTTGCCCAAGTGGAAGCGCGCAACGGGGTCGAGGAGTCTACTACCTCGCTTCTGAGTCAGGTAAAGCGCGCAAAGTGACGTCAGGTCCTCTTCGACAACGCTTTCAAAATGGCGCTCAACCCACTTTCTGAAACCCGGCACTGGCGACAGCGTTACAAACCGTTTCAAATTTGGCATTTCAGACTGGAGTCTGCTGGCAACCTGCTTAATCAACAAGTTACCGAAGGAGACGCCGGAAAGTCCTGGCTGACAATTGTTAATTGAGTAAAATACGGCTGTATCAGGCTCTGGTGCGTCTTCGACCAGTGGCGCCAACAATGGCGCGATCGCATCAGCCATACCATTGACCAGTGCGACCTCGACAAATATGAGTGGCTCGTCCGGCATCATGGGATGAAAGTAGCCGAAACAACGCCGGTCATCCGCAAGTCGCCGCCGAAGATCGTTCCAGCCCTGAATCTCATGTACCGATTCGTACTGAATCAACTTCTCTAGAATATGGGCAGGTGTGTTCCAATCAATCTGGCGAAGTATAAGAAAACCTTTGTTGAACCAGGATGAGAAGAGGTGCAAAAAATCGTGTTCAATTGCCTTTAACTGCGGATCCTCACGTTGCAAAAGACGTAACTCTGCACGCATCTGTATAAGGCACTCAAGTCCCCCTGGGGCTGCATTGAAACGACGGAACAACTCTTGTCTTCGAGGCTCACTGGCCTTGTGAAGATGAGCGAGTGCAACGCTTGATGGTTCGGACTGATAGCTATCGATTGCTGACTTAAGCTCCTCCTCGTCAACGCCAAACTCGCCCAATAATTGTTGGAACCACTCTGCCCGTTGTTCTGGACTCAATCCATACCAACCGCTAACAACACTATTAGCCAAAGCTAAACCCGTCGCTTCACCTTTGCGGGACAGTAACTCGTTCGCTCGCCCAACTAAGTCGCTTACCGGATCCTCAGTAGAACTCATGTCCAACATCGCTCGCGCAGACTGCGTGACTTGCTGGAGCCAATTGGCTAAGCGAGTATTCATCTAAGCAAACTCCCGGCCTCAGGAATTGTCGTGCTCAGTCCAAGCTGCCTCAGCATCTGGTGTGTAGTCGCCACCGCAGCCGATAAAGTAGGAATACCCAGCTGTTTTTCGATCAGTGATATCGAGCCGAGCGATGGCATCTGCACGCAAGCTGAAGCAACAATAGCATCTACGCCTGTGGTGCTGAGGCGTTTAACATGTTCCACCGGTGCGAGCGGATCCAAAGCAGCCACCTTGAGGTTTTCTGCCACCTCGAGGCTAATAGCATCATGTATCTCAAACCCTTCGTGCTCAAGATAGTCACAAACCAACTGAGTAAGCGGCTTTTTATAGGGCGTCAAAATAGCTATTCGTTTGGCACCCAATTCAGACAAACCCTCCACTAAGGCTCCAGCAGAGCTGACCACCGGACAGGGGTTGCCGTTATCCACAGTAGCTTTGTGCAACCTCGTCTGACTTTCTCGGTGGTAGCCAAGACCCATTGCCATTATCGCCACGAGACAGGCGTATCCCATCACATCTACGGCTGCATCAGAGAGTTCTAAGGCGCATCGATCACTATCGGCATCCATCGCCGCTAACTCCTCCTTGGATACAACCTTCATTCGCATGCGCGATGAGTGAAAGGTAAAGCGCTCAGGCGCGATGCTTTCCCTGCGACGAAGTAACGCGGGAATCTCAGTTTCCATCGTTACATTGGAACTTGGCACAATCTGCCCAATCCTGTAATTCAACTTGCTCATTTGACGGCCGTCCCCATCAAAGTGTCAGGGAGCCATGTAGCTAATCCCGGAAAAATACAGAGAATAAGAATCGCCACGACCATACAACCCACATAAGGCAGGGACCCCTTGAGTATGGTTTTGAGAGGGATTTCTGGAGCGATACCGTTGATTACATAAAGATTAAGACCGACAGGAGGCGAAATAAGGCCAATTTCCATATTGATCGTCAGCACAACAGCGAACCAGTAGGGGTCAAAGCCCGCACCCAGAATAATCGGCATCAGCACCGGCGCTGCCATTAAAATCACGGCGACTGGTGGCAAAAAGAAACCCGCAACCAGAAGGAAAATATTGACATAGAGCATCAATACCCAACGATTGACGTCCAACGTGCCTATCCATTCAGCAATCGCCTGGGTAATGAACAGGCTGGACAACATATACGAGAAAACACCAGCAGCACCAATGATAAACAAAATCATCACTGACTCTTTTGTAGAGTCTCTCAGCATCGTCCATAGCTGGCCTAAGTTGGTCATTCGGTAAATGACGACCGCCAGAAGCAAACACAGCAGGGCACCTACAGCAGCTGTCTCAGACGGCGTGGCGACCCCCCCGTAGAGGGCATACAACACCCCGACAATAACGAGTAGAAACGGTACCACCCGAGGTAAAACTTCGAACTTTTCTCTCCAGGTGTAGACCTGAGCTTGCAACGCGTCGCCAGACCCAGACTTCCAGGTAGAGTAGATAGACCAGGCCATAAAAAGCCCAACCAGAAGCAGCCCGGGAATAACCCCCGCCAAAAAGAGGCGACCGATCGATGTCTCTGTTGCTACACCGTAAACTATCATCGTCACCGAGGGCGGAATAAGAATTCCGAGTGTGCCTCCCGCAGCGATGGACCCGGTCGCTACCTCGTCAGGGTAGTTGCGCTTTCGCATCTCGGGTATTCCCATCTTACCGATCGCAGCGCAAGTAGCGGGTGAAGATCCCGACATAGCGGCAAACAGACCACAGGCACCCAGATTCGATATTACAAGGCCTCCGGGAACTTTGGTTAACCAACGATGCAGCGCTTCATAAAGATCTGCACCTGCACGCGTCGATGCTATTGAAGCCCCCATCAGAATGAACATGGGAATTGATAACAGGGCAAAGTTATCCAATTTACCAAACAGAACTTCGGGCATCAGTTCAAGGGAGCGTACACCGTCAAAGATGATCAGAAAGATAGCCGACACGATCAGAAGACCGCTCGCGACTGCAACACCAGAGAATAGGATGACGATCGTAGCAACGGCCACAATGAGTCCTAGGATAAGCGGATCCATCAATGACCTCCAACTTCTACAATAATTTTATCAGCTGGCGTCGCAATCAACTCCAGCATATCGGCGATTAACTGTAGGGTGAATAACCCGAAACCCAGTGGCATGGAGATGTAGGGTATCCACAACGGCACTGCTGTGACGGTATCGGAGGTCCAGTTGCGTGTGAAGGCCAAATGGGCAATCTCGCCCCCGTAGTAAGTCATGATAGATAACACCACCGCCCCGGCTGCCAGCGCGGTCACCAGGAGCATTTTTCTCGCTTTGGGGGGGAGCATTATAGGCAGAAGATCCACGTTTACATGCCCTTTAAGCGTCTGCACATATGGCAGCCCGAGCAACGTGGCACCAATCATTAGATAGATAACGACCTCTGTCTGCCAGACAGTCGACTCGTTCAAAAAGTATCTCAGAAAGATCATTTGGCATGTGATGGCAACCGCAAGCACAATCATTAGCGCTGCAATCACACCAACGGCACGCGACACCGCAGTCACCAGAAGAATAACTTGGTTCATTAAAAGCACTCCAGATTACAAGGTAGCGGGGCTATAAAGCCCCGCGTCGTGCGTTTACTCCACAGCGAGAGCGAGATCTAGAAACTCCTGCCCCTCGGGGTAATCTTCAACGAACTTTTTGTATGAGGTATCCATTGCCACTTTACGCCAAGCGTCAAAATCAGCAGCGGACATATTGGCGATCTCTACACCCGCCTCTTTAAAGACTCTGACCGACTCAGCGTCCTCTTTCTTAGCCTCCTCAAGATAGAAAGCTTCAGCTATTTTGGCGCCCTCCAACAAGGCCGCCTTTTGAGCATCGTTCAAATCATCGAATGCGCTTTTGTTCATAATCATAGGTTGATACATGAACCAGAGAGCGGCGTCTCCAGCAGGGGTATAGCATTTGACCTGCTCATAGATACGGTAAGAGACGAAAGATGAGCTGGAGGTGTTTGCAGCATCCAATACGCCCGTCTGGAGGCCCGTGTATATTTCGGCAGAGGACATTGAAGCGATTGATGCACCTGCGCCGGTCAGCATCTGCTCGAATGCTTTACCAGCAGCACGCGTCTGCATACCCTGCACATCTTCGGGCTTAGTAATACACTTGTCTTTACCAGCGAAGCCACCAGCCAGATAGCCGTGCACCAGCACCATCACATCGTCTTCCGCCATTTTCTCTTGAACTTTCTCCATAAATGGAGAGTAGTTTAAGCGATTTGCATGGTCATGATTTTTCACCAAACCAGGCATCAAGGTCAGGCTGTAGGCTGGCTGTTGACCGCTAGCATAAGACAGAGGCAAGACGGTTATATCGAGCTGTCCACGGCTGAGAGGCTTGTACTGCTCGCGAGCTTTGAATAGCGATTGGGACGGAAAAATCTTGATACTCAGATCGACACCCGCCTGCTCTACATGGTCTGCCACAATCTGAGCGACTTTGTGACGCACATCACCAGTGGACCACTGATGGGAAAGGCGAAGTTCAGCGGCAAATGTCGGGATCGTCATCGAAGCGCAGATCACACCCGCAGCCAGTGCTTTTATCTTCATTGTGTACCTCATTTAATTTTTTTTATTGCGTGTACGCATAGAATTTATGCAATATCGACGTTATCGTATACGAAAATAGTTGTCAAAGATTACGAACATGGCAATGAGAGCAGCAGAGATCATCTTCAAATCCCTGGAAGAGGATATTGTTACTGGCGTCGTTTCCGATGGAGAACGACTTGACGAATCGAGCCTCTGTGCCCGGTTCAACTTGTCGCGCACACCGATCAGAGAGGCATTGGAGCAACTTGTTGGCTCTGGTTTAGCAAAGAAGATTCCCAAACGAGGGTGCTTTGTACAGGTTCCGTCGGTCAAGCAACTTATTGAGATGTTTGAAGTAATGAGTGAACTGGAGGCCGTGTGCGCAAGGCTGGCAGCCAGGCGCATCACTCATTCCCAGCTGGAAGAGCTACGCCAGGCGAATAAACGCTGCGAGGAAGCCATTGCTCAGGCCGACTCGGACACCTACTACGAACAGAACGTCCATTTTCACGAGATAATTTACGCGGCCTGCGGAAACTCGTTCCTCGCTGAGGAGACGCGACAACTGCGCAGTAGGCTTAGAGTTTACCGCCGCCTTCAGCTGCGTGTGAACGGTCGAATGCGTCAGTCACTCGCTGAGCACAGAGCCATGATCTCAGCTATTGAGAACAGCGACGAGAATCAAGCAGAAAAGCTATCGCGTGCTCACGTACGTGTTCAGGGTGAACGCTTCAACGACTTGATTAGTCAGCTTTAAGTTAGATATCCAGCGCGTAATCAATAGTAAGGGGCGCGTGATCAGAGAAGCGCTGATCCTTATAAATACTAGCCGAACGCACAGTTTTTCTTAGGTTTGCTGTAGAGATCTGGTAGTCCAGACGCGCACCTTCATTGAGCGTCCAGGCGCGATTGTAATCGGGCCACCAGGTAAACTGACGCTCTGCCTTATTGACTTCGCGCATTGTATCGACGAAGCCCATGGGTCCGAAGACCTCTTCAATCCACCGGCGCTCCTCTGCCAGAAAACCGGAAACTTTCTGGTTGACGTACCAGTTACTCAAATCCATCGGTTTGTGGGCGATGTTCACAGTACCAGCGAAAATAAATTCCCGGCGTTTCCGTAGTGTCTTCTGCAAATGTCCGTGGAAATGCTCCAGATAATCCATCTTCCTCGCCTGAGCCTCTTCACTTTTCAGACCTGAAGGGATCGAGAAGGAGGCGATGCTCACACGTTCAAAGTCAGCCTGTATAAACCGCCCCTGCGTATCACAGGCTTCAAAGCCAAGGCCGGTCATTATCGCCTTAGGCACGTGGCGGGTATAGATCGCCACTCCAGAGTAGTCATCGTCCCAGGCTTCAAAGAAGTAAGCGTGGTAACCCTCAGGGTGGTAGCGCTCGTCGTCGAGCTGGTACTCACGTGCCTTAAGATTCTGAATACAGACAACGTCGGCATCCTGTTTGACCATCCAGTCAAAGAAACCGCGCTCTGCAGCCTGAACTATACCCTGAGCATTGAAACTGATTACTCGCATTAAAGGAAAGACTCCGTTGTAAGCATTATTTCTGGAGAGCGACCATTGTAGCCTTGAAATCTCCAAAATTATAGATTTCGAATATTGAGAGATTTTGGTCCTGCAGTTGAGTTCAGGTATCCTTAGCGCCAAACCGACATTCAGTTAAAAAGGAACATGGCGTATGCAAGCTTACCAGCGCGAGTTTATTCAATTTGCAATCGAGAAAGGCGTCCTGCGCTTTGGTGAGTTTACGCTTAAATCAGGCCGCACCAGCCCTTATTTTTTCAACGCAGGTCTCTTTAATACAGGAGAAGCGCTGGCAAAGCTCGGGCGCTTTTACGCAGCAGCGATTGAGAACTCAGACATTAAGTACGACATCATGCTCGGCCCTGCCTACAAAGGCATACCCCTTGCAACGACCACCGTGGTAGCCCTCGCAAACGATTATGGTAAAAGTGTTCCTTACGTCTTCAACCGCAAAGAGGCCAAAGACCATGGTGAAGGCGGTAATCTCGTCGGGGCTCCGCTGGAGGGTCGCGTGTTGATTATTGATGACGTTATTACAGCTGGCACTGCAATTCGTGAAGTCATGTCGATCATCGAGCAAGCCGGAGCTACGCCTGCTGCCACGGTAATAGCACTCAACCGAATGGAGCGTGGAACCGGCAAACTTTCCGCCATCCAGGAGGTAGAACGTGACTATGGCATGCAGGTCATTAGCATCATCAGCCTCGATGATCTGGTCGAATATCTGGAAGAACTCGGCGATCGCGCCACCGAGTTAGCCGCTATCAAAGCCTACCGAGAGGAATTCGGTATAAGCGTCTAAATTTTTTGGCAGATTTCAGCCTCACCGGTTGACTTAACCCCTGGCGAACGGTTTAATTCACGCCGTCTGAGTTGCCTCGATAGCTCAGTTGGTAGAGCAGAGGATTGAAAATCCTCGTGTCGGTGGTTCGATTCCGCCTCGAGGCACCAAACAAAACAGCCGCGCTTCTGAGTGCGGCTTTTTTGTTTGCGTTTCTTGAGGTTGGATGAGAATCACGACCCGGTGGTTCGACCAATTTGTCAGGAACAAATTGGGACAGCCGAAGGCTGGGACAGGATGGATTGCCCGAGCATTACGCTTCGAAGCCATTCTACTCACCGCTACACTTTCACAACCCGAAAGGGCTCGAGAGTCGTATATCTTTGGGTTATAGCTTAGCGGGCAACAATCACTTACGAAATATGTTTCAATTGCAGTTTCGATAACTTTAAGCAGCCTCGCCGATCATGGCGATAATGATCTGCCGGGTGGCACCTTTAAACCCAGAGGAGAGTGAGATGTCAGAACCTGTCTTAAATGAGCGTGCTGAGGCTATCTCCACTCTGGAAGAGTTTGCAAAGCTGGCCAATTACTCTTATACCGATACGCTCAGAGCGGATCCGCAAGCACGCAAAGATGGACAGGATCATGATCCACGGGAGGTTTTCTCTGGACATTATGTGCCGGTCAGGCCAACCGCTATCAGCGATCCAGTCTACGTAAGTCACAGCAACAGCCTGTTTGCAGAGCTGCAGTTAGCTGACGACCTCGCCCGTGCACCCGAATTTATGCAAATCTTTTCTGGAGATCTCTCTAACGCGCCGCATCCGATGCGACAGATAGGTTGGGCAAGTGGTTACGCCCTCTCTATTTTTGGTCGAGAGTACTACCACCAATGCCCTTTTCAGACCGGTAATGGTTATGGCGATGGACGTGCAGTCTCTGTGTTTGAGGCGGTCGTAGAGGGAAAACGCTGGGAGATGCAGCTTAAGGGAGGTGGTCGAACGCCTTACTGTCGTGGGGGCGATGGGCGCGCAGTGCTACGCTCCAGTGTTCGAGAGTTTTTAGCGCAGGAACACATGCATGCGCTCGGCATTCCTACTTCTCGCTCGCTCTGCCTCTATGCTTCTCGAAGTGAAAGCGTTCGAAGGCCCTGGTACTCTGAAGGCTCGTATTCGTTTAATCCGGATAGTATGGGCTTCGAACCGGTGGCCATCTCCACCCGTGTCGCCCCTTCATTTATACGCGTCGGTCAGTTAGAACTCTTTGGACGCAGAGCCCGCAAGAGCGAGCACCCGGAGGCGCTTGCAGAGTTAGAGATGCTGGTGCTGCACCTGATTGATAGGGAGTATTCGGATGATATCGACACTGACCTCCCCCTCACTGACAAGGTGCTGAGGCTTGCCGACCTCTACCGCACGCGACTCACTTTACTCGTGACAAACTGGATTCGCGTTGGATACTGTCAGGGCAACTTCAACAGCGACAATTGCGCTGTCGGCGGTTTCACCCTGGACTACGGTCCATTCGGATTTTGCGAGCGTTTTGATCCCAACTTTCAACCTTGGACCGGGGGTGGTGATCACTTCGCTTTCTTAAATCAGCCCATCGCCGCAGAACGCAACTTCGAGATGTTTCTCCTTGCGATCTTACCTCTGGTCGCCACCCATCGCTCCGCTGTTGAGCAGCTGGAAGAGATCAGATTGGGCTTTGCTAGCCTGATGCAAACAACTTTAGAGTCCATGTGGGCATCAAAGCTGGGTATTGAGCAGTTTGATAAAGCTCTGTTTGACGAGCTAATACAACTTATGGTCGAAACCCAGGTCGATTTCACAATCCTGTTTCGCGAGCTTTCCGAACTACCGACCGATATCAGCGCCCTAGAGCCGAGTTTTTATGCACCGCTCAGCGAGCATAGCGACTCCGAACAATTAGCAACGCGCTGGTCATCTTGGTTATCCCACTGGCATAGCCTGATTAATCAACACTGCGAGAGCCTACCCCGCAAAGAGCTTGTACAACGGATGAAATCGGTTAACCCCAAGTACATATTGCGGGAGTGGTTCGTAGTGCCGGCCTACCAGGCAGCGAGTCAAGGGAATTACCAACCTGTACGTGAACTACAAGCAATTATGACAACCCCCTACGCGGAGCAATCAGCCGAAATTGAACAGCAATATTACCGACTCAAACCCAGACAGTTCTGGGATCTGGGGGGGGTTAGTCATTACAGTTGCTCATCCTGAGGCCAGCTAAAAAGCAGACCAATCCAGTGGAATTTGTTATTCAGTGACAGCAGGAAACATCGATTATGTTGCAAATTATTAGCATTCGAAGCCAAAACTGAAATGTAGATTAGTAAATTTCAACTTTAAGATATATCGAGTCGGTATACTCCTGCACATAGTTTTTTCGCGCGATCAGGGCTGACACATGGCGCTTTTTAAGAATCAGATTCTTCTACTCGCAATTCTTCTGCTATTCATGCTTTTACAGTTTAACGTGATCTGGCCCTTGGAGAGCCAGTTACTTGAATACAGTCCTATTGCAGTGGCCAGTTTGTTGTTCCTTCCTCATGGAGTAAAGGCTATCTGCGTCGTGCTTGCAGGTGCTCGGGCCATTATCCCTCTATTTTTCGTTCATCTCATCACCGATCTCGCCATAGGCTTATCACTGGTTCATGGT
>DATHZN010000049.1:0-5185 GCA_035458585.1 Marinobacterium sp. | reverse complement strand
GGAGCAGCGCAGGCGTCTAATATCCGCATACCCGGCTCAGGGGACATTAGCTGCGTAGCGAGTTGCGCTGCTTCATCCTGTACGGAGACCCAGCCAGCATCAAATTGAGGCAATTTATCCACAGGCAGAGGCTGTTCAAGGTAGATGGCATCTGGACTGTATTCGCCAACCCGAGCGCCAATACCGGCAGCTGAGAGAAGCTTCAAATAACCCTCGCGATCAACTCTTTGGCGGTTTACACGTAGGCACATCGGGGGCGATTGATCGTTAGCTGACAGGATCTGTAGCCACTGTTCTGGCCAGTTGTGCTCCAGTTTTGCTAGCATCCACGGCGGGTGATTAAAGCGAAAGGCGTCTAGCGAATCGGCCTGCTTCAGTAGATCGCTACTCTCACGTTGATAACGGCGAAGAATTGCATTAAGCAATTTACCCGCCCAGGGTTTGCCCAGTTGTTTACAGGCCTCGACCGTCTCATTGATTACAGCGTGGTCTGGCACGCTGAGTTGATGTAGCTGATAGAGCGCAGCGTTAAGCAGGACTTGAACTATTTGCTCGTCCGGGTGGAAGGGTTTGCGCAGCATCAAGCTCGCCAGCGCGTCGTAGCGATGCCAGAAACGCAGTGTGCCATAACAGATCTGCTGCATCAGCGCGCGATCTCTCTCTGCTGTGCGGCTCAGTGCAGTCGGCAGCACTGTTGAGAGTGAGCCCTGCTGCTGCAATAGCGGGAGCAAGGTGCGCGCTACCTGAGCGCGAAGATTCAGCGTATCACTCAAAGCTTGTGCCTGTCTGGAATGGGTGTGTACTGGAGTTTAGCAGTGCAGCGGCTTCAGTCGCCTTTTTTCCGGGTAACTGCAACATTTTTATCCACAGACGACCAGTTCCACAGGCCACGGCAATTCCAGATTTTGATGATTCAACGATCATACCTGGAGTAGCGTGAGTTATTTGTGAGTCAGCCTCCGCCATCCAGATGCGGATGGTTGCTTGGTCGAGTTGGGTATAGGCCACGGGCCAAGGGTTGAGGCCACGTACCTGTCGTGCAATCTGATCGGCACTTTGTTTCCAGTCGATTGCGCCCTCCTGCTTCTCCAGTTTGTCAGCATAGTTGGCCAGCTCATCGTTCTGCTTCTCTGCACTCAGCTCACCCCGAAGCAGAGCCGGTAACTGTTTTACCAGCAAGTCGCTGCCCAGTTGCGCTAACCGGTCATGTAGCTCACCACTGGTCTCTGAAGCGCTGATTGCTGTGCTGACTGTTGCAAGCATCGGTCCTGTATCCAGTCCCGCTTCCATCTGCATGAGTGTGACGCCGGTCTCCTTGTCACCTGCCAGCAAAGCGCGATGAATCGGCGCTGCTCCGCGCCAACGCGGCAGAATAGACGCGTGGACATTGACGCACCCAAGGCGAGGTAAATCCAACACCGCTTGCGGTAAGATCAGACCGTAAGCGACCACAATCATCAAATCTGCATTCAGTGCTGCGAGCTCCGCCTGAGTCTCTTCGTTGCGAAGTGTAATAGGCTGGCGAACTTCAATTCCGTGCTTCAGCGCTAACTGTTTAACCGGGCTGGGCTGCAGTTTGCGACCTCGCCCAGCGGGCCGATCAGGTTGGGTATAGACTGCGCAAATAGGAATACTGGCCTGCAATAGGGCTTCCAGGTGTGTAGCGGCAAAGTCGGGAGTCCCTGCAAATATGATTCGTGGTGGTGCCATCTGATAACGCTCCAGAAACAAAAACAGGTTTGCGTCGCAAACCTGTTAGTTGCTTGGTAAGAGTTAAGCGCGAGTCGCCTCAAGCTTATGTTTTTTCTCGAGTTTACTGCGGATTCGATCGCGTTTAAGGCGTGAGATGTGGTCAACGAACAGCTTGCCATTGAGGTGATCCAGTTCGTGCTGAATACAGACCGCTAAAAGCTCTTCGGCGATAAGTTCATAGGGTTCGCCGTCGCGGTTTAGCGCTTTAAGACGGATACGGTTTGGGCGCTCGACACTTTCGTAGAAGCCAGGTACTGACAGACAACCCTCCTGCATCTGCTCCTGTTCATCAGTCAGAATCTCAAATTCCGGGTTGATCAGGACCAGAGGCTCTGACTTATCTTCAGAGATATCTATAACCACAATACGTTTGTGTACATTAACCTGAGTAGCGGCCAGACCGATTCCGGGTGCTTCGTACATCGTCTCAAACATGTCGTCGACAAGTTTGCGGATCTCATCGTCTACCTGATCGACCGGTTCTGCGATGGTGCGCAAACGTGGGTCAGGAAACTCAAGGATATTTAGTAGTGCCATCTTTTAACTTATCTCTATTTCGCGCTACCACTTTGTGTCGCGCTTACAATCTGGAAATTTGGACTATTATACTCATAAAGCATTGCAATGTGTGTACGCCCGGCATGAGGCTTGGTCTGATATACGCGCCTGGAAATTGAAAGGACTTACTATGCGATACCTGCTTGGATCACTGTTAGCAGTTGTGCTCTCTTTTGGTGTGCCTGCGTATGCCGAGAGCCACGTTAAAACAGAGGGCGATGTGATTCAGTTGCGCGACGATCACCCCAAGGAGTACGTTGTGGTGAAAGGAGATACCCTCTGGGATATCTCTGCGCGATTCTTGCGTAGTCCCTGGCTCTGGCCTGAAGTCTGGGATATGAACAATCAGATATACAATCCGCACCTCATCTATCCGGGCGATATCATCTATCTCTACTGGTGCGACGGACAGCCTTGCCTTGGACTCAAACGAGACACTGGTCCTAAGGCGAAAGTAACACCTCTGGAAGATGCAATACCTACTATCTCGCTACGTGATATCGCTGCGTTCTTGAACGATAACCGCGTAGTTGATGAGGATCTGCTTGACCGTGCCCCTTATGTTTTAGGTGGGAAGAACCAGCGTATTATCGCCGGTGCAGGTGACCGTGTTTATGCTCGCGGTGAGTTAGTGAGTGACCTGCGCCAGCAGAGCATCTACCGTCCTGCGAGAGAGTACCGCGACCCGTTTGATAACGAACTGCTGGGTTATGAACTTTTCAAAGTGGGCGATACCTTGGTTACTGCGCGTGATGCGGACGTGCTCTCTTTGGATTTGACGAACACAGTCGAAGAGGTTCGCGTTCGCGACCGTGTGCTTCCGAGATCTGAAGAGCTGATCGAATCTATCTTCACACCGAGAGCAGGTCCGATTCTAGATGACGCCGTCATCCTTAGTGTATTGGGTGGGGTGGCCAATATCGGGCAGTTTGATGCGGTCACAATCAATGCAGGTCTGCGTGAGGGTTTGGAGGCAGGGCATGTATATGCTGTTTTCACCAAGGGAGAGGAGGTTCGTGATCCGATTAATGGTGAAACAGTTCGCCTCCCCTCGGAGCGCGCTGGAGAGCTGATGATCTTCAAAGCTTTCGATAAGGTCAGTTACGCGCTGATCATGCGTGCGACGGATGTGATGAAAGTAGGCGACGAGCTTCGTCTGCCTTAATTTAAACTGCTTCTAACTTAAGTCGCGCCCCACGGATGGGGCGCACGGAATCCAAGGATGGGCCATGTCCGATCTCCTCGATTGGTTACAGCTGGCGCTGTTGCCAATATCACGCAAGCAAAAACAGGCGCTACTGCACATTTCCGGAGCGCCAACCGCGCTGTTTGGCACTGCTGAAACAGCGCTATCAGTTCAACATCATTTTCCTGAACTGCAACGTTTGATTGCGTCTCAAAACGACCTGCTACCTCGTGCAAAAGAGCTAAAGCATCAGGTTGAGGAGTTGGGCTGGCAAATTATCACTCCAAGTCATCAAGGTTTTCCACAGCAACTAAAACAGATTCCTGATCCGCCGTTGATCCTCTATATCAAGGGGGATCTCAAAGCGCTGGACGAACCTCAAATTGCAATCGTGGGAAGCCGCAAAGCCACTCCTCTGGGGCGTAAATTAGCTCAGCGATTTGCTAAGCACTTGTCCGACTGGGGAGTGGGTGTGGTCAGTGGACTTGCGCGGGGTGTGGACGCCTCAGCACATGAGGGTGCTTTGCTGGGAAATACGGCTACTAGCGCGGTGTTGGCAAATGGTCCCGGCCCAATATACCCGCGGGCTAATCAGCGTATAGCGGATCAGATTCTCTGCTCGGGTGGTCTGCTTTTAACGGAAAATCCACCGGGCACCCAGTTAGAGCCTTGGCGATTTCCGGAGCGTAATCGACTGGTCTCGGGACTGGCGTTGGGCACATTGGTGGTTGAGGCCGACCTAAAAAGTGGGTCCCTCATTACCGCCAGCTTAGCGTTGAGTCAGGGGCGTGAGGTCTTTGCCATACCTGGGGCTATCTCAAATATGCAGGCTCGCGGTTGCCATCAATTGATTAAACAGGGGGCGATGCTTGTTGAATCCCCAGAGGATATACTTAACAGCCTGCATAAAGAGTTGCGTAATATTTGTCCGGTGCGAGCAGTCAGTAGCCATAGCCCTGATACAGTGCAAAGCCCGCTCTTGCAGACTATCGGGGCGTCAGCGCTGACGCTGAATGAGCTTGCAGATGTCAGTGGCATGGAGCTGAATCGGTTACAGGTAGAATTGGCACGTCTCGAGCTTCGCGGCGCTATCTTTCGGCGCGCCGGGCGGTATTTTCGCAACGCCTAGGTTGAGTTAATTTTGACTATGGTGAACTTGGCAGAGACCGCGAGCAGAAGACTATTAAAATCAGGGTAAAATAATTGTCCCTATGCGCAAGCTGCTGTGAAAATCGGCGGGAACTGAAAATCGTCCGCTAGAAAATAAGTTAGCTGTAGTTACTTCGCAGGGGGCTCAAGTTGAGCAGCTGTGAATAAGTTTGACCTCAATGCAGGGGTTACGCGTCGTCGACACCCGGCTGGATACGAATACCTGCCGGGTTCCGACCCTGAGGGTCTTGTCCTGTATTAGTTTGAGGGTGACTGCCGTTTGATTGCACTGAATGTTGGTTGGCATCCACTGAAGATGGCGCTCAATGTCAGATTCGGTGCCTCTGCTTCAGTCTATTGTAAAGTATGTAAGTATTCGCTAACAATTTTAAGAGTGAATACTCACTTCGGACAAAGGGTCTTTTTGCTGTAGCGGATCTATTGGTTTGAAGAGGGTCGCCCTCTGTCATTCGCGAAGCAATCAGCCTTAAAACTTGAGTGAGTTAAACGCGTTTCTGGAGAGTTTTTGAATGAGTAAAC
>DATHZN010000048.1:0-16506 GCA_035458585.1 Marinobacterium sp. | reverse complement strand
AGCAGATCGCGAATCATGCCACCCGCTACACCAGTCACTACCGCCATGGTAATCGCCACTATTGGCGCCGCATCGAGTGCCAGTGCCTTCTGCAGCCCAATCACCGAGAAGAGTGCCAGACCCGCCGCATCCAGCACCAGTATGGCGCGCCGCGGCGAGTGCAGATAGCGTGACCAGACAAATGCGAAGATCGATGTTCCAACCGCAATCTGCAGATAGAGCGGGTTCTCTACCCAAACGAGGGGATAGGCGCCCAGAGTGACATCACGAATGGTGCCGCCACCGAGTGCCGTGACCATACCCAGTACAATGACTCCGAAGAAATCAATCCCCCGCCCCGCCGCGGCCAAAACACCGGTAATCGCAAAAACAGCAATACCGAGGTAATCCGCCGCAGTAATAAATTGTTCATAGGTAAACGGCCAGGGATACATATTGGGCTCTCAAATGGGGTCAGGCCCCTTTTTATGAGGCCCATCAAGATGCAAGAGCCTTAGATTAGCGCCAGTGCTCGCTTGGCGCCATCACTTAAACCCTCACCGCCCTGTGTCAGGTGGTCGCGAATCTGCTCTTTCATACCGCGAGACCAGAAGCGTTGTAAATGGTTGGCGACCGCCTTATCGCACTCCTCCTGCGACTGATCGTGTGGCAAATTTGCGGCGATCTGATTCGCCATAGCGATCATTGAAGTCAGCTGATGTGATTCCATAACGTATTCCTGTGGGGTCGGATCCCTTTTAAATATTCACTTTTTGCTATGGACGGGCCTGACCCCGTGCATAGATTGTGTGCTTGCCAGATCGAGCAAAGCCCACCAAATTCATGCCAGCCTGCTGAGCCAGCTTTACGGCCAAACCGGTCGGCGCCGATATGCAGACCAGAGTGGCGACGTTTGCGGCAGCGCATTTGTGAATCACCTCGTAACTGCCGCGGCTGGTCATCAAAACGAAACCCTTGCGAGGGTCGATCGCCTGCCGAGTCATCTCACCAACGAGTTTATCCAAGGCATTGTGACGCCCCACATCCTCGAACAGGAGGACCAGGTCACCCTGGGTATCACACCAGGCGGCCCCATGCACTGCACCGGTCAACTGTTTTAGTCGTTGACGCGGTATCAGGTTGCTAAGGGCACGATCTATAGCATCGGGTGAAATCAGCTCGAGCGGCTCGACTCGATTAATGGGCCGTATTGCACCATCCAGCGACTCACTTCCACAGAGCCCGCAGCCCGTTCGACCCGCCAGATTACGACGGCGCTCTTTAAGCTGGCGCAATCGACGCTGGCTTACATCGATATCGACCTGTAGACCCGGCCCCAGCTCCAGTTCGACCGGCGAAACATCGACAGAGTAGATCTCATCCGCCGTCTCAATTAACCCCTCGGTCAGACTAAACCCCAGAGCGAACTGTTCAAGAGCGTCTGGGGTCGCCATCATCACCGCATAGGAGATGCCGCCATAAACAAGCGCAACAGGCACCTCCTCAGCTAAGCAGTCCTCGGCGTGACTCAGCCCCTCCTGCTGACGCCAGTGCTCAACGGCACACGGGGCGGATGTCAGGATGCTATCAGACATGCTCTTTGCGCTTCGCCCCGGCCAGAAACTCTTTCTGTTTCTCGTCAAACTGACGGAACTGCTGCTGCCAGTTAGATTCACCGGTCACCTTAGTCACCTGCACGGCAGTCACCTTGTATTCGGGGCAGTTAGTCGCCCAGTCAGAGTTATCGGTGGTGACTACGTTGGCACCCGAGTTCGGATGGTGGAAGGTTGTGTAAACCACGCCGGGCTGCATGCGCTCTGAGACACGCGCGTGCAGCACTGTCTCACCGACCCGGCTACTGATCGCCACCATATCCCCATCACTGATACCACGGTCTAATGCATCCACTGGATGTAATTCAAGTATATCCTCATCATGCCAACTCTGGTTCGCTGTGCGGCGAGTCTGCGCACCCACATTGTACTGCGAGAGAATACGACCCGTTGTTAACAGCAGAGGGAAACGGCGGTTAGAGCGCTCTTCTGTCGCGACGTACTCGGTAATTGCGAAACGCGCCTTACCAATGGGGAACTGCTCCACGTGCATCGTAGGGGTTCCGTTCGGTGCAGCTTCGTTGCAAGGCCACTGTATCGATCCAAGCTCATCCAGCCGCTCATAACTAACACCGGTAAAGGTCGGCGTCAGTTGAGCTATCTCGTCCATGATCTCGGATGGATGCGAATAGTTCATCGGGTAGCCCAGTGCATTCGCCAGACCCATGGTCGCTTCCCAGTCGGCCAGACCTGCCAGCGGCGGCATTACCTTGCGCACACGGTTGATCCGGCGTTCAGCGTTGGTGAAGGTGCCATCCTTCTCTAGGAAAGATGAACCTGGTAGAAAGACATGAGCAAACTTGGCTGTCTCGTTGAGGAAGATATCCTGCACCACCAGACACTCCAGCGAGCGCAGTGCAGCCTCAACGTGCGCCGTATTAGGATCTGACTGAGCGATATCCTCACCCTGTACATACATACCTTTAAAGGTACCGTCGAGTGCAGCATTGAACATATTGGGGATACGCAGACCCGGCTCGTTATCCAGCTCTACGCCCCAAACCTGTTCGAAGCGCGCGCGCACAGCGTCGTCAGAGACATGCTGATAGCCCGGTAGTTCGTGTGGGAAAGATCCCATATCGCATGAACCCTGCACGTTGTTCTGACCACGCAGTGGGTTTACACCAACACCCTTGCGACCGATGTTACCGGTTGCCATGGCTAGGTTGGCGATACCCATGACCATAGTTGAACCTTGCGAGTGCTCAGTTACCCCCAGACCATAGTAAATAGCTGCATTCTCTGCGGCCGCGTAGATACGAGCCGCTTCACGCATCTGTTCGGCGGGTACACCGGTGATCTGTGCCGTCGCCTCGGGTGAGTGACGTACATCCGAGATAAACTCACGCCAGCGCATGTAGGTATCGCCGTCAGTCCGCGACTCAACAAACGCTTTGTCTTCCAGACCCTCGGTAATCACCACGTGCGCCAGCGCATTTATCAAGGCTACGTTGGTACCCGGGAGCAGCTTAAGGTGCTGTTGCGCCTGAATATGCGGACTGCGCACTAGATCGGTACTGCGTGGGTCCGCAACAATCAACTTGGCCCCCTGGCGCAGGCGTTTTTTCAGCAGTGAACCAAATACAGGATGGGCGTCTGTTGGGTTGGCACCAATTACCATCACGGCGTCGGCGTAGAGCACTGATTCAAATGTCTGAGTTCCGGCGGATTCGCCCAGCGTCGTTTTCAAACCGAAGCCTGTTGGCGAGTGGCAAACACGGGCACAGGTGTCGGTGTTGTTGTTACCAAAACCGGCACGAATGAGTTTTTGTACCAGGTAGGTCTCTTCATTCGTGCAGCGCGATGAGGTGATACCCCCAATGGATTCGCGGCCGTACTTCTGCTGGATGCCTTTGAGCTTAGCGGCAGCAAAATTGAACGCTTCGTCCCAGGAGACCTCTTTCCAAGGTTGATCAATCGAGTCACGTACCATAGGTTTGGTGACACGGTCTTTGTGCGTTGCATATCCAAAGGCGAATCGACCCTTCACGCAGGAGTGCCCCATGTTTGCTTCACCGCCTTTGTACGGCACCATGCGGATCAACTCTGAGCCTTTCATCTCGGCTTTGAAAGAACAACCGACACCGCAGTAAGCACAGGTGGTCACAACTGAGTGTTCAGGCTGTCCCTGATCGATGACCGCTTTTTCCATGAGGGTAGAGGTAGGACAGGCCTGAACGCAGGCACCACAGGAGACACAGTCCGAATCCATAAATGGCTGGTCCATTCCTGCACTGACTTTGGACTCGAAACCGCGTCCACTGATCGTTAATGCAAAGGTTCCCTGCACCTCTTCGCATGCCCGCACACAACGTGAACAGACAATACATTTGCTGGCATCGAAGCTGAAGTAGGGGTTTGAACTATCGGTCGGTGCGTCTAGATGATTCTCTCCATCGAAGCCGTAACGCACCTCGCGCAGACCGACTGCACCCGCCATATCCTGAAGTTCGCAATTACCATTCGCAGGACAGGTGAGGCAGTCGAGCGGATGATCAGAGATGTATAGCTCCATAATGTTGCGACGCAGTTTTGCTAAACGGGCATTCTGGGTTGTCACTTTCATGCCCGACTCAACCGGCGTTGTGCAGGAGGCAGGCGTACCACGTCGGCCCTCTATCTCTACTGCACAGATGCGGCAAGAGCCAAACGCTTCGAGGTTATCTGTCGCACAGAGCTTGGGGATCTGAATACCCATCTCTGATGCCGCCCGCATGACTGAAGTTCCTGCTGGCACAACGACTGTCTGGCCGTCTATTTCCAGACTCACCATCTCCGTTGAACGGCTCAGTGGAGTCCCGTAATCCTTATTGAAATCGAAGTGCTGAACGCTCATGCTGATACCTCTTCACTCTTTTCTTGCGTCTGCTTGACGAAGTCTTCACCGAAATAGCGGACTGCACTCATAACTGGGAATGGGGTCATACCGCCCATCGCGCAGAGCGAGCCATCTACCATGGTTTCGCATAGATCCTGCAGCAGTTCTAAATTAGCGTCTCGGTTCTGGTTTGCACGTATACGGTCGATCACCTCAACCCCACGCGTTGAACCGATACGACAAGGTGTGCACTTACCGCAGGATTCAGCCGCACAAAACTCCATAGAGAAGCGCGCCTGCTCGGACATATCAACACTGTCGTCGAACACCACAACGCCGCCGTGACCCAGAACCGCTTGCTGCGCCGCAAAGGATTCGTAATCAAGCGGCGTATCCCACTGTGATTCAGGCAGATAAGCTCCCAGTGGACCGCCTACCTGAACTGCTCGCATAGGTCGGCCGGTAAAGGTTCCACCGCCAAAATCTTCGAGCAGCTCTTTGAGGCTCATACCAAATGCCACCTCGACCAGACCTCCGCGCTTGATATTACCCGCCAGTTGGAAGGCCAGAGTGCCGCGTGAACGGCCAAAACCGACGTTGGCATAGGCTTGCGCGCCCTGCGCCAAAATAAAGGGTACAGCAGCAAGCGTCAGTACGTTATTGACGATCGTGGGCTGACCGAATAACCCCACAATTGCAGGAAGTGGCGGTTTGGCACGCACCATCCCGCGTTTGCCCTCTAGACTCTCGAGGAGAGAGGTCTCTTCGCCGCAAATGTAGGCCTTTGCACCGAGACGAACTTCTAAGTTGAAGGTATGTCCCGAGTCACAGATATTCTCTCCCAGGTACCCAGCCTGCTCTGCACAGCTTATTGCCGCATTCAAGATACGGTGCGCATCGGGGTACTCGGAGCGCAGATAGATATAACCCTGCTCTGCCCCAACGGCGAGCCCGGCAATCGTCATACCCTCAATCAGCTGATAGGGATCAGCTTCCATTGCCAGACGATCCGCGAAGGTACCTGAGTCCCCTTCGTCCGCGTTACAGACGATGTATTTAGTACTGTTTTCAGAGGCTCTTGCGTCATGAACCGTTTGCCATTTTATACCGGTCGGAAAAGCCGCCCCGCCACGTCCACGCAGGCCTGAAGTTTTCACCTCATCAACAATCGCCTGACCGCTCAATGTCAGTGCTTTTTCCAGTCCGCGGTAACCGCCGAGTGCCTTGTAAGCATCAAGTGATACAGGATCAGCCAACCCAGCGCGGGCAAAGGTAAAGCGTTGCTGTCGCTTGAGATAGGGAATCTCGTCGGTCATACCGAGGTACAGAGGTGAAGCGTGATTTGCATCCAACAGGCCGTCGCTGAGAAGCGCATCAATCTGTTCAGGCATCACCGGGCCGTAGGCTACGCGACCATTAGCGGTCTCAATTTCAACTAGCGGCTCGAGCCAGAAGATACCGCGTGAGCCGTTACGCACCAGCTCCAGCTCAACTCCTCGGGTTGCTGCAAAGATCTGTATTGCAGCAGCCACTGCATCGGCACCCAGGGCTTTTGCGGTTGAGTCCTGGGGAACATAGACCTTAACCATTGAGCACCTCCAACTTCTCTGTTCGCAACTCATCCATCAGCGCGTCAAAGCGCTCGGGGGTAACACGTGCGTGAACCCGATCGCCGATGCGCACAGACGGTGAGCAGGCACAGTTGCCGAGACAGTAGACCGGTTCCAAGTAGATTGCGCCGTCTGTTGTTGTTTGATGATAGTCGACACCAAGAGCTCGTTTCGCATGCGCTTCGAGCGAACGGCTTCCCATCGCCTGACAGGCCTCGGCCCGGCAGATTTCAACGTTGTGTTTACCCACCGGATGGGTGCGAAACTGGTGATAAAAGCTGATCACGCCATGAATTTCAGCGTTAGATTGATTCAATGCCGTGGCGATCTGTGGCACCGCGCTTGGTGGTATGTAGCCAAGCGTATCCTGAATATCGTGAAGAATTGGCAGTAGCGCACCGGGCTTAGCGATCAGCTTATCGATGGACAACTGAACTGCGCGGGTGATCTGCTCAGCAGTTAAAGGCATAACCTGCCCCTCTGACTCAGTGCATATATGCACATTTATTCATATTTAGACCGTTGAAATCACTCCAACGGCGCGTGAGTGCAATTTATCACTATTGAAACCCTGACAAAATATGTATTCTTGTGCATATGAAACAGATAAAAGTGGTACCCAGTTGGGGGTTTAGCGACAGTGAAGGTAACCAGTTGAATCCACAGCTGTTTGAACTGTTGCGGGAACTACATGATCGTAAAAAACTGACCGATGCAGCAAAAGCCCTAGGCATCTCATACAGGCACGGCTGGAACCTCATACAGCGATGGACGGAATTTTTTGGCACCCCGCTGGTGGAGATGCAAAAAGGGCGCGGTGCGCAGCTGACTAACCTGGGAGAGAAGCTACTCTGGGCAGAGGAGAGAGTCATCGCGCGCCTGGGGCCACAGATGGAGTCTCTTGCGTCAGAGCTCAATCTGGAGATTCATCAGGCACTTCGATCCGAAACCCCTGTTATCAACCTCTACGCAAGCCACGGCTACGCCGTCGCTCTCTTACCCACTATCGTCAACCAATTGCAATTGAATATTCAATACATGCCAAGCTTGGAGGGCATCGCGGCGGTTGAACGCGGAGATTGTCAGGTGGCCGGATTTCACCTGCCAACCGGACTCAGCGGCAGCGATATTTATCGACGCTTTAAGGATCTCTTGATCAATCCCGAGCTGCGTGTCATTCGATTTATTACGCGCCAGCAAGGGCTGATGGTAGAGAGAGGTAACCCTAAGGGGATTACCGGGCTGAAGGATTTGAGACGTGACGAGATTCGCTTCGTCAATCGTCAGGCGGGTTCGGGTACGAGCGCACTGCTGGACGAGTTATTACAAAGAGAGAATATCGACAGCGCAGACATAAAAGGGTTCAATACCCGCGAATTCACCCACTCTGCTATCGCCGCTTATGTCGCGTCCGGCATGGCTGATACGGGACTGGGAGTAGCTCCCCCAGCACATCAGTTTTCGCTCGACTTTATTCCGCTGGCGAATGAGCACTATCTGTTGATCTGCCTCTCAGAAACGCTATCAAATCCGGTTATGCAACGCTTTATTGAGGACATTCGTTCCGAGCGTTTCAACGAAGCTATCAAGACGCTGGCGGGATACAGGTGTGATCACTCGGGCGAGGTAATCTCAGTGGCAGAGTTATTTGCTGAGATTGAGCGGCCTTGATAATGATACAAATGAACAGCCAGAAACTTCCCCGTCCCGCCTGACCTGAAGAAGCATCGCTTTTATCGTTGCTTTCATCCAGCCTGACCGTCGCAGAGTGTCAATCAACTGAGTGTTTCGCTAGGCGGTCTGCGCTTTTTGAGTGCGAGATTCTGGGCTTTTGATGGCTCGAGACACACAAACCCCGCCGAAGAAGGGTTTGTGTCAAAGTGATTACTTGCTCTCTTTTTTCGGTTCCAGAGTATCCATATTCACGCCGATACTCTCCCCGATCTTCTTCATAGCCGGGAGCGAGACCGCCATATCCATAATGGCGTCCATAGTTTGGCCGACCGCGGAGTTACCCGCGCGCTCGCCACGCTCTAATCCTGAGATGTGGTTAATAGAGATACCATCAATTTTTTCGATAGGCTTCACCATCTGACTGACAATCTCTGGCATTGCCTTTAGGCGAAGCTTCTCAAGTTCGAGCGCCTGCGTATTGGCAGAGCGGCCGTTCTCGGCAGCGATCATCGCAGCAGCACCATCTGCTTCGGCCTGTTTCATAATGCGTAGCGTCTCCGCCTCTTCACGCTTAATGATACCGCGCGTCTTCGCAGCAAGCTTATCACTCTCTGTAGAGATACGGACACGTGCAGCCTCTGACTCGGCCTGCTGTTCAGCCGCAATTAGCGCAAGTTCTCTCCGTCGGCTCGCTTCAGCCATCTGACGAAGCGTCTCCAACTCCTCTTCGGCTTTAACAACAGCGGATCGTGCTGCCGTCGCGTTAGCTTTTGCTGCACTACTCTGTTCACTTTTCGCTGAGAGCTGAATCTGCTTGTCCTGTTCTGCCAGCTCAAGCGCACGCAGCTGCGATATCTGCGACTCTTTGATCGCCAGCTCGCGAGCTATGTTGGCTGACTGAATCTCCTGTTCCATTCTAATACGGGCCTGAGCAGCATCACGTTCGGCTTCCGCTTTGCGGCGCGCCACCTCGGTCAACTGGGTTGCCAACAGCATTTCAATCTCTTGAGCCTGAGCAATCTCAGAGCGACGCTGCTCCAGATCTATCTCAAGTTTACGACGGTTAGACTCCACCTCAGCCCGACGGACCTGCACTTGTGTGTCACCCTCTATCTCCGCGCGTTCTCGCTTCGATTTAGCGATCACCTCAGCCAACTTACGCATACCCACGGCGTTAAATGCATTGTTCTCGTCCAACGCTGCAAAGGGTGTCTGGTCCAACATGGTCAGTGAAACACTATCAAGTTCTAACCCGTATTTGGCAAGCGTATCAGTTAAAGCAGAGCGCACCTCCCGAACAAACTCCGAGCGATTTTCATGCAGTTCATCCATTGTCATTTGCGCAGCAACAGACCGCAGCGCATCCACCATCATACCGTCGATCAGCGCTTTGAGCTGATCGGGCTGGAAGGTCCGTTTGCCCAGCGTCTGCGCGGCACGCACTATCGCCTGCTCCTGGGGAATCACTGACGCGTAGAACTCGGCGCCGACATCGACACGCATACGATCCTTGGTGATCAGCGAGTGATTACCGGTGCGGCTTACGTCCATGCGAATGGTCTGCATGTTGACTCGGCTTATCTCGTGAAAGAAGGGCAGCGCAAGCACACCGCCATCAATCACAACTTTGCGCCCGCCGATACCGGTACGAACAAAGCTCACCTCATTCGTTGCACGCTGGTAAAACCAAGCCGCCAGCGCTATCAAGATGGCGGCAATGACGACCAGTAACACGATCCAACCTAGAGTACTCATCTATAATCCTCCAAACTGTCCAATCAAAAGACCGGCGGGAAGTGGCGACCGCCACGGTCCAAAGTTATCCAGCGCAATTCGGTAAACGAATCAAGCGACCAACGGCCGCCATAACGCCCTACACCGGAGGCTTTAACGCCTCCGAACGGAACATGTGGCTCGTCGTTAATATTCTGACAGTTAACGTGACAGATTCCGGTTTCAAGATGGCCCGCCATGCGCAGTGCGCGTGCTTCATCACGCGTCCATACAGCAGCCGTCAGGCCATATTCGGTATCGTTGTTAAGGGCAATTGCCTCCTCGTCGGTGTTGAACTTCTTAACGATGACTACCGGCCCAAAGGTTTCGTCGTGCCAGATATCCATAGTGTCATTCACATCAGAGAGGACCGTGGGCTCCACAAAGTTATCCCAGCTTTTCCCACCCAGTAGCAAAGTAGCCCCCTTCCCAACCGCATCGTCAATCAGTGCCTTAACACGAAGCGCCTGACGATTGTTCACCAGAGGGCCGATAACATTATCTTTGTTGTTGGTATGCCCCGTGCGTAACTTGGCGGCACGAGCCAGAAATTTCTGCATAAACTCGTCGTATATGCTCGTGTGTACCAGCAGCTTCTCAGTAGACATACAAACCTGCCCCTGATGCATAAAGCTTCCGAAATTTGCAGCCCGAGCCGCAGCATCAATGTCGGCATCTTCCAACACAATCATGCTGTCTTTGCCACCTAGCTCAACGCAGGCTTTCTTCAGATGAGCACCCGCCTTTGCGGCGATGTGTCGTCCAACCGCTGTTGAGCCCGTGAAAGAGATCGCTTTGACTCTGGGGTTCTCGATCATCTCGTCACCAACAGCACCAACACTTTCACGCGAACAGGTGATGACATTAAAAACGCCAGCCGGTATACCTGCCTCTTCTAAAATCTCGGCGAAGTAGAGCCCGCCCGAATAAGGGGTATCCTCAGAGGGTTTAAGTACCACAGTATTTCCTGCTGCCAAGGCGGCAGCAAAACCACGAGAGGTCAATATACCAGGCATATTCCAGGGGCTAATTACACTGACGACGCCCAGTGGCCAGCGAGTTGCCGTCATGAACTTACCGTGCTCTGACGGCAGTACCTCTCCTGTATTCATGTAGCATAGCGCCGCTGCTGAACGAAACACCTCTGCGACGTAACCGGCTTCGAACATACCTTTTCCGAACCAGCCACCACCCTCAGCGACAGCCGCTGCAGCAAAATCACCTCCACGGCGCTCCCAAACGTCAGCAATTTTGTGGAGAAAGTGTGCTCGGGTGTGGTGAGCTAGCCCTGACCATGCGGGAAAGGCTGCTTGAGCAGCATCAACTGCTCGCTTTACATCCGCAACACTGCAGTCAGGGATACGGGCGTAGAGCGTATTATCGGACGGATTCAGGTCATCGAACGTGCGCGCCGCTGGGGTCCAGCTACCTCCGATATACATCCCTTTTATAGTGGGTGAGTTGTGTGGGATATCTGACATTTGGTCACTCTCCTAATCATCAGAGGTTGCGCGATTGCTCGGCGCGGCGCGCCGCTTCTTCAATTTCACGCAGAATGGTCTGCAACCTATCGCCGGACCGCTCAAGGCTGGGTATCGGAACACTCATAGCCAAGCTAGCGGCACCGGTCGGCAGTTCAGCTGGACGTGTCGGTAAGCGCCCATCATCAGTAGCCCTGCCTTTACGACTTGAGACCGCGGCTGCACTTGCTACCAGTGCATCAATATCAAGACCATGGGTAACCTTGGCAGAGACTACCGAGGCGACTGGTGAAGGAGCCGGGGGCGTTGATTCTGGCACAAGCGCCCGTTCGGAAGGCATTACAGGCGTCGCCGAGGACAAACGCCCATCACCTGATGCGGCTGCCGACCTACTGGACTGTGAGCGTTGGAAACTAGACAAAGCCTGGTGGGCAATATCGGTGATCGACTCTCGTTCATACCTGGTCTTAGACGCCGCAGGGGCCGAGATGAGCGTCGCCGATGACTTCGCAGATGAATTGGATTTTCCCCCAAGGTAAGCGGCGGTCACTGCCGGATCGTTAAGCAAATTATCAGCGCTATCCTGGTGAGCAATTTGTCCATTCTCCAGTAGATATCCTCGATCGGCGATGGCCAACGACTGACGCGCATTCTGCTCGACCATAAGAATACCCAAGCCAGCGGCTTTGACTCGTTTTAAATTCTGAAATAGCTCTTTGCTAAGGAGCGGGGAGAGGCCAAGTGAAGGTTCATCAAGCGCTAGAATCGTTGGGTTTGACATCATCGCGCGTCCAATAGCAACCATCTGTTGCTCGCCCCCCGACATCGTTCTGACAATCTGCTTTCGCCGCTCTACGAGCTTCGGAAATAGCGCTAACACCCTTTCCAAGCTGGCACTCTCCTCATCTCGTGCTCGCGCACTGTAACTCCCGAGAAGTAAATTCTCTTGTACGCTTAGGTCGGGAAAGATACCTCGTCCCTCAGGCACCAGAGCAATGCCTTCCTCGACAATCAGGTTGGGCTTTAATCCGGAAAGATCAACTCCATCAATATTGACCTCCCCACTGACGCTGCCTTCACAAATACCGCATATGGATTTCAACAGCGTTGATTTGCCAGCACCATTAGCACCCAAAATCACAACGATCTCTCCCGGGCTGACATTAAGGTCAACCTTTTCAAGCGCGCGGTGTTTACCATAGCTGGCAGACAGTCCTCTTACCTCAAGCATCATCCTCTCCAAGATAGGCCTTAATCACCTCCGGATCGCTCAACACCGTTTCTGTGACCCCCTCGGCAATTTTCTGCCCCGACGACATGACTACGCAGCGGTCGCAGAGCGACCTAATAGCGTCCATAACATGCTCAACCAGCACGATAGTGCGGCCTTCGTCACGAAGCTGTTTAACTAACGCTATCCCCTCTTCAAGCTCAGTAGGGTTAAGACCTGCCAGCCATTCGTCCAGCAACAGAACTTTGGGATCACCCACCAGCACGCGCGCGAGCTCAACGCGTTTGGTATCTATGTAAGTAAGCTCAGAGGGCCGTGCATTAGCGCGGCGTTCGAGGCCAACCAGTTCCAGCATTCGCATGACCTGTCGATCTGCCTCGCGTCCCCAGCGACGGCGATGTCCGAACACCGCCCCTGCCATGACATTCTCTTTCACCGTCATCGACGGAAGCATGCGCACCAGCTGAAATGTACGTGCTACCCCTCTGCGAGCAATTTTTTGTGCAGGAAGGTCACTAATAATCTGGTCTCTGAGCGCAATCTCTCCCTCACTCACAGGTAGCGCACCCGATATAAGATTCAGAGTGGTTGATTTACCTGACCCGTTGGGCCCGATCAGTCCTAGCACTTCATGCTCGGCCACATCGAAGTCGAGCTGGTTTACCGCAACGAGGCCACCGAATCGTTTCGTCACTCCTCGCAAAGAGAGTACCGTTCTCTGTTCGCTCATCAACTTCCTCCCCCGTTGTTTAGCTTTGCCTTGATCTTCAACAGCAGACCGACAAAGCCCTGAGGCAAGAGATAGACAATCAGTAGAAAACTCAGACCCAGCAGTAGCGTTGTCTGATTGGGGAAGGAGGCTGAGATGATCTCCCACAGAATCGAGAATGGAATGACACCTACCAGAGGCCCCCAAAGCCTGCCTGTCCCTCCAAGAAGCGCCATAATCACAACCTGGAACGACAACATAGGTGTGAAGGCGATAAGCGGTTCGATATACCCATAGCGGGGGGCAATTAAAGCACCGGTCATTGCTGCCGCCGCACCCGGAATCATGAACAACATGACCTTAGAGAGTGAGGTGTTTATGCCCGAGTGACGCGCGACCTCTTCGTCATCACCGATAATACGCAGCGCAAAACCCAGTCGGGAGCGACCGATTAGCCAACCAAGCAGGAATATAAGGGCCGCCAGACCAACCAACATCCAGTAGAAGGTGGTCTCTTCAAACCAGATGGATATGAGAATACCTTTCTGCCCCGTCGCGTTCTGCACAAAAGTGATAATTTGGCGCGTCATCTCAGCAAGTCCCAGCGTGAAAATCACGAAGTAGACACCGGAGAGTCGCAAAGTTGCCAAGCCGATAATACCGGCCATGAGGGCTCCAAAAAGGCCTGCAAGGGGAATCAGAACCCAATAAGGTAGAAAATCGAGCCCCAGTGCCATGGTGTAGGTACCCAGCCCAAAAAATGCAGCTGTTGCTAGGGAAATATAATGAGTGGGCCCAGAGAAGAGTGCCCAACTCGTTGCAAGCACCGTGAACATGGCCATATTTACCGCTAGGGTGACAGTAAAATCTCCAACTACCCAGGGTAAGCAAATCGCAATCAACAACAACGCTAGGCTCAGCGCCAGAGCTTTGTAGTCTCCACTGCTCATGACTGCCTCCGCCCAAAGAGCCCTTGGGGCCTGAATAGTAAAATAAGGATAAATAGCAGGTAGGCAGCAGCCAGTGTCAGCCCTGGATCTATCAAGCGCGCAACAAAAGTCTCCAAAACCCCCAGCAATAGCGCAGCCACCACAGTGCCTCGAACATCGCCAACGCCGCCCATGATGACGATCACCAGCGCTTTTAGGGTGAATATAACTCCAGTAGAGGCATCCAGCGTCAAGAAGGTGGAGATTAACGCTCCACCGACGGCCGTTACAGCGCCACCCAATGCGAACGCCAGAGCGGATAGCTTGGGAACATCAATACCCACCAGCCGCGAGCTATCAGGCGAAACCGCAATGGCGCGAATCGACATGCCTGCCCGAGACATATTGAGCCAGAGGTATAGCGCGCCACAGATAATCACGGCTGCGACGAATGCGAGAATACGGTTTACAGCGTACGTTTCGCCCCAAAACTCCACGGGGGTGAGCATATACGAGTAGCTGAAGTAGTCACCACCAAAGGTCGCCAACATGACCCCGACAGCGACGAAGGACAATCCAAAGGTCGTCAGTATCGCATCAACCTCGAGCTGACCCCGTGTTTTGGCTCGTTTGACCAGTGGTCTGAGCACAACAACGTATACCAGCCAATTGACCGCAAAGGCGAGAGGTGCCAGAAGAAAAATCGTTAACAAAGGACTCAGTGAGCCCGCTGTCCAGAACCAGAACGCCGCAAAGCCACCGGCGACGAGTATCTCACCGTTGGCCAAATTCATAATGCGGGACATGCCATACTGCAGGTTGAGGCCCATTGCTATAAGTGCATAGGTGCCGCCCAACAACAGACCCGTAATGAGTATTCCCATAATGTTGACTGCCAGCTAAAAAGGGAGCTCCGGGTGACCCGGAGCTCATATTAGGGATTTACTCCCAACCCTCTTTCAAACGTGGCGACACCGCGCCCTCTCGCCCGGTAGATGCGACGCCCTTGAACACGCCATCCTGCCACTGACCGACAGTCCAATACGCTGAGTTGTTATTGTTTTCGTCCCAGCTAATCTTGCCCATCAAAGTGTCAAAGTCGTTACTCTTGATGTACTCAGCGACCACCTTTCGGTCAATTGAATCTGTCGCTTCAATCGCCTGTTCAAGGATCTGGAAAGAAGCGTAAACCATACCCGAAGCCCAGAAGTCGGGTTTCTCACCTGTCACCTCTTCATGGCGCTTCATGTACGCTTGGAATGCCGGGTCATCGGCATTCACCCCCCCTGCTCCGAGCACGTTGTTAGCCGCTGAGCCGTTCGCTCCAGCGTAAGCTGGGAAAGCTGTAGCCACCGCGGTGTAAAAAGCCTTCACATTCAAATTTTCGACAACTGCCTGTTTAGTGAGGCCGAAGGTATCAGGCGGGTATGAGAAGGCGACGAAAGCATCTGGATTTGCATCCTTAGCCCCCTTCACAACAGGAGATAGATCTTGAGTTCCGAGCGGGTAAGACGTTTTGTAGACTATTTCAAAGCCCGCTTCTTTAAGCGCCGGTTCTGCTCGTTCTGCTAGCTCGATACCGAAAGCGTCAGCCACGTTTACCATTGCGACCCGGTTACCAATGTCACCCGCAGATTTCATTGCGCCCAGTACATCAGCGACACCCTGGGCTAAACCAGAAGCGCCACCAAGGGTAAAGTACATGTTGGGAAATTTGCTTGAGAGCTCTTCCACCTGATCCGATATCGCAGTGTGAGTGATCATGGGATAGCCGTAACGGGCGAATACCGGCGCAGCAGCAATGTTGAGCCCGGTCGCGTATGGAGCAAGAATAAAATCTGCCTTATCTTGGGTTGCTAAACGCTGTACCGCTTTGATGGTCTCGCCTGGGTTGGTTTGATCATCGTATTCGATAATCTCGACCATATATTTGGTACCGCCAACATCCAGACCTCCACGGGCATTGACGTCGTGAGCCCAAAGTTGAACATTAGGCCAATAAGAGACGACTGCGCCGCCTGCCAGCCCACCTGTCTTGGGCCCGACTGCACCGATTTTAAGTGTCTCGGCGGCCTGTGTAACACTGACCGTCAGTGCCAATACTGCACTTGCGCTGAGTTTGAGGAACGCTCTTTTTCTCATTGTATCTCCTCCCTGCAGCAGCGGGGTCAACCAGGAGTTGATCTCCGTGCTTAGGTACCTGTTGTTAGCATTATTATTTGGTCATACCACTGAACATTACGAAGACGTTTTCTTAAACAGATCATCGACTCCCATAAATAGAGGAACAATCGATTTCACCTCGCGAGATAAGCTTAGCAACAAACAAAAAACCCTGCCGAAGCAGGGTCTATTGAAAGGTGTAAGAGGACCTTAGAATGGGATATCGTCGTCAAAATCGTCAAAGGCTGGTGGCTGCTGCTGCGCAGGAGCCTGTTGCGGGGCTTGCTGCTGAGCCTGTTGACGTGGAGCCTGCTGCATCGGCTGGCCGTAGCCCGGATCCTGGCTGTAGCCACCACCCATACCCCCCTCGCCGCCGCGAGAATCAAGCATCTGCATCTCGCTGGCAACAATCTCCGTGGTATAACGATCCTGACCATTGTTGTCCTGCCACTTACGCGTGCGCAAAGAGCCCTCAACATAGACCTTTGAGCCCTTCTTCAAATACTCGCCCGCGATCTCAGCCAGT
>DATHZN010000047.1:0-4865 GCA_035458585.1 Marinobacterium sp. | reverse complement strand
GGTTGATAGTGAAGAGAGCCTGATGCGTGAGTTGCGTCGTCTGCGACAGCGCGAAATGATTCGGATTATCTGGCGCGACCTGACAGGTCTGGCCGATCTTGCTGAGACGACTAGAACGCTATCTGATCTCGCAGACGCCTGCTGTGACAAGGCCCTGACCTGGCTGCACGCGGATATGAAACGCGAGTTTGGCACACCGGTCAACGCGGCGGGTGAGGAGCAGTTTCTGGTTGTTATCGGTATGGGTAAGCACGGTGCTCAAGAGCTGAACCTATCTTCGGATATTGACCTGATCTTCACGTTTGCCGATCACGGAGAGTCGGTTGGGGGGCGGCGTTCTCTTGAGAATGCAGAGTTTTTCAATCGACTCGGAAAACGACTCATCAAAGTCCTGGATACACAGAATGCTGAGGGCTTTGTTTTTCGCGTGGATATGCGTCTTAGACCTTTCGGCGCCTCTGGACCATTGATCGCGAGTTTCGGAGCGATGGAGCATTACTATCAGACCCAGGGCCGAGATTGGGAGCGTTATGCGCTGATTAAAGCGCGCATCGTAGCCGGCGACCAGGTAGCGGGCGCTGAATTACTGCAGATGCTCAATCCGTTTATCTATCGCCGATATATTGACTTCAGCGTGTTTGAGTCGTTACGCGATATGAAAGCGATGATTAGCCGTGAAAATCGAATTAAGGGCCGCGAACACAATATCAAGCTGGGTTCAGGCGGCATCCGCGAGGTTGAATTTATCGCACAGGCTTTCCAGTTGATCCGCGGTGGTCGCGACCGACAGCTGCAACAGCGTGAATTGCTCAAAATTCTCCCTCTGCTGCCCGATGTCGTGGGCATACCTCAGAGCATGGTTGACGAGTTGACCGATGCTTATGTGCTCTTGCGAAACGTTGAGCACGCAATTCAGGCACTCGCAGATAAACAGACCCAGGAGTTACCTGCCGATGAGTTGAGCCGCGAGCGCATTGCTTGGTCGCTTGGGCAGCACACCTGGAGCGATTTGGAGCATCTATTGCAACAGGCGCGCGGTCAGGTTAGCCATCACTTTGCCGATGTGATCTCTCCCGCTGAGCCTGGGCCAGAGTCAGAGACTGAAGAGAACGATCGAGCGCTCGGCGCGCTCTGGGACAGCGGCTTTGAAGATCGAGAAGCGCTTCAGGCTTATCTGACTGGTCATGGATTTGTCGATGCTGAAAGAGCGTCTAAAAGCTTGATTGAGTTTCGTAATCTGCGAAATGCGCAGGTGCTGCAAAGTATTGGCCAGCAGCGCCTTATGCAACTCTTGCCTCGGCTGTTGAGTGAGCTATCCGTTAGCTCGCAAGAGCCGGAGCAGACTCTAGATCGAGTTTTGACGCTCATTCAGGCTGTGCTGCGTCGCTCAGCTTATCTGGTGCTGTTGAGCGAGAATCCAGGAGCGCTCAAACAACTCGTTCGGCTGTGCAGCGCGAGTCCCTGGTTCGCCCAGACGCTCGCGCGTCAGCCAGTGCTTCTAGATGAGCTAATTGATGCACAGTCTCTGTTCAACCCTCCGGCGGCTGCTGAATTAGGTAGTGAGTTACGTCAGCATCTCTTGCGCATCCCTGAAGAGGATATTGAGCAAATGATGGAGGCGCTAAGGTACTTTAGAAATGCTCACATTCTGCGTGTTGCAGCTGCTGATATCACCGGATCGCTACCGTTGATGAAGGTAAGTGATTACCTGACCTGGCTCGCTGAGGCGATACTGCAAGCGGTTCTTGAGGTCGCCTGGCGAGAGATGCTTGCTAAATATGGCAGCCCCCAGCGCGCCGAGGGCGAGCCCGCTGAGTTGGATTTTGTTGTGGTAGGCTACGGTAAGCTTGGCGGGATCGAACTCTCTTATGGCTCAGATCTAGATCTTGTCTTTCTACATGACCTTCCAGGAGATCTGTACACCTCCGGTGGACCTCGGGAGATTGCCAATACGGTATTCTTTACCCGTCTGGGGCAGCGCATCATCCATATCCTCAACACATTTACCCCGTCGGGGCAGCTCTACGAGGTTGATATGCGCTTGCGCCCTTCAGGCAACTCCGGCTTGTTAGTGACCTCGCTCGATGCATTTAGAAAATATCAGTTGGATGAGGCCTGGACCTGGGAGCATCAGGCGCTAGTTCGTGCCCGACCTGTTGCAGGTAGTTCGCGTCTAAGTGATGCCTTTATGCTCGTCAGAGGCGAAATCTTGGCGCAACAGCGTGACGCGGCTGAGCTTCGGCGCGAAGTTATAGAGATGCGTGAAAAGATGCGCAAACATCTGGGTTCCGGCGAAATGACGGAGGGGGTTGATCTTAAACAGGATACCGGGGGTGTCGTCGATATTGAGTTCAGCGTGCAGTATCTGGTGCTCAAGCACGCGCATGAATGTGCCGCCCTGTACGAGTACACCGACAATATCCGCATACTGGACGCGCTGGAGAGAGCAGGATATCTGCGCACCGAATTAGCAGAGACACTGCGAGAGAGTTACAAAACTTACCGATCGATTGGACACCGCCAGAGTCTAGAGGAGAAGAAAGGTCTGGTGTCACCCGAGGCGATCGCTCAGATGCGGGCTGAAGTGTCCTCTATTTGGAATGAGGTATTTTCAGAGCGTTAGCTGAGAGGGTGAACCTCGAGGCTCCAACAAAGGGTGTGAAATTG
This sequence comes from Marinobacterium sp., assembly GCA_035458585.1. Lineage (GTDB taxonomy): Bacteria > Pseudomonadota > Gammaproteobacteria > Pseudomonadales > Balneatricaceae > Marinobacterium_E. The sequence goes on along the minus strand of DATHZN010000047.1, from coordinate 2,198 downwards.
CCGGTTTGCTCTGTGCCAATTTTGTTACATGTTGAGGCTCGTGCTCGCAGATAACATCTATGTAGTAGCGTCGGATTTAAAATGCATTGGGCTGTTCGCGGTTTTTTTGTGCAGATCACGCGCCAGTCGGTGCCGCTTTTACACCCGCTTTCAACGAGTTTTGCAGTTTGATAGCCGATAAAAAAGCACCCTGAGGTGCTTTAATAGACGGACCCTATCTTGTCTAGATATGAGTCAGCCAGCCATGCGGATCTTCAGCTTTGCCCCACTGAATATCGTTGAGTGCCCGGCGCAGTTTTAGCGTGGTCTCCCCGATTCCACCATTGCCCACATTAAACTCTTTGCCGTCGTAGATGAGTGTGCCTATAGGTGCTAGTACTGCTGCTGTACCCGACAGGGCGGCTTCACAGCCCGGTTTGGCCGCGCGTTCGAATAGCTCGTCGACTGACAGGTCGCGCTCCTGAACATCCATGCCCATATCGCGGGCCAGTGTCAGTATAGAGTTGCGAGTTACGCCATGCAGGAAGCTCTCGTCCAGTGCTTTGGTGATAATGGTGTCGCCATCGATTAGCAAGAAGTTGGCAGCGCCTGTCTCCTGAACGTCACCACTCGGGCAAAAGAGCACTTGGTCAGCCTGGAATTCAGCCTTCGCTTTTAGAATCGGAGCCATTGCCCCCGCGTAATTACCGCCGCTCTTGATACGGCCCATGTGTGGCGGGCATCGCATCGCCTTATCGTCTACCAGCAGACGTAGAGCTTTATCACCGCCTGCGAAGTAATCGCCTACGGGCGACAGCAGAACGTACTGACAGGACGTAACCGACGGCACGGCTGCTTTGCCGATCGCCGGCTCAGTACCAATGTGAGTTGGGCGAATGTACATGGAGCCTGGAGGTGCTGGTACATCAGCCGCATATTTAGCCACCATCGAGGTGATCATCGCGGCAGTCTGCGCCTCATTCAGTTCTGGCAAGCCCAGCAGGCGGCTGCTCTGGGCAAAGCGTGCAATGTTCATATCCATGCGAAAAATTTTAATAGAGCCATCTGCATGGCGAAACGCCTTCAAGCCCTCGAAACAGGTACTCGAGTAGTGCAGCACATGAGCACCCGGGTGCAGTGTCAATTTGTCGCTGGGTACAATCTCGGTTGCACTCCAGTTTTCGCCATCGAACCAAGAGATACTCATCTCTGGCATGAAAACAGATCCAAAAGCCGCCATTTAAAACTCACTCTAAGCGATTTCGCGCACAACTGGGCGCGGTGCAGATAAGCCTAACCGCAAGATTGTATGCATATGGGAGAAAAATGGAATCGAAATTTCGGGAAATAGCCCGTCGCAGGTGAGTTAGAACAACTTTTTCTTTATCCTGTAATCGTGATTAACTTTCTGCGTGCAGAGGCAACAAATTGGCCGATATTTGGGTACTGACTGATGGTAAGCCGGGGCATGTAAATCAGTCGTTGGGGTTGGCAGAAGCCTTGATCAGACTGCGCTCAAATTTCACACTCAGACAGTTACCTGTCACTTCAGGTTGGGGCTTACTCGCGGAGGATGAACCTCCTCGACTCATTATCAGCGCTGGTAGACGAACGCACTTGTGGAGTTGGCTCTGTAAAATACGATATGGGTCCAAGTCTGTTGTATTGATGCGGCCAAGTCTTCCTCTTTGTCTGTTTGATCTGGCCTTCGTCCCTGAGCATGATGTTGTTGGGAGTCGTGCAAGTACCAGGTTTTTCCAGACTCGCGGTGCGCTGAATCGAATGCGGCCGGGAGAAAAGGTTCCTCAAAGTGCACTGATACTTGTGGGTGGCCCCAGTAAGCACGTCGCCTGGGACTCAATCTCTGTGCAAGACAAAATTCAGAGAATTTTTGAAGAAAACAACGATATTCAGTTACGAATCGTCACTTCGCGTAGAACCCCTCCGGACTTCATTAAAACGCTCAAGGCTATGAGCGGGATTGAGTTGATTCTCCCGGAGGTGGTTGACGCCAACTGGCTGCCTGGTGCGTTAAGTGAGACGCAGCGCGTTTGGGTCACCACCGATAGTGTTTCTATGGTTTTCGAAGCGCTAACCGCAGGGTGCGTCGTGTCGCTTATAGGTTTAGAATCAACATTAAATTCACGCACGCAGCGCGGAATGCAAATGCTTTTGGAGTCCGGCACTGTTGATTACAGCACAGCATTCAACTCTGCCCT
>DATHZN010000046.1:0-12552 GCA_035458585.1 Marinobacterium sp. | reverse complement strand
TCTAAATCTGCTCAAGAAAAACTTACGCTAAATGAATTCACATATAGGTTGCTTGTCTTGATTAAGCTTTGTTGCCTAACCCTAACAAGCGCCCACACGCATTACTTGATCTATTTGTTAAAGAGCGACCTCTTTCGAGGTAGCTTGAGCCGCTGTTTGCGTTGTCTCAAGCGAGGTGCGTATCTTACAGCGCACAGTTTCGAAGTCAACCATTATTTGCAGAATTTTTACTTTATTTCAAAACCTGCGATTGCCTTCTAAAGCACTAAAACCGATTAAAAAACAATCACTTAGCACTCTTGGTCTCGACTACTTACTGGGTTAGCCCCTGAATCGAGAGCGCGAATTCTACACGCCTCAAATTGTGTGTCAACAGTACGGATAAAAAAGAATTATATTTAATAGTGTCTTATTTTCTGCAACCAATTTCTTAACAATCTAACCTCAGACAATGTGCAGCTGGGTCTCAGCATGGACTGAGACAGCAGCTAACATCAAAAGTCGCCGCAGGTTTTAGTATTTATATTGTTAGGTATCAGACTGACGATGACGTCAACCAAGTTGCCGAACATAGATAACTAGGCCGGTAAAAAGATGACAACTGTGATGATGCCTACGCTACGAGGTATCCAAACATAGTTTTCAATTTATAGCTTCAACTCCTTGCCCAGTGAAACGTTCAGTACAGGGTGACTCTTATTAGCTGAAGTGGTATCAGGATTTAGACACCCTTTGTGTAAGTACGCTTTGGAATATCCCTTTTGGGTGCTTCGCGGTTGCCAGAGCATACACTTGCATGCATCTATGGAGGTTCGGTAGAAACAAAAAGGACCTGACAAAGCAGGCCCTTTTTTGACGTAACCAAATCGCGGCTTTAGTAAGGATCCTCGCGATTAGCCTTCTCTTGTGCTTCCGCTGCCTCTAACTCCTCATCGAGATCATCATCATCGCTGTTTTTGCGTACAAATATCCGGCCCAAAATGACACCCAACTCAAACAGCAACCACATCGGCAGAGCGAGCAATGACTGAGAGATGATGTCAGGGGGCGTTAGCAGCATGCCGATAACGAAACACCCGACGATAACGTAAGCACGTTTACTTGTGAGGCTCTCTGGCGTTGTCGCACCAGACCAAATCAGTAGAAGTGTCGCTATGGGGATCTCAAATACCACACCAAAGGCGAAAAACAGCTTCAATACAAAATTGAGATAGCTGCTGATGTCAGTCATGACAGCAACATTTTCAGGGCCAACACTGGTGAAGAAGCCAAAAACCAATGGAAAAACAACGAAATAGGCGAAGGCTATACCAGCATAAAAGAGGACGATTGATGATAGCAGCAAAGGCACCGCCAAATGTTTTTCGTTCTCATAGAGCCCGGGCGCAATAAAGCCCCAGATTTGATGCAGAATAAACGGTATGCCAATGAATACCGCGAGCACCAGAGCCAACTTAAATGGAGCAAAGAAGGGCGAGGTGACATCAGTCGCAATCATACTCGTCCCTTCCGGCAACAATGCAGTTAAGGGTGCAGAGAGATAAGTGTAGATGTCATTGGCAAAGTAGAACAGACAGAGAAATATCACCAGTACAGCAAGCAGCATGCGCATAACACGCTGCCGCAGCTCTACCAGGTGCGCAACTAAGGGTTGTTCGCTGTCTGCAGAATTGAGGTTACTCATACGTCTCGCTTAGGTTCGCTCGACTCGGTATTGGGCGCCGTATTCGCAGAAGTTTGGCTTTCAGTCCCACCCGTGGCTGTTTCAGCTTGAGCGGTTTCACCCGAGTTTAAGTAGGCCTCTCTGACCGATGCATCCGCGGTGAAAGATGAGGGATCAAACTCTGGCTTAGGAGCGTCCATTGCTGCCTTTTGCGAAGGAGAATTCTCACCAAAGGGCTTTGAGAAAGGCTGGCTCATCTCTTTGAGCTCCTCGTCCAACTGCTCTTTGCTGACTGAAGCCGTGCGTTTTAGCTCCTCTACCTTCAACTCAGCTGAAATCTCTCGCTGAATTGAGCCGAGAGATCGACGGATGCGACCCACCCAAAGGCCCACTGTCCGCGCCGCGGTCGGCAGCTTTTCCGGACCCAAGACGACTAAGCCCATGATAGCAACCACCAGAAGCTCAGCAAAACCGATATCGAACATAGAGGATTATTTCGACTCGGGCTTCTCTGAAGATTTAGCTACCACATCGTCCTTTTTGAACTCCGCATCACCCTTATCTTCAGCAATCTTCTTCTGCTCCTGCTCAGAGCTGTCATCGCTCATCGCTTTCTTGAAGCCTTTTACGGCTGAGCCAACGTCACCACCGAGGTTGCGCAGTTTCTTTGTGCCGAACAGCAGAATGATGATGCCCAGTACAATTACCAGCTGCCAGATGCTGATTCCACCAAAACCCATTATGTATCTCCTAGTGTAACTTTGTTGTTGTTCGTTAAGATAATTCTAATAAGCGCCAAACACTACTATTTATTGGTCCGATTCGCCTTCTCTTCAAGCCCAGAGAGTCCAAATCGACGCCCAAGCTCATCGACGACCAGGTTCGGTGAGACGCCTAGATGTGCCAATGCAACCATCGAGTGAAACCAAAGGTCTGCGGTTTCATAGATCAGTTCATCCATGTTACCGCTTTGCTGAGCATCTTTCGCCGCAATAATCGTTTCAGTCGCCTCTTCCCCTACCTTTTCGAGAATCTTGTTCAGACCCTTTGCATAGAGACTAGCTACGTAACTGGAGTCAGCTTCAGCTCCCTTACGTTCTTCAAGAATACCAGCGAGTTGATCAATAACGTTATTCACCTTTTGTCCCTACTTCGCATACATGTCATTGGGATCTTTTAGCACCTGCTCTACTGTCTCCCAACTTAAGCTATTATCATCAAGCTTGCGATAGAAACAGCTACGACGGCCGGTGTGACAGGCAACCGTACCGATTTGCTCCACTTTTAACAGCAACACATCGGAGTCGCAGTCGAGGCGTATCTCACGTAGCTGCTGTACATTGCCAGACTCTTCCCCCTTGCGCCATAATTTCTGACGCGAACGGGACCAGTAAATAGCTCGACCCTCCTGCAAGCTTAACTCGAGAGACTCAGCATTCATCCATGCAACCATGAGGATTTCCTTTGTCGCAGCATCCTGCGCGATTGCGGGCACTAAACCGCGATCATCCCATTTAACTGCGTTCAACCACTCTTTGCTCATCTTCCTCTGCTCTTCTCTATGCCCGCCACGCCAACAACCAGGCTCCAATCAGCGGAACCCAGGCGTACCAAGGCAGGGTTCTCACACTCTCAGCAACAGAGGGTAGCAGCAGCGTCGCGAACACCGCCAACGTGCCCGCCAATAGCAGTGAGCGACGTGTCTTACGCCGGCGCTGCTCCCACTGCTGCTGCAGAGTCTGCCAGTTATGTAGATAAGCGTGCTGAGCACCCCGGTTCTGCTGCAAATTGTCATACACCAGTTGCGGCAACAGCGGCAGCTTTTCAATCCAGTCAGGGACCTGTTGTTTGAGCGTACGCAGAACCGCTTTCGCACCCATACGCTCTTTCATCCAGTTTTCGAGGAAGGGCTTACCTGTTTTCCATAAATCCAGATCCGGGTAAAGCTGACGACCTAGCCCCTCAATGTTGAGCAGTGTCTTTTGTAGCAGTATCAGTTGCGGCTGTACTTCCATATTAAAGCGCCGTGCGGTTTGAAACAGCCCCAATAACACCATACCAAAAGAGATATCCTTAAGAGGCTTCTCGAATATCGGCTCACAAACGGATCGGATCGCTGTCTCAAACGCCTGCACATTGGTATTTGGGGGGACCCAACCTGAATCTATATGAAGCTGCGCCACCTGGCGGTAATCTCGCTTAAAGAATGCCAGAATATTGCGTGCCAAGTAGCTTTGATCTTCAGCATTTAAGGACCCTACAATGCCAAAATCAACGGCGATATACTGTGGATCCTGCGGATTTTCACGCGAGACAAAAATATTACCGGGGTGCATATCGGCATGGAAGAAGGAGTCACGGAATACCTGCGTAAAGAAGATCTCTACGCCGCGCTCCGCTAGCTTCTCCATATCGGTATTCTGAGCTTTCAGCGCTTCAATATCAGCCACGGGAATGCCGGAGATACGCTCCATTACCAGTACATTCTGCCGCGTGAAGTCCCAATAGATCTCGGGGACATGCAGTATGGTAGACCCCTCGAAGTTACGGCGTAAGAGCGAGCCGTTAGCGGCCTCTTTGCGCAGATCGAGCTCATCTATGATCGTCTGCTCATACTCAGCAACCACTTCAACGAGACGCAAACGGCGCCCCTCAGACCAAAGCCTCTGCACCATATGCGCCAGCGTATAGAGTAAATCGACGTCCTGACGAATCACTCGCTCTATACCTGGGCGGATCACTTTAACAACAACCGCGGTACCATCTTTCAGGCGAGCAGGGTGTACCTGTGCAACAGAAGCAGACGCCAGTGGCGTCGGATCAAATTCAGCGAACAGCTCCTCCACCGATTGCTGCAATTGGCTTTCAATAATTAGCCTGGCCTTTTGGCCACTGAACGGAGGCACACGATCCTGAAGTTTTGTGAGTTCTATCGCCAGATCATCGGGCAGCAGATCACGGCGCGTCGATAGCGTTTGACCGAATTTAATAAACACTGGCCCCAGTGCGATGAGCGCGAGTCGCAGACGCTCTGCTGAACTAGCCCGCGCAGAAAAGATTAGCCGCCAGGGCAAGAGCTTGATCAACAGACGCAGATAGAGCGGCAACGCTGAGTGCTCAAGGAAAGTATCCAAGCGGTAGCGCGCGATAACCCAGTATATGCGCAGCAACCTTAAGAGGGATTGCACAGTATCAATTACCCTGTCTGATCTGTTAAGGGGGGCATTATGCCAGCTTAGTGAGCTACAAAAAACAACCGCCCCATCAGGGGCGGTGTACCAAAACTTAAAGTAGTGCGGTCTAGTTGGCCGAGCGTTCTTTGTCGATCAGATATTCCACCACTTTCATCATATTCGTGTTGCTTCCAGCTTCACCGGCGCTGACGATATACTTGCCATTTACAATCAATGAGGGGACGCCCTGAACCTCGTAGCCCTTGGTCCGCGAACTTCCCATCTTAAGTTTCATGCCGACAGAAAACCCATTCATCTCTTTGAGCACTTTGTCGCGATCGGCTCCATAGTTGGCGAAGAGATCAGCAATTTGCTCCGCATCCCGAAAACGGACACGCTGCAAGTGAATCGCATCGTAGATAGCTTGGTGCACCTGCTCTTTGATGCCCAAGAGTTCAGCAACGTAGTAGGCCCGGGCCATCAACTCGTGACTGCGGCTAAAGATAACCGGCATGTGCTCGAAGGTCACATCATCGGGTAAGGTTTTCGTCCAGGATGCCAACATGGGTTCAAACGAGTTACAGTGTGGGCACCAGTAACCAAATGCCTCTACCACCTCTACCTTGTCGGCATCAGCCGTTGGCATAGGATTCGCAATCACACGGTAGTGAGTACCCGCGACCCAATCTTGTGCCTGTGCAGTGATTGCTCCCAAACCTAGCACTAGGGCCATCATCCACTTAGACATAGCATTTTGCATTCTTCTCTCCAGTCACGTTTGAACGTTCTTTTTCTAGTTAACTCGCAGACGCTGAATCTTAGCTGAAATCTCTGTTTGTAGCGTCACGACCCATGACTGAGCGACAAAAAAAGCAGCCTAAGCTGCTTTTTTCAAGCCCTTGGGGTCTTATTTGTACAGACCCTGAATGTACTGAGCAACAGCTTTCATATCCGCTTCGCTCATCTTCGCTGCAACGCCGCGCATCATCTGATTTGGATCGTTTGCACGCTCACCCTTCGAGAACTTCACCAGAGTGCTCTCAATGTAGGCGGCATGCTGACCAGCTAGTGCTGGGAAAGCTGCCGACTCTACACCACCACCGGCAGGACCGTGACATGCTGCGCATGCTGCAAGGCCTTTCGACTCATCACCCGCTCGGTAGATCTCTTCACCGATAGCCGCTAATGCTGGATCAGCCTGACCACCCTGGATCTTCTTGCTGGCGTAAAACGCTGCGATATCTTGCAAATCCTGATCGTTAAGATTGTCCAAAATACCGGTCATTTCAACGATTACGCGATTGCCTGACTTTACGTCATTCAACTGTTTCAGCAGGTACTTCTCGCCCAAACCAGCCAGTTTGGGGAAGTTAGGCACCATCGAGTTGCCATCGGCTCCGTGACAACCGGCGCAAGTCAAAGTTTTCGCTTCACCTGCAGTTGCATCGCCAGCCGCCTGTGCACCAGACACGAGACCAAGGCTAAGCAGTGTACTAATAACCAGATTTTTCATCGCTTCGGCTTCCAATTAACTTGTTTGCAATTCGACTCGAGCAGCTTACTGCTACCTGCCAGACCCTTAAATTAACCGAACTTTTGTGGTGGTTCCGTCGCTAGGGCGCTAAGATTGGCGGCATTATAAACCGTATAAGGTGCAACTAAAACCGATTTTCCGGTAATAAGCGCCTAATCCAGAGCATTGCATGACCGAAGAAACTCCAAAGATTCATTTTAATACGGCCAAATTTCAGATCAGCGCCGCCAAACTGAGTCAGTGTCCAGAAGACATTGGCGCCGAAGTCGCCTTTGCAGGTCGCTCCAATGCTGGCAAATCAAGCGCGATCAACGCGTTAACCCAACAGACGCGCTTGGCGCGCACCTCAAAAACACCAGGTCGGACTCAGCTGATCAACTTCTTCTCGCTTAATATCGAGGGACTACGCATCGTCGATCTTCCCGGATACGGCTACGCCAAGGTACCCATAGCGATGAAAGAGCACTGGCAACAGCATCTCGATGAGTATTTGCAGAAGCGAGAGTGTCTGCAGGGTGTGGTACTGGTAATGGATATCCGTCATCCGATGAAGGAGTTCGACGAGATGATGGTCGAGTGGTGTGAGGCGACTGGCGTACCGCTGCACGTCTTGCTAACAAAAGCTGACAAGCTCAAGCGTGGTCCGGCACAGTCGACGCTACTAAAACTGAAAAAGCAGTTGCGGGAAAGGCTTGGCCACAAGGTCAGCCTGCAGGTGTTCTCAGCGCTTAAAAATCAAGGCGTTGATACCTTACAGAACCGTGTTTCCAGCTGGATGCTTCCCGAAGATGCTGAATTCGAGGGGTAACGCAGAGAGGTGATCAGCACCCTAACCCTCTCAATTTTGGCGTTGTGTTGTCTTGCTGCGAGCCTTCAGGGGACGCTCTCTAATTCACATCTGTAGAGATAAGACAAAGATCCCTTATCCAACACTGCTGGCGTGCCCCTGCGCCGTTGTGATCGATAGTTGTTATACGCCAAAAGACGCAATGCTGCACGGTGCGCAAGCCATTACTCCGCTAGCTCGAAAGAGTCACGAGACCCTCATTCGCATGCCCGATTAGCCATAGCTAAAGAAAGGCAAACGATTACAGCAGAGCACTCAGCCCAAAGTAGATCAGAAGACCTGCACCAATTGACTTCATAAGGCTTTGTGTCGCTACACCAATAACAAGTATCGCAATCGCAGCAGTGATACGTAAGGGTTCGAAAGAGCCGTTGGCACTGTGCAGCACCATAGGCACGCTGATGCCCGGCAGTACCGCCACAGCGGTGTAGTTGAGCATACGCTTTACGTAAACAGGCAACTCACGCTCGCCGATCAGTCCCAAAAAGGAGAAACGGATCAGCCAAGTACCTATCCCGAGGAGGATAATAATCGTCCAGACGTAGTTAGCGTCAAACACCCTTATCTTCCCCGCTGCCTTGGCTCAACAAAACGGCGCTCCACTTCAGCGCCAACAATAAGTGCAATGACAGCGGCCACCAACAGCCCGGAGTTGAACGGTAAATTACTCAACGTAAGGGTACCGGCAACCGAGGTTATTGCCGCTGCAAGGTGTGGCAATGACTTTAACAATGGCGCTATCAACGCAAGAAACGTAGCCGGAATGGCGAAGTCGATACCGATGTCACCTGGAATCAGGTCACCCAGAGTGGCCCCAAGGTAAGTGACGATATACCAGAGTATAGATAGGGGGATTCCGACACCGAGGTAGAAGCCGAAACGTTCATCACGCGTGCGCTTCGGGTTCTTGGCGACATCCACCGATGTGAGCGCAAAGGGTTGATCAAATAACCAGTAGGCTGCCGTTGCACGCTTCCATAATGGCAAACCACCAAAGTGCGGTACTAGCGCCGCGGAGTAGATCCCCATGCGGAGATTAACTGCTAGCGATGTAGCCAGAACCACCAGCACAGGAGCCTGCTCGTTCATCAAGCTAATCGCCGTGATCTGTGCAGCACCTGCAATGACTAGCACGGAGAAACCCATGACCTGCACCAGATCCAGACCCGACTCGGTGGCGATAACGCCAAATAGCATACCGAAGGGCCCGAGCACCAAGGAGAAAGGCAGCCCCTGAATCGCCCCTTGACGAAAGCCAGTGGCGAATGAACCAAGAGTTGCCAATTTAGTGTGCCTGCTCCCAGTTATCGCCCACGCCAACCTCAACCAGCAGGGGGACGCGCAGTTGCGCAGCACTCTCCATTAACTGATGAATCTTACTGCTAAACGCTTCAACCTGCGCCTCAGCCACCTCGAACACCAGCTCATCGTGTACCTGCATAATCATGCGGGCATCGAAGCCTGATTCGTTTAGCCATTCATCGACGGCCAGCATCGCTCGTTTAATGATGTCAGCAGCTGTTCCCTGCATTGGCGCGTTAATCGCTGTGCGCTCTGCCGCCTGACGCAACATTGGATTGCGAGCATTAATCTCCGGAAGGTAAAGGCGGCGGCCGAAAATGGTCTCGACATAACCCTTTTCACTTGCCTGCGCTCGGGTACCATCCATGTAAGCACGTACACCCGGATAGGTCTCGAAGTAATGATCGATGTAAGTCTGTGCCTCTTTACGCCCAGTGCCCAGCTGTTTCGCCAAACCGAAAGCGGACATACCGTAAATCAGACCGAAGTTAATCGCTTTAGCACTCCGGCGCTGATCATCACTCACCTCCAGAGGGGTAACTTTAAACACCTCTGCGGCCGTTGCCCGATGAATATCTTCACCCGCTGCAAAGGCGTTAACCAGACCTTCATCTCCAGAGAGGTGGGCCATAATTCGTAGCTCAATCTGCGAATAGTCAGCGGCCACCAGTTTGTAGCCGGCTGGGGCAACAAAAGCGTTACGTATGCGACGCCCCTCAGCAGTTCGAACCGGGATATTCTGTAGATTGGGATCCGTCGACGAGAGACGACCCGTGGCGGTCACTGCTTGATGATAAGAGGTGTGGAGGCGCTTGGTGCCCGGATCAATCATGCTGGGCAGCTTATCGGTGTAGGTCGATTTGAGCTTAGATAAACCACGATGTTCGATAATCAGCTTAGGTAAGGGGTACTCCAGCGCGAGCTCTTGCAACACCTCTTCTGCAGTAGAAGGGGCCCCCTTAGGCGTCTTTTTGATTACAGGCAGACCCTGCTTTTCAAACAGAATCGTCTGCAACTGTTTCGGAGAGCTAAGGTTAAACGGCTCACCGGCAGCATCGTAGGCTTGCTGTTCGAGTACTTTGAGGCGCTCCTCGATCTCCTGACTCTGCTGTGCCAGCATGGCGGGGTCGATCAGGGCGCCGTTGCGTTCAATACGGGACAGTACCGGTACCAAAGGCACCTCAATTGTATTCAACACCTCACTCAGCTGCGACTGCTCAGAGAGCGCTTGCTGCAGAGTCTCATAGAGGCGCCAGGTGATATCTGCATCCTCTGCTGCGTAGGCACTGGCCGGCTCGATCTCAATCTGATTAAACGTCAGCTGCTTTTTACCCTTGCCGGCAAGCTCTTCAAACTTTGTCGTGTTTTCGCTCAGGTAGAAGCTAGCGAGGCTGTCCATGTCGTGTCGCGTTGCAGTGCTGTTCAACACATAGGACTGTAACATGGTGTCACTGGCAATCCCCCGCAACTCAATGCCATAGCGCGCCAGCACGTTCATATCATATTTCAGGTGCTGGCCAACCTTGAGAATTTCACTACTCTCCAGCAGGGGTTTGAGTTGTGCCAGAGCCCAGTCAAAGTCGATTTGAGAAGGAGCGCCCACATAGTCGTGCGCCAGCGGCAGATAGGCCGCTTTACCTGCTTCACAACAGAACGAAAGCCCGACAAGCTGCGCCTCCATGTAGTTGAGACTTGTTGTCTCGGTATCAACCGCAAAACAACCCGCTTGTTTCACCTTAGCAATCCAGGCCTCAAGTTGAGCCGGCTCCAGTAGTGTCTGGTACTCTCGTACAACTGCGGGCTTAACCGCTTGCGCGATCGGAGCGCTCTGATCCCCATCGGCCTCTAATTCGGCTACCCACGAGCGGAATTCATATTCGCGAAAGAGCTCGGTCAGTTGCTCCGGCGCTGGCGCCGGACAACAAATATCACCCAGATCAATACTAAGCGGCACGTCCGTCTTAATGGTGGCCAATAAGTAGGAGAGCTCCGCCATCTCACGGTGCTCCTCGAGCTTCGCCGCCATCGTTTTCGATCCGCGAAAGCCGAGATCAGCAATCTTATCGAGATTTTGGTAGAGGTCCGCAATCCCGCCAATACCTTGCAGTAAGGCCAGAGCGGTTTTCTCGCCTACCCCGGGAACACCGGGAATGTTATCGACCTTGTCTCCCATCAGGGCCAGAAAGTCGATTATCAACTCCGGGCCCACACCGAATTTCTCCACCACCGCCGCAGGATCCAGACGGGTGTCATTCATAGTGTTGATGAGCGTTACCCTTTGATCTACCAGCTGCGCCATATCTTTATCGCCGGTAGAGATGATCACCTCTCGATTGGCCGCCTCGGCCTGACGCGCCAGAGTACCAATGACGTCGTCAGCCTCAACACCCTCCTCGACAAACAGCGGAATACCCATCGCCTTAATAATCGCATGAATAGGATCTACCTGAGATCGCAAGTCATCTGGCATCGGCGGACGCTGAGCCTTGTAATCAGCAAAAATCTCATCGCGAAAGGTCTTCCCCTTAGCGTCAAAGATCACTGCGATCGGCGAGTCCGGGTAGGCCTTTAGAAGACTGCGCATCATGGACGTTACCAGCCGAATAGCACCGGTTGGGCGACCATCTTTGGTTCGCAAATCCGCCTGCTGAGAGGCGAAGAAAGCGCGGTAGAGGTAAGAGGAGCCATCTACGAGAACAACGGGAGCGGTACTGCTATCTGCCATGTGAAGAATCTTGTTGTAGTGAACATAAATTTGACGCACCATCATAGACAAATAGGGAGTGGCAGACCACCGCTAGTCGCTAGCACAGAGGTCTGCCAACCGTGAGACTGAAGGATTTTATGGCAGTATACACTGAGGTAAGTCAGTCGCAGGTCAATGACCTGCTGGAAGACTTCGATCTGGGACAAGCAACAACGCTGCAGGGCATCTCCGGCGGTATTGAAAACACGAACTATTTTGTCGACATTGAGCACCATGGCAACAGCACTCGCTACGTACTAACACTCTTTGAAGAGCTGGCTCGTGACGAGGTCCCCTTCTTCGTCGAGCTCGGAAGCTGGCTTGCCGAACGTGGCGTCCCCGTCTCATACGCAATCCAAGATAGAAATGGCATTGCCCTCAAACAGCTAGCCGGCAAACCCTGTATTATTCAGCCATGCTATGCGGGCGACCATATTAAACGTGCCGACCTAACCAGCGACCACTGTGCCCAAATCGGTGCCATGTTAGCGCGCTACCACAAGGCCGGCAGCGACTTTTATATGAAGCGCCAGGCACATCGTGGCGTCTTCTGGTGGCGACGCGAATCCAGCCGGATTGCTAACCATCTGCCTGAAACGGATGCCGAACTATTGCGGGCTGAGGTTAAGGCCTTTGATGTGCTACGCGAGAATACCGAACTACCGATGGGCATCATCCACGGCGATCTCTTTCATGACAATGCGCTTTTTGCCGAAAACAAGCTGACGGCGGTTCTGGATATCTACAATGCAGCGACAGCCTATCTACTGTTTGACCTGGCAATCGTCGCAAACGACTGGTGCATCGACAGTGAACTGAATATTGACCCCGCTAAAGAGCAGGCCTTGCTGCAAGCCTACGCCTCTGAACGAGATTTCACGGAAAATGAGCGTCAGGCTTGGCCGGTATTGACACGTACCGCCGCCATGCGTTTTTGGTTGTCGCGTCTGGAGCCCTGGGTAGATGCACAGACAGGTGGCGCAACGAAGACACTCAAAGACCCAGCAGAGTACAAACAGATTTTGCTTGGCCGGATCGCTCGCCCAAGCCAGTTGCCGGCCTGAAACTTTAAATGTCTGAGTAGCTCGATCTTTGATTAGGCCGCTAAACCCCTAGGTGAGAGCTAGCAAAGCCTCGACCAGCTTGAGCTCATCATATAATCCGTCGCCGCGCCAACTGCGCAGATCCTGATCAAGCAGTTGAATGCCCCGAGCGCTCAGCCATTCTGAAAAGTCAGGGTCAACCTCCGGGTGCAGGGTTGAATCGGTGAGCAGAATATCAACTCCT
>DATHZN010000045.1:0-110878 GCA_035458585.1 Marinobacterium sp. | reverse complement strand
CGCTGGTCGCCAAAGGTGAAAGCTACCCGCTTGATCGGTGGCTCGCCTCTGCTTAGCAATCCCGATTTCATACAGGTTTGAATGTCTGATTTGCTAAATCGGCAAATAGAATTTGATTAAAACTAAAAACGGGAGCCTAGGCTCCCGCGTCATTGGGTGCAATCTCTGCTTACCACTGAACGACTTTTACCAGTGCGATACTGACTGGCATAGTGATCCAGGCCAGAGCGACCAGATTGATAGCGATCCAGCCCCAGCCGCTTTTGTCGCCGTCGAAGTTGTCCTGTGCCATGCTTTACTCCCAAAAAGTGATATCAATCAAATATTGTGTGAATTTTATCAGGAGAAATCCGAGGGCGCATCCATCATTTGCGGCCATCAGTTTGACGATCAGCGCTTTATAAACACTCGCTTTGGACTAAGCTTTAATCACCGATCCCCAAATTAAGAATTCTGAGTTTACCTCTATGCGTCCGGTCTATTGGGCAGTCTCGCTGCTGCTGTTGGGTTTATTGACTTTTCACGTTACGCCCTATGTGGCGAGAGATCTGATCGTTTATACGTTGTTGCAGCAGGGAGCCAATGAGGTCAGGCTTAAGCAAGTCAGTATTGACTGGTTGGATGCTAGCGTCTCCTTGAGCGGTCTTGAGTTGCGTCATGCCGACAGATCAGTACTGCAACTCAGGCGTCTGAATGTCGGCATTTATCTCAAGGAGCTGCTAGATAAACGGTTGCGTCTGTCAGGACTCCGATTGGAGGACGCAGATCTCCAGCTACAACAACAAGATCAGATGATTTTACTGGGGCCGATTGTACTGGCAGGTCAGACAAGGGAGCCGGAGGAAGTCGAGTCAGCGAGCCGTCTCCAGATCGGTTCTGATTTGGTGGAGTTGGTGGATGTTAACATACAGCTGCTGCAATCTCAGGGGGCCCAGCAACTCAATATAGAGCGACTGAATATAGGTGCCTTTTATCAATGGTCACCCTTGGAGTCGACTGATATTCGCTTTGTCGGCCATCTTAATGATGCCCCTATTACCATCGACTCATCGGCTTTGCCGCTACCCGAGCGCAAGACCGTCTCAGTGAATGTTGCGCTACGTCAGTTAGAGCTGACGCCGCTACTGTCAACAATTGAGCCAGACATGGCGGCGAGCCTGGATGCGAACCTTAATATTGAAGTTGCTTTGGAGGGTTACAACGCCTGGGTCTCTCAGTCGGGTAGCCTAAGACTGAATGCGGTGGATATTCGCAGTGACGATTTGGAGTTAGAGGTCTCTCAGTTGCTTTGGCAGGGTCGTGCAAGGCAGCATCTGGATCTTTCTGAGGGCGCTGAACTACTCACAGAGTTAAGTCTCAACGGTACGTTCAATGCCGAGGGTTTGAGCCTAAAACAGGGGGCGCAGATCGGTCGAATAGGGTCTATCGAGATAGAGCCCAATGTCCGTTTTAATCCTGCGCAGAGCAGTTTGAACGGTAGTCTCAATCTTCTTCTGGGTGATACGGAGTTGCAGTCTGAACTGGGGTATCTGCAGTTGGGTACGCTGCAACTCAATGCACCGCAAATTCAGAGCGACAGCGATCTAGATATTGATATTCAGATTGAACAACTCGTCACTGTTGATGCAGGGGGCAAGCGGGCAAGTATCGGTCAACTGAGGGGCGGGCTGGGGCTGGGTACTCAGGCGAGCGAACCGGTGTGGAATCCTGTATCTGTCGATGCTGATATGGTGCTCGATAACCTCAGGGTCGCGAGCCCCCAGCTTGAAGCGAGCGTGCAGAAGTTGCAGCTACGGGGTAGCTCTTCTTCGCTTGATCGTCTGGACCGCTTGCAGGTGAGTGGCGGCGTTCAGGCGTTAGCTTTAAGCAGTGCGGACCTCGACGGACGACTCGCGAACATTGATCTGATGTTGAGCTATCGGGTGGATACGGAAGAAATGGCACTGCAACTCGATCTGGTTGAGCCCGTCCTGACCCTGGGTGATCTGGGTTTATCTGGACAGCAGGTGAGCGCGCAGTATGCCGGTCGACTTTCCGCCGATTTGAAAGAAGCGGACGCTGCGATTGGGCTCTCTGGAACGCACCTTCAGCTGCACCGTGGCGAGGAGCAATACCGCCTGGAAGAGGTAGACCTTGATGGTCCACTCAGGCTGTCCTTGCCTCAGTCAGCGCTCCCTCTGTCACTGGATAGCCTGAAATCAACGAAGATGGACCTCAGTGTACGCGGACTGGAGGCCGAGGGTGAAACATTGAGTGGTGTGCTGGCCCAGCTGGATTTGCGCACTCAGTTTGATCAATTGACCGAAGCTATTGATCTGCATCTTGAGGTAAAACAGGCTGATTTTAAAGCCAAAGACGTCGCAGTGAAGACAGATACCTCTCTCCTGAATTTAAAAGGAAAGTTTGGCAGTTCCTCTGCTGTTTTAGATGCAGCGGTCGAACTGCAATCCTCCGCCTTCAGTTTGAGTCAGAACGAGCGTCAAATCGCGGGTGAATCCCTGGCGTTCGACGGCCAAATGCAATTACCTATCAGTGCAGAGTTGGCCAGTCGTCCACTAGCGCTCAGTGGTAACGTCAATCTACAGCAACTTAATTTGTCGACTGAACAGCAGAGACGCGTGGCTCTGGATGTGATGTCAGGTGATGTCCAAGTAGAGCAGCAAGGAAGTGCATCTCTAATCACCTCTCTGATGCTGCAGCAACTTGAATACTCGGATCCCGTGCAGAAGCTGGAGATCCGTTCAGTGCAGTTACAGCCGGAGTTGAACTTTAATCATCTGCTGTCACAACTTGACCCGCAGTCGGTGACTGGTTCCATCACGGCAGTGCTTGAGCAGCTTAGTTTGCAGTCAGATGAGGCCGATATGACTCTGCTAGGCCTGGATACAAAATTAAATCTTTCTCGTCAGGCTGAGGAACAATCTATTCAGCTTTCAGGCGATGCAGAATCTACTGGCACACCTGTGGGTGCAGATGTTGCCAACCGGTCGCTAGCGCTCAGTGGAAACGTGAATCTACAGCAACTTAATTGGTCGACTCAGCAGCAGAGACGCGTTGCTCTGGCCGCTCTGTCGGGCGATATTTTTGTTCGTCAGCAAGAGGGGACATCACTGAGTGCCTCACTGGGGCTGCAGCAACTTGAATACTCTGATCCTGCGCAGAGGCTCGAGATCCGCTCATCAGAGTTGCGACCAGAGTTAAACTTTATTGATCCTCTGTCACAACTTGATCCCCAATCTGTGAGTGGATCTGTCAGCGCGGTAATCGAGCAGCTTGCTTTACAGACAAACGACGCTGGCATCTCTGTGGCAGCATTGAATACAGACTTGAATTTTACTCGTCAGGGGGAGAACCAGCGAGTACGTGGTTCAGTTGATGCTGAGGCGATCAACCTCCGTCAAGGGATGCTGAGTGCATCAGTGCAGGAGCTGAGGTTGCAGCCGCAGTTACAGCGCTCAGCTGAGGTTCTGCAGTTAGCCACACCGGTGAAAGCTGATGGGCTCAATTACGCTGATAAGGAACAGCAGGTCCAAGCGGCCAGCTTGCAAAGCGATCTCAGTCTGCTGCTGGATAGTGGTTTTGTGCTCCAGAGTGCCTCTTTAGGTGCGAGCCAGTTAGATCAGCTTAGAGTGCTGGGGCCTCAATCTGTCGCATTACAACAGGCAAAGCTGCAGGGTTTTAGTCTGACAAAAGATCAACAATTTGATCTGCAGAACCTGGAGTTTACTGAGTTGCTGGTCGGTTCAAGTGAAACGCCGCTACTTGCACTGAATCGGTTCGAAGTGGATCGGGCTGCCTTCGCTGATAACTATCTGGAGTTGGGAACTCTGTTGACGATTGATCTGCTAGCTAACGTGCAGACAGAGCTGAAAGCCGGAGTTGGCGACTCTAATGCCAACAGTGCAGAGACCCCGGCAGAGACTGCGGATATAAGGGAAGCGACTGAGACAAGCGCGAAAGAGATGCACCTGCCATTTGATATCAGTTTAATGGGCTGGCTTGCACAGGGAGGCACTGAGCTCAACTACCGAGACACTAGTCTGGCTGCGCCACTGATCTTAAAGCTGGTCGCTTCTCAGGTAAGCGCTGGTGAATGGGACTCGCGCAGCGGGAAGGTTCTGCCTCTCAAACTCCGGGCCAAGCTAAACGAAGCCGCGGATATCAGCCTGGATGCCAATATTACCCCCTTACGTACCAAGCCCAGTGGGGATTGGACTCTGAGTATCAGTTCACTACCAATGCCCATTTTGAGTCCTCTGGTGCAGAGTTTCGCCGGTTATCAGATTCGTAGTGGCGCACTCAACCTAGTTTCCACAGGTACGCTCAAAGACGGTCAGATCAATGGTAACAACGCCGTTCGTATTCAGCGTCTTGAGGTACAGCGTGCGCAGGATAGTGCTGCCAATGAGACCGATAAACTATTCACTATGCCGCTCCCCAGCGCGGTTTCAATACTGGAAAGTGATGAACGGGTAATCAAACTTGACCTGCCAGTCAGCGGCGACATCAACGATCCAAAATTTAATTATCAGGATGTTATTCAAATCGTAGTGACCAAAGGTGTGAAGGAGGGCGCAATGGCGTACCTAACTAATTCACTGCAGCCATTTGGGGCGATTTTTATGGTTTACAGTGCGGTTAAGGATGCCAATGAGTCAGGGCGATTTATCCAGTTGCAAGCGATGGAGTTTGATTCAGCCGAAGTGGGGCTCAACCAGATGGGGCGGGACTACGCAGCGAAGCTGGCGGGTATGATGCAGGAGCGGCCAACATTAACGCTGGAGATCTGTCCGGTGACCACCGTTGATGAGGAGCGATTACTCTGGGACCAGTTAGTCGAGGAGCAGCTCAAGGCAGAAGCTCCAGTCCCTGAGATGGAGTTGGGTAACCTCTGGAGTCAGAGAATCGCAGATCTTGCTGCCGGTCGGATTGAATCTCTGCGTTCGGCGTTGATTCGTGTCGGTATAGCGAATGAACGCATCTTTCCCTGTATAGCTCGGGCGGGTGCTACCGAGGGTATGCCACGGCTTGAGCTCGCCTTCTGATTAGCAAAATACGGATGTTCGTCTAATCTTTATGGGTTAACTATCTGATTTTTATATATAAGTATATTTAAAGAGCTTTAATGAGGCGTAGGACCCTAGAACAGATCATCGGTCCAATTCCGGCTGCACTGCAACTGGCATTGAATGCACATGCGATTGTCAGTGTGGCTGATCGCCGTGGTGATATTGTCTATGCCAATGATCTTTTTTGTCAGATCAGTGGCTACAGCGAGGCTGAGTTACTCGGCCGCAACCATCGGATCGTCAGATCTGATGAGCACTCAGCAGAGTTTTACAAACTTCTCTGGAAAACAATCACGGCAGGTGATGTGTGGAATGGCGAGATCCGTAACCGCCGTCGTGATGGCTCTAGCTATTGGGTAGCATCAACTATTGTTCCTGTTGAGGGTGCGCGAGGCGAGATCAGCCATTACATATCCATCCGAACTGATATTACTGAAACGAAGCGCCAGAGCCTGATGCTAGCCCGAACCAACCAGCAAATGGAGTTGGTGCTCAGGGAGTCAGGTACCGAGATCTGTCGATACGATATAGAGTCAGACCGCCTTGAGACGTTGGCGGGCCCCTCGGAAGCGACATCGCGATTCAAAAATATACCCTACTCAAAACTCATTTATCTGGCTCACGACCGTGAGGGCGTTTCAGCGCTGATCGACGCGCGTAAGTTTCCCGGCCGATCTGTCGTAGTTGCGAGTCGGGATATCGACACGGGTACACTGTCCCGTTGGAATAGATTTGGCTTTTCCAGCCCCTATGTGGAAAACAATCGCCAATATCAACTGATGTACCGAATCCCTGTGGATGATCTCGTAAGAGTTCAGAAAACCCTTGAGTCAGCATTAAGCTTCGCTGATATGACGCTGTTCGAACGTAGTTTGGATACTGGTGAGGGGCACTTCGTCTATAACCGCGACAAGCGGAAGCAGTTTATCCCCTATGAGCCTTGGCTTGAGATGATGTTACCTCAGTACAGGGACAAGTATCGCACTGAGATGACAGGCGAAGGCGGCACGCTTGAGTATGAAATACATCTGAGCCCCAATAGCCTGGAGAGCAGTTGGATACGGGAATCGATTATCGGTACCTATAAAGACTCCACCGGACAGACCCTGCAGTTGGGGTTGTCGCAAGATATCCAGGCCGAAAAAATCAAATCTTTAGCGCTTGAACATCAGAACCTGGAGCTTAGTCGACTCTCTGATGGTAATCGCCGAATGTTTGCTGTTATCGGACATGAGCTAAAAACGCCGCTAGTAGCCGCTTCCATGATGCTTGCCGATGATGCGATTGCCAGCGACCCTGTCCACCAAAGAGAGATAAAAGCGAGCATAGATCACGCGCTCTCTTTAATTGATCAGCTGCGAGAAATGATACAGCCTGAGCAGTTGGTTGAGCGTAAGTCTCTGCGTGATATCGACTTGTTGGAGCTGGTTGAAGGCATTATTGCCAGCCAACGAGCCACCTTTGGAGACGCTGTTAATATTCACCTCAAGGAGGGGTGGTTGCCCGCCAAAATGGTCCGAATCAACCAGGTAGCTGTTCGTCAAATCCTGCTTAATCTTATTCGTAACGCCGCTATCCATGCGAAGCCGACTGATATATGGGTGACGCTCTATGCCAGTGAGAACTTTAGTATCCCAGGTAAGTATCAGATTGTACTGGTTGTTGAAGATAATGGTCCGGGCATCGCGACAGATAAACAGCACAGTCTGTTTGATGCTTTTGTGCAAGGCGGGGAGGGGCATGAAGGCACCGGCTTGGGGCTCTATATCTGCCGAGACAGTGCTAAGAGTATGGAGGGAGACCTGATCTATAGGGATCGCCTAGAGGGTGGTGCGCAGTTCATTTTCTCTTTTCAGGCACGAGCGATCGACGCGTCGGTGCCGCTGGAAACCGTTCTGCAAGAGCAACAGGTGCTCAGGGGTCTGTCGATTCTCTTTGCTGAGGATGCGCCTACGCTGCAGCTGATCACTAAAAAAATGCTGGAACAGGCCGGCGCGCATGTGAGCGTTGCCGGCAATGGTTTGGAAGCGTTACAACTCGCGCAAGAACACCCATTTGACCTCATCCTGACGGACCTTCATATGCCTCAACTCGACGGCCTAGGGCTCACTGCGGCGCTGCGCGAGAGAGGCTTCAACCAGCCGATTTTTGCCGTAACGGCAGCGATGTCAGAAGCTGATCGCGTTGCACTGCTGAGTGCCGGGGCAAATGCTGTACTGACAAAGCCCCTCTCATCAGAAAAGCTACTCAGTGCGCTGAAATCCCGCTCATAGATCAGCTTTTGTTACGTAAAATGGCGTAACACTGTTCGATACGAAGCGGCGCGCGCAGTGCGAATCCAATACCCACAAATAGCATGACCGCCAGGGGCGGAAGACTCAGCCAAAGTTCTGGATGCAAGCGTACATCCACGCGCAACAGATTCTGGTGCAAAGCTGCCAGTATGAGTTCCGCGCTCACCGCTGCAAGCGCTCCGCACACAGCTCCCAGCAAAGCAAACTCAAGGAGATCAAGCTTCTGTGTCTGTTTAGAGGTGCTGCCAAGTGTCTGCAGCAGTGCAGCTTCAAATCGTCTCTGCTCGAGGGCTTGGAGCAGGGTGACTGCGATTAGAATCAGGCCACAGGCGAGTGTCAGCCCCAACACCATTGCCGAGCTATCGGCCAAGCGTTCCAGCCAGCCGGCAAGTTGCTCCAGTAACTGGTCAATATCAATCAGCGTTAGGGACGGGAACTCTCGAAGCAGATCGGTGGCGGCCGTACGTTTGTCGTCATCGAGTTTGAAGCTAGTAATCCAGGTCCCTGGATAGCTCTCCAGTGCCGGACGCGAGAAGATCACGTAGAAATTCGGACGAAAGGACTCCCACTGCACCTCCCGAATGCTGGTTATGGTGCCACTAACCGGCTGTCCGCCAACGTCAAAGCCAAGTCGATCGCCGAGTTTAAGTCCAAGATCCTCCAGCATGTCACGCTCAATTGAGATCTCCGGCTCCGTGGAGTCTGGGCTCCACCACTCGCCTGCAAGCAGTTGGTTGTGCCCAGGTAGCGTGTCGCGCCAAGTTAAATTGAGCTCGCGACCTAACGAGTTATCTTTGAGTTGCTCTTCGTTTAGTTGCGGACGAATAGGTGCATCATTAAGTTCCATCAGGCGACCACGGATCATGGGATAGAGCTCAGTCTCTATCTGACGTTGATCAAGAAAATCGTCCAGCGCTGGCTTCTGCCAGTCCTGAATGTTGATAACAAAGTAGTTTGGCACGTCGTCAGGGAACTGCGCCTGCCACTCCTGGATCAAATCCTGGCGGCTGACCCATACCACACTTAAAAGGGTCAACAGTAATATGACCACAGCAGATTGCAGCCGATGCCAACGGCGTTGCTGGCTGAGGCGGATCTTCAGCAGACGCCCAAGCGTCATGCGCTTGGCTAGTGGCTTCGCCAACCAGTGCAGCGTCTGTTGTGCGAGCCAACCAAAAAGCACGCCGCAGACAGCGAGTGCGAGCAGTAACAGGAATGCGGCCAGCGGCGCCTGTAAAAACAAAAGAATAGTCCCGCCCAACAGCCCCAGACTAATCGCGTAAAGTGAACGCCCAGAACCTGTTCGAGCTTTAAGATCTTCACCGCGTAGGAGCTGAGCAACCGGTACCTGGGACTGTTCCAGCGTCGGGGGCAGGCCCAGCAGTATCAGCATGGCAAACCCCAAACCGGCACCACTGAGGTAGCTCCACCAGTTAGCGGTTGGAAGTGCTTGGGGGAGAAGGTCGGCAATCCAGTAGTCAGCAATACGCTCAAACAGGATTCCGCTGAGTGTTCCGAACGCGCCAATAACGCCGGCGGCGATGAGAAGCTGCCATAGATAGAGTTGAATTACCTCTTTGGGCTGCAATCCTAAAGACATCAACAGCGCGCTACGGGTCTGCTGGCCGTTACTAAATCGGCGTAGAGCCAGCATGATGGTCAGAGCAGAGAGTAACAGAGCTGTCAGTGCGCTGAGACGCAGATAGGACATACCATTGCCCAGCGCGTTGCCAGTTACAGGCTGGTCACTGGTGAGTGACAGAATACGCTCATACTGCTCCAGCTCGGGAGTCAGTTGCCGCTCGAAGGCGGCAATTTGGTCGTCAGCGCCAGACATCAGCAGACGGAACTGCGCCCGACTCCCGGGCGCTAGCACTCCGCTCGCCTCAAGGTCCTGCTGATTGACTAATACGTGGGGGCTCAGGCTGCGAAAACCGCTTCCCCTATCAGGCGATGTAAGTAAGCGCGCACTTACTACAAGGTCTACGTAACCAAATTGGATCGAGTCGCCAACGTCAATCTGTAGCTGCTCCAGAATTCGCGGCTCGACCCAAGCTGTACCGGGCTCTGGGACAGGCGTTTGTTGCGCTGGCTGGGTGACTATTTCACCCCTTAGCGGGTAGGGGGAGCTGACGATTCGAGCGGAGCTCAGTACCAGATTATCCCCAGCGCCGACCATGGTGGGGAACTGAATAACTCTGGTCGTTGTTAGGCCCGCCTCCTTTGCCGCCAGTTCACGTAAATCGTCGATAGGGCGGCTGGAGCGAAGTACCAGATCGGCTCCCAGGACACTGGCGCTCTCTCGCAGTAAGCCCTGTTCAAGTCGGTCACTTAGCAGTGACAAAAATGTGGTCAGGGTAATCGCCAACCAAGTGGCGAGTACCAGAGCTCTCCACTCTACTGTGCGTAGCTGCGCCCAGAGCTGGCGCTGGGCCAGTCTCAGAACCACAGGATTCATCAGCTCTCCTCCAGGGTTCCGTTAGCCAACAGAATGCGGCGCTGGCAGCGTGCAGCAAGCTCGGGATCATGCGTGATCAGAATTAATGTAGTGCCCTGCTGTTCATTGAATGCGAAGAGTTGGTCGATGATCTGATTACCGGTCTCTTCATCTAAGTTTCCAGTGGGCTCATCAGCAAATAGCACCTTGGGTTCGCCCGCAAAGGCCCGCGCAATTGCGACACGCTGCTGCTCGCCTCCTGAGAGCCGAGCCGGGGTGTGGTCTAGACGTTCACCCAGCCCAACTTTAGTGAGCCAATCAGCTGCTTTTTGCATTGCGTTTGGGTCGTTCCGGATCTCCAGCGGAAGTGCGACATTCGCTTGAGCATCAAGTTCCGGTAGCAGATGAAACGACTGAAAGATGAAGGCTATCTGTTCTGACCTCAGTTTCGCTCGGGTGGCATCATCAAGCGTATCGAGGCGTTGACCGTCAAGGCTGATTGAGCCGGAGGTGGGAACATCCAGACCGGCAAGTAAGCTTAGTAAGGTTGATTTGCCAGCGCCGGACTTGCCAACAATAGCGAGCGTCTCGCCCGCTTTGACACTCAGGTTGAGTGCTTTAAATAGTTCAAACTCTCGACCGGCGGAGCGAAAGGATTTTGCGAGATTTTGTGTTTCCAGAACGGTGTTTTGGGCATTCATTAATCTATAGCTCTGCACATTCAGGTGATCTAAATAATAGAAGGTTAGTATATCTACTCTACGTGTTATCTTCTGG
Source organism: Marinobacterium sp. (assembly GCA_035458585.1). Lineage (GTDB taxonomy): Bacteria > Pseudomonadota > Gammaproteobacteria > Pseudomonadales > Balneatricaceae > Marinobacterium_E. Next base: position 100,301 of record DATHZN010000045.1, on the reverse strand, counting down.
TTTAGCTCAGGATCTCAGGGGGAGTACCGTGCTCAGGCTCTTAACTAGCATAGTAATAGCAACATTAACTTTCACATCGCTGAACAGTCGTGCAGACGGCATTCTAGTGTTGGGCGATAGTCTGGCCGCTGGTTATGGACTTGAGCGTGGCGAGGGCTGGGTCGATTTACTACAACAGCGATTGGATGAGTCGGGTCGCACAATCGAGTTAATCAATGCCAGTGTCAGTGGTGAAACAACCTCTGGCGGACTCTCGCGCTTACCCGACTTGTTGGAACTTCATAAACCTGACATGGTGCTGCTTGAGTTGGGAGCGAATGATGGCTTGCGTGGTATTCCGCTGACGATCGTGGAAGCTAATCTCAATAAGTTAGTTGAGTTGGTAAATGCCACTGATGCGTCCACTATCATGCTGGGAAATCGCCTGCCTCCTAACTACGGACCTAGATACACCCAGGAGTTCTTCGAACTTTTTCAGGAGGTGGCGGCTGTGCATGATCTTCCACTGGTCCCCTTTCTGCTGGACGGTGTGGCAACAGATTGGGATCTGATGCAGGCAGATGGGTTACACCCAAATGCCGAAGCGCAGCCCATTATCCTGGAGACAGTCTGGCAAGTGCTGGAACCGGAACTGGTGAGCGAGTAACTTTTGATCTTGCTGGTTGAGACACAAACAGGCTGAAATGCGACACTTAAAGTGCCGACTGTGCCAACGTTTTGGCATTCGGTGCTAACATTCCTCACCAGAGTAGAAAGAATAACAACTCGGGAGATAAGATGAGAACTCGTGCCGCCGTCGCCCTAGCTCCGGGCAAACCTCTTGAAATAATGGACGTAAACCTCGAAGGCCCGAAAGCCGGCGAGGTGCTGATAGAAATTAAAGCTACGGGTGTATGTCACACCGATGAATTTACGCGCTCTGGTGATGATCCAGAGGGTCTGTTTCCGGCGATTCTGGGTCATGAGGGAGCGGGTGTTGTAGTCGAGGTTGGTGAGGGTGTCTCTACACTCAAACCGGGTGATCATGTTATCCCTCTCTACACGCCAGAGTGCCGCCAGTGCCATGCCTGTCTTAGTGGCAAGACCAATCTGTGTACAGCCATCCGCAATACCCAGGGTCAGGGCCTGATGCCAGATGGTACTACCCGTTTTTCAATGTTGGACGGCACACCAATCTACCATTACATGGGCTGTTCAACTTTTGCCAATCACACCGTAATGCCTGAAATTGCGCTGGCGAAAGTTCGCGACGATGCCCCCTTCGATAAGATCTGTTACATCGGGTGTGGTGTTACCACAGGAATAGGCTCTGTAATAAACACAGCAGGTGTTGAGATCGGTTCAACTGCTGCGGTATTCGGCCTCGGTGGAATAGGTCTGAACGTGATTCAGGGGCTGCGTATGGCGGGTGCGGACAAGATCATCGGTGTTGATCTAAACGACGACAAAGCTGAGATGGCGAAAAAGTTTGGGATGACTGATTTTATTAATCCGTCAAAAATCGAAGGCTCTGTGACTCAGGCGATCATTGAACTGACTAAAACTGAACAGGACCTGTTTGGTGGCGTCGATTACTCCTTCGATGCGACCGGTAATGTCAATGTTATGCGTGAAGCTCTGGAGTGTTCGCACCGTGGTTGGGGTGTGTCCGTTATTATTGGTGTTGCCCCGGCTGGTGCAGAGATTAGCACGCGTCCGTTTCAATTAGTGACTGGCCGCGTCTGGAAAGGGACTGCTTTTGGCGGCGCTAAAGGTCGCACGGATGTGCCTAAATTTGTTGATTGGTACATGGATGGCAAGATCGAGATAGACCCAATGATCACCCATAAGCTGAAGCTTGAAGATATCAATAAAGCCTTTGATTTAATGCATTCGGGTGAGTCGATTCGCGCTGTAGTGGAGTTCTGATGGAAGTTTTATCGGAGAATAGGAGCTTTGCCGGCCGCCAATTAGTGATTCGTCACCCCTCGACGAGTACCCGGTGCGATATGACCTTTGCTCTCTTTCTGCCAGAGGGGGAGGGGCCATTCCCAGTTATCTGGTATCTGTCGGGTTTAACGTGTAGCCACGCTAATGTCATGGAGAAGGGCGAGTACCGCCGTATTGCCGCAGAACTCGGTATAGCTGTGGTCTGCCCAGATACCAGTCCGCGTGGAGAAAATATAGCGGGGTTCGACTCATCTGACTGGCAGCTGGGGCAGGGTGCCGGATTTTATGTTGACGCGACGGAGCCCCCCTATGCCGACAGCTATCAGATGTATACTTACGTGACGTCTGAACTGTCTGAACTGCTGTTTGCGAACTATCCGTTGGATGCGCAGCGTCAGAGTATCTTCGGCCACTCCATGGGCGGGCATGGTGCGCTGATATGTGCCCTGAAAAATCCGGGTCGTTATCGTAGTTGTTCTGCCTTTGCTCCCATCGTGCAACCCTCTACAGCCGATTGGTCTAAGCGCGCGCTGGGTGAATATCTCGGTGTTGAGCCGGCTAGTTGGCGGGCTTGGGATACCCTGGCGTTAATCGAAGACGGCGCTCGAATTGATGAGCTCTTAGTTGATCAGGGTGACGCTGACAGTTTCTTAAATGATGGGCTGAGACCCTGGTTGCTGGCTGATGCTTGTCGCGAGGCTGGAATCGATTTGACGCTGCGTATGCAGCCAGGTTACGACCACTCTTACTTTTTTATCTCCACCTTCATGGAGGATCATCTGCGCTGGCATGCAGAGCGCCTCTCTTAAATCATGAGCTGGGGATTCAGTGTGCAGTCAGCGGCTGCACTCTGGAATTCCCTTGAGCTTTTCGCGCAGGTACTAATCGATGGCTGGGATCAGCCCTGATAAGTTCGGTAGTATCGCGTTATCGACCATTCGAGAATGACGCCGACAGCCAGCGCTGTCATCAGTCCCGCCGTCAGAGCGACCATAACCATGCCGGCAATAATCAGTTTGCACGAGGGTTTTACTTTGACTATCTGAATCGGATCTGCGAGATGCCAACTGGCGAACAGAAGTAGAACCAGTATGACCTCTGCCGGAACTGCCGCAATTATGGCGGTTACTTGAGAACCGAACATGGCGGCCAAAGCCAGACAAGTCGCCCCAAAAATCGCGATCGACCAGCCCGTTGCTGAACCCATCGCACGGTGAGCCGATAGTCCGCCAGCACCGTGACACATCGGGATAGCTCCAATCGGGGCCAACAGAAGATTTGCCAGACCAGAGCTCAATGCCAGTCGTTTCTCGGTAACCGGTTTTCGATCATCCGGGAAATAATCCTGAGCGATAACCGCTGTCAGAATCAGTGCATTAGTGAGAGTGAGAGCGAGTTGAGGTAAAAACGCCGTTTCCATTGCTGCAACAAAGGCTGTGGCTTCTGGAATGGCCAGCGTCGGGAGACTCATACTGTGCAGACTCGCTGAGAGTGAAATGGTTTCTCCAAGAAACACCCAGCCTGCGCTAAGCAGAACCAAGCAACTGATCGGGCGAAGGCCACTCAGTTGCATCACTAAGAATAACAGCAGTAGTGCCGCTGTGACTGGGATTGAAACACTGTTGAGATCAATGATGCTCAGTAAGAGTGTCAGTGCCAGCGCGACTCGCATACCGTGAAGAACTGTGCGTGGTACCAGGCGTTTCAAGCGCCCTGAAAGATCGGTTTGACTCAAAAGGATAAGAGTGAGCCCGAGTAGTATGCCAGTTGCAATCAAGACATCGGGGCCGATGACACCGGCAACACCCATAGCGGCGGTAGCCTTCATCGGTTGAATTGGAATCGGGCGACGGTAAATGAATGCCGTTGCGAGGGCAAACAACCCAAAACCAAAAAGTAATCCCACTGGGTCTACTCCCGCGAGCACAACCAATCCGAGGGTCAGAGGCAAGAACGTGCCTAGGTCAGCATAAGCTGCTGAAATCTCCGTCAACCATTTTCGTGCCGTCATATCGGGCTCATCTTTTTATTATTGATTAATACTAGTCACATTCCCTAGGCTTGCAATCGATCTGATTTCGTACAAGACTAGGCAAAAATTACGGAAACCGTAAAAATTGCAAAAATATGGTTATTGATGCATTTGCCGAAGCCCTAAGCCTCATCACCTCCGGTGATAGTGATCTATACGAGATACTGGCACTTTCAGTGCAGGTCAGCTTGATGGCCCTGCTTATCTCGGTACTTCTGGCATTGCCTCTGGGCACTCTGCTCGCGATTAGCCATTTCCCCGGGCGTCGTCTGGTCATTACCTGTCTAAACGCACTCATGGCGTTACCACCCGTCGTTGTTGGCCTGCTTGTCTACCTTATGCTGTCTCGCTCCGGCCCCCTGGGTGTTCTGGGCTTGCTCTACACGCCGACGGCAATGGTAATCGCACAGGTCGTGCTTATTACGCCGATAATCGCATCTTTGGCACATCAGACGATGGAAGATCTGCATCTTGAATACCGCGAGCTGTTTCACAGTCTGAAAATTTCAAAATTCAGAGCGATCCCAACCTATTTGTGGGATGCACGCTATTCGTTGGTTACTGCGCTGCTTGCTGGTTTCGGTCGAGCAGTTTCTGAGGTTGGTGCTGTCATTATCGTCGGAGGCAATATCGATCACTTGACCCGTGTGATGACGACGGCCATAGCGCTAGAGACCGCGCGGGGCGAGCTTGGACTGGCATTGGCGCTTGGCGTAATTCTGGTAGGCATGGCGTTGCTGGTAAATGCGGCGGTTATGTTGATCCGCACAATGGGTCGCAGGAGAGCCTATGTCTGATCTTGGGCAAGCGGCTCAAGTAAAACCTCGAGTGTTGAGTCTGAAAGGTCTGAGTCTTCGTTTGGGTGGCAAAGCCTTATTGAATGATATTACTTTGAGTTCTTGTGAGCCGGGAATCACTCTGGTTATGGGGGCAAATGGGGCGGGGAAAAGCCTCTTTTTGAGAACGCTTCATGGACTTTTGCCGGCAGAGGGACAGATCCATTTCTTCGATCGGACGGCTGATCAGTTTCAGGCACAGCAGGCGATGGTGTTTCAGCGACCCACACTTCTGAGGCGAACTGTTCTGCAAAACATGGAGTTTGCTGCGCCAAAGAACTGTGCCAGAGATGAGATCGACAAATTGTTGCACGAAGTGCATCTGACACAGAAGGCGACTGAGCCGGCGCGAAGGCTCTCCGGTGGTGAACAGCAGCGCTTGGCTCTGGCTCGTGCGCTGCTCACACGACCACGCATTCTCTTATTGGACGAGCCGACAGCCAGTCTTGATCCGGCATCGGTGATGATTATCGAAAAGATGATACTGCGTGCCGCAGAGGATGGCGTGAAGGCAATTTTTGTCTCTCACGATATAGGTCAGGCCAAGCGCCTCGCAGCAGAAGTCATCTTTTTGCATAAGGGAAGGATGACTGAGCACTGCAGTGCAACCACTTTCTTCGACGAACCGCGCTCAATGGAGGCTAAGGCCTACCTAGCTGGTGAGCTCTTGATCTAATACCGGTAGTGATAAGGAATTGTTTAAATGAAATTGTGCAACAGACTGTCTCTATCAACGCTAGCCCTATCCCTTCTTCTCTTGAGTGGCGCAGCCTCATCAGGTGACGCGATTATTGTCCAGTCGACAACCTCGACTAAGAACTCGGGTCTTTATGACTACCTCCTGCCGCTGATTGAGGCAGATACGGGCGTTAAAGCTAACGTGGTCGCGGTGGGCACCGGTCAGGCAATAAAAAATGCGGAGCGCTGTGATGCGGATGTTTTACTCGTTCATGCAAGATCGGCCGAAGAGCGGTTTGTGGCTGAAGGTTATGGCGTGAGTCGGTCCGACCTCATGTATAACGACTTTATCCTAGTGGGTCCCGCTTCTGATCCTGCCGGCGTGGCTGAAATCAAATCTGTTGCTGATTCACTCAAAACAATTGCGCTCAAACGAGAACGTTTTGTCTCTCGTGGCGATGATTCAGGTACTCATAAGGCAGAACTTAGGTTGTGGGAATTGACGGGGGTGGATCCTGTTGAGAGTTCGGGTACCTGGTATCGTGAGACGGGGTCAGGTATGGGGGCAACGCTCAATATCGCGGTGGGCATGGGGGCGTATGCGATGACGGATCGCGCTACCTGGACCAAATTTGGTAATAAAAGCGACTTTACTATTTTGGTTGAGGGCGATCAGCGTCTCTTCAATCAGTACGGCGTGATACTAGTGAATCAGGACAGGTGTCCAAATGTTAAGGCTGAGGCAGGGCAGAAGTTTATCGACTGGCTGACATCAGGCAAAGGACAGGCAGCAATCGCCAGCTACAAGGTTGACGGCAAACAGCTATTCTTTCCAAATGCAAATTGAGCTAAGCCCGCGGGCTATTGAATAGTATTTTACCGTTGTCAGTAATGTCATAGCCGACATAACGCCTTACCTCAGTGGCGAACTCTCCGCTGTGGGTAAAATCGAGCAGTGCCTGAAACTCAGGTTCGAAGTAGGCGTGGCGATCAACAATTAAGTCATAGGACTCGATACAGACCGGAATAAAGTCGAGCTGATAGCGATCGGCAAAACAGCGTAAACCAAAAGTAGCATCAGCCTGACCTTCGAGTATGGCCAATGCTGCCTCGGTTTCAGTCTGTGCCTGTCGGCCGATTTCAAGGTCGCCTGAACTGATGCCGGCCTGTTGCAGTCGGCGTTCAAACGCCTGCTGTGATCCTGCTGCCGCTTGGCGTACCACAATACGTCTGCCAACTATGTCTGCAAAACTGTGGATTTTCTCTCCGGGTTTGACCAATAAACCGCGTTCACGTTTTGCCCAGTGCAGTAAGACACAGGGACTCCCTTTCAACTCCTGCTGAACCACCTCGGTGTTCCAGCCGTCACTCTGCTGGTTTTCGATATGGATAGAGCAGACTACCCCCTCTCGTCTGTTGAAGCGAGTAATGCCATCGTAACTGCCGCTGAAAAGTGTTGGTAGCCCCGATCCCGAGGCACTAAGTGCCCACTCCAATACGGGGTCGTGTGAGCCGAGTACAACGGATTTTGGCAGGTGAGTTGAGTCAGAAACGACGCCCTTTGCCTGCATCCAGTGGCGTATTTCTGCTTTTGGAAATAGAAGTTTTCCGGTTGCCTTGGCGCAGGGGATAGCATTACGGGCCGCCAGATCATAGACTTTGCGCTCCTTGATCCGAAGTAACGCGGCAACCTCTTTGGTCGTTAAAAACTCTGACATCGTTTACTCTCTAAGCTGAAGATGAAAGGATACAACAGAGGAGCCCGGGAGCGAACGCTTGCTGATCAAACTCCTACTCATAAGCGTAATATTGCACGGTCAATGAGTACTTTAGACCCTGCGCATTCAACCACAGTTGCACCGGTAAAAATAAAATGAATAGCCAAAATCCCGCTCCAAATCCCGCAGATCCGCGGCTGTCCAGAGAGGTGGACGGAGTCGATGAAATGGGGCAACCTAAATCCATCAGTGTTATTGAAGAGCGTCCACTGACCATCTATCTCAACTCGCAGGAGATCGTCACTGCAATGACGATTGGTGACTATCCTGAATATCTCGCACTCGGTTTTTTACTCAATCAAGGCATGCTGAAGTCCCAGGATCAGGTTACCGGGATCGATTACGATGAAGAGCTTGAAGTCGCCGTTGTACGCACGGTTGCACCAACTAACGTCGAGGATAAACTGGAAAAGAAGACACGAACATCTGGGTGTGCAGTGGGTACCGTGTTTGGCGATATGATGGCCGGTCTTGAAGGTCTACAGTTGGCTAATACCCCAGTTAGAACAAGCAGTTTTTATGAGCTCTCATATAAGATCAATCACACTCCCAGCCTCTACATGGAGACGGGTGCGATTCATGGCACTGCGCTCTGTCAGGGTACTGACGTGCTGGCTTACATGGAAGATGTAGGGCGACACAATGCTGTTGATAAAATTGCAGGCTGGATGCACTTAAACCAGATAGGCGCGTCGGATAAGGTGCTTTACACCACGGGTAGGCTCACCTCTGAAATGGTGATCAAGACCGCATTAATGGGAATCCCAACGTTAATAAGCCGGTCGGGTTTCACCGCCTGGGGTGTCGACATCGCGCGACAGGTTGGTTTAACGCTTATCGGGCGTATGCGAGGCAAGAAGTTTACCTGTCTGAGTGGGCAGCAACGTCTGATCTATGATCAGGATCTCAATTTGGTTGCAGAAGAGAGCGATAAGCTGCGACGTAAAGGAGCTCAAATTGGCTGAGTGTGCAGTAATACTGGCAGGTGGGCAGGCAACTCGCATGGGAGGCGTCGATAAAGGGCGACTGCAACTGAATGGAACAACACTGATCGAACGTGTGGTGGATCGTATTTCACCTCAGGTAAGCGCTGTGGTTCTCAACGCGAATGGTGACCCAAAACGGTTTGAAGATCTGGGGCTGCCAGTTGTGGCGGACTCAATCGCGGACTTTCCAGGGCCGCTAGCAGGTGTGCTGGCGGGTATGGACTGGGCTGCCGATCAGGGGTATGACTGGTTGATTAGTGTTGCAGCTGACACACCTGATTTTCCGACTGATCTGGTGGAGCGGCTGCAGTCGTCACAGACTCCGGTTGTCTTGGCCGCCACGCCACACCCTGAACGTGGCCGCTTGCCTCAGCCGACCTTTGGTCGTTGGCGGGTCGATCTGCGAGAAGAGCTGCGCGATGCGCTTGGTCAGGGGGTTCGAAAAATACGCCAGTGGACTCAGGCGCAGGGTGAATCGCTGGTACTCTTTGATGAACATGACTTTTTCAATATTAACACGCCAGAGGATCTGGCCTGGGCGGAGCAGCACCTCAAGTGAATATCATCGGTATAGTCGGCTGGAAAAATTGCGGCAAGACAACGCTGGCCACGGCGATTATTGGTGAACTGTCCGCGCGCGGATATAAGGTTAATTCGGTAAAACATGCGCATCACAGTGTTGATGTCGATCAGCCAGGCACGGATAGTTATCGGCATCGCCAGGCAGGAGCCAATGAGGTCATTTTAGCGAGTGGACAGCGGTTCGCTGTCATGCACGAACTTCGGGGCGCGAAAGAGCCGACTTTGGATGAACTCTTGCCCCGTTTTGGTGCCTGTGATTGGGTGGTTGTTGAGGGGATGAAGTCTCACCCCTACCCCAAAATCGAAGTGCACCTAGAGACCTGTGATCAGCAGCCCCTCTATCATCGTGATTCCACGATAATCGCTGTGGCTACTGATCATGAACTGAATTTTGATGGTCCGAAGTTTGATATCAATGATGTAAAGTCGATAGTGGACTTTATTCTACTGAGAGTGACTCATGAAGCCCTTACGTAACGACTGCTTCGCACTGCCCCCCGGTGTCAACTGGACGCCCGTTGACGAAGCACTTGATCGTTTAAAGCAGCGCCTGCATCCGGTTGTTGCTGTGGATTCCCAGGTTCCACTGGCACAGGCTAATGGTCGGATATTGGCGCGAGATGTGACGGCGCCGCGTGCGCATCCGCCGAGTACTAACTCTGCAGTTGATGGATACGCCTTTGCGGGGCCTGTGACAGAAGTGCCCACACGGATGCCGCTAGTGAACGGGCGGAGCGCGGCTGGGGTACCTTTTCAGGGCACGGTTCCAGCCGGCCATGCAATTCGCATCCTCACTGGAGCAGTGGTTCCAAAAGGGACGGATACCGTTGTATTGGATGAGGATTCTGAGGTTGTTGAGGGGCAGTTACATCTGCAGGGTAGTCTTAAACTTCAAGCCAACACTCGTGCGGCGGGTGAGGATATAAGTGTAGGTGATCTAATCGTCTCGGCAGGAACTCGGCTCACACCTACTCAGATCTCTGTGTTGGCCAGTGTGGGTGTCACTGCGGTAGATCTATATAAAACCCTGAAGGTTGGCGTGCTCTCTACCGGTGATGAAGTCAAGCCTGTCGGTGCGCAGGTAACGGATTGGCAGATTTATGACGCTAATCGCCCTATGCTGATGGCATTGGTGACTCAACTTGGATACGCGGTCGTGGACCTAGGTCATGCGCTTGATCGTGCCGAGGATGTGCGTGCTGCACTTGATAAAGGCGCTCAGCAATGTGACCTTGTACTCACCAGCGGTGGTATTTCGGCGGGTGATGAAGATCACGTTTCAAAGACGCTGAAAACCGATGGAGAGATCAGTAACTGGCGCATTGCGCTTAAACCGGGACGCCCGTTGGCATTGGCGATGTACAAAGGCACGCCTGTAGTCGGATTGCCTGGCAACCCGGTTGCCGCTTGGGTGTGCACATTGAGATTTGCTACGCCCGCGATGGCGCTACTGGCTGGCGGTGAGTGGTTTGAACCCCAGGGCTACGACCTGCCTGCAAACTTTCACAAGAGCAAAAAACCCGGTCGAAGCGAACTTCTGCGCGCACGGGTGCGAGACGGAAAGGTAGAGGTATTTCGCTCGGAAGGTTCGGGTCGCGTTACTGGATTGGCTTGGTCCGAAGGGTTGGTTGAGCTGGATGAGTCGGCGCAGCAGATAGAGCCTGGTACGCCGGTTCGCTATATACCCTACGGAAGCTTTGGGCTTTAGTTATTCGTAGCTTCCGTGAACAGCAAAAGCTTCCAAGGAGGCGCTTTTGGGTGCCTGAGAACGATAGGTCTCCTCGACACCGAGTTCAGTGAGAGTTCGACTGACCATCAATAGTGTGTTGTCCTCGAAGTCCTCACACATTGCGCGCATCTGTTCAATCTCTTCGATTGCGACCGGTAGAGCAGCTTCTAAGCTTGGGGCGCCGTAGCACTCGACGAAAGTCTGCGCGAGCTGTTCTTGAACACGCTTCATCTCTGCCTCGGTTACCGTACATACGCTCACAAAGCTGGCTCGACCGCCGGACTCAACGCTATACCACCCATTACTGAATGCCTGCTTGGCTTTGCCTTGCAGGAATGTTTCGTCCCAGTTAGAGAACTCGAAACCACCCGATATTGCCCATTCACCACTTGCTGCAGGTCGCTCAAAGACGTTTTGGTCGGATATATCCAGTCTCACAGTTCGGGCTAGTTTCATTGTTGCTCCGCGTAGTTGATTAGACTCAGTGTTTCGGTCATAACGCCCTGTCGCAAAAGCATACGACCTTTCTCATCAAGACCAACGAATAGTCCAGCTATCGGGCTCTCTATCTCCTTACCCAGACTATCGCAGCGTGGTCGCCACTCGTTATGGACTCGTTCGAAGCCACTGTCTATGAAGTAGGTCAGCCAGAGCAGGGTATGCTTCGACCAACTCTCCAGTAATGCCATCGGATCGACATCCCCGCAACCCTCTTCAAATAGGCAGGTCTGCAGAGGGTTGGATCCTGGATCATCTGTTTCAGGAATAAACGCCACCTCTATACCAATAACCAGCCAACTCGGAGTCGCTTGAGGATCGAGTGTATCGGTAGCGTAACGTACCTTACCGCACACTGCGCCGTTCACTTTAATACGGTCGGGCCACTCAAAATGAACCGGTACCTCTGGTGGCGCTAGCGCTCCGAGGCTCTCTGCCAATCCGATTTGTGCCACATAGACCACTTGAATTGCCTCTTCAAGCGGAGTTTCAGGCGCAAGTACCAGGGCCGCACGAAGCGTGTCGGCTGCTTCAGAGTAAAAAAGGGTGCCGGAATCTATGCCCGCGATTGCGCGACTGATGGCCTTCTCGAAGGGGTCAGTATGGTTGGCAACCTTCTCGCCCGTAAATAGCGGAGGAAACTGGGGTGTCTGTGTCATAGCACTGCCTGAGCGTATGCCTCTGAATGAATAAGCTGTTCTGCAATTCGCATGAACGCCTGTGCCTGGGGGCTATCGGGTTTTGATACGACAATAGGTACGCCGCCGTCTGCACCAATGCGGATATCAAGATCGAGTGGTATCTCTCCCAGGAATGGCGCTCCAAGCTTTTCAGCTTCCTTACGGGCGCCACCTGAACCGAACGGATGATGCTCTTTGCCGCATCCGTCACATACGAACGAAGCCATGTTCTCAATCAGGCCGAAAAGCGGTACTTCCATACGTTTGAACATATCGATACCCTTACGCGCATCCATCAGTGCAATGTCCTGGGGGGTTGATACGACAACGGCTCCGGCTACAAAGAACTTCTGACTAAGAGTCATCTGCACATCACCTGTACCCGGTGGAAGATCAACCAGAAGCACGTCGAGCTTGCCCCACTCAACCTGGTTCATCATCTGCTCGAGTGCGCCCATCAGCATAGGACCACGCCAGATAATCGCCTCATCCTCGGGTGTCATGAGACCCAAGGACATGAGTGTAACCCCATGGTTACGCAGTGGCAGAATCGTATGTCCGTCTGGGCTTGAAGGGCGACCGGAGACGCCCAGCATGCGAGGTTGGCTCGGGCCGTATACGTCTGCATCCAGCAACCCTACTTTTAACCCTTTCGCTGCCAGTGAAACCGCAAGGTTGGCCGAAACTGTTGATTTGCCTACCCCGCCTTTGCCCGATGCAATAGCGATGATGCGATCGATCCCTTCGGGGTTTTTATCCTGTGGGCGAGGTGCATCCGTACCGATGATGTTACTTTTGCCAACTTCTACAAACTGTTCCATGCTTTGGTCCATTATAATTCTTAACTATCCAGGTAATCGTCGCTGGTGCGTACCCGCGGCCGCTGGCCCATCGCCATGGGAGCGTCCTCTCCATGGTATTGCGCTTTGATGCGACAGTCATCACACATCTTAACTAACTGTAAATTGTCTGTGTTTGTGTACATCCAATGGTTGTTTTCAAGTTTCTCCACTATCCGTTTGATCGTGCTCGCAACTCCAAAAGGTGTTCCACAGCTGATGCACTCAAACGGATCCTCGCCATGAAGCGCTCGCTTCTCTAGCGCGCTCTTGCTCAATTCCAATTGTGGTATAAGTTGGATAGCAGTCTCTGGGCATGTGCTTTCGCACACGCCGCACTGTACACAAGCATTCTCAGTAAATTGCACCTCTGGACGGTCAGGGTGATCGCCGAGTGCGCCCGTGGGGCAGAGTGAGACGCATGCGAGACACAGTGTACATTTATCCGCATTGATCGAAATGGCACCGTATGGCGATCCTTCGGGCAGTGCTATCGGCTCCTCAATTGAGCGACCCTGAGACTGTGCAACGGCCGATACTGTTACTCGGGTAATATCTCGACGACCACCAACAAGAAGTACTGGATTACAGGCTGCCTTAGCGTGCTCGCCAGCTTGAGAGAGTTCGTCTGATTGAACCAGACGTATACGTTCAGCTTCTGATGAGGCTCCGCTCAGCAACGCTCTTGCCAGTTCGAGTTGGGGTTGGAGAACGGCGGCATCTTCAGGGTTGTCGGTTAGAAGCAACACCTCAGCAAAGCCCGCTCCAATCGCTGCTAACATCTCAGCGTGTCCGAAGCGATCAGTATGTTCTATTGCGAAGGGTATAAGATCGTCTGCCAGCCCTTCAGCATGTCGTGCATGGCGGGCGATTGTCTCATAACCAACCTGTGCCGTGTGCACCAGAAGGCGGGGAGCTTCTTTTGCCTGCTGAGTATAGGTACGGGCCATCAGAGACAGTGATTGTGATATCGCCTCAAACGGTGACTCATTCATATCAATGGCTGAAGTTGGACAGACTGAAGCACAGGTTCCGCAGCCTGCACATATATTCGAATCAATCTGAACGAAGTCCCCGGCTGAGAAAATTGCTTCAGTAGGACAGACATCAAGGCAACGTGTACAGCCGACCTTGCTGGCACGAGAGTGGGCGCACAGCGACGTATCTAGTTTGTAATAGACACTCTTTTCAAACTCACCGACACGCTCACGAGCGACCAGTGCGATTCGTTCCAACTCGCCGTTTTTAGAGGGGTCGGCCCAAAAGTAACCATTGCGTTTTTTGTAACTCGGAAAAGCAGGCTCAGCGCCCCGCAAATCGATAAATACGTCGCATCGGCTGTTGGCTGTCGGTTTGACGGAACCGAATTTGATAGCGCCGCGACCACTCTGGCTTTGGGTTTGCAAATCAGTGAACTCTAGTTCAAAGCACCCTAGTGCACCCTTTGCCGACTTGAGCTGTCCTTTGGCCAGATCGTAACGCGAGGACGGTAGCGTAATTGGGCCTGAGTCGGTGACAATGCAGGTAACACCCAGATCATCCTGTAACAACTCAGCCATGCGCAGGCAGAGCTCGGTTGGGCCGACAATACAGCAGACACCTTCGGAGATGATGTTTTTGAGGGGTACGATAGGCGACTTGAGCTGGCTTGCGGCAAGCAGTGCAGCTTGCTTGGCTGTTATGCGTTTAGGTTTTGCCGTTTTTGAACTCCAGCCTGCCCGATCCCGGAGGTCGATGAAATCCAAAGGCGCTACCTTGCCTGCCTCCGCTTCTATCTCATCAGCTAAGCGTTCAAAAAGAGCGACCTGTTGTCCGCACGCAATGAGTAGCTCGGCGTCGGAGTTGAGATGCTGAACTGCAACACCCAATTCAGTACCGCAAAGTTGATCTACATGGAACGCTTCATCTGCTCCGGCTACTGATTTAAGTGTGTTGATATCAAGCGACTGGGTTTTGTCGCAACTGCACAAGATTAGCGTTTTCTGGGTCGCCATTGAGGTTTGACTCGTATTGTAGTTATTCTTTATTTCGCGATGCGAATATAGTGTTATTACCAAAGTGATCTACGTTGGACTATAACTAGTAGATTAGTGAGTATGCGCCAAAATGGAAGTGTGTGTTCCATTTTTACGTTTCACGTTACAGCAAACAAAAGAGTTTTTGGTTTCACGTTATAACAAAAAGAGAGAGCCATGAGCGGTCGCACTGAAAGTTGGAAACGCGAACTTCCCATCGGGGCCGTTGTCCGTCGAGTGCCCGGCGTAACTCGCTGGGCAAAGCACATATGGAAGCCGGTTGCAGTCATTCCAGGCGCTACGGAGGCGTATTGGAAAGAGCTGGTGCGTGAGGGTGAGGTGATCGATTATCACGCCGGTACAGTGACCCTTGAGTTGTTTCGTGCCGATGTTGAAGCTTACCTAGTGTCCCTCAATATGGCGGTACCGTCTTTATGGGTCGTTCTAGACCGCGACGAGAGCGGCAATTCCCCCTCAGACTACTTCGTTAGTGCCATCACCGCCAGCGCCTACGAGGCACAGGACGCCTTGGATAGTGGCGAAAGTATAGTCGAGGCTGTCCCAATGCCCGATTCCCTTGCGGCTTGGATCAAAGAGTTCATTGATCTGCATTACATTGAAGAGCCTTTCAAAAAGCGACGTCGCGACAAGCAGCGCACCGATGGTATCGAAGATGGAAAAGGTGACGTGCGCATTCGCCAGGAGAGTGATGTTTTTCGCGCACCCGGGAGCATTAAAAAGGTGAGAGTTCACTAATGGCTGAGTCACGTTTTGAGCGCTGGTCGCGACTAAAGGCTCAGGTACGTCAGGAAGAGGAGTTGCAGGCTCCAGATGTGGTGCCAGGTGAGAACGAGCAGTCAGAGGAAGAGTTGGAACTCGCTGCAAACGAAGAGCTCAGCGACGAAGAGATTCTGGCAAAGTACGAACTCCCCGATCCCGATGTTGTTGAGCTTGGTATGGATGTGAAGGGTTTCATGCGCAAGGAGATTCCAGAAGCGTTGCGTCGCCGCGCGTTACGTTCTTTGTGGCGGTCAAACCCGGTGCTTGCTGTACTTGATGGTCTTAATGACTATGACGAGGACTTCAACCTAGTCACTACCGGTGCCGAAGGGGTTCAGACGCTTTACCAGGTGGGTAAAGGAATGTTTGACAAGGTAAAGCGTGCAGAAGAGAAACTTCAAGAGTTGGCGGATGAGCAAGCAAGAGCAGAGATCCAGGGATTCGAGCCAAACGTAGAGATTCCGGTTAATCGATCGGAGAGTTCTGAAACTGCTGTAACGCTATCTGGCTCGGACTCTGGCGATGGCGAGACTGTTGCACAATGGCAATTACCGGAGCATGATGAATCTGAAGCGGTAATTTCCCCGGTCGTCCGCTACAAGCCGAGAATGAGTTTTAACTAGGAATTTAAGTCGCAGCGCCATAAGCGAAGCGCAATATGAGTAAAGACAACAAGTCGCTGTACCAAGATAGAATTAAAAGGAAAATAACTTGGAAAACACCGCGGAAAAACAGTGCCCTCGTTCTGTGACACCGGAAGATCGAGCGCGCGCGCAGCTATATCAACTTCTGGGCGCCTTGCTCAGTGCACCCCCTTCGGCTGATTTATTGGCCGGTCTTAGTAGTGTTGTTGGTGATGACACCCCGGTAGGGCAGGCAAGTCAGAACCTCGCGAAACTGGCGGCGAGGACCGATCCAGTCAACGCTGAACGTGAATACAACAATCTTTTTATTGGACTTGGGCGCGGTGAATTGCTCCCGTACGCAAGCTACTACCTCACAGGATTTCTCAACGAAAAGCCCCTGGCTGACCTGCGCTCCGATCTGATGCGACGCGGCATAAAGATCAATGACGATGTGAAAGAGCCTGAGGACCACATGGGCACCCTATGTGAAATTATGGCGGGTATTATCACGGATGAGTTTGCTTGTGAGAGCGATCTTGCTTCTCAAAAAGCCTTTTTTGATGCGCACTTGTCGAAGTGGGCGGAACTATTTTTTACCGACTTAGAAGAAGCGCAGAATGCTGTGTTCTATGCCCCAGTAGGCTCTCTTGGGAAAGCCTTTATTGCGGTAGAGGCGCAGGCTTTTGCAATTCAATAACCGGGATCTTCGGATCTTTTCAATCAGGTGGAGGTGTTCCATGGAGAACCAAACGCGTGAAAACAGCCGTCGCCGCTTCTTGCGGTTGGCAGTGACAGCAGCCCCGGCTGCCGTTGCAGTGGCAGTTGCACCGAAAGCCGCCGCTCAGGCCGCCGCAGATGGCGTTCCGAAGAGCAGAGGCCTTCGAGACACTGAACACACACGCAAATATCTGGAATCGGCTCGTTTCTGATCAAAAGTGGCTCTCTTCACGGTTGCGTGATGCTCATGAGGAGAGCGCTTTTGAATGATCGAGAAAAATAAAAACATGAGGTAATAGGCATGTTAAGAAAGAAAACGAATGGGGTAGCGAAAGGCTCCCGTGCGGGATCTTTACTTTCATCGCTTGCAGCCAAAACCATGGATCGCCGTTCATTTTTGGCGGCGTCTGGTGTGGCAGTTGGCGGGTTAGCAACTTTGTCCCTCGGCTCTTCGCGAGTTCAGGCTGCAACACCGACCGATGCGGGCGGTGAGGTAGTTCGTAAGAAGTCAGTATGTACTCACTGTTCTGTGGGTTGTACAGTTGAGGCAGAGGTACAAAACGGGGTATGGACTGGTCAGGAACCTGGCTGGGATAGCCCGTTCAACCTGGGTGCACACTGTGCGAAAGGTGCGGCAGTGCGTGAGCATGCTCACAATGAGCGCCGCCTCAAGCATCCAATGAAAATGGTCAACGGCGAGTGGACTAAGATCTCTTGGGATCAAGCAATCAATGAGATCGGCGACAAAATGTTGCAGATTCGTGAAGAGAGCGGCCCAGATTCGGTCTACTGGCTCGGCAGCGCCAAGTTCTCCAATGAACAGGCCTACCTCTACCGCAAGTTTGCGGCCTACTGGGGTACCAATAACATCGATCACCAGGCGCGTATCTGTCACTCAACCACAGTGGCGGGTGTAGCGAATACCTGGGGTTACGGTGCGATGACCAACTCCTACAACGACATCCACAAATCCAAGGCGATCTTCTTGATTGGGGGTAACCCAGCCGAGGCACACCCTGTGTCACTGCTGCATATTCTCAAAGCGAAGGAAGAAAATAACGCACCTCTTATCGTCTGTGATCCACGCTTCACGCGTACTGCAGCACACGCTGATGAGTTTGTTCGTTTCCGTCCTGGCTCTGACGTAGCGTTGATCTGGGGTATTCTCTGGCACATCTTTGAGAACAATTGGGAAGATAAAGAGTTCATTCGTACCCGTGTATACGGCATGGATGAAATTCGCGAGGAAGTTAAACGTTGGACGCCTGAAGAGGTTGAGCGAGTTACCGGTGCGCCGGGCGCCCAGCTTGAGCGTGTAGCGCGCACCCTGGCGAATAACCGCCCCGGTACAGTTATTTGGTGTATGGGTGGTACTCAGCACACCAACGGCAACAACAACACTCGAGCCTACTGTATCCTGCAGTTGGCACTGGGTAACATGGGCGTTTCCGGTGGTGGTACCAACATCTTCCGCGGACACTGTAACGTGCAGGGTGCAACTGACCTTGGAGTTCTGGCGGACACACTGCCGGGTTACTACGGGTTGGCAGCGGGTTCATGGGCTCACTGGGCACGCGTTTGGGATGAGGACCTTGATTGGCTCAAAGGTCGTTTTGCGACCATGGACAAAGACGGTAAGTCGCGTCCAATGATGAACGAAAAGGGTATTCCTGTTTCGCGTTGGATCGATGGCATCCTGGAAGCTAAAGAGAACCTGGAACAGCCAGACAATACACGCGCTATGGTGCTTTGGGGCCATGCTCCAAACTCACAGACCCGTATGCTCGAGATGAAAGAGGCGATGGAGAAACTCGACATTCTTGTCGTAGTTGACCCGTTCCCGACTGTCTCCGCAGTGCTGCATGACCGTAAAGATGGAGCTTACCTCCTGCCTTCAACAACTCAGTTCGAGAATGCAGGCTCTGTAACGGCATCTAACCGCTCACTTCAGTGGCGTGAGAAGATCGTTGAACCCCTGTTCGACTCTAAGGTCGACCATGAGATCATGAAACTCTTCGCTGATAAGTTCGGCTTCACCGACCGCATGTTCCGCAACATTAAGCTCGAGGGCGATATCCCCAATACTGAGGATATTACTCGTGAGTTTAACCGTGGTATGTGGACGATCGGCTACACTGGTCAGTCTCCAGAACGTATCAAGAAGCACATGCAGTACCAGCATCACTTCGACAAGACTACCCTGCGTGCAGTCGGTGGTCCTTGCGACGGCGATGTATACGGTATGCCGTGGCCATGCTGGGGTACTCCAGAGATGAACCATCCGGGTACGCCTAATCTCTACGATATGTCCGTACCTGTATCTCAGGGTGGTCTTACCTTCCGTGCTCGCTTCGGTGTAGAACGAGACGGTGAAAGCCTACTTGCTGACGGTGTTTACTCGAAAAACTCCGAAATCAAAGATGGTTACCCAGAGTTCACTATGCAGATGCTGATGGATCTCGGGTGGGATGGCGACCTAACGGCTGAAGAGCGTGCTTCTATTGATGCAGTTGCCGGTCCGAAGACCAACTGGAAGACCGACTTGTCCGGTGGTATTCAGCGCGTCGCTATCAAGCATGAGTGTGCACCATTCGGTAACGCTAAGGCGCGTGCCATTGTCTGGAACTTCCCAGATCCTGTGCCGCTGCATCGTGAACCACTCTACACCACTCGTCGAGATCTGGTGGAAGAGTACCCAACCTATGCTGATAAGACCTTTTGGCGCGTACCGACTCTGTACGAGTCAATTCAGAAGAACGACTTCAGTAAGGAGTTCCCAATCATATTGACCTCTGGTCGTCTGGTTGAGTACGAGGGTGGTGGTGATGAAACCCGTTCTAACCCGTGGCTGGCAGAGTTGCAGCAGGATATGTTCATTGAGGTGAACCCGCGTGATGCGAATAACCTGAACATTCGTGATGGCAGTGATGTCTGGGTCTCTGGTCCGGAAGGTGGTCGCATCAAGGTTAAAGCGATGGTAACCGAGCGAGTCGGTGAGGGCGTAGCCTTCATGCCGTTCCACTTCGGTGGTCACTTGGAGGGTAAAGACCTACGGTCGAAGTACCCGGCCGGTGCTGATCCATTCGTTTTAGGCGAATCTACCAATACCATTCAAACATACGGTTATGACTCGGTTACCCAAATGCAGGAAACCAAGGCAACCCTATGTGCGATTGAGCCAGCATAAAAGGAGGTGTAGAAGATGGCACTTGAAGGACAAGCACGCGCAAAGTTCCTTTGCGACGCCGAACGCTGCATCGAATGTAATGCTTGCGTCACGGCTTGTAAAAATGAGCATGAGGTCCCTTGGGGCATTAACCGTCGTCGCGTGGTTACCATCGAAGATGGTAAACCAGGTGAACGTTCAATCTCGGTAGCTTGTATGCACTGTTCAGACGCGCCTTGTATGGCAGTCTGTCCGGTGGATTGTTTCTACCAGACTGAAGACGGCATCGTGTTGCACTCTAAGGATCTCTGTATTGGATGTGGCTACTGCTTCTACGCTTGCCCATTCGGCGCTCCACAGTTCCCGCAGGCGGGTAACTTTGGTAGCCGAGGCAAGATGGACAAGTGCACATTCTGTGCAGGTGGTCCGGAAGAGGATAACTCAACCGTAGAGTTTGCTAAGTACGGACGCAACCGCATCGCAGAGGGTAAATTACCCATCTGTGCTGAGATGTGTTCTACAAAAGCTTTGTTGGCCGGCGACGGTAATGAAGTGGCAGACATCTATCGCCAGCGTATCATCAACCGAGGTTTCGGTTCTGGTGCATGGGGTTGGGGTACAGCCTACGAGAAGAAAGCCTAATTCGGGCTTTGTGCCGGGGCCCTCTTGGGCCCCGGTTTATCTCTAACTGCTTCATTTAGTGGATTCTATTGGAGTGCTCTTATGAACTTCAAAGCGGTAACTGTTGCCTTTCTATTGGTAGCATCACTGTTTAACACCAGTTGGGCTAACGAGGCGGCACCTGTCGTCGATCGGTCATCAACTGGCGGTGCTCAGACACTGCAAGACATCATGGCGCGTCAAGCGCAGCTAGACGTTGACGAGCGCTTCAGGTCTGAAAACATCGGTGACCCCAGTCGCGCCAAGGCGATCACTGATCAACTCGGTACCAATGGCGGTACTTCAGATTCTGAGGTTTACCGCGCAATTCGATACAATGAGATTGAACCTACACTGCAGCAGCGTGGTCCAGCCGCAGCTGTCCTGATTCAGGATGCGGGCATGCCATGGTACAAACTGCGTGAAGGGCCCATGATCACCTATGGCGGTGGTGCACTCTTGGGCATCATCGGTTTGCTGATTATATTCTACTTTGTGCGTGGTCGTATCATGATTGATGGAGGACCCGCAGGCACCACGATAGAGCGCTTCAAAGCAATCGAACGTTTTGGCCACTGGTTGTTGGCTGGCTCTTTCATTGCGCTTGGTGTGACTGGATTGCTGGTGTTGATGGGACGGAAGTTCTTGATCCCCGTCATCGGGCCTGAGGCGTTTGCAACGCTTGCAGCAGGCTCTAAATTTATTCATAACAACATCGCTTGGGCCTTCATGATTGGACTGGTGATGACCTTCTTTATGTGGGTTGCGCACAATATTCCAAACAAGCTAGATATCAAGTGGTTGTTGGCGGGGGGTGGTATCTTTACCAAATCTCACCCGTCTGCGAAGAAGTTTAACGCAGGTCAGAAAATCATTTTCTGGACTGTCATGATAATGGGCTTCTCCGTATCACTATCAGGTTTGTCGCTGTTGTTTCCGTTCGAGCTTCCTATGTTTGCAAAAACCTTTGCACTCATTAACTCGGTTGCGGGCACTGATTTACCGACGGTGTTGCTGCCGCACGAAGAGATGCAATACGCCAATATCTGGCACTCTATTGTTGCCTTCGTCATGATGCTGGCAATCATTGCCCACATTTATATCGGTTCTGTCGGTATGGAGGGTGCATTCGACGCCATGGGTAATGGACAGGTCGACCTTGAATGGGCGCGTCAGCACCATGATCTCTGGGTAGCTGAAGTTGAAGCGAAACAGGGCAAAGGAGGTTCATCGTGAAAGCTATGCTCTGCGCATTTGCCGTAGCACTGGTCATCGCTTTTGCAGCGCCTTCAGTGCTAAATGAGTTTGGTTGGTCGGCCGCCGAGCGAGGTAGCAGTGCAACCAGCGTCCGACTTAACTGAGAAGGCTGAGGTATTACAGGTCGATGCTGTCGGCCTGATCTGCCCATTGCCCATTCTAAGACTGAAGAAACGTACCGCTGGTCTCCCCAGCGGTACGACCGTCGACTTCTTAACAGATGACCCGAGTGGTCGTCGCGACTTGAACTCCCTGTGCGAGATTGCCGGGCACGAAATGCTCTCCATCGAAGAAGAGGGTGCAGGTGTCTTACGCTATCGGATAAGGTTGGTCTGATGCAGCGGGTAAGCGGTGAAGCTGAGTTCCAAAGGCTCTGGCCGACACTGTTTATGTCTATCCGTCTACCTGGCGCTGAAGCGGCCAATCCGATTCTCGCATCACTTCTACTGCAGGCGAATGCTAAGCAAGACCAGCTGACGACCAGTTACTTGCAGCAAAATCTTTTTGAGCTCAATCACCCCGCTATCGGCTGGTTGCAACAGTGTGTAATGCGCGCAATAGCCGACTATGTACAAGAGTCAGGCATGGATAAAATGCCACAAGTGAGTCTACAGGGCTGGCCGAATGTGAATGCCAAAGGGGATTATCACAATTTACATAATCATCCACATTCATGGTTATCGGGTACCTACTATCTGAGTGTTCCAGCTCAACCTCAGTCAGATAGAGCACGCAATGATATCAATCCTGGCGCGATCAGCTTTTTTGACCCCAGGGGATCGGCAAACATGGGAGCCTTGCGTAATGACGGACAGTTCGATCCAGAGTATCGCCGTCTGCCCGAGGCAGGTGAGCTCTTCCTCTGGCCCGCATTTGTGCACCACTTCGTTCATCCTAATATGTCAGATGATCCCCGACTCTCAATATCCTTCAACGTCGTAGTGCAGAATAAATCACAATTCCTCTAAATGGGGTCAGACCCCTTTTTGACACATTTGTCGTCAAGCACCCATCCCAGAACCGCTGGCCTCCACGCTCCATTATTTGTCTGGGTTTTCGGATAATCGATGCGCCAATCCGATACACGCAAACATACCGTCAGGACTTTGTGTAATCATCGATCAGAGATTCAGATTGAACGTTATTAGCCGAGTGAGCTGAGACAAATCGAAATTCAAAGCGAAGTCCTGAGATGCCTTTGATGACCTTTAAAGGCCAGTGTTTAGTAACTTTCGAATTGTGCGTCGAGTTCAACATCACAGCTCTGATCAATTTGCTCAGCATTAAAACCAACGTTCAGTCGGAACTGACCAGCGTCTATACGCCAGCCCCTCGCCTCGACGTCACAATAAGCGAAATCACGAAGCGTTAACGTGAATTTAACGTCTGTGCTCTCACCAGCATTCAGGGTCAGTTTCTTGAACTGTTTGAGCTCTTTAACTGGGCGCTCGACCTTGGCGTTCAGCTCGGATGTATATAACTGAACTACGGTTGTACTCCGCTTCTCTCCAGTATTAGTCAGTTTAACTTGAGCCGTGACACTTCCGTCGCCACGAACGGCGGCGTTTAAATCACTCAGCGAGAATTCGCTAAAGCTCAATCCATAACCGAAAGGGAAGAGAGGCTTAATTCCTGTCGCATCATAGTGTCGATAACCGATATTGAGTTTCTCACGATACTCAACTTCACCACCTTCACCCGGATATACGAGGGGATCACCAATTGCGGTGGGGTTGTCCTCCAATTTAACCGGAAAGCTCTGAGGCAGTCGGCCGGTGGGTTCAACGTCGCCAAACAGAACATCCGCAAGGGCATTGCCACACTCCTGACCCGGGTACCAGGCTTGAAGTACTGCAGGAGCTGCTTCTATCCAAGGCATTTCAACCGGACCACCGGTCTGCAGCACAACGACAGTATTGGGGTTGGCCCTCAGCACCTTGCTGATCAGTTCATCCTGTCGCCCGGGTAGTCTAATATCCTCTAGGTCACTGCCTTCAGTATCCCACTCGCCTGTGCGACCGGCAAAGATCAGTGCCGTATCTGCAGAAGCTGCGACACTGACAGCTGCCTCGATATCCACATCTGTCAGAGGTTTTGAGAGTCCAAGGCGCCAGGCCGCCATGAAGAGGTTATCACCGCGTTTACACTTAAAGTCGATGCGAATCTGGTACTCCTGACCGACTCGCAGCTCTATTGGTACTGTGACCTCGTCGCACCCCTCTTCAAAGAAGGTGCGACCTTTGGTCCAGCGGTCGGTCAGATCGAGAATCAGTTCGTCGTCGAGATAGATTTTTGCGTATCCAGCTGAGTGGAAACCGATATGGTGTGTACCCTCAGCGAGAGCAGTGAATCGACTGGTGATCCGTGCAGAGAAATTCTCCGGGTCGACCTTATCGCCGCCGAATGGTGGGATCCAAAATGCAATGGCTTCGCTCATCGTCTCCGTGTGAACAGGTTCACCAGATAAGTCGCAATTAGCGAAGTATTGAACTTCCATCGGTTCGCGATAGAGCGGTTCAAAGCGGTAGTTGCTGCACCCTTGTGCAAATAGAAGCGACTCTTCTCCCAAGCGATTCACCAGACCTTGCCAGGGTGATACAGCGTAATGGGGGTTCAACTGCGCCGAGCCTCCGCCCATAATCTGAGCAGCCTTTGCGTTCGGACCAATCACAGCAATCTTGCCTGATCGCTTTGTTGTAAGCGGTAACACCTGCTTGTCATTCTTTAACAGCACCGTACCCTCTGCGCCCGCTTTACGGATGAGTGCTCGATGCTCAGGACGATTATCAGCGACTTCCTGGAAGGGACGGTTATCATCAAGAGAACCGACACGCTCCATTAGGCGGAGTACGTTCAACGCTAGCTCACGCACCTGCTCGCGGCTCACCTCTGCGGCCTCAACGGCAGCGACTAGCTTTTCGCCACGGTCGCGGGTTGGCCCTGGCATCTCGATATCCAGACCGGCGTTGATAGTGGCGGCAGTTGTGCGCGAGCCAAACCAGTCAGAGGTCAGTGCCCCATCGAAACCCCACTCTTTACGTAGAACCTGAGTGAGTAACCACTGATGCTCGGCAGCGTAGGTTCCATTGAGCTTATTGTAAGAGGACATCATTGACCAGGTGCCGGCTTTTTTAACCGCATCTTCAAATGGGCGCAGGTAGATTTCGCGAAGTGTTCGCTCATCAACCTTTGAGCTGATAGTCGTGCGCTCAATCTCACTTTCGTTACCTGCAAAGTGTTTGATCGTCGATGCAACGCGTTCTGACTTTTGGCCTTTAATGTAGGCGGTTGCCAGTGCTGCGGCCAACTCTGGATCCTCGGAGTAACATTCAAAGTTGCGGCCATTAGTACAAGTGCGCTGAATATTCACCGTAGGTGCAAGCGATACATGCGCCTGTTTCGATTTAACTTCTTGTGCGATCGCCTTACCAACCTGTTCTACCAGATCCGGATTCCAGGTCGCTCCCAAACTGATCCCGCAGGGGAAGCAAGCGGCGGTGACTCCTCCGACCAGTGATCCAGCACCCCGCGCACCGTTAGGTCCATCGGAAACACGTAGCTTATTAATGCCCAAACGGGGAATGGCGGCCAGTGACCAGAAGTCCTCACCAGAGAGAAGACTGACTTGCTCCTCCAGTGTCATTTGATTTACCAACTGTTCTGGACGGTCTGTGTCGAGAGTCATGTACTTATCCAATAGTGCAGTGTTACAGGGTTTCTACGGAGGATGTTACGCTAATTTTCTGGTGAGGGGTTAGCGCCCGTGCCCCTTCAAATTGAGGCCGTGCTAGCCGCCGGGGGGCTGAATGTGTGAGTCAATCGTTAAGGATCGGCGTCAGTCAAACGCGACGACCTGTAATAAAAAAAGGGGAGTCTGAACTCCCCTTTTTGTCAATTAAAGTGCTTATTATGCAGCGAGGTTCGCGTTAGCGAATTCCCAGTTGACCAGAGACCAGAAACCTTTCAGGTAGTCTGGGCGTACATTGCGGTAGTCAATGTAGTAGGCGTGCTCCCAGAGGTCGACAGTCAGAATAGCCGTCTGGCCAGCCGTCATTGGAGTACCTGCGTTGCTGGTGTTAACGATCTCCAGTGAGCCGTCAGCGTTTTTAACCAGCCAAGTCCAAGATGAACCGAAGTTGTTAACGGCTTTGTCGTTGAACTCTTCCTGGAACTTTTCAAAAGAACCCCACTTGGCATTGATTGCGTCGGCAACTGCACCAGTAGGTTCACCGCCACCGTTTGGAGACAGGCAGTGCCAGTAGAAAGTGTGGTTCCACACTTGAGCCGCGTTGTTAAAAACGCCACCCGCTGGTGCTGACATAATGATCTCTTCTAGGGATTTACCTTCGTAATCTGTACCAGGAACCAGACCGTTAAGTTTAACGATGTAGGTGTTGTGGTGTTTGCCGTGGTGAAATTCCAAAGTCTCAGCAGAGATGTGTGGCTCCAGTGCGTCTTTAGCGTAAGGCAGTGCTGGCAGTTCAAAGCTCATGGTTTGCTCCGTGATCAACTGTTGTTGTGTTAAGCATGAAAAACGTGGCGATATAATAGCACCCTTTGGCCATACTTAAACCGTATAAAGACTAGGTGAACCCCAAGTTGTGCCACCTCGTCTCATTTAAGTGCGGGTGCAACTAAAGTAAGCTGGCGCCCGCAGCCGATACTTTTACAATTGGGCCGCTCATTTCGATTACAAGGTGTGGTTATGTCAAAAGTACTGGTTTGGATCAGTATCGTTATGCTGGGTATCTATGTGGTGAAGACTCAGTATCTCGCCTCTAAGACATGGGAACCTTTCCGTGATGGTTGTATTGCGGGCGGGGGGAGCGAAGCGCAATGTAACTGTCTCTCTGACTACGTCCATGAACGCTTCAGTGACAACGAAGTGACCCGGATTATGCGGATGGAGACAGGTGACTCAGCTTTTGAAACAAAAGTGGAGCAGGTAATTATGGCTGGCACGCTGGCGTGCAAGGCGGGTTGATACGCTCAGCACTCGCATTGTTCCGGGTTTTGCGGCGCGTTGTTTTTTCCAGACGCTTTGCCAGCGGTTGTCGAGTTCAGTGTCGCTCTTTCAGCCAGTTCTTTAAAAGGTAGAGTGCTGCAATTGCACGCCCTTCGTGGAAATCTGCTTGTGTAATCAGCTCATCGACCTGTGAAAGAGGGTAACGAACAACCTCCAGCGGCTCTGGCTCGTCGCCCTCTAGCTTACTGGGATAGAGATCCTCGGCAATGACCAGATCGAGCATGTGGCCCATGTAGTTGGGAGCAGCACTGATTCGCTTCAGAGGGTGGAGTTTGCGCGCCGCGTGACCGGCTTCTTCCTGAAGTTCTCGGTTGGCCGCTTCAAGTGCCGTCTCACCCGGATCGATAACGCCCTTGGGTAGCGTTAGAACATACTCATCTAAACCGGCTGCGTACTCACGAATCAACAGTAGATTGTCGTCCGCATCAAGGGCTATAACCATTACAGCGCCTCTAGGCGGAGTAATTAAACGCTCAAACATGCGCTCCTCGCCATTGCTGAAGCGAAGGTGAACCTGTTCTACATGGAAGAGTCTTGAGCGCTCTGGCCGACTCAGCTTCAAAATTTCGGGTTTGATGGGCATACTTATTATCTTTCTCGGCTGAACCTTGAGTGTTCCCTGATTATGCTAAATTGGCAAGAGATAGATACCGTCTTTCTTGATATGGACGGTACATTATTGGATCTGCATTTTGATAGCCATTTCTGGCTGGAGTTCCTACCCCTGGTCTATGCAGAGAAAAACGCAATGGATCCAGATGAGGCCCGTCTCTGGTTACACGAGCGAATCATGCGTGAGACGGGTACATTGCAATGGTACTGTTTCGATTATTGGTCGAAAGAACTCGACCTTCCGATCACTGAGCTTAAAGCACAAGTGGCGGATAGAATCGGCTATCTCGATTCAGTCCCAGAATTTCTGCATAGAGTGAAGCAGAGCGGTCGGCGTGTGGTAATTGTTACTAATTCCCATCGTGGCGGTGTGGACCTGAAGCTAAAACATACCCAGCTTGGGGACGAGGTGGACCGCATCATCTCTTCCCATGACTTTGGTGCGCCCAAAGAGCAGCAGGCTTTCTGGCATAGGTTGCAGGAGGTAGAACCCTTCGACCCCCAGCGCACATTAATGGTGGATGACAGTCTCGCTGTACTGGGTTCAGCACGTCTGTACGGTATTGCACACCTGCTAACGATCGCCCAGCCCGACAGTCAGCGGCCGCCGCGTGATCTGAGTGATTGCGATTTTCAAATTCTGAATAACTTTTCGGAGGTATTCCCGGATCTATGAGTGCTGCAGCGCAGGTTCGACTCGATAAGTGGCTCTGGGCTGCACGTTTTTATAAAACGCGCGGTCTGGCGAAAGAGATGATCGATGGTGGCAAAGTTCACTACAACGGTCAGAAGACAAAGTGCTCTAAAGCGGTGGAGATTGGCGCACTTATCAAATTACGACAGGGCTATGAGGAGAAGGTCGTTGAGGTGTTGGCATTATCTGACCAGCGTCGAGGCGCCCCAGAGGCGCAGAAACTCTATCGGGAGACGCAAGATAGTATCGACAGGCGTAGCTCCAATGCCGAGGCACGAAAACAGCTCGGTTCGGCACCTGAAAATAGACCGAACAAGAAGAGCCGGCGTGAATTGCTGCGCATAAAAGGGTTCTGGGACGATTGATAGAGTGTACAATCTGGCGTTTCCTAGCATATCCAAGAGTTAGAGTGTTAATGAGCAGTTCCGACCAAATTCAACGCATACTTTTTGACGAAATCGATGTCCGTGGCGCACTCGTGGGGCTTGAAGAGGCCTACGCTGAGGTGCTTGCGCGCGCCGACTACCCAGAACGCTTAGAGGTTGTACTGGGTGAGTTGCTCGCCGCCGTTGTCCTGCTCACCTCAAATCTTAAGATCGAGGGGCGTGTATCCTTGCAAGCTCAGGGGGAAGGCAGTGTGCGTATTCTGATGGCGGAGTGCACACACGATAACCACGTGCGGGGGATTGCGCGCGTGGAAGAGGGGCCTTTGCCAGATGATGAGCGTTTCGATCGCCTGTTGGTGAATGGTCGTATGGCGCTGACGATTGAACCGAACTCGGGACAGCGCTACCAGGGTGTAGTGCCGCTGGAGGGTGCCAGTGTCAGTGAGTGTCTGGAGCGCTACTTTTCACAGTCGGAGCAGCTACCGACAAAAATTCAGCTGGCCGCTGATGGTAAACGGGCGGCTGGCATGCTGACGCAGGTACTGCCGGCTGCTGGCTCAGGTGCGGCAGACTGGGAGCATATCGTAGCACTGGCGCAAACACTTAAAACCGATGAGTTACTTGATCTCGACAATGAGACGATCCTCTACCGTCTTTATCACGAGGAGAGGGTGCGTCTGTTTGAGCCCGATCCGCTGATATTCAAGTGCGAGTGCAGCCGTGAGCGCAGCGCAAACGCCATGCAGATGATGACCGAAGAGGAGTTGCTCGAAGTGGCCGAGGAGCATGGTGGGCAGCTCGAAATGAGTTGTCAGTTCTGTAATGAGGTTTATCGTTTCGACTCGGCCGATATTCAGGCGCTCTTTCGCAACGATGGCCACCTCAACGATGACAGCTCATTGCACTAATAGGTAGCCCTCAGGGGCTACGTTTTTACATGCTTTTTGTGAGACCATTGTCAGCGTGCAATGAGTCGTTCCATCAGAATAAGAAACCAGAGTTCATCTGGTCCATTCCATACCCAAGCAAAGCGTCAATGAACGCGGCCCAAAGAGGCCGGCTGGGTCTTTATTCGCAGGTAGATAGGGCAGTGCCCGAAGGATAGATATAAATGACTAAAGAGGTTGTCTCCACGACCCATCTCAACTTGGCACCCGCCGCACTGGTGGAAGCTGCAATTGCCCGTGGCGAAGGTGTGCTGGCAAACACGGGCGCACTCGTTGTTACGACGGGTAAACGCACCGGTCGCTCGCCTATGGACCGTTTTATTGTTCAGGAGCCCAGCACCTCCGACTCTATCGAGTGGGGGGCGATTAACCGCCCGTTTGATGCAGCTAGGTTTGATGCGCTCTGGTCGCGTGTTGAAGCGCACCTGACTGACACTGAGCATTTCGTCACCGAAGTTCATGTTGGCGCAGATCCAAATCACTATTTGGCGGTTCGGATGACCACTGAGACTGCTTGGCAGAACCTCTTTGGACAGAATCTCTTTATTCGTCCTGCACACTACAATCCAAAGGATAAAGAGGAGTGGCAGATTTTAAATGTCGCCAGCTTCCAGTGTGATCCAGCGCGCGATGGTACGAATTCCGATGGTTGTGTGATTATTAACTTCGCCAAGCGTAAAGTATTGATTGCCGGTATGCGCTATGCGGGTGAGATGAAAAAAGCGATGTTCTCAGTGCAGAATTTTCTGCTGCCTGAACGGGACGTGCTACCCATGCACTGCTCGGCGAACATTGGTGAAGATGGCACAACCACACTCTTTTTTGGTCTATCAGGAACAGGAAAAACGACGCTCTCAGCTGACCCGGATCGATACCTTATAGGTGATGATGAGCACGGTTGGGGCAAGGGTACGGTATTTAATCTTGAGGGTGGTTGCTACGCTAAAACCATCAACCTGAGTCACAAAAACGAGCCGATCATCTGGGAGGCCATACGTTTTGGGGCCATCGTGGAAAACGTGACCTTAGATGAACAGCGTTGCGCTGACTATCACGACACCAGTCTGACTGAAAACGGTCGATGCGCTTACCCACTTGAGCATATAGCGAAGCGCTCAGCCACCAATATGGGTAGCGAGCCCGATAACATTATCTTCCTGACCTGTGATCTTACGGGCGTATTGCCGCCTGTATCAGTACTGAGTAAAGAGGCAGCGGCCTACCACTTTTTATCAGGCTACACAGCGCTTGTCGGATCAACTGAAATGGGATCCGGCGGGGGTATCAAGTCGACTTTTTCAACCTGTTTTGGGGCGCCCTTCTTCCCTCGTCCAGCAAGCGAATATGCTGAGCTGCTGATGAAACGCATAGAGGAGTTCGGTTCACGTGTCTATCTGGTGAATACCGGCTGGACCGGTGGAAGCTATGGCACGGGCCAGCGCTTCAGTATCCCAACGACCCGCGCCATCATAGGGGCGATTCAGAGTGGTGCGCTCAACGACGTTGCAACTCAGCATGTTAGCGGTATCAATCTGAATGTCCCGATCACAGTCCCGTCGGTTGATAGCAACCTGTTGGTCCCCCGTAATACGTGGGAATCGGGCGAGGCCTATGATGCGGCAGCGGCAGAACTGGCTTCAAAGTTTGTAAAGAATTTCGAAAAGTTCCAAGGCGTAGACGCTGCTATTATTGCAGCGGGTCCTCAGCTCTAAGCTCTACAGGTCGGGCTTGGCCCGACCTGCTCTCTTCCGTTTGGCGCGTTTACAAGACTGATGATATCCGTTCGTTAAACCCAAGTAGCAGTGCTTATTATGAGGCTCCGGTCTTGGTGACACGGGTTACGAACCAGCGATCTAAAATTGCGTCTGGTATCAGGGGTATAAGCCGGGTGATTATGGCGATCATGACGAGTGCCCAGAGCAGACGGTACCCCACCACGGCGGTCAGTGATGCACCGGTTAAGGCAATTAACAAGGTATCTTCAATGAGGCTGTGGCATAGACCAAGTAGACTGATCGCGGCGAGTACCTCGCGAGGTTTTAATTCCCCACGCTCCGCTTCTCTGATGAGTAGCCCGCCACCGAACGCCAGGCCGAGTGTCATGCCGATGAGTGTCATCGATAGCGCGTGTTGAGAGATACCAATTAATTTTAATAGCGGTTTTAGGGCGAGCTCCAGTAAACGCTCGATTCCGGTGGCTTTGAGGACCTGGAGAATTGTGACCAGTCCCAGGATTACGATGGTAGTCCAGAAAAGGCTGGCCAGCTGAGTTTGTAGCCAGGTAAGCCAGTCTGCACCGCGTATTTCAGGTTGCCAGATAAATTCATGCGGTTGCTGCATGACAGGGTCGTCTGCGTAGTACCAGGTGAGCAGCCAAGCCAGTGAGAAAGCACTGATAATACGTAGCAAGGTTTGCGGGAGTATGCGGCAGCCTGCTTTGCGGGCGATGCTGACCTCAACTAGCAGGTTATGTGCTCCGAGCATCAGCATCCCCATGCAGGTGACCTGCGCGAGTGTCCAGTCGGATCCGTAGGTGATCATAATCACCAAGCCAGCATAGATATTGGTGAGCATCGCGGTCGCCCATATCAGTCCGGCGATTGGTGGGAGATCCAGAAGATGCATAACGGGTGTCAGCAGTTGGGCGATCAGATCAACAAATCCAGCCTGCTCGAGTAGGCGTACGACAATCAGCGCCGGTATCAGCACTTTGAATAGTGTCAGAGTGATCTGATACCAGTCACGGTAAACCTTGCGGCTGTGTTCAGCGAAGCTCATTCGCATGCGTGGGTTACTCATTTCAGGGGGTAGAAGGAATAGGGATAGGAACATTCCCCGAGCCGTCCGCTGATGCTATTATCGAGCATCAATATAGGCAAGCCATATTGGCTGGGGCGTAAGCTGCGGCTAACAAGTTCAAGATAGAAGCGTGCAAACGCAGTGGAGAAAATCACGAATGAGTGAAAATATCGTTAATGTAAGCGATGCCAGCTTTGAAGAGGATGTACTAAAAGCTGAGGGCCCTGTCCTAGTAGATTACTGGGCTGAGTGGTGTGGCCCTTGTAAAATGATCGCGCCCGTACTCGAGGAAATTGCGAAAGAGTACGAGGGTCGCGTCAAGGTATGCAAACTCAATATTGATGAAAATAACGAGACGCCACCGAAGTTTGGTATCCGTGGTATTCCTACACTGATGCTGTTTAAAGGCGGTAATGTTGAAGCGACTAAGGTTGGCGCGCTGTCTAAATCACAGCTGGCTGCTTTTGTAGACGCGAATATCTAATATCAGTACGACGAAAAAGAGCAGAATGGTCACTTCTGCTCTTTTTTTATACAGTTTGCTGGACAGGCGGCAGACGTCTGTATATATTGGAATGCATCTTATCAAAGATACTTTTCGAACTCCTTCTTCTTAATTTTAACCTTCCGGCAACCCAGCCGTTCGGCTGCAACTAGCCCTTCATCAGTTACGACAATGAATCTTACCGAACTCAAACTAAAATCTATGCCTGACCTGCTGAATATTGCGGCGGAGATGGGACTTGAAAACCTGGCTCGCTCGCGCAAGCAGGATGTTATTTTTGCCATTCTCAAGAAGCACGCACGCAGCGGTGAGGATATTTACGGCGATGGTGTGCTGGAGATCCTGCAGGATGGCTTTGGCTTCCTTCGCTCTGCGGACTCCTCTTACTTGGCTGGCCCCGACGATATTTATGTTTCCCCTAGTCAGATTCGTCGCTTCAATCTGCGTACAGGTGACACAATCTCCGGCAAGATTCGTCCACCGAAGGACAGTGAACGTTACTTTGCGCTGTTGAAAGTTTCAGAGATTAACTACGACAAGCCGGAAAATGCAAAGAACAAAATCCTGTTTGAGAACCTGACACCCCTATTTGCGCAGAATCGTATGCGCATGGAGATTGGTAACGGTTCAACGGAAGATATCACAGCACGTGTGCTTGATCTGGTGAGCCCAATGGGTAAAGGTCAGCGCGCACTGATTGTGTCTCCACCCAAAGCGGGTAAGACACTGATGCTGCAAAACATTGCAAACAGTATCACTCGAAACAATCCGGAGTGTTACCTCATCGTGCTGCTGATTGATGAGCGACCTGAAGAGGTCACGGATATGCAGCGCACCGTCCGCGGTGAGGTAGTTGCATCAACCTTTGATGAGCCTCCATCACGACATGTACAGGTTGCAGAGATGGTGCTGGAGAAGGCGAAGCGTCTGACCGAGCACAAGAAAGATGTTGTGATCCTGCTCGACTCAATAACCCGTCTGGCACGTGCCTACAATACTGTGATCCCATCCTCAGGCAAGGTGCTGACAGGTGGTGTGGACGCACACGCCCTAGAGCGGCCCAAGCGTTTCTTTGGAGCTGCACGTAATATCGAGGAGGGCGGCAGCCTAACAATCATCGCAACAGCGCTCGTTGATACAGGCTCGAAAATGGACGAGGTTATCTTTGAGGAATTTAAAGGCACAGGTAACTCCGAAGTTCACCTTGATCGCCGCGTTGCTGAGAAGCGCGTATTCCCTGCGATCAACATTCGCCGCTCAGGCACTCGTCGTGAGGACCTGCTCACTACTGAGGAAGAGTTGCAGCGGATGTGGATCTTGCGCAAACTGCTCGATCCAATGGAAGACGCGTCTGCGACTGAGTTCGTGATTGATAAATTGAAGGACTTCAAGACCAACGAAGAGTTCTTCCTGTCAATGAAACGTAAATAATTGATGTGAATTTGGGGTCCCGCCCCAATCCATCTGGAAAGGGCGAGCGTAACAACTCGCCCTTTTGTTTTTTCTGCCGCTAGCACTGTTTAGGAGCAAAGATGGCATCACCAAAGTACCGAGATCTGCGTGACTTTATTGATAAACTCGAAGCGCGCGGCGAACTCAAACGGATTAAATACCCGGTAGATCCGAAGCTCGAGATGACAGAAATTTGTGACCGTACGCTGCGGCGTGGCGGTCCGGCTCTGCTGTTTGAAAACCCTGTTGGTTATGATATGCCGGTCCTCGGAAACCTGTTCGGCACGCCAGAGCGGGTGGCGCTGGGGATGGGGGAAGAGTCCGTCGCTGCATTGCGTGAAGTGGGTAAGCTGCTGGCGCAACTGAAAGAGCCGGAACCACCGAAAGGTTTTAAAGATGCCTGGGACAAGCTTCCTATCTTTAAACAGGTTCTCAATATGGGGCCCAAAGAGGTGAGAAGTGCTCCTTGTCAGCAGGTTGTCCTAGAGGGAGATCAGGTTGATCTGAATCGCATACCGATACAGACCTGCTGGCCAGGTGATGCAGGGCCGCTGGTGACCTGGCCACTCGTCATTACCCGTGGTCCGAATAAACGGCGCCAGAATCTCGGTATCTACCGGCAGCAGCTTATTGGCAAGAATAAGTTGATTATGCGCTGGCTGGCCCATCGTGGTGGAGCGTTGGATTTTCGGGAGTGGAAGAGAGAGCGTCCGGGAGAGCCTTTTCCGGTTGCGGTTGCGCTTGGCGCTGATCCTGCAACCATTCTCGGTGCCGTGACACCTGTGCCCGATACACTGTCAGAGTATGCTTTTGCTGGACTGCTGCGCGGCGGTAAGACAGAGGTAACCAAGTGCGTTGGTAGCGATCTTCAGGTTCCAGCGAGTGCTGAGATCGTGTTGGAGGGGTACCTCTACCCTGATGAGATGGCTGATGAAGGCCCCTTCGGTGACCATACCGGGTACTACAATGAGGTGGACCAATTCCCTGTCTTTACGGTCGAACGTATCACCATGCGTAAGGACCCGATTTATCACAGTACCTATACGGGACGTCCGCCTGATGAGCCAGCCATTCTGGGTGTAGCACTGAATGAAGTGTTTGTACCGATATTGCAGAAACAGTTTCCAGAGATTGTGGATTTCTATCTGCCGCCTGAAGGGTGCTCTTACCGTATGGCTGTGGTGAGCATGAAGAAGGCTTACCCCGGGCATGCCAAACGTGTCATGTTAGGTGTCTGGTCATTCTTGCGTCAGTTCATGTATACCAAGTTTGTCATCGTCTGTGACGATGACGTAAACGTTCGCGACTGGAACGATGTTATCTGGGCGATCACCACGCGGATGGATCCATCTCGTGATACAACGATGATTGAGAATACCCCGATCGACTATCTTGACTTCGCCTCCCCGGTCTCAGGTCTGGGTTCAAAAATGGGCATGGATGCCACTAACAAGTGGGAGGGTGAAACCACGCGTGAGTGGGGTGAGCCGATTAGCATGGACGAGGCCACCAAAACCCGTGTTGATGAGATCTGGAAAGATCTCGGGATTGATGACTGATCTGTTTCGCCTCAGTATCGAAGGGGTCGAGGCTGTTTTTCAACTCGACCCCGATACTCCCCTGCTTGAGCAGCTCAGCAGCTTTGGTATTCATCAACGCAGAGCGTGCCGAAACGGTGTGTGTCAGATTTGTGATGCGCAGTTGTTGTCTGGCTCAGTGTTCCAGCGTTACCCCCGTGCGGATCTCTCAGGGCCAGCGACGCTCTATCTCTGCACCTCCTTTCCCAGATCTGATCTCAAAATTAAGCTCCCTGCTAGCCGTACACTGAACCAGATAAACCCGTCACAATATTGAGGGACTTCCTGATATTCTTGTGTTGCGTTTAAAACCAGAGACGGTTCAGTAGGGACGAATGCTATGAAAGATCCGTTCGTAACAGTTGAATGGCTGAAGCAGCATCTCAATGAGGTTGTTGTGCTGGATGCCACCTATTACCTCTCTGCAGATCTAGAGCGGATCCGTTCAGATTTTAAGACCCTCCGGATTCCGGGTGCCGCTCTGTTTGAGATCGATGATATCTGTGACAAGAACAGCGATCTGCCACACATGTTACCGTCTGATAACTATTTGTCAGAGGCCATGGCTCGGCTGGGAGTCGATGCTTCTGCGCCTATTGTTGCCTATGATCGCAGCGCTAATCATTTCAGTGCGTCGCGTGTCTGGTTGACGCTGAAACTCTTTGGTCTCACCGATTGCTATGTTTTAAATGGCGGTCTGAGTGCTTGGATCGAATCAGGGGGTAAGACCGAGACAGGTGAAACGAGACTAAATCCTGTTGATCCTCGCCATTGGATGCTTGAGAGCGCGCGTGTAGTCTCCGGTGAGCAGATGAGTGAGTATGTAAGATCGGGGCGTGAGACCATTTTGGATGCCCGCTCACGTGAGCGCTTTGATGGTTTGGTACCTGAACCGCGGCCAGGCCTTCCTTCTGGGCACGTGCCGGGTGCTGTCTCTGTACCCTTTACGACTCTTACCTATGCAGACGGTTTCTTCATGCCACCAGAAGTTTTTCAGGAGCGTTTTGCGACAGTTGGTGACGGCGAGCCCATTGTCTCAAGCGGTTCAGGTATAACGGCTTGCGTCTTGGCCTTAGGGCTTGAGCGCATCGGTAAGCAGTCGAGGCTCTATGATGGCTCTTGGATCGAATGGGGGCGTGGTCACCTAGTCCCTATCGATACACGCTCATCTTAGGTGCCCCCTGCCTGCTTAGCCTAACCCTGGTTTTCAAGCCGGACGTTCTAGCGTCCGGCTTTTTCTTTTACGGGCCACACAGGTCAGCCAAGACTGTCAGAGCCATGGTTGTTGCTCTGATCTTTAGCCTACCTTCTCACGCCACTCTAGTTCGCCAAGACGTACCTGCAACCAGTCAAAGCCTATTCGCTTAGCCACCGCTGCTGCACCATCTAGGCTTTTGAACTCACGCTCTTTCTTCGAACGCTGTAACTCCAGCTGAATAGTCTCCCCGTCACGTGTCAAAAAACGCAGTGTCCAGCCCCGTGTCATGGAGATTGGAGCACACTGTGCACTCTCAAAAACACCCGCCTTGAAGAGTAATCGAATCTCTTTTTCCTGCATCTCAAAAGACTCCTGACTAATCATTTTAATAGTATTGATAATTATAAAATAAATATTGATAAATCACAAATTGATTTAGGTATTAAACCGCCTTAAAAACTCAATAAAATCAATACCTTACGTTATCGATGAATTTGTATTTTCAGGTGTTCGGGTGTCTCTTTTAACTTATTGTTTTTAAACGGTTATTCAGGCGTCTTGGGGTGTGTTTTAAGTGAAATTTTTTAATGTTGATGTGATATATCATTAAATATTTTTGATTAGTTATTAGTTAATCTTGATAGGTGTCTCGCTGCCGTTGTTGGAGATTTTTATTGTTTGAAAGACTCGCTAAAACTGGCACGAAAGTTTGTCGATCTTCGTGGCTGTATCTGACTGGGTTTGGATTGAATTGAGGTTTGGGAATTGGGATGCGAATTCAACTAAGTTGAATTACAGACGTTCTTTTACCTCTGCGGCGCAAGTGCTTCTGTATTTCAGCCAGGTTTCTGTGGCGCGTTTTGATGAGACTAGATTACCGTCGATATTTCAGTGAGCCTTTCAGAGGCTCTATACGCGTGTCATCGAGTTGTGTTTGCTCTTCTCAATGCCTCTGTTCATCGCGATGAGTAGAGCTCTGAAAACGAGTCACTAATCAGGTGTTTGCTTGATGTGTGAAGCGATTTTCCAGATCAGCGACTTCAGGATTGTCCAGCGAATCGGTGAGTTTTACATGGCGGGTGATGCAGATCAGAGAATAGACTCTTATATAAGTCGCTACCCCGTGTTCGCTTTCCTCTTTTGCATGGATTATTGTGTAGGACGCGTAGGCGCGATAAAGGAAACGCCATGGATAATAAAAACAATAACAGCCCGAGAAATCCTTTAGATCAGTTTCGCTTGCTCATCGACTATTTTACGTTGGCTGTCACCTTAGCCAGTGGTCTGTTTCTTTTGGCTGTTCCACCTGAAAACGCGCGGGTCCCTCCCGGCCTCTTTGTCTCGCTATTATTGTGCTTTCTTTTGCTACACATAATCTCGATTCGTATGGGCTACAGCCGACTTTTGGTATGGAGCGAAAGGTTAATCCTTGGCTCTGGACTGTTAATGTGGGTAGTGATCTGGGTCAATGGCGAATTGGCCACTATCCTCCTGCCTGCTTTTGTATCACTCGCAGGTCTCTATGCTTTGGGGCATTACACCTACCTGATTATCTACTCAATTGGCTCAGTGGGACTGATGTTTCTGCTCCTGAAATTTCAGCCTCATCTAGATGCAGCGGTGGTGGGTCGCTCCGCGATAACACTGGTGAGTCTTATTCTGCTGCTTTTCTTTGTCAGAAAATATATTGAGTTGCTCAACCGGTCTCAAAGTGAACTCAGGACCTTAGATGGGACACTGAGAGGGGTTCTGTCTGCCGCTAAAATCAATGTTTTTGATCTGCGTGTCAGCAGTGGAGAGGGTAAATTTATCTACTCCCACGATGATCAAAATAACGAGTTTATAAACGCCAGTCGTTGGCTCGAATTGGTAGATCCGCAGTACCGGGTATTGTTACAGCGGAATCTTGAGCACCTCGCGATACCAACGGAGTTCAGAGTCAGGCTACCCGATGGGGATCCGCTGCAGCCATGGCGTTGGTTGAGGGAGCAAACGATCTACGAATATCGTGATGAGTCCGGTGAGCTTCATCGTATTGGATTCTCGCAGAATATTGACGATGAGGTTGCAGTGAGAGAGCAACTTCTCTTGTCATTACAAATTCAAGCGAGCGAGCAGCGCCATTTGAAAGCAGAGATCGAGAAGTTTGATAGCGTTTGTGATCAGTTAGACATGGTCTATTGGCAACTCTCGCTGCATGACTGGTCGCTGATCTACAATCGTCAATTCGCACTTCGCTGGAACCTGGATCCCGGTGGCTCAATTCCCTATAGCGAGTTCAAGAGTCTCATACATCCGGACCATATGTCGTTTCATGATAGCTCTTTACAACGAGTTATAGAGACTCAAACGTCATTCAAAACCCGCTGCCTGGCATCGGCTGGACCGCGGGCGGGTAGGTGGTTCGAACTCAGCTACTGGCCCGGTTTTGACGAGGATGGCAATCTGGCAGTTATTAATGTCAGCAATATCGAAGTGACTGATCTGATGCAAGCTCAGGAGGAGACTCGCGCGAAGCACGAGGAGTCTTTGCGTCAGCAGCGGCGCGAGAAGGATATGTACGCGGTGATAGCGCATGAGATGCGTACGCCTGCGGCAATCTTAAAAATGCAGCTCGAGCAGGAACGTAAAGGGCTCGGTCAGTTGGATCGTAAGCTATTCGAGTCTAGTGTGGACCAACTTCTGGGGGTTGTGGATACGCTGCGCACTGTTTCTCAGCCTGACCAGCTGGTCTCGCGTGATCTATCCCCGACATTGCCCTGCGAGCTTATAGCCAATCAGGTCGCGATCCTCTTAACACTTGCCAAGGATGAGGGGCTAGAACTGACGGCAGACTGTAGCGCGTTAACTGAGCAGCGTACGATGCTGATGCAGGGGCCGTTGAAACAGCTGATATCTAATCTTGTGAAGAATGCCATCATACATTCTGGTGGTACGGCTGTTCGTTTGATTGCCCGCAACGACGAGTTGGATGGCTCTCATCTGAAAATCACACTTGTCGTCGAAGATGATGGGCGAGGTATACCAGAGAATGAAATTGAGCGCTTGTTCGAGCCCTACGTAAGAGGTGAGGGCGCCATGAGTGGAACTGGCCTCGGGCTATTCGTTTGCCGTCAAATAGCCACAATGATGGGCGGGGAGTTGCACTACGAGAACGGTCAAAGTGGCGGCGCGAGATTTGTGCTGACCTGGACTGCAGAGCTTGCCGCTGAGGACAGTGTTGGATCTGGGGCTGAAATAAAATTATCGCTGGACGAAATGAAACACTTATCTGTGCTGTTGGTAGAAGATGATCCCGGGATTCTGCAAATGACTGCGACCTTGCTGACGGGTGAGTGCAAAAGATTACGAATCGCCAAAAATGGTAAACAAGCATTGAGCATACTGAGTGAGACCCCGATTGATCTCGTCTTGACTGATATCTTCATGCCAGAGATGAACGGTATAGATTTGGTAAGGGAGATGCGGCAGAGGAGCTACTTACATCCTGTTATTGGCCTCACTGCAGCGACTCTTGGGCAAGAGACAGCCAATCTCCTGAAGGTCGGTGCCAATGCTGTTATGAACAAACCGGTTGATATTGATGAGTTGAAACGTCTCATCGGGACGCTCAATCTTCAGTCTGACAAAGAGTAGCGTACGAACTGCCGATATCTCTGCTTGGCCGGCAACGCAATAGAAGGAAAATGAGACCGGTTGAGTGCATCAGGCCAACCCTGAGGTTCTAGTGCAACCCCTGCCAAACCAGTATTGCGAAGTATCAGATGATCGCCGGTGTATACTTGCAAACCAGGCTCAGTGGATTCAATCACTAGCTCTACTCCAGAGGCGCTTGAGCTGAGTTTCGCTTGCTGTAACGGTTGTTCAGCTCGTGCAGTAGCCGTACAGAAATTGTGATCAAATGCTGCTTGTTCAAGCGACTTTGGTAAGCGTAGATCAAATCGGCTGCCTGCGACCGATCGGATTTCACCTGTCGGAATGAGCTCACTGTCTACGGGGAGGTAGCTATCGGCGAAGACCTGCAGCTGGTGGTTATTAAGATTGTTTGAACTATCCAGATGAAAGTAGCAGTGATGCGCCCAGTTACAGGGGATGAGCTCATCACTGCTAACGTCGATCTGCAACTCGAGCTGGTTGCTCTCTCTAATTCGGTACTCTGCGGTCACCTGCATCGGGCCAGGAAACCCTGATTCAAGCGCTTTTAGCTGCAATCCAAATCGAGCGGAGCTTGGTGTCAGCTCCTGCAAATCCCAGATGCGATCGGCTGTGCTCCAATGTCCGCTGTGCAGACAGTGTTTTTCCAAGAAGTTCTGATCAACCTGGTACTGCTTACCGCCCAGTGTGAAGCGGCCGCGACTGATGCGATTTGCCACGGGTCCGATGATCGCACCGGCATACCGCAGGTCCCTGCGATAGAGCTCCGGTTCGTTCGAGCCTAAAACCAGTGAGTGTTGGTGCCCCTCCAAATAAAGTCCCTGAAGCATTGCACCATAGGGGCTTACCAGAGCACTCAGGCGACCTGCTTTAATACGGTAGCTTCTGACAGCGTGATTCATACTCAATTAAAATACGAAGGGTTCTACCACCACCCTTGAACCTAGCATCATCGCATCGGCGATCAGTTGCTGAGGCCGCAAATCAATGTCGCTGGTTTGGCTGGTCACCAGCTTATGCATAGCAGCATAAAGACGTGGGTACTCCCCGTCAGGCTCATCTTGTGTCAGGTTTTCATCCTGTTTAGTACCATCGATGAAGAGCTGTGCACCGCCCTCTTTCAGCTCTAACACGCCTCGGTCAGTGATGACTTGGATATCCCAAATTTGGTCGCCCTGTTGGCGCCAATCGAAGTTGGCCCGGCCCTTGATATCCTGGTGGCTGCGCATCTGCATATCGACGGCAATAGGTGTCTGGCAGTTTTGTGGAAAACTAAGCTCAGCGCTGGTAACTCGCACTGCGACAGGCAGAATCTTTGTCAGGATTGATAATGCATTGATGCCTGGGTCCAGTACCCCCATACCGCCTGGTTCCCAAATCCATCGTTGTCCCGGATGCCAGCGGCGTACATCTTCGCGCCAATCAATCTTAAAGGAGCTGATCTGCTTATCACTGAGCCAGGTTTTAGCCAGATCAACCTGGTGGGCTTCACGCGAATGCCAGGTCGTAAATAGCGTCAGTCCCCTCTCTGCAGCTAGTTCCCGTAGCAAAATACACTCTGTGAGTGTGGCTCCCGGGGGCTTCTCCAGCATCAGATGCTTGCCAGCATTCAGTGCGGCAACTGCGAGGTCAAAACGGGGCGCCGGAGGAACGCATAGAGAGATCACCTCTATATCGGGTCTGGCATCAAGAAGCTCGTTCAAGGTGCCGTAATTTTCGACCCCTGAAACAGAGGTTGATGTCGAAACTGTGGCGCCTAGTTCCCAGCTTTCGTTGGCTGCGATTGCCGGAAGATGCTGATCCTGAGCTATTTTGCCCAGACCAACCACCGCTATTTTAATACTCATCAATGTGCGTCCTTACCGACAGGTGAGCCGCGACATCCTTTCAGGAAGTCAAGATCGGCGCCCGTATCTGCACCTTCTACATGATTCTGATGCAACCAGGCATACCCTGAGTCTGTAGCAATTAGATTGGGGCGCCAGTTAGCCAAACGCTCGGCGAGTTCCTCATCTGAGATATCCAGATGCAGGCGTCGATTAGCCACATCCACCTCGATAATATCACCGTTTTGCACCACTGCCAGTGGGCCACCTGCAGCGGCTTCGGGTGAGGTGTGCAGAATCACAGTACCGTAGGCGGTACCAGACATTCGAGCATCAGATATTCGAATCATGTCGGTGATACCCTTTTTAAGTACTTTAGGTGGCAGCCCCATATTGCCGACTTCAGCCATCCCTGGATAACCCTTGGGGCCACAGTTTTTCAATACCAGAATACAATTTTCATCCACGTCGAGGTCGTCGTTGTTGATGCGGGATTTATAGTCATCGATATCTTCAAAAACGACAGCGCGACCGCGGTGCTGCATAAGGTGAGCCGATGCGGCTGAGGGTTTTAGAACAGCTCCTTTAGGCGCTAAATTACCTCGCAGTACAGCGATACCTCCATGTTTTGTAAGGGGCTTGTCCGCCGGTAAAATTACGTCGGGGTTGTGGTTACGGACATTTTTGACCTCATCCCAGATCGTTCGACCGGATGCAGTTAGAGCATCTTTATGAAGCAAGCCTGCTTGGCCGAGGCGTTGCAGCACAACTGGCAGACCACCTGCATAGAAAAACTCTTCCATCAGATACTGACCTGATGGCATTAGGTTAACGATTGTAGAGACTTCTCTTCCGACGCGGTCCCAATCATCGAGTGTCAGATCAACACCCACACGTCCGGCAATTGCCAGGATGTGTATGACCGCGTTGGTGGATCCACCAATTGCACCGTTAGTGCGGATCGCGTTCTCGAAGGCGTTTCTGGTCATAATATCTGAGGGTTTCAGATCATCTTTGACCATCTGTACGATTCGACGTCCGCTCAGCTGTGCCATCACGCGTCTTCGACTGTCAACCGCTGGAATAGCTGCATTGCCTGAAAGCGCCATACCCAGAGCTTCTGCCATTGAGGCCATGGTGGATGCTGTACCCATGGTGTTACAACTACCCGGGCTGCGTGACATCGACTCCTCTGCTTCGAGGAACTCCTCTTGTGTCATCTCCCCAGCTTTCACGGCTTCGGAAAACTTCCACAGATGTGTACCCGAGCCAACCCGTTCATTTGCGTAGTAACCATTTAGCATTGGACCACCGCTGACAACGATAGAGGGCAGGTCGGTTGAG
This sequence comes from Marinobacterium sp., assembly GCA_035458585.1. Classification (GTDB taxonomy): domain Bacteria; phylum Pseudomonadota; class Gammaproteobacteria; order Pseudomonadales; family Balneatricaceae; genus Marinobacterium_E. The sequence goes on along the minus strand of DATHZN010000045.1, from coordinate 56,493 downwards.
GCAGCTCCCATTAGTAAGCTCGGCGTAGTCTTATCACACCCAACGAGCAGAACAGCGCCGTCCATAGGCTGACCGCGCATAGCTTCTTCAACTGCCATGGATGCAAGGTTACGGAACATCATTGCAGTGGGGCGAAAGCTAGACTCTGCAGCTGAAAAAACGGGTACTTCAACAGGGAATCCGCCAGCCTCGTAAATACCGTGCTTTACACGCTCTGCCAGATCTCGCAGATGGGCGTTACACGGGGTGAGTTCTGACCAGGTATTCAGTATCCCGATAACAGGGCGGCCATCAAACAGGTCGTGCGGGATGCCCTGGTTTTTCATCCAACCGCGGTGGTAGATCGTGTCACGACTGTTTCCAGAAAACCACTCTTGAGAGCGAAGTTTGCGGGGCCATTTTGCAGGTTTAAAGATCATGTCGAATACCTAAAAGGGGAGGGCATAGGTTTGAGGTTCCCTAATTTTGATATTACAGTAAAGTTACTTTTTTAATAAATTTCATAACTTAATTGTTATGTATAGGGGGGAGTATTGATGCGTTTGTCGCGCCGAATTAAACCCAATCATCTGCGTCTTGTGGTCGCCATAGCGGAACACGAACAGTTAGGTCTAGCTGCAGAGCAGTTGGCGATCTCTCAGCCCTCAGCCTCTCGAACTTTGTCAGAATTAGAGTCTAGGTTGAATGCGGTTCTCTTTATTCGACGCACCAAATGGATGGAACCGACGGAAGCAGGTCAGGCGTTGATTCGCCATGGACGTACCATTTTAGCCGAGCTTGAAGCACTAGAGTTAGACCTTGATAACGCGGTCCACGGTTACTCTGGACAGGTGCGAGTCGGCACGGTGACCGGGCCTGCGGCGGGTTTTGTTGTACCTGGACTAGCTCAGGTTCAGCAGCGCTTCCCGAATATAGAACTCAGCGTTGAGGTCGCTCCCTCAACCGCCCTGCTGCGAGGATTACGTGAAGGTTCGCTGGACTTTGTAGTCGGTCGATTAGGAGTGGAGGATAGAGTTAAAGACTTTCATCTAACACCGATCTCGAGTGAAGAGGTCAGTCTTTGTGTTGGAGAGCAGCATCCGCTCTACACTTGCGAGAAGGTTAAGTTGAGCGAGTTACGCGTCTTTCCTTGGGTAATGCAGGAGCGCGGATCGCCGCTGAGAATGGCGGTTGAGTCTGTATTTCTACAAAGGGGTCTGCGACCTCCTGAGCAAGTGATTAATGCGTCCGCTTTGCTGGCCATGTTATCTTTTTTGGCCAACTCCGATGCCATTGTTCCTTTAAGCCGAGAAGTCTATGAGATGCTCTGCACTAAAGGGCTTGGTGCGAAGATTCAAGCGCTCTGCGTTGATGAAAAAATTGAGGTGCTTCCGGCTTATATCATTCGGCCCGCTGGAGCTCCCTTATCACCCGTTGCCGCACAGGTCTTTGCACATCTGGAGACCCTGGGAAGCTCTGGTTGAATTGTGATGAGAGCGCTATTTATTCCTGTCAGGGTCTCCAACTTTGGCCGATGGCCGACAGGGGTAAATCCAAGTCAAGAGCAGGCACTTGCTCTGCGACCCAGGATGGAAAGGTATTTGAGTTAGGGCCCGGAAATAACCTGTACTCGTTTGCCCAGGGGTAGTTGCGAGCAGCGGTATCAACCGCGGCGATCAGATCGTCAACGCCTTCCCCCCGGTGCTCAACTAGGAGCTCAGGCTCTGCACCAAACCAGTAGCGGTCGGGGAGATCCTTACGAATAACCAACGCCGGAAGCCCCCGGTTAGCTCTCCAGCCAATCACCTCATAGACCGTATACGAGTTTGCACCGGTGGGTTTGGCTGCTATCCAAGTGTGAATAGCGAACAGGCCCCGCCAGCCAAAGACATCGGCACCGTAAACTTGCAGCACCGCTTCAGGAGTGGCTTCGGCAGGGGGGGCAATTCCAGCTGAGTCACGACGCGCGGTTTGCCAGTTGCCCTGGGTACACCCTTGAAGCGTTGCAATCATCGATAAAACAGCGACTAATTTTAAAAATTTATACATGCTTACCTCAGCTAAGCTACGCTTGTGGTCTGAATTTCGTTCAACCGCCAAATGAATTGGATTGTGGGAATTGTAACTTGAACTATTTCAACATATCGTAGCGACGCTTCGTGTGTGTTGTTTCCGTACCGATGAGAGACCTAAAGCCTTGACGAAAAAAACCGCAGTTCAACAGGTGTATGGATTAATCAAGAATCGAATTCTTGACGGGACCTATGAAGCGTACAGTTTCGTGCGTGAAGCAGCAGTTGCTAAAGAACTTGATGTCAGTCGCACACCTGTACGTGAAGCCTTGCGCGAACTGATATCCGAGGGCTGGCTTGAGGCTATTCCTCACGCGGGGGCTCGAGTCGTTGCTTGGACAGAGAATGATGCGCGCGAGGTCTTTGAGATTCGTCTGGTACTTGAACCGATGGCAGTTGCAGCGGCAGCGAAAAATATGAATCCTGAGCGGCTCGAGGAGTTGAAACTGCTCGCCACAGAGATGGAAGATCTGGTTGACCACGTTCCGACGGACGAGGATGCGCGAAATCGCATAGCAGCGCTCAACTACGAGTTTCACCGCAAGCTGATTGAAAGCAGCAAAAATCAACGATTGACTCTGCTGCTAGGTAATATCGTTCCAAACTCGGTAATACGACGCAATATTGGCCAATACAACCTAGAGCATCTTCGTCGGAGCATGCAGCACCATACCGAGATTCTTCAGGCAGTCGCTGCCGGTAATGTGGCCTGGGCCGAAAATATTATGCGCACTCACCTCCTCGCTGCTCGCGAATTGCATCTGCACTTTCTCAAAGAAGAGTAGAATTGCATACAACAATCTTTTTTGATCTGTTTCGCTCTTCAATATTGTACTTATAAAACAATATATTGCATTAAATAGCACCCGGCTTATCGGATAATTTTTCATATCGTGAGATGCGATTGCATGCAATGTAATTGATTTCAGTGTTTTTAACAGTGTAAATTCAGCCTAACGAATTCAATTGTATGCAATCCCCCGAATGCTGGCGGTTGATTTCACATGGCAGAGTGGTTCGTGACCTCTCTGCGCAGGTTGATGAGAAGGCGATAAGAATAATGAAACAGGACACAGGCGGCTCCTCCTTGCCACTGGCTGATATTCGAGTGCTAGAGCTTGGGCAGCTGATTGCTGGCCCATATTGTGGCCAGGTTTTGGCTGACTTTGGCGCAGATGTGTTGAAGATCGAACCACCAGGCAAAGGTGACGCCATGCGTCAGTGGGGCGCCAGCGATGAGGCTGGTAAACCGATCTGGTGGAATCAAATTGCACGCAACAAACAGTCGATGACATTGGATCTGCGTCAGGCAGATGGACAAGATGTCTTACGTCAGCTGGTGGCCGATGCCGATGTACTGATTGAAAACTTTCGCCCGGGCACGATGGAAAAGTGGGGGTTGGGGTACGAAGAGCTATCCGCGATCAACCCGAAGCTAATAATGGTTCGAGTCACAGGGTTCGGGCAGAACGGTCCTTACTCTCAGCGTGCTGGATATGCTTCTGTCTGCGAGGCGATGGGTGGTCTGCGTTATGTCTCGGGTTACCCTGATCGCCCCCCTGTTCGTGTAGGTATATCACTCGGCGATACGCTGGCGGGCGTTCACGCTGCGCTCGGTGCTCTGGTAGCCATTCATCAACGTGAGAGATCGGGTAGAGGTCAGGTAGTTGACAGTACTATTTACGAGTCTGTCTTCGGCATGATGGAGAGCATCATCCCCGACTACGTTCTGGGTGGCAAAGTGCGCGAGCGCAGTGGTTCCATACTACCCGGTATTGCACCCTCAAACGCCTATCCAGCCAAAGGTGGTCGAGATGTGATCATTGGTGCCAACCAAGACTCTGTTTTTACCCGTCTTTGTGAGGTGATGGGGCGTTCAGACTTATCTCTTGATGAGCGGTTTAGCAGTCATCGCGCTCGCGGGGCGAACCAAACCGAGTTGGACGAACTGATAGGAGAGTGGAGTGCTGGGTTTGATGCTGAAGAGCTAGTGAATCTGCTGAGTAAAGCGGGTGTACCCTGCGGTCTGGTCTACAGCGCGCCTGAGATGCTGGCAGACCCGCATTTTCAAGCACGCGAGTCTATTGTGCAGATTGCCGATGCGCAGGGGCGTCAGATACCGATGCAGAATGTCTTTCCTCGACTGTCACAGACCCCCGGAAAGGTACGTCACGTTGGCCCTGAGTTAGGGGCACATACCGACGAGACACTCTCCCAGCGCCTCGGTCTTCCCGAGGATAGGATTCAAAATTTACGCGAACGCGGCATCATCTAACGGAGTTCTATATTTATGGAACCAATCATTGTAATTGTCTCGTTGCTGGCCATGATCGCCCTGGGTTTCCCGATATTCCTAGCGCTTGGTCTCTCCGGACTCCTCGGCTTTTATATGGCTAAGGGTGCTTTGGCATTCTTCTTTGCCCCCTCGTCTCTGTTTGGACAGCTCAATAGTTTTGAGTTGATTGCTTTGCCGCTGTTCGTGCTGATGGGGAATCTTCTGGGAGCTACGCCCGTTGGTACCAGCCTCTTCCAGGCTGCAGTCCGCTGGTTAAACTGGCTGAGAGGTAGCCTGGCTATCTCCTCAGTGGGCGCTTCGGCTATGTTCGGTGCAGTATCGGGCGTTAGTATCGCAGGTGTCGCGGCAATTGGATCGATCGCAGTGCCGCAAATGCAGTCGCGCGGCTACAGTCGCAGCTTGGCAGCAGGTTCGGTGGTAAGCGCGGGTGCTTTGGCGATGCTCATTCCGCCCAGCGTACCTTTTATCATCTACGGAGCAGTCTCAGGTGTGTCGGTTGCCGACCTTTTCATCGGTGGGATAGTGCCGGGGATTATGCTGGCGCTTGCACTGGCGCTCTACATTTATGTTCGCGTGTTGTTTAACCCAGAGGAAGCGCCTCGCGATGAGGCGAGCTATAGCTGGAGAGAGCGTTTCCAAAGTCTGGGGAATATTTGGCACTCAGCGCTGCTTGTTTTGATTGTGCTGGGGGCGATCTACTCAGGTCTGGCAACGCCAAGCGAAGCAGCCGGGATCGGTGCGTTCGGAGCGTTATTGATAGCGGGTGTGATTTTTAGAGCGCTCAGTTGGCGTAAGCTGGGCGAGATTCTGGCGAGCTCTGCGCGCGTCAGTGGTGCAATTTTGCTAATCATGGGTTGTGCCAAAATCTTTGGTGACTACCTTAACCTTGTGCGTGTACCTCAATCGCTCGCGGATATATTAATGAGCTCGGGTATGCCGGGATGGGCGATTCTGCTTGGAATCATGCTCTTACTAGTACTGCTTGGAATGTTGGTGGATGCGGTCTCTTTGATCGTTGTAACCACCCCTATTCTTCTGCCGGTCATCGTGGCCCTCGGCTACGACCCACTCTGGTTCGGTATCGTGATGGTGCTGAATCTTGAAATTGCGGTGGTTACGCCACCTGTAGGTCTAAACCTCTATGCTCTGCGAGGCGTCTGTCCTGACTTGAGCATCGAGGAGATCATTCGCAGCGCCATGCCGTTTGTCGCTGTGCAATTCGCAGTGTTGATGCTGTTTGTCTTGGTGCCTGAGCTCAGCCTCTGGTTACCACGCCTGCTGTGACACGAAAATAAAAATATGATGGAGATATCACAATGAAATTCACACGTAGAGATTCACTGAAACTGGGGCTTGCCACAGCAGTTGCTGTTGCTGGTATCAGCCTGAATGCGCAGGCACAGACACAGCTGACGGGTGTTTACTACATCCCACCGTCATACCCAGCACTGAGCTACGGCCCACAGGGCTTCGTTGATCAGGTTAGTGCGGCGAGTAATGGTGAGGTTGCGATTGACTACTACCCAGCCAGCCAGCTGATGAAGGCGGATGAGCAACTGCCGGGACTGCGCTCACGTTCTATCGATCTGATGTTCCACACTACCTCATACATTACCCGTTCTGTACCCGTGCTGGGTATTACCGGCTTGCCGGGTATTGCGGGTGAGCTGTACCGCCATCCTGAAAGACTGGCAAAAGGTAGCCCGCTGTTTAACCTCATTAACGAAGAGCTCGCGAAAGAGAACCTCTACATGTTGAGTGCAGGTGGCGGTATCTTCGAACCTGAATACATCTGGAGTACAGAGGCGAGTCCTATTCGCTCACTTGAGGAGTTGAATGGTAAGAAAATTCGTGTGGTAAGTTTTGAGGCAACTCAGGCACTTTCCGAGTACGGCGCCTCTGCAGTGCGTATTCCATCGTCAGAGACCTATCTGGCACTGCAGCGCGGCACTGTTGATGCCGGTGTGTTTAACATCTCTACCGTTATTGGCCGCAGTTTGCAGGAGCAGTTGAAGTACGTATACAAGCTTCCGACGACTGCTTATACCGTAGCGCCGTTTATGCTGCGTGATCGCTATGACGGACTGGATGCACAAACTAAAGAGGCCCTAGATGCGGCGGCAGACTGGTTTGATGCAAACTTTGCCAGCCACGCCAATGCGGATGTCTACCCGAACGACTTCTGGCCGAAGGTAACGGCTGCGGGCATCGAGATCATTGAACCTTCAGCTGAAGACGAGGCGAAGTTCGACGAAGCAACTCAGACCGTTTGGAACGAGTGGAAATCTCAGGTCGGTGAAGAGCTGGCTAATCGTGCCATCAATCTGGCACTAGGCAAATAGAGTAGGGCAGCTATATGTGGGCGCTTACAAACGGGTGGTTACTCGTTCACAGATTCTTGCGAGGCACGTCAATTTTTGTGTTGGCGCTGATGATGCTGAGTATCTGTTATGACGCGGTGATGAGGTATCTTTTTGCGGCACCGACCAGCTGGACTTTAGAGGTCAACTCATTTCTGTTGGTGTACCTGGCAGTGATGGGTGCAGCGGAAGCGCAAAGAGCTGATGCTCACATCCGTATCGGCTTCTTTGCTGAACGCTGTTCACCCCGTAAGCAGGCAATGATCGCCTGTGTAATCGCCCTGTGTGGCATCCTGTTCGCCAGCATTATGGTGTGGCGAGGGGGCATAATGGCCTATCAGGCGTTTGAGTATGGTGAGCGCGTATCAAGTGCCTTTGGTACGCCAATGGTGATTCCGTTCTCAATATTGCCAGTGGGTTTCGGAGCTTTGGCCATCCAGCTGTTGATTGATCTGGTTACAAACCTCAATCAACTCGCCACCCATAAGGTGGGTATGGATGGTAACTCCCGCTGAGTTAATAAGGTCAAGAGGTTTGAACGTGACACTGTACAATCTTCCAGCAAGTATTGAGCTCGTTGAAGTAGCGCCCCGTGACGGTTTTCAATCGATCGTCGAGCCACTACCTACGAGTAGTAAAATCGACGTAATTGAAGCGCTTATTGCAGCTGGTCTCAAACGTATAGAGATCGGATCATTTGTCAGTCCTAAAGCCATACCTCAGATGGCGGATACAGGGGAACTGGTGCGCTATTTCAAGGACCGGCCCGATGTTAGGTTCTCTGCACTGGTGCCTAACCTTCGTGGTGCCAATATGGCTCTGGAGGCTGGTGTAAAAGAGTTGGTTTACGTCATCTCGGTATCGCTGACTCATAACATGAAGAATGTACGCCAGACTCATGAGCAATCACTGGCAGGGCTTGCTGAGATCGCCGAACAGGTTCGTCAGTCAACGCTATCGGGGCGTCCGACTATGAGATTGGATTTGGGAACCTGTTTTGACTGTCCGTTCGATGGCCCGATCAAATGCTCAGAGGTTGCTAATTTACTTAGCCGGTCTCTTGAGCTAATGGAAGGTATCGATGTTGAGATCGCCCTTTGCGATACTACTGGCCGGGCAAGCCCCGCTCAAGTGGGTCAATATTTCGCACAGTTAACTCGACAGTTTACGAGCGAAAATATCACCTGGGCGTTTCATGGTCATGACACCTACGGAATGGGTGTCGCTAATGCGATGTTCGCGATTCAGAACGGTGCCACGGCAATCGATGCCGCCGCTGCTGGTTTGGGGGGCTGCCCATTTGCGCCAGGAGCGACCGGAAATACGGCTACAGAGGATCTACTCTACGCCTTCAACGGTGGAGGCATCGAGACGGGTGTCGACCTGATGAAACTGCTGGCCGCAGCCGACCTTATTGCGGCACTTCCCGGCGGGCAGACTGCCAGCCATATGCGATCAGTACCCCGATCTCGAATCGCGGCATAAACTAAACCAGCACCCCTAGCAAAGCTTACCTTATGGCCTGTTTAATGGTCAGGGGTAGGCTCGTGCAGTCGGTGCCCCATACTGGAGCAGAGGGCTATGAGTCCACAGACACTATTCGAGAAACTCTGGCAACGCCACCTTGTACATGAGCCAAGAGGGGTAGAGTCAACCGAGCCTTCTCTTCTCTATGTAGACCGCCATCTGGTCTACGAAGTGACCAGTCCTCAAGCTTTCGAGGGTCTGCGCCATCAGCAACGAAAACCGAGACGACCAGAGACGATTATTGCAACAGCGGATCACAACGTCCCGACAACTGATCGTACTCAGGGTATTGCGGATCCATTTTCCCGTGCTCAGGTTGAACAACTGAATAAAAACTGTGAGCAGTTCGGTATCAAAGAGTTTCGCCTGGGTGACATTCGGCAGGGCATCATTCATGTCATCGGGCCAGAACAGGGTGCAACACTACCCGGTATGACTGTCGTTGCGGGTGACTCGCACACCTGTACCCACGGCGCATTTGCCGCTCTGGCTTTCGGAGTTGGCACATCTGAAGTTGAGCATGTGATGGCAACTCAGTGTCTGGCAGTGCCTAAGATGAAGACACTTCTGATAAGGGTGCGTGGTCAGTTGTCTGCTTGGGTTAGCGCCAAAGATCTGATTCTGCATATCATCGGTCAAATAGGCACGGCGGGTGGAACGGGTTACGCCATTGAGTTCGCCGGCAGTGCGATCGAGTCGCTGTCGATGGAGGGCCGCATGACGCTATGCAATATGGCGATAGAGGCGGGGGCCCGGGTAGGACTCGTTGCGGTTGATCAAAAAACCATCGACTACTTGGAGGGGCGCCCTTTCGCGCCGAAAGGAGAGCACTGGAGCGCTGCGGTTGATTATTGGCGGACCTTACACACGGATGCGGGTGCTGAGTTTGACCAGATCATTGAGATTGATGCTTGTGCGGTTAAACCCATGGTGAGCTGGGGTACCTCACCGGAGATGGTCGTGGCGATTGATGAAATGATCCCTTCACTTTCTGGATCTGTCGATAGCGTCAAGGCTGAGGCGGCAGCAACGGCTCTGGAGTACATGGGGCTCAAGAGTGGCCAAGCGATAAGTGAAATTGAGATCGATAAGGTTTTTATCGGTTCATGCACAAACGCTCGCATCGAAGATTTGCGAACGGCTGCGGCGGTGGTTAAAGGACACAAGGTTAGCCAGCGCGTGAAACAGGCGCTGGTTGTGCCTGGTTCTGGGCTTGTTAAGGCGCAAGCTGAGGTCGAAGGTCTGGATGCCATCTTTAGAGATGCTGGATTTGAGTGGCGAGAACCGGGTTGTTCAATGTGCTTGGGGATGAATGATGATCGGTTGCAGCCGCAAGAACGTTGTGCTTCAACCTCTAACCGCAACTTTGAAGGCCGGCAAGGCGCGGGTGGTAGAAGTCATCTTGTAAGCCCCGCGATGGCGGCTGCGGCAGCCATTCATGGGCACTTTTTTGATGTGACCAAAATGTTCGAGGTGTGTGACGCATGAGACCATTTAAACAAGTTGAGTCGAGAGTGGTACCGGTTGATCGGTCAAATATCGATACAGATGCCTTGATACCTAAACAGTATATTAAATCGATTGAGCGAACAGGGTTTGGCAAGTATCTGTTTGATGAGTGGCGCTTTCTTGATAAGGGAGAGCCCGGGATGCTGTTGGAACAGCGCATACCTAATCCGGAATTTACACTCAATATGGAACGCTACCAGGGCGCCGAGATTCTGGTGGCGCAGGATAATTTTGGTTGTGGTTCAAGCCGAGAGCATGCGGTTTGGGCGCTCGAAGACTTCGGTATCAGAGTCGTTATTGCGCCGAGTTTTGCTGAAATTTTCTACGCTAACTGTTTCAAAAATGGTGTTCTTCCCATTGCACTGGAGCCTGAAAAGGTTGAAAGGCTGATTCACAGTGCGTTGTCAGTGGATGGCTTCAGTCTTCTAGTCGATCTCCCCTCACAGCTTATCAACATGAGTGATGGTGAATCATTGAGTTTCAGCATAGATCCCTATTACAAACTGCGTCTCGAGAATGGCTATGACGATATTGATATCACGTTGACTAAACTCGATCAGATTGCTCGATACGAGCAAAAAAGACGTGAACAAGAGCCGTGGCTATTTACGGTGTAATTGCAACTCTAGAGACGAGGGTTTCGCTTGCAAGGCTAAACCTGACGTCTGTGCCTTGAGGGATTGATGAGTAAGGCGCCCGCACAGAGGCGCCCTTCGCTCGGTATTATCTCGAACTAACCGATCTTTTTCTCGCCTGAGGCGACACACTGGTAGATCAATGTGTTGATGGTCATGGGGCCCACGCCACCGGGAACCGGTGTGATCGCACTGACGCGGTCATACAGGGGGCCCAGTTCAATATCGCCTACACCGCCGGGATGGTATCCAGCATCGACAACCACTGCACCGTCTTTGATCCACTCTGCTTTGATAAATTCAGGCCGACCGACTGCACCAACTAGGATATCGGCACCCTTAATAATCTGCGGGAGATTCTCTGTACGAGAGTGGCAAATGGTAACGGTGGCGTCTTTGTTGAGTAGCATCATCGCCATCGGTTTTCCCAGTATGGGGCTTCGCCCAACGACCACTGCATTCTTCCCGGACAGTGGAATATCGTAAGCGTCGAGAAGTCGCATGATCCCCTGAGGTGTGGCTGAGCCGTAAGCTGCCTCTTGCATCGCCATACGCCCAAAACCGAGGCAGGTCACGCCATCAACATCCTTTTCCAGTGCGATGGCATCAAAGCAGGCACGTTCGTCGATGTGAGCGGGCACAGGGTGCTGCAACAAAATACCGTGGCAGTTTGGGTTGGCATTGAGTTCGTGGATTTTAGCGAGCAGTTCCTCGGTTGTAGTTGTCTCAGGCATCTCAACCCGTATCGACTCCATGCCGATGCGCTGACAGGCGTTGCCCTTCATCCGCACATAGGTGGCTGAGGCGGGATCAGCACCCACCAGAATGGTCGCTAAAGCTGGAGCCTGACCGCCACTACGCGCTTTGAGTGCGGTAACACGTTCAGATAGTTCGGCTTCGGTTTTCTTAGCAACGGCACTGCCATCGAGAATAAGAGCTGACATGAGAAATCCCTAGATCGAGTAGAAAAAAGACATACCGCGGCCGATGCTGCGGTCAGATGCGCAATATTCTACCCTCATTTACACTCGAGTTTTAGGCAAGTATTGAACTCCTAGAGTCAATTTCATTAACTCTGTTAATGCGGGTCAGCCATGATCCTGGGTTATTCTTGGCTTCGGGTATGCAATCTGAGTTAATTTATGCACCCCTTTTGGCAGAAGACTGCCGCAGAAATGAGAACTGTAAACTCGGTTTTCGGATATCTGGAAGTGGTCAACGAAGGTTCATTGGTGTACTCATTCCAATAACTTGATAATCTTGTGAAATAAGAATCAAAGGGCGCGACACGCGTGGCGAGAGCAGCTAAGAACCGGATAACCCTGGCCGAGGTGGCAGAATTAGCGGGCGTCAGCCGCAGTGCGGTGTCCAGGACATTTACGCCCGGAGCATCGGTGTCCGCCGAAACTCGTGCACGTGTTGAGAATGCGGCACGAGAACTGGGTTATCGGCCCAATATCCTGGCACGAAGCCTTACAACAGGGCAAACCGGTCTGGTCGGCTTGGTTGCGAACAACTTCAAAAACCCTGCCTACCTCGAGATTTTCGACACCTTCACCCGATTGTTTCAGGCTAAGGGACTACGCACCCTGCTGATTAACCTCACTGATGAGGTGGATCCCCAGCGCAGTCTGGATCTGCTTCTCCAGTATCAGGTTGATGCAGTTGTTGTGGCTACCTCCACCCTACCTGTTGAATTTGCCAGTGCTTTTGCTGCAGCGGGTCTTCCCGTCGTGCATGCCTTCGGACGCACTCATGAGGGTGACTACGATGTCGTCAGTATCGATAATCAGGCCGCAGGCGCGCTGGCGGCGAAGCGTTTGCTGGCATCTGGGTATTCTCATCTTGGGTTCCTCGGAGGGCCACAAACCGCAACCTCTACGCGAGACCGTTTAGCGGGATTTGTTGGTGTGGTAAATGCCGTACCAAATGCCAGCGTGCAGGTCCATTTTGCCAGTGGTTACACCTTCGAAGCGGGTAATCAGGCGATGCATGATCTGATGGAAGCTGGACTGGCTCAGGGTTACCTCTGCGGTGATGACATGATCGCTATAGGTGCTATCAGTGCGTTACAGAGCGCCGGTGTCGGTGTTCCCAGAGATGTTGGCATTCTGGGTTTTAACGATATTCAGATGGCAGGCTGGGAAAATATCCGTCTGAGTACGATCCGCCAGCCGATTGAGCGTGTCGTGGAACTGACCGTAAAACGGCTGCTGGCGCAGTTAAATGCGCCAGAGTCGTTTCAGCCGAGCGTCACCTTGTTACCTTGCCAGGTGATTGAGCGCGACACCCTCCCATTGTTGAATCTGGAAATAGGGGGTTAGACCTGCTCCCAGCTCCCTTTGCTAGCGCCTGAACGGGCCACGGCTGCTATCGCTTTGATGGAGTCAGCACCGGCTTCAACAAGCGGAATGAGTCCCAAGTCAGGTGACTCACCTCGATTGATCATCATGATTGCCTGTGCTAATTCAGTGTAAATGTTGCCGAACGCCAGTGGCATTCCCTCTGCGTGACCGACAGTTACGCGGGTTGACCGGTCCGCCTCTGGCGACAGGTTAGCCTCGCCTCGTTCGATAATTTGCGTGCGGCCACCCACCGGGGTGTAGTAGAGCTGGTTAGGTTGTTCCTGAGCCCAACGCAGCCCACCAGTCTCACCGAACACCTGAATCGTCAAGCCATGTTGGCGACCTATCGCGCAGGATGAGGTCCACAATCGACCCACCGTACCCTCAGACATCCTGAAGTTGACCATCGCATCATCTTCCAGCTCGCGGCTAGCGATCAGGCTGACACAGTCGGCGCTGAGTTGCTCCACACGCTGGTTGGTGACAAAGCTAGCCATATGCATGGCGTGAATGCCGCAGTCAGCAAACTGAGCAGAGACGCCAACTTTTGTTGGATCGTAGCGCCAGCGAACACGCGGGTTGTCAGCATCGGCAGCATCAGCATGGTGACCGTGAGCGAACTCAGCGAAAACCATCCTGACTTTACCAATATCGCCACGCGCTACCATTGCACGCATGTGGCGCACCAAGGAGTAACCGGAGTAGCCGTAATTGACGGCACAGATCTTGCCGCTTGCCTGAGCGACTCGCACTAGGTCCTCAGCTTGTTCGACGTTCATCGTTAGCGGCTTTTCACAAAGTACGTGAAACCCCGCCTCAAGAAAGGCTTTACTGATCTCGTAGTGGGTATCATTTGGCGTGGCGATAGTCACCAGTTCCACGCGGTCTTCACGGTTGCGTTCGCCCTCTAGCATCTCACGCCAGTCACCGTAGCTTCGATCTGCCGCCAGACCTAGCTCAATACCGTAGGCACGGCCCTCTTCGGGGCGGTGATCAAGCGCCGCTGCGGTAAAGTTAAACAGACCATCAAGACGCGCGCCCAAGCGGTGTGCAGGACCGATCTGGCTACCACGGCCACCACCTATCAATCCCCAATTAATCGGTTTCATTCTATTTACACTCCAAACTTAGAAGCCAACGCTGGCGAGAAATTCACGGTTTGCGCGCGCGTCGATGATTGGCGACACATCGAGCGTCGGGTCACAATCCTGCTCCACCGTGATCCAGCCGTTGTAACCACGGTCGGTTAGCAGCTGCTTAACGGCGTCAAAGTTAACCTCTCCCTTACCCAGATTACAGAAGATACCCAAACCGCATGCATCATAGAAGCCGGTGCGGTGCTGAATAACATCGGCTTTTACGCGTGGATCAATATCCTTGAAGTGAACGTAGGCCAGACGGTCGAAATGGCGCTGCATAAAGTCAACGGGATCGAAGCCGGCGTAAGTCTGATGCCCAGTATCTACACAGAGTTTCAGGTGGTCTGCGTCAATTTCGGTCAGGAGCCGCTCAAGTTCGGGTAGATAGTCAACAAAGCCTGCACTGTGGCTGTGGATGCTGACGGTTAGGCCATACTCTTGCGTACCAATTTTTGCGACGGTCCGAATACGCTCAACAAAAGCTTGCCACTCGCGGCCGTCCATCTGTTCCGCTTCACTCGGGCGTCCAGCGGCGGGGGCTCGGCGTTCTGATATAGAGTCAATCAGGACCAGCTGGTTTGCGCCATGTGCCACCAGCGAGCGCGCTGTACGATGAGCTTTGTCCACCAGGTCGTCAAATTTTGCGGCATCGTGGAAGGGTTGGTAAAGCACGCCGGCTGTTAACTCAAGTTGGTGCTGCGCCAAAGCCTCGGCCAGCTCTACTGGATCCTCTGGCATGAAGCCTATTGGGCCCAGCTCGATACCTTGATAACCCGCAGCGGCACATTCACTCAATACTGTCTGCCAACTTGGGTTGCGTGGATCGCCTGCAAATTCCACTCCCCAAGAACAGGGAGCGTTACCGACTCGAATTGTCATTATAGTTTTCCTCTAATTACAGGCTGATCCAGCCCGACTGCTTGTATGAATCTCGGATAGCCTCTACGACACGCATGACCTCAGCGCCGTCTTGAAAGCTTGGCCACGCCGGCTGATCACCTAGAATGGCGCGAATAAAATTGGCTTGCTCAATAATAATCTGGTCCTGGTAACCGGTGCCGTGTGCAGGCCCCTGGCAGAAGAAACGGTAATCCCCATGCTCAGGTCCGGCGAGGATACGTCGGAAACCTGCATTTGGGCCGCTCTCACGTAGATAGAGCCAGAGGCTGTTCTGATCTTCCTGATCGAAACGGATACTCCCCTCAGTACCGTGTATCTCATAGGCGTAACCCATTTTGCGACCGTGCGCGACCCGCGAGGAGGATATAAAGCCGTTCGCGCCGTTGCTAAACTGGCACATAAACTGAATTTGGTCGTCGTTCGACTCAGTTTCTCTACTCTGGCGGCGCGTCTCGGGCCGGCGTTTGATATCGGCTACCAGAGAATCGATTGGACCGCAGAGAGCAAGTGCGCACTGGATGGCATGGGGTGCCAGATCGCCAAGCGTGCCGTTGGCATCACCAAATAGACGCCAGTTATCTGAGCCATCTACCATAAAGTCTTCGTTGTGCTCCCCGCGGAACCAGGTGATATCGCCAATCGCGCCGTCGGAGATTAATTGACGAGCGTATGCGCTGGCAGGTGTGTTGATATAGTTGTAGCCGACCAGGTTAGTGACATTGCTGGCGGCTGACGCAATTGCTTGTGCTTCAGACAGAGTACGCCCCATCGGTTTTTCACACATCACCGGCTTTCCAGCGCTCGCGCACAACTGCACAAACTCGAGATGGGTATCCTGAGGTGAGGCTATAATAACCGCGTCAATGTCAGGGGATCTAATCAGCTCTGCAGCACTCGAAAAAGAGCGTTCTGCCTTATATTGCAAAGCGTATCGAGCGGCGCTCTGGGCTGACCCGGCAGCGATGCCGCCGAGAGTGACGCGCGCATCCAGTTCCATCACGGCGCTTACAGAGTGCGCTGCTACCGAATGCGCTTTACCCATGTAGCCACCACCGATGACGCCAAGCGCGATTGTTTTCATCTTTTTATCCTTAGGTTTGCAACCGGTTGCAAATGTTGTATCTTTTTCCCAAACAATAATCAATAACAGGATGCCAGTATGGAAACAAAAGCGGGCAAAATGCTAACCCTGACAACAGCCCAGGCGATTGTTAAGTATCTGCAGAACCAGTGGATTGAGATTGACGGTGAACGAGTACGGCTTTGTGGTGGCGGTTTTGGTATCTTCGGTCACGGCAACGTCACTTGCCTTGGCGAAGCACTTTACGAAGTGCAGCAGGATCTGCCCCTTTACCGTGGTCAGAACGAGCAGTCGATGGGCTTCGCCGCTGCTGCTTACGCCAAGTATCACTTACGCCGACGTTTTATGTTTTGTACGGCTTCAGCCGGCCCCGGTACAGCGAATCTCATTACATCATCTGCGCTAGCGATGGCGAACCGATTACCCATGCTGATGCTGTGCGGCGACAACTTCGCCACCCGCTTGCCTGATCCCGTGCTGCAGCAGGTAGAGCACTTTAATAACCCGGCTTTGGGTGTTACCGATGCTTTTAAGTCGGTCACCCGCTACTGGGATCGTATAACCCACCCCGCACAAATTCTGCAGTCGTTGCCTCAGGCGATTGGCGTTATGTTGGATCCTGCTGACTGTGGCCCCGCCTTTATTGGGCTGCCGCAAGATGTACAGGGGTGGACCTTTGAGTATCCGGAATCTTTCTTTGAACCGCGGCTCCATCGCATACGCTCAGTGCAGCCCGATCCGGTGGAGGTCGAGCTTGCAGCCGCGAAGCTCAAACAAGCAGAGAGGCCGCTAATTATAGCCGGTGGCGGTGTCCAATATGGCGATGCTATTACGGAGCTGCGAGAGTTTGCGGAACGTCATCAAATTCCAGTGGTGGAGACCATTGCAGGGCGCGCCAATCTGTTGTGGGATCACCCGCTCAACTGTGGCCCTCTCGGTGTTACCGGATCTGACTCAGCTAACGCATTGGCTGATAAAGCAGATGTGGTGCTATGCGTTGGCACACGCCTGCAGGATTTTACTACCGGCTCTTGGACAGTGTTCGGAGCGGGTAGCGAGCTGATTAAGATAAATCCAGCTCGCCATGATGCGCTAAAACACCAGGGAATTGCAGTGGTTGCTGGCGCTAAGGAGTCCCTCCCAGCCCTCTCTGGTCTGCTAGGAACCTACACCTCACCAGCTGGGTGGCTTGATATGGCCTCATCGGAGCGCGAGGCATGGGCTGTGATAAGAGCGGCGAATACTGATATCCGATCAGGACCAAGCCGCTACGCTCAGGCGATCGGTGTAGTCAACGCCCTATGTGAACCCGGCGATCGCGTGGTTACCGCCGCTGGGGGGCTGCCAGCTGAGGTGACAGCCAACTGGCGTACCTTGCAGGAGAGCACGGTTGACGTGGAGTTTGGCTTTAGCTGCATGGGTTATGAAATAGCCGGTGGTTGGGGGGCGCGTATTGCCCAGTCTGAATCTGAGAAACATCACGATACGATTGTTTTTGTAGGTGATGGCTCTTATCTGTTGATGAATTCGGATATCCACTCGGCGGTTATAACCGAGAAGAAATTGATTATTCTAGTTCTGGATAACGGCGGTTTTGCGGTAATCAACAAGCTCCAGAGCGGCAAGGGCAACGCAAGCTTTAATAACCTTTTCAAGGATACACCGACGGCGACTCGCCAGGTGAATGTCGACTTCGAACAGCATGCTCAGAGTATGGGTGCGCGAACGGAACGCGTGGCAAATGCTCAGGAGATGCAGGCTGCGTTTACCCGTGCCAAAGAGTCTGAAGAGACCTATGTCATTGTTATGGATGTTGATCCCTACGAGGGTTGGACCAACGAGGGCCACGCTTGGTGGGAGGTTGGTACGCCGGCCGTGTCCAATCGTCAGCAGGTGCTTGACGCACACGCTGAAACTGAGTCCGGGCGCGATCGCCAGCGTAGGGGTGTCTGATGCTCGCTTTTGCTGCAGATAAGCCCTTTTTAGTGGTCGGGCGGGCCGGAATGGATCTTTATGCTGACCCAGTCGGTGCGCGCACTGAAGATGCCGCCCAATTTGTTACCGCGTTGGGCGGTTCAAGCGCCAACATAGCAGTTGCTCTGAGTAAGTTCGGTAAGCCTTGCGCCCTAGTGACTTGCGTATCTGATGATGCAATAGGGCGCTTTGTAACCAATCAGCTGCGTCATTACGGTGTGGACGCAAGCAAGGTTCGCAAAATAAACAGTGATTGTCGTACCAGTCTCGCTGTTGTTGAGTCGCGTGTTGAGGATCACCAGTCGGTTATCTATCGCAATAATGCGGCTGATTTTCAGATGGATCAGGGGGATGTTGAGTCCATTGATTATTCAGCCTACTGCGGTTTGATCGTGACGGGCACCTGTCTGACACTCGAACCATCTCGGTCCGCGACTCTACTGGCATTGCGAAAGGCACGGGAGGCGGGTATTCCCTGTGTGATGGACCTCGACTACCGTCCTTACTCCTGGGAGAGTGCTGGTGCAGCGAAACAGGTGTACGAAGCAGCACTCGATCAGTTGGATGTCATCGTCGGGAATGATGATGAGTTTGGTCATATGGCGGGTGAATACGAGGACGGCGAGAGCTATGCCCGTGCGCTCTCTGCGCGTGGCAAGTATGCCATTTACAAGCGGGGTGAGAAGGGTTCGCGCACCTTTGGTCCCAATGAATTAGTCATTGATACCGGCATCTTTCAGGTAACACCGCTTAAACCGACGGGTGCAGGTGACTCCTTCCTCGGTGGATTACTCGCGAGTCTCTGTCGCGGTAACAGCCTGCAACAAGCCTTACTTGATGGCAGTGCGTGCGCTGCCATGGTGGTCTCGAGAGTAGGGTGTGCACCGGCCATGCCTGACCTCAAACAGTTAGAATCTTTTATGGAACAGACAGATACCCCTGAACAGGTATTAGGAGTTTAGCTATGCATATCGCTCCCTTTGATAATCAGAACAACCCTATTGTCGATGTGAACAACCCGACGGTACCCTTGAATTACTTCAACATCGTGAAGCTTAAGCGTGGTGATCGATTCGATTACTCAGTCCCCGGGTTTGAAACCTGTATTGTGCCTGCAACGGGCCGTGTCAGCGTTAGTGTTGAGGGTGTTGAGATTGCAACCATCGGACTTCGGACTGAGGATGTCTGGGATGGCGAGCCTGAGGGCGTCTATGTTCCGACCGGTCAGCAAGCCTCATTCGTCTGTGAATCTGAGCAAGCGGAGGTCTTTATCGCAGGGGCTCCGTTCGAAGAGGTGCTGGAACCCTTTGCTGTCATGGCGGATGACATCGATATGATTCAGTATGGGTCTGATGACACCAAAACCCACCGCAAGATTAAGCATATTTTAGGTATGAAACAGCAGGGCAGAGTTGGCAAACTTCTGGTCTCAGAGTTGTTTACCGTCGGTGAGGGCGGCTGGTCAGGATTTCCGAGTCATAAGCACGGGCATGACCGTGAGGGTGTCGAGACGCGTCACGATGAGACTTACAATTTTCGCTTCAAACCTAATACAGGTTCGGCGCTGCAGTTATTACAGAAGTCCGAAGATGATCCGGGCGAGGCCTTCCATGTTGTCGACGGATCGACCTTCTTGATTGATGATGGGTATCACCCGTGCTGCGTGATGCCCGGGTATCAGATGTACTATTTCACTATTCTGGGTGGCGCAGCTCAGCGCGGACTCTCTCCCTATTTCCAGCCGACGCATGCAGGGCAGTTGGAGACTATTCCCGGAATGAAGTCTATGTGGTCAAAATTTAAATGATCGCAACGCTAGCCGAAGTTCTGCAGGACGCGCTGGAAAATCGCTATGCAGTTGCCGGGCTGGTATGTCTAGGCTGGGAAGATATGCGGGCATATGCCCGCGCAGCTGAGGCGGAACGAGTTCCCGTCATCTTGCAGGCGGGCCCTGGTTGCAGAGCGCACACACCCATACCGGTTTTGGCTGCAATGATGAGATCCGTAGCCGAGTCGGTTAGTGTGCCGATTGTTATGCATCTTGATCACTCTCGCGACCTAAACGAATGCCGAGCGGCAATAGAGGCTGGATTTACCGGCGTAATGTATGACGGCTCTCGCTTACCGCTGGAGGAGAATATAGCGCGAACAGCCGAGGTTGTGCGCATGGCCCATGCAGCGGGTGTATCGGTAGAAGGTGAAATCGGCTTCGTTGGGTATGCGGCGGGTGAATCATCGGCTGGAACTGATCCGGCAGAAGCCCAACGCTTCGCGGAAGAGACGGGCATTGATGCGATGGCCATCTCAGTGGGTAATGTGCATTTACAAACTGATACTGAAACCGCCCTTGATGAGGGTTTACTCAGCAAGATTGAGGCACTAACCAGACTGCCACTTGTTATTCATGGCGGAAGCGGTGTGCCTAAGGCGCAGAGAGCCACTTTGGCGCGTGGGTCAGCCATATGTAAATACAACATCGGCACTGAATTGCGTCAGGCCTTCGGGCGTGATCTGCGCGACATTCTTAACCAGAATCCTCAGCGGTTTGATCGCATCGAGATTCTGGGGGAGCTTGAAGAGAGAATCGTTGAGACGGCGCGCAATCTCTTCCGAACTTTATAGCGTTAACGAGTTAGTCGATTCGGGTTGGCCATTTAAGGCACAACGTTTATGCACAGACTGACACAAAATGTAACAAAATAGGTGCGGAATAGACGTTCTATTGTGTTGCTAGATGGAAACCTGATTGCTATCGTGAATAAGACTTTAAGTGGGACTAAGAAATAGAAATGCCACCGAAAGTGCTCAATCATATGACGGCCCCCAGTATGCGCTATGACGATTTTATGCGCATGGCGCAGCAGTTAGGTTGTGTTGGGGTGCATTACCGTAATGATCTGGGGCGGCCTCTGTTTGAGGGTGATTCACCGGAGCAGGTCCTCCAGTTAGCGGCAAAACTGGGTATGCGCATAACAGGGCTGGCTCAGCTTGATCGTTTCAATGACTGGAACGCAGAGCGCGCTGAGCAGGCGGCATACCTCATTCGTACCGCCGCGGCGGTTGGTGCATCGGGTATTGGGCTTATTCCGGTAAATGATGGCAGCGGCATCGCTGACGATGAAAGACGGGTTAATTTGCACAGTGCTTTGGCAGAACTTAAGCCTCTGCTAAATGCTGCAGGTTTGAAGGGATTTATTGAGCCGCTTGGCTTTTTACAGTCGTCACTGCGTCACAAAGATGAAGCAGTTGCTGCGATTGACGCGGTCGAAGGGCAGGGAACATTTGGATTGGTGCATGATACCTTCCACCATTTTCTTGCCAATGGCGCGGCAACAGGGGCGCCCGTTTTTCCGCAGTACACTGAGATAGTTGAGATATCAGGAGTCGTTGGTCCTGATCTTGAACCTCAAGATATGAGGGATGAGCACCGGGAGTTGGTTGACGCACATGACTCTATTGGTAATGTCGATCAGATCCGAGAGTTAATGGAGGCGGGTTATACCGGACCTGTCTCATTTGAGCCTTTTTCGCCAAAGGTGCACGGATTAGAAAATCCGGCCGAAGCGATTGCTCAATCGTTCGATTTCATTGCAAGTGAGTTATCCGCGTAGGGCGGTCTGCTCAGCATGAAAAAGCCCCAAAGAGGGTTTCTGGTTAAACAACAATAAACGGTGTGCCAGACACCAAAAGGAGACGAAAAATGAAAAAATCAATTCTTGCTGCAAGTCTGACTGCTGCTGTGCTAGCGCAGGTCCCTGCTGCACAGGCACTGACAATCGGCTACGCCACTCACCATTTCGATGATAAGTTCTCAACGATCCTGCGTAACGGTTCACAGGCTTACGCTGAGTCTCTGGGTCATGAGATGATTCAGGTCGACGCGCAGCTTGATGTTGGTCGTCAGCTAGACCAGGTTCGTAACTTTATTGCTAACGGTGTTGACGCTCTGATCATTCAGGCAGTTGACTCTACTGCAGCTGGCCCAATGTCAAAAATGGCTGCAGAAGCAGGCGTTCCCACTGTATTTGTAAACCGCAAACCAACTCCTCTCGAGTCTATGGCTGATGGCCAGGCTTACGTAGCATCAAACGAAGTTGAGTCAGGTACTTACCAGACTTACCAGATGTGTCTGCAGCTGCGCGCTGAAGGTAAAAGCGGTGGTGCACGGGGCTACCTGTTGGTAGGTGACCTGGCGTCTGAAGCAGCCGTACAGCGTACTATCGACGCTGAGCAGGTTGTACAGCTCGACATGTGTAACTTCATGGAGATCATCGGTAAAGAGACTGCTATGTGGCAGCGTAACGAAGCGCAGGATTTGATGACCAACTGGCTGTCAACCGGCGAAGATTTCGACTTCGTGATTGCTAACAACGATGAAATGGCACTGGGTGCGATTCAGGCGATGAAAGCAGCTGGTATCAGCATGGATGATGTCGTTGTTGGCGGTGTAGACGCTACTGATGACGCACTGGCTGCAATGCGCGGTGGTGATCTGGATGTAACTGTATTCCAGAACGCTAAAGCTCAGGGTGAAGGCGCTATTGATGCAGTTCTTAAACTGGTGAACGGTGAGAGTGTTCCTCGCGAGTACTACGTACCTTTCGAACTGATCACTCCTGAAATCCTGAAGACTCACCCAGAACTTAGCAAGTAAGTTCGACTCTAGGCAGAGCCCCTTTTTGGGGCTCTGTTCTTATGTTTAGTAATTGTCTGATTTCCCGGAGTAGTTCCAATGTCTAGTACTACACATGGTCTTGGCGGGTTGAAGTACGACCCAAAGAAACGCCATCGTCCGCCCGAGTTGAACGTTTTTGTGGCGCTAGTCGCTATCGTCGCACTGTTCGAAGTTCTCGGACGTATGTTTGTTGGCGACAGCTTTTTGTTCAATACGCGTGACAAGGTCGACACGCTCTTTAATGAGCAGCGTCTCAAAATCATTATTTTACAGGTTTCAATTATCGGCATTATTGCGCTTGGCGTGACGCAGGTAATTATCTCCGGGGGTATAGACCTCAGCTCGGGGTCCATTGTCGGTGGTGTGGCGATGATCACGACCGCCTTCGCACAGTCTGCGCTCAATGAATACGGCATGGAAAACGTTAAGCCGATTTTAGGTGCAGAATGGCTCGATCTGCCGATCATAGTGCCCTTGGCGATAGGACTGAGTGTTGGTTTACTTGCCGGTATTATTAACGGTCTACTGATCGCCAAGTTCAAAATACCACCATTTATTGTGACCCTGGGCATGATGCTGTTCATGCGCGGTGTAGCAACATTCGTTACCAAAGGCCGTCCTATCTCTTTCTTACAGGAGGACTATGTCGCGATTGGTACGGGCATGAACCCGGTGTTTATCTTCATCGGTATAGCGATCATCATGCACTTTCTGCTGAAGTACACTAAGTACGGTAAGCATACCTATGCAATCGGTTCCAACGAACAAGCGGCCCGTATGTCGGGTATCAACGTTGACCGTCTCAAAGTACTCATTTACGCGATCGCCGGTATGCTTTCTGCAGTCGCGGCTATTGTAATGAGCTCTAAAGCGCTTACTGGTCAGGCAGGTATGGGTCTGATGTACGAGCTGGATGCGATCGCTATGGCCGTTATCGGCGGTACTTCACTAGCGGGTGGTAGAGGCTCAATCCTTGGTACTTGCCTTGGAGCGCTGATCTTCGGTGTGATTATCTCTGGATTTACCTTTATGCGTCTCGATGCTTTCTATCAGGAGATGGCGAAAGGGATCATCATTGTTGCTGCGGTTATCCTCGACCAGTGGCGTGCACAGAAACAAGCGGCCAAGGCTTAGGAGGTGTGGCAATGAGTGAAATTATTCTGAAAACGGAAGGCCTCACCAAGCACTATGGTGGTGTTCATGCCCTTGAGGGGGCGGACTTCGAAATCCGTAAAGGGGAGCACGTTGCCATAATGGGCGACAACGGTGCCGGTAAGTCGACCTTCGTTCGCCAGATCACGGGAGTAGAACAGCGTACCTCTGGCAAGATCTGGTTTGATGGCTCGGATGTTGACTTTGCTGGTCCGCTTGAAGCGCGCGAAGCGGGTATCGAGACGGTGTTCCAGAACCTCGCACTGGCCGATGCTTTAAATGTCCCAGACAACCTCTTTCTGGGTCGTGAGATCTATAAGGTGAAGTTGGGTCCGTTCTCGATCCTTGATTACAAGGCGATGCGCGAAGCGACCATGGCGTCGTTAGAGAAAACGGGTGTTAAGATTCCAAATATCAATAACTCGATCAGCAATATGTCGGGTGGTCAGCGTCAATGTGTGGCAATTGCCCGTACTGCAACTTTCCACTCTAAACTGACGATTATGGATGAGCCAACGGCAGCGTTGGGTGTTCAGGAGACCGCACAGGTCGAGAATATCATCCGCACTCTAAAAGAGGCGGGAGAGCCCCTGATCCTGATCAGTCATAATATGCGTCAGGTATTTGACCTGGTGGATCGAATTGTTGTTTTCCGTCGTGGACGTATAGTGGCTAATCTTCGCAAAGAGGATACTTCGGGAGAGGATGTTGTCTCATACATCACTGGTGCCAAGACAGCTCCAGAGTATGCTGAAAACGCCTGATTTTCCCCATTGTGCTGGAGAGACGCCCTCTTTATGAGGGCGTTATTTTTTATAACTGTTGTCTAGGCATCAAGAAAATTTCCAAACATAGCGTCCACTGATACCAGAACAAAGCACCTTTACTCCGTATAAGGGTGGCCAATATGGACAAATTGACCCGAGCTGACCCCCAACCTCCGTTGGTATCATCCCCCAGTCTTTTCTGTGGTATGCGTGCTGATTTACCCGCCAGTAGAGCCCTAAGATTAGCGTGAAAACTCTAGGCTGAAAGCTTAACTATGATTGCCTTAGAGCGTCGATAAGGGTGGACAGTGCCGTGCCGGGATCGGCAACTAATCAGAATACCCTGTGGCACTGGACTGAGAATGACTTAGATGTTTAGCTGAGCCGTTGCGGAGTCCCCCTAGACTCGGAAAACACTGTGCTTTGACGCGTTCAGATGCGAGAAATGTGTCGAAAAAGCACGCGCACAACTAACCATCTGTTGACCTTGAAGGCCTCGGCTCCTTAAGCTTGCCCACCTTGGTTTAATAATCCGAAATAACTCGGTAAATGAGGCTCGAACCTCGAGCACGATCTGGAGATTGTCATGAGCAATGCTAACGCCTACATCCTAAAAGTTGAATGTCCGGGACAGACCGGCCTTGTTGCAGCTATTTCAGGTTTTCTGGCGGGTAGAGGCTGTTTCATTACTGAGATGAAGCAGTTTGATGATCTTCATTCCGGCCGATTCTTCTGCCGTATCGAGTTCACCACAGAGACTGAGATGGACCTTGATCACTTAAATGCCGAGTTTGATGCTGAAGTGGCACTGGCATTAGATATGGTATCGCACTTCGCAAGGGTCTCTGCACCAATGAAGACGCTCATTCTCGTATCTCAGCACGATCACTGTCTGATGGAGTTGCTCTACCGCCAGAAGCGTGGAGAACTTAATATTGAGGTGACAGGTATTCTCTCTAATCACCCTGACCTTGAGCCAATCGCAAAGTTTTACGGTCTGGGCTTTGAACTGCTTCCGAGTTTGGAGACTAAGCTGGAAACTAAAGCGGCTCGTGAAAAACGGATATTGCAGGCATTTAAAGAGACTGGCTCTGAACTGGTCATACTGGCGCGTTACATGCAAATCTTGTCACCTGAGCTCTGTACTGCACTTGCCGGTCAATGTATTAACATTCACCACTCTTTCTTGCCCGGGTTCAAAGGTGCTCGTCCCTACTACCAAGCCTTTGATCGTGGTGTTAAACAGATCGGTGCAACAGCTCACTATGTGACTTCTGATCTGGATGAGGGGCCGATTATTGAGCAGGAAGTGGGTCGTGTAGACCATGGTTTTGAACCAGACGATCTACGCGACATGGGTCGAAATATGGAGAATCTTGCGCTGTCCAAGGCGGTTAAAGCCCATTCCGAGCATCGCGTATTTGTAAATGGTCTGAAAACTGTTGTGCTTGCTTAAGACTCTGTCTGCCATGCCACTTCAGGGTGGGAGATGATGACCCGTATCCTGGGCTCTGACGACTTCGATATTCAAGGTTGGTGAGGCAGGCGCTTCACCCTTAGCAGTCAGAATCTGCAGTCGCAACTTAATATTGAGTACTGTACTTTTTGAGGCAACGCTATTGAGTGAGTATGCAGACACCGAAGCAGAGGGCTTGCTGCCCCGCGTTTCTGCATCCTATATGCCATGTGGCGGGCCCGTTGAATGTCTCGATAAGCTTGCGGACTACTCTTGATACCAGACGGCCATACTGAGCAGCGGGACCAATTTCTCTTGAGTTAGGTTAGTACCGCCATTCAGAAAATTAGTCAGAGTTGCCGCAGCTACAACGAGGTCTTTCTCATAAATAAAGACCGGCTGCAGCGGGTTTTTAGCGCTGTAAATTACCCATCTACCCTGTTTATTCTGCTTCAGGCAGTGGCTCACCGGCTGACCTCTTCATTTCTGTGCATGGCTGTTTAAAACCCTTAGCCTCTTCCTGGAGTCTGATTGATACCAGCATAGAATAGTGGAGGTTAACCGACAAATTCATACTCGAAATTTCTCTTTGCTATGAGTGCCCAAGATACTTTAAGTAGAGGGAAAGTATCAGTCGACAACGACCGGTAAGGCGCATAAATATCGATAGTCATCATTATAGAAAGTGTCTGGTGGGCGCTGATGTCCGTTTTAGACTAAAGGCTAAGTTTTTTTCATCTTTCGGCTGAGATTTGATCAGTAACACTTTTTGCTGAAGCTCCTTATACTGCGCGCATTCGATAGACCAAAGTATTAGGAGTCGCCAAAATGACTAAACTCAAGCGTACAGTTAAAGATCTGTTGAAAGGCCGTTTTTCAGGTAAGCGTTTGTCTGCGGCCGAGCGTTACCTTGCCGGTGCACAGACACTTGAAGATGTAGAGCGCCGTCAGCGTGAACTCATGCGTCAGGGCTTCTGATTGGAGTGCTACGTCAAGTTAAAAGAAGCGCCTTTGTGGCGCTTTTTTGTTGCCTTAAGGAAGGGTAATGACGCAACGTCGATTGAATTGATGAGGCCGGTTGCTAAACTAAAGAAAACAGGCAGCCAATCCATTTTCTAAACGTTTTGAGATAGAGACTTTGCTATAGACGGCAGATGATTGCGGCTGCTGGGATCTTTTGAGTCAACATGTCAGCAGCAGGAAGTCTTAATGGCCGAATGGATCGATGTATGTTCAACCGAGGATATTGCGCCAGCAGGCATGATGCGTTTTGATCACGGCGATGGAACCTTTGCTATTTATCGCAGCTCAAATGACGGGTTCTACTGCACTGAGGGCATGTGTACCCATGAGAAGATACACTTAGCGGACGGTCTGATGATAGGCAGCACTGTTGAATGTCCAAAGCACAATGGCACCTTTAATTTCACTAGCGGAGAGGCTTTGAGTGCTCCAGTCTGTGTAAATCTTAAGACCTACCCCACAAAGGTCGAAGACGATCGCGTCTCCATTCTTATCTGAAACTGCGGTTCATAGCGTCTGCAAAATAGTCGAGACTCAGGCAGGTCCACAGAAGAAAAAGGATCATTGTTAGAAGGAGTGACTGTTAGCAAAAAAGTCTACGGGCGCGTTGCATCTGCTCTTCATGCGATACTGGCTCTACCTTTCAATTTTGTCACATACAACGAGCAGATTCGGTGGGGGGATGGTTAGCTTTTGCCAATGGCCTCAGCGGGGCTGGGCTATTTGCGACTCGCAGGCGCCATTTAAATTTCCTCGTTACTCGAAACTCTGGTGGTTATCTTTCAGTAATTTCGAAAAAAGATTGACTCCCGGCCAGTACTCTATACTATGTCCCTTGCTAGATCATTTTCCTGCTATTTATGCGCCACATTTCGAAGTTTTCCCAAATCCCTCGTCCTGTTTTCATAAGTAAGAAGTAAAAGTCCTGCACACTCAGGCCTCAATGTTGAGGCTTATCACATATCGAAAATAGGATGTACATTTATATGTCAGCTACACATACTGGAACTGTTAAGTGGTTCAACGATGACAAAGGCTTCGGTTTTATTCAGCAGGCTTCTGGCCCAGACGTCTTTGCTCATTTCAAAGCGATCGTTGGTGATGGCTTTAAAACTCTGACTGAAGGTCAGCAGGTTGAGTTTACTATCTCCCAGGGACAGAAAGGTCCTCAGGCAGATAATATCCGCCCGCTGTAAACCTGATCGTTTTAAAAAGGGTATGCTTTTGCATACCCTTTTTTGTGTCCCGCTTTAATGACACCTTGTGTTGTATGCCAAGCTTCACTTCTTCGTTTAAACGTTCTGGTCCCGTAAATCCTCAGACTCAACTGGCTCCAAAGCGACTCTCATTTACAGCCCTTGGCCATCTCAACCAGATATCTGACCTAAATACCATCAGTTGATATGTTGCTCGGACGTATTTCTACTCCTGCGGCACTCAGAGTCACTTCCCCTACATTACAAGGCTCTGCGTTGTAGTTAAACCAGAACCTATAACCCTGGGTATCTCTGATTCTGACACCCTCCGGGAGCTCAAGTATGGCAACGCCAGCTGCTGAAAGTATCTGTGTGTAGAGCGCCCTTGCCAGCGCTTCATCAGGCCAGCCACACAAATAATGGCGGGTGGCTTCACTAATTAGTAAGGGATAGCCTTCGACTGTTCTTAGGGCGACCTGTTTGTCTGGAACACGGTAGTGCTCGAACCAATGCTCTACTCGTCCTGTTGAGGCAGAGTATCCGGCTCCCGGCCGTAAGGACTCAACCTGAAGTGCCTGTGCATCAGGGAAAAGATGAGGTTGGCACGTATCAATGTGGAAGTTGGTTGTTCTACTCCCTGTTCTGGGACCGATCATCAGTTGCGCCTTGGACTGAGTCAGCTGGCTGACCACCTCGCTATTAAGAGACATAAGTCCGGGAATAAAGATCGCTTTGTGGTCAGTTTTGCCGAGCATTTCGACTGTAAGAATATCGATTGAGACGCCCAGAGCCCGCAACGCACGATACTGATCAAATACCAGTTTAAAATAGTCAAAGCTCTGCCCCTGCGGTTGAGTCTCCCAAGCCCAGGCTGATTCGTAATCAAACACAATTGCAACTGAGCTTTGGAGCTGTTTAATTTCACCGATACTCTCTATCTCTTGCGCTGTCTGGTTTGCTTCTATCAACGCCGGCGCGGGCTGTGCATCTGGGAATAACAACCCAGCATGGTGTTGCTCCTGGGCGAAGGGTAGTTGGCGCCAGCGGAAATAACTCACGACCTCGGCTCCATGTGCAATAGCCTCCCAACTCCAGAGTCGCACCATACCCGGCAGCGGTGCTGGGTTATAGGGAGCCCAGTTGACTGGGCCGGGTTGCTGCTCCATGACCCACCACCGACCCCGACCAACAGCGCGGTAGAGATCGTGATGGAAAGCTTGGAAATCCGGATCGCCCTGACGAGCAAAGCGGGCTCGCCACTCATCTCCATAATCGCTACGGTCTTCAAGGAACCCTAGCGGGTAGGCATCCCAACTAGCAATGTCGAGATCTGCCCCAACTGCGAAGTGATCAAATTCAACGATGCGACCCATGTAGTTGTGGATCAGCGGTGCTGTACTATGCTGGCGAAGAATGTCGCACTGCAGACGATTAAAGCTCAGGACCTGATCCGAACTGAAGCGTTTAAAGTCGAGTTGATGTGCGGGCATGGGTTCGGTTACGGTGAGGTTGGGTAGATCAACCTCATCAAAGCTGGAATACTCCATCGACCAAAAAACGGTTCCCCAAGCCTGGTTAAGTGTATCGATATCCTGATACCGCGCTTTTAGCCAAGTTTGAAATGCGTTACGTGCGGCTTCACTGTAGGAGCGGATCGTATCGTGGCAACCATACTCGTTATCAATTTGCCAAGCTGCAATCGCTGGGTGACTCCCGTAACGTTGCGCCAGGAGATTGACTATTTCAGCGCAGGATGCCCGGTAACCCTCATGGCTGAAACAGTAGTGACGGCGTGAACCGAATTTACGCGGTTGTCCCTGAGCATCCAATGCGAGCATGTCGGGGTGGCGTTTCAGCATCCAACGCGGGGGTGTTGCCGTTGGTGTGCCGAGAACAATCTTCAACCCCTCTGCAGCAAGTGTGTCGATAGCCCGGTCCAGCCACTCCCAGTTATAGTTGCCTGGCGTGGGTTCTAGTCGGCTCCAGGCAAACTCACCTACACGTACCCAGCTCAAACCGTTTTCGCGCATCAGCCTGGCATCCACTTCCCAGCGCTCTTCGGGCCAGTGTTCGGGGTAGTAGCAACAACCGAGTTCAGGCTTCATGCCGCAGTCTCCTCAGGAAAATTTAAACTAGCGCGTCGTAGGCGCTGACTAATTGCTCAGCGCGCTGCTGCAGATCCCTCATGGCAATGCCGGGTTTGTAGAGAGAACTGCCAATACCGAAGCCCAGAATACCGGCGTTGCGCCAGGCCTGCAGATTGTCTGTGGTGACACCCCCGACGGCGTAGAGCTGAGTTTCTGTTGGCAATACCGCGCAGATGGCTTTAACACCGCCAGCACCGAGGATATCAGCAGGAAATAGCTTGAGTCCGTTAGCGCCCGCTTCCAGTGCACTGAAACACTCGGTGGGGGTGAGTACGCCGGGATAGGAGCTCATCCCCAGTTCTCGCGTTCGCGCAATCACTGCAGAATTGGCGTTAGGTGATACAACCAACTTTGCGCCGGTCGATGCGACTGCCTCAACCTGCGCAATCGTCAGGACGGTACCTGCACCGATCAGAGCCTTATCACCGAATGCATCGACTATCAGCCCAATACTGCGGATCGGTTCAGGCGAGTTAAGCGGGACCTCGATCTTACTAAAGCCTGCCTCAACTAGTAGGCTGGCAACTTCCACCGCCTCTTCGGGTTTAACTCCCCTTAATATGGCAATCAGTTCGCGGTCAGACATCTATATTTTCTCCCAGTGTTTGGTAGGCAGCGCGTAAACCGGCCAGCGTCATCTCTTCAGAGCTCAGTAGTTCAACGCTCTGTCCGAGCCGATTAAGCGCGGTCTGGTAGTGCTTGGCCAGTGTCGATGCCCCGATGATTGAGACGCGTTGTCCAGTCCAATACTGACGGCATGCCGCTAGCTCCAATCCTATCAGGTAGCCCGATAAGCGCGCCGCAGCTCCCACCCACTCTGTAGAGTTCACCAGTGACTGGGCACGCAGTGAAAAGAGGTGAGCGGAGATTGACGCGGGATCAGCGGTTGCTTGTTCAACGCCCGCGATGAACTCCTCTTCCTGCCACTGGGCCGTGTCCACGGTGAAACGTAGCACGGACTGCTTCGCCAAAAGCGCGAAGAGTTCGCCGGTCATAAAACTTTGAAAATCAGTGACCGCCCTTTTATCTACACGCGCCCATTTGGAGTGAGTTCCCGGCAAGCAGACGCTGCCCTGGTAGTCGAATTGATTGAATACCAAGCCTGCAATCTGGGTCTCTTCGCCACGCATCACGTCAGCTGGCCTCAATTGGCTCAGGCCTGAACAGATGTAAACACTGATACGCTCATCCACAGTTGAGACTGCGTTCAACACAGGGATCGCGGCGCAGGGCACGGATCGATAGGGCACCTCTTGCCAACCCTGTTTGGCACCGACCATGCCACAGGTCAGAACTGGCATCTCATGGCCGTTCGTGGGCAACCAATCTTCAATTAACGCCAAAAGCGTGGGCTCAAACAGGTCTGAACTCAGGCTGGCCATTCCATCTTCGGATTGGCGCCGTGCGAGAACCACGCCCTTCGCGTTTACCAGCCATAATCGCAGGTTTGTCGTACCCCAATCAACAGCTATCCAATCCCCATTGTTCATGGGCTCACCGCAATATAACTAGGAGTCATCAGCAGCAGAGCAATCGATGTGCGAGTCGTTCGTGTAGCGTGAAGAGGTGTCAGATCTACAGAGTTCGTCACAATATTTCACCTTGTAAAACCCAGATTGTTGCTGGGAAGGAGTTTGGAAGATGCAGCCCCACCGACATCAACGCTTTACCACTGAGCTCGAGATCACCACGGGTCAACGGGACTGGGCATCGGCTTATTCCGTGCACTTGATTCGAGTTGACGAGAGTGATGCGGTACCGAGAGTCGGGATCGAGCCCAGCCATCCGAACAGGCAGAGGCAGGCTTTGTGCGGATACTTTCATCTGTGCTACGAAAGCAACAAAGCGATTTTTCTCTTTGGCGATATGCATCTCAGCTAAAACAGCATCGTCGTCAGATTCAATTCGACGGATGGAGCCGGAGTGCATCCACGTTCTATTCAGTTTATACCAGGCAGTGACCTCGCTGAGTACGCTAGCCTCATGATCAGTCAGTTCCCGCGGATCCATTTCGAATCCCATGTGCCGTGTAGCCGCTACCCAGGCGCGGAATTCGATTGGCAACTCACGACCCGAAGTGTGACAGGCGCGCGGCCCAACATGGCTACCCGTTACCGCAGCGGGCAGAAATAAGGCTGCGTTACGCTGCATCCAAAAACGTTCGAGCGCGTCATTAGAATCCGATAACCAAACTCTGTGTGTGCGCGACAAGACACCATAGTCTATGCGGCCGCCGCCTGATGAACAGCTCTCTATCTCAACATTCGGGTGCAGATCCCGTAATTCATCCAACAACGCGTAGAAAGCGTGCGCTTGTTGGCTATCCGGGTAGGGCAGCACCCGATTGTGGTCCCATTTTATGTAGTCAACTGCGTAGTCACTCAGCAGTGCGTCCAGACGCTCCAGAAGATAGTTGCGCACCTCGTCGATACTTAGATCGAGGACCATCTGGTTACGTCCCAGAATCTGATCCTTGGTACCTAGAACCCATTCAGGGTGAGCGCGGTAAAGTTCGCTGTTGGTATTGATCATCTCTGGTTCGAACCAGAGTCCAAAACTCATTCCGAATTCATGAACCTTGTCGATGAGGGGTGCAAGGCCTTGGGGGTACTTTATTGCATCAACGTACCAATCCCCTAGGCTCGTTGTATCGTCGTTACGTCCGATAAACCAACCATCATCCAGGACAAAACGTTCAGCGCCTAGACGAGCTGCACGCTCTGCTATATCGACCAGTTCAGCTGTCTTATGATCAAAATAGACCGCTTCCCAGCAATTGTAGTGAACGGGCCGAGGGCGTAGTTGATCGGGGAAGCTAACCACCCGCTGTAATACCGTCTGTTGAAATTGTTCAGCGATTCCGTTCATACCCTCAGCAGAACAGGCAAGGTAAAGCTTTGCGGTGTGATAGTTGTTGGTTAGCTTTGGTTTATGATCAGACGCATTTCCCCATTGAACCTGGCGCCTACCATCCGGAAGTTGTTCAGTAATTAGTTTATGACCGCCTGACCAGGCGTAGTGCATCGCCAATGCATCGCCACTGTCCTCTGTGCACCCCTTTAAGGGTAAAATAAGCCCTGGAAAGTGCTCGTGCGAAGTACGTCCTAGTGTTGACTCTCTAAGCCGTGCACCCGGCTGCCAGGGTATGGAGTTCATCTGAAATTCACCACACCAACGACCCGAAAATTCTACGAGGTTATCGGTGGCTGCGGGTATCGGCATTACAGGTGCCGCGAGCCAATCAACGTAGATCGGGTCCTCACTGCGCAGATGTGCCTGCAAAATTATGGATGGACCGGAGTGATCAATTTGCAGTTTATACTCCAACCCCAAACCGGTATCTTGAAACGACCACTGACAACTTGAGATAGACCTATCAGCTTCTGTTAGTTTGAAATTCGGCTCTAAAGTAGTGTTATCTGTCCCTCTTACTCGAATACCCGCTTGGCCGGGGAAGCTTTCATGGACCATTGGCGCAACAGATATGGGTGGAACCTCGTCGAGCATGCCGCCATTGACATCGCTCTGTGTTGCCAGAAAAAGCTGATTAAGATCTTCATTCTCAGGCAGCCTATGTCCCCAGTAGAGGCAGCAAGGTAGACCATTCTGCGATAGTGAGAAGATAAGCGACTGAAACTGGTTATCGAATCTCTCGAAGCGCATTATTTTACTGCTCCCAGTGTTAAGCCCGCTATAAAGTGACGTTGCATGGCAAAGAACATTGCTACCGGGGGTACCGCTGCCAGAAGCGAAGCAGCTGATACGAGATGCCACTGCTGAATAAACTGTCCATTAAGTGCCCGAATACCGGCGGTAATTGGTTTTGAGGCTTCCCCTTGCGTAAGTACTGTTGCCCAGAAGAAATCGTTCCATACAAAGGTGAATATCAATACCGCTAGAGCTGCTATGGCGGGTCGTACAAGCGGCAGAACCACATACCAAAAGATACGCAACTCGCTAACACCCTCTATACGTGCTGATTCAATCAGGTCATAAGGCAGCGCCTTAATAAAGTTCCGCATAAACAGCGTACAAAACCCTGTCTGGAATGCTGCGTGGAATAACACGAGACCCGTTACCGTATCGTAAAGCCCCATTTTGACCGACAGATCACGTACCGGAACCATCAGTATCTGGAAAGGTACAAAGTTGCCTGCGACAAAGATGAAAAACAGTGGCAGGGCGGCTCGAAATTTATATATCGAAAGTGCGTAGCCAGCAAGACAAGCAAAGGCGACAGACAATATGACCGTGGGTATTGTTATCTTTAATGAGTTGAGGAAGTAGGTCACCGCTTTGGAACGCGCGAACAC
This sequence comes from Marinobacterium sp., assembly GCA_035458585.1. Taxonomy (GTDB): domain Bacteria; phylum Pseudomonadota; class Gammaproteobacteria; order Pseudomonadales; family Balneatricaceae; genus Marinobacterium_E. The sequence goes on along the minus strand of DATHZN010000045.1, from coordinate 21,947 downwards.
TTCACTGTAATTGGCAAGAAATTGAAACTCGCTTGGCCAACCAAAAATGTTACCAGTGTTAATATCCGCGATAGGGCGGATAGAGGTCATGAATATGGCTAAAAGTGGTAACAACCAGATAAAGAGCGCCAGAGGGACCAGAATTTTGTAGGTGCGCTGATAAAATGTGGAGCGTTGAGCCAGTGGTCTTGGAAACATTCTTAGCGTCCCCCGCGTTCGTTTTTATACATAACCCAAAGGAAGTAGCCGATGAACACCAGCATGATTAGAAAGAGTATGACAGCGATTGACGAGCCATAGCCCATCCTAAATCCATATTCAGACAGCGCCGTTTCGTACATAAAGTAGGAGAGTACATTCGACGATCCGTAAGGTCCGCCTTGCGTCATGATGGCAATCATATCAAACGAGCGTAAAGCACCGATGACCGTAACAACGATGGCAAGAAAGGTCGCTGGCCAGAGCTGAGGAAGGACGATAAACCACAGCATGCGCCATCCACGCGCATTATCGAGTCTACCCGCTTCAATCTGATCGATAGATATATTATTCAGCCCCGTGAGGTAGAGGATCATACAGTAGGCGATTTGGGGCCAGAGTCCCGCGGCAATGATGCCGTAGGTGACAAGGTCTTCATCACCGAGTATCGACGGCGGCTCGGCGCCAAAAAATCGCCAAAGTTCGCCAACAATTCCAAAATTTGGATTATAAAACCAGGTGAAAATCAGACCGACCACCACCTGAGAGATTACAAATGGAAAGAAAAACATCGACTTATAGAAGCGCATGCCGGTAATGGTCTGGTTCAAAAACAGCGCTACAGCAAGGCCTGCAGGTACTGCCAGCATGTAGAGTACCAACCATATAATGTTGTTCTTCAAGGATACATAAAAGCGGTCGTCCTCCAGTAGCTCTTCGTAGTTGCCCCAACCAATCCAGGTGGCTTCACCGATGCCATCCCACTCGTAAAAGGAGTAGAGAAGCGACTGGAAGATGGGTGCGATGACATATACCAAGAAAAACAGCATCGCCGGAGCTAAGAGTAACCAAGGCATCACCGTCTGGCTTTGCCATCTGGAGCGTCTGCGGCGCGAGCCTGATGAATGAGCAGCTGGATAAGTCACAAGGGTCTCCGAGAGGTGAAAACGGGCTCCAATTGGAGCCCGAAGCGGGTCAGCGTTTTACTTGTAAACGCGAGCTTGGATTTTATCTAGGCGTTCTAAGATCTTATCCATGCGCTCTGGTTTAATCATGAACTCCTGAAAGCCCTCCATACCGGCTTTGGCCATTTCGGCAGGAGCGTCGCGGTCGAAGAACTGAGCCAAACCTGAAGCTGTAGACACTGTCTGCATACCCTTACGGATAAACTTGTCGTCAGCGTTAACTTCAGACTTCGAATTCGGCGGCAATTGTCCCAGTGTCATGTTCCACTCGGACTGAATCTCAGGGCGTGCTATGAATGCCAGGAACTTACGAGCATCCTCTTTATTCTTAGCTTTTGAAGGAATGAAGAAAGCATCAGCCGGCGCCTCTTCAGCACGTGCGACTCCCGGAGTGATCTCAGGGAACTGGAAGAAATCGATCTGATCTTCGGTCAGACCAGCATCTTTCATCCCCGCAACTGCAAAGTTGCCCATTACGTACATAGCGGCTTCACCCTTAGCAAAGGGCGCTAGTGCATCCTGCCAAGACATTGTTGCGTGGTTGTCTACGAATGAGCAGCGGTCGAGCATGACGTTCCAATTCTCAAACGTCTTACGGATACGCTCGTCAGTGTATTTAATCTCTCCGGCGGTCAAGCCGTTGTGGACGTCGTAGCCGTTGGTCCGCAGGTTGAGGTAGTCAAACACCCCTGCAGCTGTCCAAAGATATTTGGTACCGATAGTGAACGGTGTGATGCCATTTTGCTTCAGCGTGTCACAAGCACCCAGCAACTCATTCCAGGTTTTTGGCTCCGCTATACCGTATTTAGAGAACAGATCTGCACGGTAGTAGATACCCCACTGGTAGTACGAGTAGGGCACGCCCCACTGCTTACCGTCACGCGTCATTGTCGGTTTAACAGCTTCAAAACTCGTAGATAAGTTAGGATCGGTCGCCCACATGTCGGAGATATCTTCAAACTGACCCGCGTCGACGAAAGGTCCCATTCGGTTACCGGGGTACCATGCGGTTATGTCGGGTGCATCGGCAGATAAGAAGTTACGAATAGCAGTTTTATGAGCCTCCCGATCGTTGATATTGACGATAACATTCACTTCAGGATGTGCTGCTTTGAACGCCTCTACGGCGGCCTCGAAACCCGCTTTAGGTGCTGGGTTTGGGTCATCGAAGTTAATGACTAGGTCGCCTGCATGGGCGGATGCCATAGCTACTGCAAGTGATAGTCCTACTAAGGGTTTCATTATTGTCATTATTTGATCCTCTGGATTGTCGCTTTATGAGACTGACTAAGTTAGTAGGTTTCAAATAGTGAAACCATGTTTTAACTATTGAAAATTTATCCTCTCTAGCCTAAGGTTGTCAACAAATGAACTTTCGTTTTTTTTCGGTTTGGTGGAATGGAAAGCAAAACAACAGGTGGAACCGTCGGTAAAGCACTGAAAGTGCTGGATGATGTAGCGAGTAATGGCGCGCCAATAAAATTTTCCGATCTACTTGAAAATTCTGCTTACCCAAAGGCAACGCTTTATCGGCTGCTGCAAACTTTGGTGGGCGAGAGACTGCTACAGTACAACGAGGCAAGTCAGTGCTACTCTCTTGGGGTCAGGCTTGTGAGCCTTGCTCATGCGGCGTGGCACCAAGCTTCTCTTGCACCTATTGCAAGAGAGGCCATCGACCAGCTCTCAAGGCAGGTGGGTGAAACAGTACACCTTGCACAACTAGATGGGGGCCAGGTGTTATACGTTGACAAGCGCAATGCCAGCAGACCGATTCAGATGTTTTCCGATGCGGGTAAAGTCGGACCGGTTTACTGCACGGGTGTCGGTAAAGCAATGCTGGCCTTCCTGCCAAAGGAGAAGCAACAACGAATTTTAAAGCAGCAAAGTTATTACGCGTTCACGCCCCATACGCTAACAAACTCCGAGGCGCTTGAGCAGGAACTCATCAAGATAAGAATTGATGGGGTTGCTTTTGATCGAGAGGAGCACGAGCCGGGTATCATCTGCATAGCTACGCCTATCAAATCCTCTAAGGGTCTCGTCTACGGCGGGGTTTCAATAACTACTTCTACACAACGTTACAGCCTGTCAGCCTTAGCTGAGATGAGAGAGTCTCTGCTCTCCACAGCACATGAAATCGCGCGCAGTGCCGAAGCATGGCGCTTTCCAGAAACAGTATAAATTTAAGGAATCAGCAATGTCTGGAGTTACTGCGAAGCAGTTGGTCAAGAAATACGACGAGATTGAAGTTATCCATGGTGTTGATTTGCAAATCGAACAGGGTGAATTCTGTGTTTTTGTCGGCCCTTCAGGCTGTGGAAAATCTACGCTATTACGGATGATCGCGGGACTTGAGGAGACGACCTCTGGTCAGCTATTTATCGGTGATCGTGAAGTAACTCGAGAGGACCCGGCAGATCGCGGGGTTGCAATGGTGTTTCAGACCTATGCGCTCTATCCACATATGACGGTTGAGCAGAACATGGGTTTTGGGCTGCGAATGAACAAAGTACCGGCAGACGAGATTAAGGCGAAGGTTGCAGAGGCGGCGCGAGTGCTAAAGCTTGAACCCTACCTCGAACGTAAACCGGCAGCTCTCTCTGGTGGTCAGCGTCAGCGTGTCGCGATTGGGCGCGCGATTGTGCGCGGACCTGAGGTTTTTCTGTTTGATGAACCCCTCTCAAACCTCGATGCTGAGCTGCGTGTTGATATGCGGGTAGAGATTGCACGGCTCCATAAACAGATCGGGGCTACGATGATTTACGTGACTCACGACCAAGTCGAAGCGATGACATTGGCCGATAAAATTGTTGTACTTCGCTCTGGCAACATAGAACAGGTGGGTTCACCGCTGGATCTCTATGAAAATCCGGATAATAAGTTTGTCGCTGGATTCATTGGTTCTCCTAGTATGAACTTTATGGAGGCCAGTGTCGTTGAAGGTGGAATAAGAGTTCCTGCCCTTGGTGACCGAATTCTGCCGAGTAAAGCAGAGTTACCCGCTATAGGTTCTGCAGTAATTGCCGGCTTGCGCCCTCAGGAGGTTGAAATGACAACCGGCGAAGGCCCACTGCAAGTCGATATTACCGAAGACCTCGGTGGGGTAGCTTACTCCTATCTCAACGCGCCAACGGGTGAGCGCCTAATCGCTGAGGTACGAGGCAAACACAACATTGGTGAAAATATCGCTGCGGATCTTCAGTTTAGTCCCGATTCTCTGTATCTCTTCGATGCCACAACAGAGCGCCGCATTCGATAAATTGCAGCTTTGACTCTTACACCACAAGCCGGCGTGCTTCCCGGTCGGCAGCGCTTGGTGCCGGGAGTTGTAGTGGCTGGTTGTACTGCCCCATCAAGGCTTCAGCCTGATCTTGCTCTCCCAGATTCAGGTAGAGTTGGCTCAACTCCAGCATCGTCTGCGCGTGCGGTTCGAGTTCCAGGCTGCGCTTATAATGTTGGATAGCGGCGCCCCAAAGTTGTGCCCGCTGAGAGAGGCGGCCAAGACATAGCTCAAGTGCAGCATTATTGGGTTGTTGCTTAAGCCAAGCCTTCGCAATTTTTAGTTGCGCGTTTGCATCGCCAGCGTTGAGTTCAGAGAAACGCAGCAGCAGCTCTTCGTTCCAACTCTTACTTAGCCAGGCGTTGAGTAGTTCGAGCGCCTCGGCTGTCTGGCCGGTATTGAGCAGTAATTGCAAATAGGTTAACCGCACCTGGGACAGTTGTTGGGTCTCAAAACTCAATGCGCTCCAACATTTGCGCAGCTCAGTTGCCAGTTGCTCCTGCGGCAGCTCAGCGTATTGCTGTTGTGTCTGCTTTAACAGTCCGACGCCGGCATCGCGACGATACTCCTGTGCAGTCTCGTCGTTAATCGCCTTACTCCGTTTGAGTTCGGCAATCAGCGGGTAGAGAGTTTGCCACTGTTCTGTCTCCCTCAGGAGCCGGGCCTGCAGCAGCTTCACCTGTGGGTTGGCTGGCTGGGCTTGCAGCATTTGCTCGGTTAATGCTTGAGCTTTGCCCTGATGTCCAAGACGAAGCTCAAGCTGAGCGCGGCAGAGCTGTATTGCCTTCGCCGCCTCCGGTACCGCTTTTAGCGCATCGTCCAGAATGCGGCTTAACTCTTTCTCATCGCCCAGACGTGCGGCCATTTCTGCGGCCTCGAGGTAGTAGATAGTGGGGGCGTGGCTGGTCCGTGCTGCCTGTAGAAGCATTCGCCGTGCCCGCCACCAGTCGCCTTCCGCACGCGCCATAAGGCCCTCATGCGCTTTGGTTTCAGCTTTGCGCTCAGTACGTGACTGGTTCCAATCTCTGATGCTCGCGATAGGCGAGCGAATATGTGTCAGGATATTGAGTGCCAGATGAAGCAGTGCGAAGAGCAGAATGGCGAAGATGCAGAGTACCCAAATGCTGGTCTCTATGCTGGTTTGCTTGTAGGCGATCAGTACATAGCCTGTATCCTCTACCATCGCCTGTCCCAACCAGGTGCCTGCGACCAGTAACAGGACGAGAAGGATTAGAAAGCGTCTCATTGCTGTGCCTCCGCTCCCAGACGAGTCATATCGGCCATGTGTTGCTGCAACTTAGAGAGTGATCCACTGATATCAGGCATGTCTGGTGCAACTTTGAGTTTCGATAGGTTATCCAGAGCGTCCGTCATGGCTCGCGTAGCGCTGTGTTCGAGATCAAAGTAGCCTTGTAGCAACTGGTTTACGCGGTTCAGACTATTATCGAAGATACCCTGCTGCTGGCGAAGTAAGGCCAGTTGCGCTTGCTCAAGCAGCAGTTGGATATTCTGTCTCAGGTAGTATCCCTGCTCGGGTGAGAGTAGGGGCTCGATCGCCTGATCATGCTGTTGAATCACGACCAGTTTCTCCAGACTGGCCATCGCTCTGCTCAGAGCACTCTGAATATCTTGTTGTAATGTCTCATCAACGCTATCAGGTGTAATCTCCTGCAGCAGTTCAGGCAACTGGCGCTGCTGATCCAGGGATAGTGTCGGCAGCTCTCGGCTCTGTTGAATCAGCGCAGCGATGCGCAGGTATGTGCCCTCTACATCAAGTTTTGGTACGGCTTCGAGTTTGGCAATATCCTGGGCCAGACTCTGGCGCAGGCTATAGAGGCTGACATCGTCCAGATCAGCAAAGATCTTATCGGCAGTGCGCAGCATTGTAAGTGCACCCTCTGGTCGCTGCTCCATCAGTACTCGCTGGTTAGCAAGGCGCAGCAGGTACTGTGCCTCGGCTAAACGCCAGTCTGTCTCACTGGTGTTTCGTCCCGCTTCGACCTGCTTGATTGCGTCACTCAGACGTGCCTGGGTGCGCTCTAAAAGGAGGTTTTGTGCTTCGCGCTCATCATCCAAGCGTGCCAGTTCATCTCGCAATGTATTAATTTGGCTGCGAGTTGACGCGTTTTTGCTGGCGAGCTCATCAGCCAAAAGAGCATTGGCACCATTGAGTTTAGTGTTGAGCGCTTGCTGTTGCAGAAAGCCCCAGTACCCCAGTACGGGAATGGCCAACAGCGCGATGATGGCGATTACCAGCGCTACCTTAGCTGATTTAGAAGCCTTTTGAGCGCCCGGCGCAGCCGTTTCAGTTTGGTGGCTGAGGTGCTGGCTGCTCGTGGCCACTTCGATGCTCTCATCGGGTAGATGGGGCTCGCTAATCCCTTCAGGCGTCTTTGTATTGTTAGGCTGTAACTGGTCTTCAGGCTTTGGCGCATCACTCATACTGTGCGATTTCCTATGGTTAGCTCTGATTAAATCTTAACTCCAGTGCGTCGAGCATGGCGCGGTCACTGGCACCAGCGGACGTTTGGATATTCTGGTAGCCTAGCTCCTGGGCCTGACTGGCTATTCGTTCACTGGGGACTATCAACAAACTGCTGCGCAGGTCACGCCATTTAATGTGCTCCAGCGCGATCAACGCTTCCCCGCTGGTGATTAGCAGTGCATCCAGTGGTTTGCTTATTCGTTCAACCAGCTCAGTATCAGTATAGTCACATGGCGTGCGTTGGTAGATCTCAATTTCGTCTACAATTGCGCCGCGCTTTTCCAGTATCTTTCGCAGCAGGTCGCGGCCACCCACACCCTTAACCAGCAGTATGCGTTGATCACTCAGTTCCCGCAATTGGGGTGCGTCAAGAAGTGCCTCGGAATCAACGCCCGGATTAACCTGAGCGTCGATACCGAGGTGGCTCAGTTCATCAGCTGTTCCCTGACCTATAGCAATCCACTCAACACCCACTGGCAGTTGGGGCCAGTATTGATCTATCAGATCCGCGCCTATGCGTGCCGCGTTGCGGCTGATAAAGATGACCCGAGTGTAGAGGTCGAGGTCTAGAATGCGGCTACGTAAATAGCCCGCTTCTTCTGACTCGATATCGATGGGAGTGATGCTCAGTAGCGGCAGGGAGATGCACTCGTACCCTGCTGCAGTCAGTAACTCTAGAGCGCCTTGCTGCAAGTGAGCGGGGCGCGTTAACAGAACCCGGGCCTTAACCACGCTCAGCGTAAACTTCGGCCAGTATTGTGTCGGCACCGGCGGATAGGAGCCGCTCTGCCAGCTCAACCCCGAGTGATTCAGCGCTCTTTGCTGGTCCACGAATCTCATCACGCAGTACTTTGGTGCCATCAGGGCGTCCCACTAGACCTCGCAACCATAACTGGTCGCCTTCTAGTTCCGCATAGCACCCTATGGGTACCTGGCAACCCCCTTCTAGCCTGCGGTTCAATGAGCGCTCTGCCAATACGCGAGTGGCGGTGGCCTCGTCATTAAGTGGCGCCAAGAGCGCCAGTGTCGCTTCATCATCGATACGGCACTCAATGCCGACGGCTCCCTGGCCACCCGCCGGTAGGCTTACCTCAGCAGGGATACGGTAGCGGATACGCTCCTCCAACTGCAGACGGATTAGGCCGGCTGAGGCGAGAATGATGGCATCATACTCACCTGCATCGAGCTTATTCAGGCGGGTCTGTACATTGCCGCGCAGGCTTTTGATCTGCAGATCCGGTCGACGCTCGCGCAACTGCACTTCACGACGCAGAGAGGAGGTGCCCACGATAGCACCGACAGGGAGCTGATCGAGGTGTTCAAAGCGGTTGCTAACAAAGGCATCGGTTGGGTTTTCTCGCTCACAGATCACCGCTAGTCCCAGCCCCTTTGGAAACTCCATGGGTACATCTTTCATCGAGTGAACAGCGATATCGGCACGACCTTCAAGCATCGCCGTCTCTAGCTCTTTAACGAAAAGCCCTTTGCCACCAATTTTGGCTAGAGGCGTATCCAGAATCTTGTCGCCTTTAGTCACCATTGTGACCAGTTCGACTCTAAGGTCTGAATGCAGACTTTCGAGTCGCGCTTTTACGTATTCCGCTTGCCATAAAGCAAGCAGTGATTGACGAGTGGCGATGCGCAAAGTGCGAGGCATGAGGGCTCCATAGAGAGTCATAAAAACACAATTGCATAGTGTATCAGACCCTTAGCTGCGTTGCGGTTTTTCAGCGCTAAAAGGGTTATAATCGCGCCAGATTTTGCTGCACCGCGGTAGACTGTGTAGCACTGAATGAGATTCGTTGGAACCGAGGTAGAGATGAGCAACAAAACCAATCAGCAGTGGGGCGGGCGTTTTAGTGAGGCAACAGATGAGTTCGTTGCACGTTTTACCGCCTCCGTAGACTTTGATAAGCGTCTCTACCGTCAGGATATTCAGGGGTCGATTGCGCATGCGCACATGCTGGCCAAGGTGGGTGTGCTGAGCCAAACAGAACGTGACGATATCGTTCGTGGTTTGGGCGAGATACGAATCGAAATCGAACGCGGTGAATTTGAGTGGTCGGTTGCGCTAGAAGATGTTCACATGAATATTGAAGCCGCGCTGACCAAGAAAATTGGTATCACGGGTAAGAAATTGCATACGGGACGTTCACGAAACGATCAGGTTGCAACGGATATACGTCTATACATGCGTGATGAGGTGGATTTTATCCTCTCTGAAATTACTCGCCTGCAGTCTGGACTGTTGGAACTGTCGGAGCGCAATGCCGATACTATTATGCCGGGTTTTACTCACCTGCAGACCGCCCAGCCAGTCACCTTTGGCCATCACCTGTTAGCCTGGTTTGAGATGTTGTCACGTGACTACGAGCGCTTTGTTGATTGCCGTAAACGTATAAATATCATGCCCTTGGGTGCGGCGGCATTAGCCGGAACAACCTATCCAATCGATCGTCACTATACAGCAGAGCTTCTCAATTTCAGCGCGCCAGCGAACAATTCTCTGGATGCGGTCTCTGATCGCGATTTTGGTATTGAGTTCTGTGCGGCGTCCAGCTTGCTGTTGATGCACCTGACGCGAATGTCTGAAGAGCTGGTGCTCTGGACATCGTCACAGTTTAACTTCATTCATCTTCCAGACCGTTTCTGCACGGGTTCGTCAATCATGCCGCAGAAGAAAAATCCGGATGTGCCGGAGCTGGTTCGCGGAAAGTCTGGTCGTGTTTACGGCCATCTGGTGTCGCTCTTGACGCTAATGAAGTCACAGCCGTTGGCGTACAACAAAGACAACCAGGAAGATAAAGAGCCGCTGTTTGATACGGTGGACACGGTCCGCGGCTGTCTGCGCGCTTTTGCTGACATGGTCCCAGCCATCGAAGCACGTAAAGAGGAGATGCGCGAGGCTGCACGTCGTGGTTTCTCTACTGCAACAGACCTGGCTGACTACCTTGTGCGTGCGGGTGTTGCTTTTCGTGATGCGCATGAAATTGTCGGGCTTTCAGTGGCTTATGGCATCAAAACCGGCAAAGATCTCTCGGATATGACGCTCGAAGAGCTACAACAGTTTTCTGACCAAATTCAGGAGGATGTGTTTGAAGTGCTCACCCTCGAAGGGTCCGTCAGTGCGCGTAACCATATCGGTGGTACGGCGCCCGATCAGGTGCGTGCAGCTGTGACACGTGGCCGTGAGATGCTCGCGGCTCGCGCCGAATAAGTCGCGATAACGACAGGCTAGGGTTGCGTGTAAAGCAGTGCCAAACGTGGACGGTTTTGGCACTTGCAAGCCAAGCGTAAAGTGATTTTTGTGTGCCGCTAGTCTGTCGAGGTTAAGTTAGTTGTGTGACCTTCGGTGCATGATCTCAGTAAGAGCGGCCGTAAGCGTTTTCGTTGAGAGTGGCTTAGGCAGTACAAAATCCGCTCCTTCCTGCATAAACCGAGTCGTCTCCTGGCCCATCACCGCGGCAGTCACCGCCACGATAATGGTTTTGGAGCTTAGAGCGCGAATTGCTGTTGTCAGTTCGTGCCCGTTCATCTCAGGCATCATGAGGTCGGTGATAACAAGATCGAACTTTTCAGGTTCGAACGCATCCAGTGCGAGTTGACCATTTTCGAAACTGAGTACCGAAGCCCCCTCTTTGGTGAGCATGGTTTCGGTCAGCATTCGTAACAGTCTGTCGTCTTCGGCTAAAAGAACGCGCACGCCGGATAGGCTATAAGTGGGCAAGATGGGGCTAGGAAGCTCTTCTGAGACGGCGGGTGTCATAGGGAAAGAGAGTTCAAAGCACGCACCGCCCAATGTGCTTTGCGAATAGCTCAACTCGCCGCTCAGCATCTCCGATATCTGTTTCACGATAAACAGTCCCAGACCCGATCCGTCTTCCGTCGTCTCGCCACGACCAAAAGCAGCAAATACTCTCTCCTGTAGATGTTCTGGAATGCCTTTGCCGTCATCCTCAACCCTCAATATTGCTCGCGTGACCTTGTGAGCGTCTGTTTCATAGTTGAAACTCACACAGACCTCCGTACCACCCGAGTGGATAAGCGCGTTTTTCACCAGGTTAGTGACGCTCTGGCGAAGCGCCTGGCCATTAAGCACAAATTTCCGCCCGCCGGTTTTTTTCATGTCCAGCGATAGTTGCATCTCGTTAACATGAGCCAGTTGGCTAAGCGGTGAAACGGCTCGGGTCACAATTTTGATAGGATCGTCAGTGACAGTCTTTGATTCCAGTGCGCGGCCGGGTGATACAACGACCCTTAGGTCTTCCAGCACATGGAGAAGGTTTTCGGATATCTCTTTAATTTGGGCTAACTTCTCCCGATCACTCCGGCTCTCGTCTTCTGCGATCATGCTGATGGTTGCAACAGGTGTACGCAGTTCGTGACCTATGACGGCAAACATATCTTTCTGTTTATCCAGTGTTGCTTCCAGTGCCTGCCGCTGTCTGACCTTCTCTGTGATCTCTGTTCGCAGAGCGCGGTAGCCGATTACCTTACCCTCGCTACTCTTCTTCGGAATAATGGTCGTGGTAACCCAGTAGGGCTCGCCGAGTTTGGAGAGATTGCAGATGTCGCCTCTCCATACCTCCCCTTTAGCCACCGTGCGGTACATATGTTGCCAGAAACTCTGTGGATGAAGTCCTGAGTTGAGGATGCGATGGTTTTTTCCCAGCAGCTCTTCTCTTTCGAACCCACTCACTTCACAGAAACGGTTATTTACATCCGTAATAGTGCCTCTAACATCGGTCTCGACATAGATACTGTGCTGATCAATGGCGTAACGAATCTCTTCCAGCTCATTTGATTTTGCATTTAACGCTGCTTCAAGAGGCATCATATTTTCAACCGATAGTTACTTTCGCATGCACAGGTTTGCGGATTAATGATCACTTCGTCCCACGGATTTCCTCTACCATAAACAACCACAGACCCTGAATCTCAGTTAACTTTAGCGCATCAGACCAGCCTTAAGTCAAAATGCGTCCCATAATGCACATAAAAACGCTGTGCGCCTCGCGTTAAAACGGATCTGCTGTCTGATTCGTGCGACTCCAGGTATGCCTAGATTGCGACACGCTTCTTCTTTTTTTATCTTTCTCACCCGCGCTGACTTCACAGTTATAAAGCAAACTTCAGGCCATTGGCTTTGGGTTTTTGAGATTGACGCCTGCAGGCGTTTCCACGATTCAAAAAAGTGGAGGTCCACACAGTAAAGAATAGACCTTTAGAACTACCGCGTGCTTTGGGCAGCACAGGCTCAGTTGCATCTGCCGAGCTGGTGTTTAATTAGGATATGTCGGGATCGGGATTGGTAAAACGATTCGCTCGCTTTTAACTGACGGCGCTGCGGCTTAATCGACTGACAGTGAACACCCCAGTTCAGAATTGAACACCAAGCTGCCAATCCATGCGCATACTAGGCGAGCGCAAGCTGTCGCAAATGGAAATTCGCGGGGCGTTTCTGTGCATAGGTGGCGAAAAAAGAATCCCTATTATCACTCCCATCACAAATAAGAGTAACCGTGATTGCGGTTTGGGAGCATAGCAGTGTTCAAAAAAAACGATCTAATTCAGGGGTTCGACGATGTTTTGTGGAGTGCGATTGAGCACGAGAATAGACGTCAGGAAGAACATATTGAGCTGATCGCATCCGAAAATTACACCAGTCCGCGGGTAATGCAGGCGCAAGGCTCCGTCCTGACGAATAAATACGCTGAAGGCTACCCAGAGAAACGCTATTACGGGGGCTGTGAGTATGTCGATATTGTTGAACAACTGGCGATTGATCGCGCTAAAGAGCTATTCGGTGCTGCGTACGTTAACGTTCAACCGCATTCGGGTTCTCAGGCAAACGCTGCCGTCTACCTAGCGCTCTGCGCCCCCGGTGACACTGTGTTGGGGATGAGTCTGGCGCACGGTGGACACCTGACTCACGGTTCTCATGTCAACTTTTCGGGCAAGATCTATAACGCTGTGCAGTATGGTCTGGATGAAACCACAGGTGAGATTGATTACGCACAGGTTGAAGCGTTGGCACTCGAGCACAAACCAAAAATGATTGTAGCGGGCTTCTCTGCCTACTCACGTATCGTCGATTGGGCACGTTTCCGCGAGATCGCGGACAAAGTCGGCGCGTACCTGTTCGTCGATATGGCGCATGTTGCCGGTCTGGTTGCGGCCGGTGTCTACCCCAACCCAGTACCTTTTGCTGATGTGGTTACCACAACCACCCACAAAACGCTTCGTGGCCCGCGGGGTGGTCTGATTCTGGCGCGCGATAACGAACTGGAGAAGAAGCTGAATTCAGCCGTATTTCCCGGCGGGCAGGGCGGTCCTTTGATGCATGTGATAGCGGCTAAAGCGGTCGCCTTCCAAGAGGCGCTGTTGCCTGAATTCAAAGCATACCAGCAACAGGTGGTAAAGAACGCTCAGGCGATGGCGCAGGTGTTTAGCGATCGCGGGTACGACGTGATTTCTGGTGGGACAGACAACCACCTGTTCCTGCTCAGTCTGATTAAACAGGGGCTCACTGGAAAGGATGCGGACGCTGCGTTAGGACGCGCAAACATCACAGTAAACAAAAATGCGGTGCCGAATGATCCTCAGTCACCTTTTGTGACCTCGGGTCTACGCATCGGTTCACCGGTTGTTACCACGCGTGGTTTTGGCGAAGAGGAGTGTCGCACGTTGGCGGGCTGGATAGCGGACCTTCTGGATGTGCTCAATCAGCCGGAGGCGCTGGAAGCAAAAATTTCTGACGTTCAGAGCAAAGTTAAGGCGCTCTGTGCAGAGTATCCTGTCTACGCATAATTGATTGAGTCTCGGTGGCTAGGGCCACCGGGCATAGATGAGGGAGCTGACACGATGCAGCACTATTCGGGTTTTGGGCTTATTAAGCACAGCCTCAGCCATCACGAAAATTGGCAGCGCGCATGGCGCAACCCAACACCAAAGAAAAAGTACGATGTCATCGTAATAGGCGGTGGCGGTCATGGTTTAGCGACCGCTTACTATCTTGCTAAAGAGTTTGGCGTGACAAATGTTGCTGTCATCGAAAAGGGTTATCTGGGTGGTGGAAATACCGCACGTAACACAACTATTGTGCGTTCGAACTACCTCTGGGACGAAGCGGCTCATCTCTACGAGCATGCGATGAAGCTCTGGGAGGGTCTCTCGCAGGATCTTAATTACAACGTGATGTTCTCTCAGCGTGGCGTGCTCAATTTGGGTCACACTCTGCAGGATATGCGCGATATTCAGCGTCGTGTGAACGCAAACCGCTTAAACGGTATTGATGGCGAAGTACTGGATACTAAGCAGGTACAGGAGTTAGTGCCTCACATGGACTGCTCAGCTAATACCCGCTATCCGGTCCTGGGGGCCTCCTGGCAGCCACGCGCCGGCGTTGCGCGTCATGATGCAGTTGCATGGGGTTATGCACGGGGTGCTGATGCGCACGGTGTGGATTTGCTGCAGCAGACTGAGGTGACGGATCTGATCATCGAAGATGGCACCATCGTTGGTGTTAAGACCAATCGCTATGGTGACATCATGGCTGACCGCGTGGGTGCGGTTGTCGCAGGTAACTCAAGTGTCGTTGCAAAGATGGGTGGTTTTGAGCTTCCACTAGAATCTCACCCTCTGCAAGCACTGGTCTCTGAACCAATAAAACCGATCCTCGATACCGTTGTGATGTCTAACCACGTGCACGGTTATGTCAGTCAGTCGGATAAAGGCGACCTGGTAATCGGTGCCGGTATTGATGGTTACAACGGCTACGGCCAACGCGGCTCATTCCCAACGATTGAGCATACGCTGCAGGCCATTGTGGAGCTCTTCCCAATCTTTAGTCGCGTCAGAATGAATCGTCAGTGGGGAGGTATCGTTGATACCTGTCCTGACGCTTGTCCCATCCTCAGTGAAACGCCGGTTAAGAACCTCTACTTCAACTGCGGTTGGGGTACGGGTGGTTTTAAAGCGACTCCGGGTTCCGGACACGTTTTTGCCGCGTCACTGGCAAAAGGTGAGATGCATCCCCTGGCTAAGCCATTCTCGATGTTCCGTTTCCATAATGGTGCCCTGGTCGATGAACACGGCGCAGCTGGCGTGGCTCACTAACGAGGAATAAGCAATGCTACATATTTACTGCCCTCACTGCTGCGAGTACCGCGAAGAGGAAGAGTTTCACGTAAAGGGACAGGCGCACCTTGCCCGTCCTCTGGATCCCGATGCCTGTTCAGACAAGGAGTGGGGTGAGTACCTCTACTTCCGTAAGAATCCCCGCGGTCTTCACCATGAACTTTGGGTGCATGCTGCGGGTTGTCGCAAATTTTTCAATGTTACGCGCGATACGGTTAGCTACGAAATTAAAGAGGTCTACCTGGTAGGTGAAAAACCATCGGTCGTCGCTCATTCAGGCAGCGCCAAGTAAGGGAGTGGAGTCATGACACAGAAAAACCGCCTCCAGACTGGTGGGCGCATCAATCGTAGCAAGCCTCTGAGCTTTGTCTACAACGGTAAACAGTTCAAGGGTTTTGAGGGTGATACGCTGGCCTCTGCGATGTTGGCTAACGGTATCGATGTGATCGGCCGTAGTTTTAAATACAGCCGCCCCCGCGGTATCGTAGCGGCTGGTGCAGAGGAACCAAATGCGGTCATGCAGTTGGGTGCGACTGAAGCCACACAGGTACCCAACGTCCGTGCAACTCAGCAGGAGTTGTTTGAAGGTCTGGTGTCGGGTGCGACCAATGGCTGGCCGAGCGTCGATAATGACCTGATGGGTATCGTGGGTAAGGTCGGTGGTAAAATGATGCCCCCCGGCTTTTACTATAAGACCTTTATGTACCCACAGTCGATGTGGGAAACCTATGAGAAATTTATCCGCAAGGCTGCGGGTCTGGGTAGCTCTCCGCTGGAGAACGACCCCGATAGTTATGAAAAAATTAACCAGCACTGTGACGTGTTGGTTGTAGGCGCAGGCCCTGCAGGTCTGGCGGCTGCGCTAACAGCTGGTCGCGCAGGTGCACGCGTTATTCTGGCTGATGAGCAGTCTGAGTTTGGTGGCAGCCTGCTGGGTACTCGAGAGACGCTGAATGGCGAAGAGGCTGCTCGCTGGGTGGCTGATGTAACCGCTGAATTGGCTGGTATGAAGGATGTGATGTTGTTGCCACGTTCTACGGTTAACGGCTACCACGATCACAATTTTCTGACGATTCATCAGCGCAACACTGATCACATTGCTGATAAAGCACCTGCAGGTCAGGCGCGTCAGACACTGCACCGTGTGCGAGCAAAATGGGTCGTTCTGGCAACTGGTGCACACGAGCGTCCACTGGTCTACGGCAACAACGACGTACCGGGCTGTATGATCGCCAGTGCAGTATCGACCTACATCAACCGCTACGGCGTCGTACCGGGTAACGAGCTGGTCGTAATGACGACCAATGACGGTGCCTATCAGACCGCATTTGACTGGCAGGACGCGGGTCGCAAGGTTGTTGCTATTGTCGATACCCGTCAAAACCCTCAGGGTGCCCAGGTAGCAGAGGCGAGCAAACGCGGCATTCAGTTAATCAAAGGCTCTGGCATTATTGATGTCGCTGGTAGCAAGCGCGTTACCGGCGTCAGCATTGCGGCTCTGAGTGCAGACGGTTCTGCCGTAAACGGCTCAGTGACAAAACTGAGCGCAGATACAGTCGCCACCAGCGGCGGTTGGAGTCCAGTTATTCACCTTGCTGGCCACACGGGAAGCCGTCCGGTGTGGGATGAGAAGGTGGCTGGTTTCCTGCCTGGACCGACAGTTGAGAAGCGCTTGATAGCGGGTGCGATTGCGGGTGACTTTACGACTGCTGGCGCGCTTGCACAGGGTGCTGAGGCAGGACGCAAGGCGTGCGCTGAACTGGGTATGGATCAACCCATCATAGAGTTGCCCACAACCCAAGAACGTGTTGAACATCCAGCGATGACGCTGTTCCATATTCCGCATGTGAAGAAGACATCTGAAGCGCCAAAGCAGTTCGTTGACTATCAGAACGACGTGACTGCTGCGGGTATCGAACTGGCGTGTCGTGAAGGTTTTGAGTCGATTGAGCACGTCAAGCGTTACACCGCGTTGGGCTTCGGTACTGATCAGGGCAAACTGGGCAACATCGCCGGTATGGCGATCGCGGCTAAAGCGACCGGGCGTACGATTCCTGAAACAGGCACTACGATCTTCCGTCCGAACTACACGCCGGTCACTTTCGGTGCGCTGGTAGGTCGAGACCGTGGTGAGCTCTTCGATCCTAAACGCTATACGGCGATGCACAAGTGGCATGTAGAAAATGGTGCTTTGTTTGAGGATGTTGGTCAGTGGAAACGTCCCTGGTACTTCCCGAAGGCGGGCGAAACGATGCAGCAGTCACTGGATCGTGAGTGTAAAGCGACCCGCGAGTCCGTCGGTATTCTGGATGCATCTACTTTGGGTAAGATCGATATTCAGGGTAAGGACGCGCGTGAATTCCTTGGTCGAGTCTACACCAACGCCTGGGCCAAACTAGCCGTCGGCAAGTGCCGTTACGGTCTGATGTGTGGCGAAGATGGCATGGTGTTCGACGACGGTGTTACCTCCTGTCTGGGCGAAAACCACTTCATTATGACAACCACGTCCGGTGGTGCAGCACGTGTCTATGAATGGCTGGAGCTCTACCATCAGACGGAGTGGCCGGAGTTAGAAGTCTACTTCAACACGGTCACCGACCACTGGTCGACTATGACAATCTCTGGTCCGAACAGCCGTAAACTGCTGGAAGAGCTGACCGATGCAGATGTATCCAATGAGAACTTTGGCTACATGGACTGGCGTGAGATGAAAGTCGCGGGTGTTCCTGCGCGCGTCTTCCGCATCTCGTTCACCGGTGAGCTGTCGTTCGAGATCAACGTTCAGGCGAACTTTGGTCTGCATGTGTGGGAAAAACTGTTTGAGAAGGGTGCCAAGTACAACCTAACGCCATACGGCACGGAGACCATGCATATTCTGCGTGCCGAGAAAGGCTTCATCATTGCCGGTCAGGATACCGACGGCTCTGTACACCCTTACGATCTCGGTATGGGCTGGGCAGTATCACAGCAGAAACCCTTCAGCTTTATCGGCAAACGCGGTATGGCTCGCGAGGACTGTGTGCGTGATAACCGTAAGCAGTTGGTTGGTCTTAAAACCACAGATCCAAGCGTTGTATTGCCAGAGGGCGCGCAAGGGGTGTTCGACCCTAAAGCGCCAATCCCAATGCCTATGGTGGGTCACATTACGTCGAGCTACTGGAGTGCCAACCTTGGCCACAGTATCGCGATGGGCTTGGTAAAAGGCGGTTTAGACCGCATGGGTGAGAAGGTTTACTACCCACTGGCTGACGGTCGGGTCGTAGAAGCCGAGATTTGTAGTCCGATCTTCCTGGATCCTAAAGGGGAGCGTCAAAATGTCTGACACTAAAAACGTTGCAATCATGAACCAGGTGCCAGACGCAGCTGCGGGCGTGCGTGCTGAATCACCGCTGCATCACGCCGATTTGGGCACAGTAGCGCAGAAAGGACTAAAAAGCGGGGGTGTCCACTTCCGCGAAATGGGACTGCTAGGTCATCTGACGCTACGCTGTGATCCTAAAAATGCTGATCTGATCGCAGCTGCAGCAGGTGTTCTGGGTGTGGAGCTGCCGCTGAAGCCCCTCACTAGTGTTGAATCAGGTAGCACAATCGTGCGCTGGATTTCGCCTGATGAGTGGCTGATTACTGTTCCGAACGATCAATCCTTTGACTTGGAGAGTCGTTTCCGTGCTGAGATGAGTGGTCACTACTCTCTCGTTAACGGTAGCGGTGGCATGACTCTCTTTAAACTGAGTGGCGACAGAGTCGTTGATATGTTGAAGAAGGCGACCCCTGTTGATCTGCACGACTCAGAGTTCCCCGTGGGCAAGGTCGTATCAACCGTTTTTGCCAAGTCAGGTGCAATCATTCGTCGCACGGGCGCGACTGAGTTCGAACTGGTGGTTCGCCGCAGCTTTGCTGATTACCTCTGGCTATGGATTCAGAGTGCCAGCCAGGAGTTTGGACTTGTTGTAGAAGCCTAAAACTTATAGAGGGCGAGTCTGTGCTTCAGGCTACGCCCCATTTACCCAGAGATTCTTATGAAAAAACCAGATTCCTGGATCTTCACTGCCAGCTGTCCAAGTGTGCTCGGTACAGTCGATGTCGCCACCCGCTTCATGGCAGAGAATGGATACTATGTTGACGAGATTCACTCGTTTGATGATAACGTTGCGGGCCGATTCTTCATCCGAGTGGAGTTTCGACCTCAGTCGGGAGAGTGTAATATCGAGCTGTTTAACCAGCAGTTCGCAGCCCGTGCGCAAGAGTTCCAGATGGAGTGGGAGCTGACGCCGCCAGATCATCGCCCACGTGTTGCGATTTTAGTGTCCAAGTTCGATCACTGTCTCAATGACCTTCTCTATCGTTACCGCACCGGTCAGTTAGCGATTGAAGTGCCCGTGATCATCTCTAATCATCCAGATCTTGAACATCTGGCCCAGTGGCACGGAATTCCCTACTACCATCTGCCAATAACGCCTGAGACCAAACCCCAGCAGGAAGCTGAAATTATCCGCCTGCTCGAAGATTATGAAATCGATCTGGCTGTACTGGCGCGCTACATGCAGGTGTTGTCACCCGAGATGTGTTCATATCTTGATGGCAAAGCGATCAATATTCACCACAGCTTACTACCCGGCTTTAAGGGCGCTCGACCTTACCATCAGGCATGGGAGAAGGGTGTTAAAATGGTGGGTGCGACGGCGCACTACGTTAACAATGACCTCGATGAAGGCCCTATCATTACCCAAGGCATACAGACCGTTGATCACGCTCACTACCCAGAAGATCTAGTGGCTAAAGGGCAGGATGTTGAACGCGTTACACTGTTTAATGCGGTGCGTTACCACATCCAAAAGCGCGTTTTTCTTCACGGAAAACGCACCGTGGTGTTCAGCAACTAAGTGCTTTCAACAGTGATAAAAGGAGAGCAAGGCGCTCTCTTTGTTTTTCTGTGAACGGCACAGTAAACCAAATCCATACCTTGGAGAAAACCAGTCATCTACGAGATGTTGAAAATGTATGTGACGAGTTCGTGAATGCCAATCAAAAGCTCGTTCAAGTGATCCGTTTCAACAACGACGAGCGCAATTCAATTTCGGCGAGCAATTGTTCCAACTCGCGAAGTAATTTGGTCTCTGTGCATGAACTGCATTCATTGCACGCTTTGATCTCTTTGCACTCTGATGCTAGATGCATCTGGTGGTAAATTATTGGCGCGTGCTTACTGACAAAACGATCTATTTGTGACCGAACTCGCTCCAGCTCAACTTCAGTTTGGCTGTAATCCAATTCCATATAGCTAACCTTAACCGCTAATACTTGCAGGTTAGTTAAAAAGCTTAATCTCTACAAATGGAGTTAATGAAAAAATCACATAAGGGAAAATATTGCACGAGTTATAGCGTTATTAGGAGAGCTAAAATATCTCGTCACGGATCGTAAATTGCCGTTCGCGAGTACTTAACCGAAACGGCTCTTTATTGAAGTTTTAGTTGTCTCTTCAGAGCGATAACATTTCTTACCCTCTCGCTTTGCTGCATAGAGTACTTGATCAGCTCGATCAAGAACCATCTCACCGTCTCTATCTTCGTTATTGATCAGCACAGCGCCCATACTGAGGCCTAGGTCGAGACCTTTAAAATCGTGTTCATGCACGAAATGTGACAGCTCTTTCTCTAAGCGTCTGTGGAACTTCGCACCCGATTCAATAGTTGAGAATGGGAAAATACAGATAAACTCATCACCACCCACGCGGTAAGATCTATCGACCGAACGTGAGTGTTGGAGGGACTTTTTTGCAATGAATTGTAAAAGCGCATCACCCGCGGCATGACCGTACACGTCATTTATCCCCTTGAAGTTGTCTACATCCCAGGCAAGCACGAGGACATCCATGCCATGGCGCTTCACCATATCAAGGTTATATCTCAAAAACTCTAACAAGCGTCTGCGATTGTACAAGCCTGTTAGCTCGTCTGTTACGCTCAGAATTTCGAGTTTCAATTGCAATTCATGCTGCTTTGTCCGGTTGCTCGCTACCCATAAAACGGCGCGTTCACCGTTGACTCTTGAAGATAGCGCAATAACTCTCCCCTCAAACCAGATAGAGTCAGCTGGGCCTTCAACGTTCTCTAAACCTTTTATGTCCTTG
This sequence comes from Marinobacterium sp., assembly GCA_035458585.1. Classification (GTDB taxonomy): domain Bacteria; phylum Pseudomonadota; class Gammaproteobacteria; order Pseudomonadales; family Balneatricaceae; genus Marinobacterium_E. Next base: position 747 of record DATHZN010000045.1, on the reverse strand, counting down.
TTTGAGAGTTCATACTCGACAACATGAAGGCCTCTGCTATTGAGTGCTGTTGAGATCTCACTCAGAAACCATTGGGCTTTATCAGGGCTCAGAAGATCAGATAAGTTTTTTCCAACAAGGCCGCTGCCATCATGATAGTAGCGCTCATCAACTCCGCCGTAGATTGCTGCGTATACACCTGTCTCCGTTAAGACGAAAGCAGGGTCGGGCAGGGAGTTTAAGATTTCATGTTCATTTTCTAGGAGTTGATCCATGAGCCAAAACTCGCGGTATTTTTATCGATTGCGCTTAACATTAGTGCAAATAAAGACAACTGTCTTGGACCTTTCTATAAATGTCGTGACAAGTGGCGGCTTTGTTTCATTAATGTCGATATATGGATAAAAGATTTATGGAGCCATCTACCAACCGACCGCTCTAGGTAGAATCGACACTTTTCAGCTCAACTAATACTGCTTGGCGCTCATCTCTTTTTGTCGCTCTCTGATCAGGTCGTTTTGATTACGTTTAGTCGTGCTTCATAATCTCATAATAGTGACCTGAGAAACTCCTTCGCAACACGTCTTGCGGAGGAGCTTTGTCTCTCTTCAGAAAGGTGGATGGATTTAAATAAGACTATTTAGGTTCGAGAAACCTAGCAATATTTCACCGCGGCGGCACATACGAGGGCAAGGAAGAGATCTGGCTCTAAACTCACCCTACAACGGTATTTCTACCCTCTTGTTTCGCGAGGTAGAGGGATTTATC
>DATHZN010000044.1:0-71819 GCA_035458585.1 Marinobacterium sp. | reverse complement strand
CATTATGCTGGTATCCGTACTCGCCATCCTTCTCGTTCTAACTTTACTGTTAATCCGAAATCCGCCTGCAGAGGCGCTTCGTCAATTCGGCCAGCATGTTGTGGTAGGGCTACCCAATACGCGCGGTGAAATTGCCCTGTTCATCTCATCCACCATACTCGCAACCGGGATTGGGGCGACACAAACAGCCTTTAACCTAAACCTCACGCCTGAAACTTTCGATGCTACATCCGCCTGTATAACGCTCACTTTGCTCATCATGTTGTCGGTGATTGGCGTTCACCCCGTGACTAGTAGCCTGATTGCAGGCGCCACTCTAATGCCCGCCACCGAAGACCCCAATCTGCTTGCCATGACCCTATTGATGTCTTGGTCTTTTAGCTCCATTCTATCCCCGCTCGCAGGCAACCAGATCATTCTACAGGGGCGCTACGGTGTTCGTGCGCGTGACCTCTTTAGAGCCAACCTGCCATATGTATTGGTGATGCTACCCATCTGCTTCTTCGTTCTATGGCTCTACTAAGGGGCCCGACTCATAAGTTACAGCATCAGGTTCTCGCAACGCCGCTGGTCGCTTAACCCCGAAAGAGAGGTCTTGGCAAAGCTTGAAGTGGGAAAAGACAACGCTCCCTCCAAACACCTTCACCAATAAGAGCGCCACCGTCGAGCCCTCTGAGGCAAAATTATGCATGGCTTTTTGACACTAACCGGAACTTCGAACGGGTTTTAGAACCCAATTTGACTTGCGTGTAATGATGAGAGGGGATCACCCCAAGGCTTTTGGGCGGGGCTTGGACAATAAAAAACCCGCTTGATAGCGGGTTTTTATTAGAACAACAGGAATCAGGTAGCCTGTTGTATCAACATGGTACGGATCTTACCGATCGCCTTGGTCGGGTTGAGCCCCTTAGGACAGACGTTCACGCAGTTCATGAGCCCGTGGCAACGGAACACAGAGAACGGATCGTCTAGATCAGCCAGACGCTCGCGTGTCGCAGTGTCGCGGCTGTCTGCCAAGAAACGGTAAGCCTGCAGCAAGCCTGATGGACCGATAAACTTATCTGGGTTCCACCAGAACGACGGACAAGAGGTCGAGCAGCATGCACACAGGATACACTCGTACAGACCATCAAGTTCAGCTCGCTCTTCAGGTGACTGCAGCCGCTCGATCGCTGGTGCTGGCGTATCGTTGATCAGGAACGGCTTGATCTTCTCGTACTGCTTGTAGAACTGAGTCATGTCTACAACCAGGTCACGGATAACCGGCAGGCCCGGCAGCGGGCGCAGTACCAACTTATCGTCTTTAACAACGGCAGACAACGGCGTGATACACGCCAAGCCGTTGGTACCGTTCATGTTCAGACCGTCAGATCCACACACACCTTCGCGGCAAGAGCGGCGGAAGGTCATGGATGAGTCTTTCTCCTTCAGCAGATGCAGAAGGTCAAGCACCATGATGTCTTTGCCACCCGGGATATCAATATGGACATCCTGCATTGATGGCTTGTCATCGGTCTCAGGATTGTAACGATATACGCTAACTAACATCGTAACCGCTCCTTAGTAAGTACGAACTTTAGGCGGGAAAGCGTCCATGGTCTTCGGTGCGAAGTTCACGGCACGTTTGCCCAGCGTCTTTGTTTGAGGGTAGAAGACAGAGTGACAGAGCCAGTTTTCATCATCACGCTCTGTGAAGTCATTACGCGCATGCGCACCTCGCGACTCCTTACGCTCATATGCAGCAATCGCTGTCGCTTCAGCCACTTCCAGCAGATTTTCCAGCTCCAGTGCCTCGATACGTGCTGTATTGAAGTAGCTGCTCTTATCTTCAAGATGTACGTTTTCGACGCGTTCGCGGATCGCCTTGAGCTTTTTCAAGCCCTCTTCCATCGCGGCCCCGTCACGGAATACGCCAAAGTAGAGCTGCATGGTCTGCTGTAGATCTTTGCGTACGTCAGCAACCTTCTCACCACCCGTGGTGCTGTTAAGGCGTTCAACACGAGCCAGGGCGGCAGCGATCTGCTCATCTGTCGCATCGTTAACTTCATAACCATCGCGCATCTGCTGTTCAATCTGAAGTCCGCAGGCGCGGCCAAACACAACCAGATCAAGCAGAGAGTTACCACCCAGGCGGTTTGCGCCGTGTACAGAGACACAAGCGACCTCACCACAAGCGAACAGACCGTTAACAATCTTATCTTCACCTGTCTCCGGATCTGGATTGATAACCTGACCGCCGATATTGGTGGTGATACCACCCATCATATAGTGACAGGTCGGCACGACCGGAATCGGCTCTTTTACTGGGTCAGCAGCGGCAAAGGTCATCGAAAGCTCACAGATGCCGGGCAGACGAGAGTGTAGAACTTCTTCGCCAAGATGATCGAGCTTTAGATACACATGATCGCCATCCGGACCACAACCACGACCCTCGAGAATCTCTAGAATCATTGAGCGCGCAACAACGTCGCGACCTGCCAGATCCTTAGCGTTAGGCGCATAACGCTCCATGAAGCGTTCGCCATCCTTGTTAACCAAGTAGCCGCCTTCACCGCGACAACCTTCAGTCACCAGTGTACCCGCACCAGCGATACCGGTTGGATGAAACTGCCACATCTCCATGTCCTGAGCAGCAACACCTGCACGCAGCGCCATGCCCATGCCGTCACCCGTGTTGATCAGGGCGTTGGTCGTCGAGGCGTAGATACGGCCTGCACCACCTGTCGCCAGCACGGTTGCTTTTGCTTTGATGTAGACAGTCTCGCCAGTCTCAATGCAGATCGCCGTACAGCCGACGACGGATCCGTCAGAATTTTTCACCAGATCAAGCGCGTACCACTCATTTAGGAAAGTGGTACCCGCTTTCATATTTGCCTGATACAGAGTGTGCAGCAGTGCGTGACCTGTACGGTCAGCAGCAGCGCAGGTACGCGCTGCCTGACCACCCTCGCCAAAGTTCTTCGACTGACCGCCGAAAGGTCGCTGGTAAATGCGACCGGTCTCGGTGCGAGAGAATGGCAAACCCATATGATCGAGTTCGAATACGGCACGCGGGCCAACCGAGCACATGTATTCGATCGCGTCTTGGTCCCCTATATAGTCAGACCCCTTGACGGTGTCATACATGTGCCAACGCCAGTCATCGTTTGGATCCGCACTAGCAATCGCGCAGGTGATACCGCCCTGGGCTGACACGGTGTGCGAGCGGGTTGGGAATACTTTGGTGACACAGGCAGTGTTCAAACCTGACTGTGCCAGCTGCAGTGCTGCGCGCATACCAGCGCCACCACCGCCAACGACGATCGCGTCAAAACTGAGCGTACGAAGTTTAGACATCTATTAAATCCCCCACAAAATCTGAATGCCCCACACGACGTAGATAAACGCCAGCAGACCACATACGGACTGGAACACGAAGCGGATGCCCGTTGGCTTAATGTAATCCGTGGAGACAGACCACATACCGATCCATGCATGTGCGACCATCGAGAGCATAGCCAGCAACGTGAAGATCTTCATAGCAGTGCCTTCAAACAGGCCTGACCACTGGTTGTAGTCCAAGTCGGGATTGAGTAATAGGTAGCCCAACATGAAGACGGTGTAAGACGCCAAGACTAAGGCTGTGACGCGCTGCATCATCCAATCGTAGAGACCACTACGACCAAAACTCGTGATTGAAGTTACCATATCCATACTCCCGCCAGCAGAATTGCTACAACCGCGATAATAAGCGTTACTTTCGCAGCTGCATGTCCAGATTCGATCTCTTCGCAGTAGCCAGCATCCATCACGAGATGTTTAATACCCGCGATGAAGTGGTACAAAATTGCCGATGTAAGACCCCAAGCGATAAATTTCGCAATAAAGGACTCAGACAACATCTCAGCAGCTTGATCGAACCCCGCCTGAGACTCGAGTGAGAGGCTCAGTGCATACATCATGAAAATTGCGCCGAAAAACAGCACAACGCCCGATATACGATGCAGGATGGAGGTGATAGCCGGTAACGGCTGTTTGATTGTACGTAGATCTAGGTTTACAGGTCGTTTTTTGTTCACGGCTCTAGTTCACACTTTACTGCCCTCTTGCGGGGCCTCGGTTACTAGGTAGTACCTAAAACGCGGCGCTGGGAGTCGTCCTCCGAACGTCCGTCAGGACCATTAAGAAATGCCATGCAGATATAAGCTTATATCGTTTTGCAGTGCGCAATTTCGCGGCTCAGCATTATATCAATTCGTCTCGTCATGACAATGAAAAGAGACCGATCCTAGCCAATGGTTTAATACGAATTTCGGACCTTTAGACCTTGGTTTAGGTTTAAAATTAATCCGGAATAAGATCATTACATAATGGTATAGAGAGTCTGCTGCACCGCAAAAAGTAGAATTGACAAAAACTTCACCCTCTCTATAGTGGACGAGCCTTTTTTTGCGCAGCGTATACCCACGCAGCGCTTAACAGTGTTCGGTAAACCTCGCCGGGCACCTACAGTAAGTGAAGAGGAGCCACAGATGGCTGAAAAAACTGCACGTTTGCATATCGACGGTCTAGATAAAGATATTGAGCTGCCGATCTACAGCGGCACTGAAGGTCCAGATGTAATTGATGTACGCCCACTCACTGGTGAGGGTCTGTTTACCTACGACCCAGGCTTTGTATCTACAGCCTCTTGTGAATCTAAGATCACCTATATAGATGGTGGCAAAGGCATTTTGCTGCACCGCGGCTACCCAATTGAACAGCTTGCAGATCATGCGGACTACATGGATGTCTGTTTCCTGTTGCTCAACGGCGAACTCCCTACTCCAGAAGAGAAAGAGAAGTTTGTTTACACCGTTTCACACCACACAATGGTGCACGAGCAGCTTAGCCAGTTCTTCCGCGGATTCCGCCGCGACGCGCATCCAATGGCGATTATGTGTGGTGTGGTGGGTGCTCTTTCAGCGTTCTACCATGACTCGCTCGATATCAACGACCCGCACCACCGCGAGGTCTGTGCCTACCGTCTAATTGCGAAGATGCCAACGCTGGCGGCAATGTGTTTCAAATATTCAATCGGTCAGCCATTCATGTACCCACGGAATGATCTGGGTTATGCAGAAAACTTCCTACGCATGATGTTTGGCACGCCTTGCGATGACTACAAAGTGAGCCCGACGCTTGCAAAAGCGATGGACAAAATCTTCATCCTTCATGCTGATCACGAGCAGAACGCGTCAACCTCAACTGTGCGACTGGCTGGTTCTTCGGGCGCCAACCCCTTTGCTTGTATCGCAGCCGGTATTGCAGCGCTCTGGGGCCCTGCACACGGCGGTGCAAATGAGGCAGTTCTGCACATGCTGAGTGAGATTGGCGATGTCTCTAACATCCCTGAATTTATTCAGAAAGCAAAAGACCCTAACGATCCTTTCCGCTTGATGGGCTTCGGTCACCGTGTTTATCGAAACTTTGACCCCCGCGCCAAAGTGATGAAGAAGACCTGTGATGAGGTTCTGGCTGAGCTGGGTATCGAGAACGATCCGCAACTGGCTATCGCTAAGGAGCTCGAGCGTATTGCGCTGGAAGACCCTTACTTTGTTGAGCGTAAGCTCTATCCGAATGTCGACTTCTACTCCGGCATTATTCTGAAAGCGATCGGTATCCCAACGTCCATGTTCACTGTGATATTTGCGCTTGCGCGCACTATCGGCTGGATCTCTCACTGGAGCGAGTTCCACTCTGGCCCGAACAAGATCGGACGCCCGCGTCAGCTCTACACGGGCGAGAAGATGCGCAGCCATCCAGACGCTTAACCAACCAGCTTGAAAGATCCCCGCCTCGGCGGGGATTTTCATTTCTGCATCTATAAGCTGGGCTGTGGCGCTTTTTTATCCTAAAAATTAGCCCGCATTTAGCAACAACGAGTAAAGCGGACACACCTATGTACGTCGTCATTTTTACCGCCGAAATCGCGGATTTAAACCGGGAATACTTCGATCTGGCTGCCGAGTTGCGTCAGCGCGCAATCGACAACTACGGCTGCGCAGAGTTTATTAGCACCACCCAGGATAATCAGGAGATTGCCCTATCCTACTGGCCCGATCTAACGAGCATCCAACGCTGGAAAGCTGATGAGCTACACATTCGCGGACAGGAGCTTGGCAAAAGCCAGTTTTACAAAGGCTATCGAGTAGATATCTGTGAGGTCGTGAGACACTACCAAGGTGCTTCTCAGGAGCCCTGAACGTCGAATCTTTTACTCGCTGTAGACGGCAAAAAGGGAGCTGCGGCTCCCTTTTTCGATTCAAAGCTGATCGTTGCTTAGTGCTGTGAACGCATTAGCGGTGAGCTAAAAACGGTCTGCAGTGCTCGGTGATTAACCACCTGATCGATAATTCGACGCCATGCACGCACGACAATCTTCGCACCCTCGGCGGTATTGGCACGACGCTCTTGTTTGGTGTATGCACGAACCAGGTCAAGCTTTTGCGCCTGACTCAAGCGGTTGCTATCCAGGAGAACCATTAGCGTTTCTTTATCAATGTAGCGAGACATATTGGCGTCCCTCCTTGCTTAAATTAAGATGGCGCTAATATATTCGACTTTAGTTCTACTCCTCAAACGATCTATTTTCACCGCATCAGTGAAAAATATTTCAGAATTTAAACCAACCCCAGGGGTGCCTTATCCAGAGGCTAAAACGGGCGCCGAAGCGCCCTGATCTACACCTTTGAGGATCAACCCGCTGCTACTTCAAGTCAATCTAATCACTATCAGAAATTGGTGTTTAGGAGGAGATCATGCCGTGATCACGCATGATGCCCTCAATTTCTGGCAAGCTCGCAGGGTCATCGATAGTTGACGGAATGCTGTACGCCTGACCATCAGCAATCTGGCGCAACAGTTTTCGCAAGATTTTCCCAGAGCGCGTCTTGGGCAAACGTTTAACCACAGCCGTTCGTTTGTAGCAGGCGATAGGTCCAATCTCTTTGCGTATGCTCGCGACAAGTTCAGAGGCAAGCTGCTCATCGGAGATATCTACCCCATCCTTGAGAATAACGAGACCAACGGGTTCTTGTCCTTTGAGTTGCTCCGCGATACCGATAACCGCACACTCTGCTACCGCCGGGTGCGCTGCGACAATCTCTTCCATCTCTCCCGTGGATAAGCGATGTCCAGCAACGTTGATCACATCATCGGTACGTCCCATGACAAACACGTAACCATCCTCATCTTTGTACCCGCCATCGCCCGAGGTGTAGAACCCGTCAAAATCACTGAGGTAGCCCGATTTAAAACGCTCAAAATCTCCCCAGACAGTGGGTAAACAGCTCGGTGGGAGCGGCAATTTGATCGCAATAGAGCCCTGGTGTCCGGCAGGCAGTTCATTACCCGCCTCATCAACAATTTGTACGTTAAAGCCAGGGCTCGGTAGCGTGGCCGACCCAGGCTTAGGCGGCATTGGCTCAATGCCCATGAAATTGCCGCAGATCGCCCAGCCAGTCTCAGTCTGCCACCAGTGATCGATCACAGGTTTTGCACTCTTCTCGACAGTCCAGTCGTAGGTCGGTGGATCCAAACGCTCACCCGCCATAAAAATCGTCTGCAAGCTGGTTAGGTCGTACTTGTTCACTTCCAAGGCATCGGGGTCCTCTTTCTTGATCGCCCGAAAAGCGGTGGGAGCTGCAAATAAGATCTTAACTTTGTACTCCTCGCAAACACGCCAGAATGCACCAGCGTCGGGAGTGCGTACCGGTTTACCTTCGTAAACGATGGTACTGCAACCGGCTAGCAAGGGACCGTAAACGATATAAGAGTGCCCGACGACCCAACCCACATCGGATGCAGCCCAATAGACATCGCCCGCTTTAACGTTGTAGATGGCGCTCATTGAGTATTTCAGTGCGGTGGCGTGTCCGCCATTATCGCGCACGACCCCCTTGGGTTTTCCCGTGGTCCCTGAGGTATAGAGAATATAGAGTGGATCAGTCCCTTTCACCCACACCGGAGACACCGGCTCAGCCTTGGCCATCTCAATGGCCCAGTCACAATCGCCGGGATTGTTGAGCTCAGCAATTACCTCTTCGCGTTGGAACAGAATAACGGCATTGGGCTTGTGGGTAGCCAGATTAATGCCCTCATCGACCATAGGCTTATATGGCAGCACCTTGGAAATTTCGATGCCACATGAGGCGGTTACAATGACCTTCGGAGCGGCATCGTCAATGCGAACTGACAACTCATGAGGGGCGAATCCGCCGAACACTACCGAGTGAATGGCCCCTAGGCGAGCAGTTGCCAGCATCGCAATAATCGCTTCAGGGATCATCGGCATGTAGATCACGACACGGTCACCCTTCTCAACGCCTTTGGCACGTAAAACACCCGCAAAACGCGCCACCTGATCCTGTAGTTCAGCGTAGGTAACGCGGCGTTTAACGCCGGTAACCGGGGAGTCGTAGAGCAACGCGGCCTGCTCGCCCCGTCCCTGCTCCACATGATAGTCGACTGCCATGTAGCAGGTGTTCATTTCACCATCGGCAAACCAGCGATCAATCCCATTCTCATCTTTAGAGAGGATAGTTTGTGGCTGCTTGTACCATGGCAGATCTGCGGCTTTGCCAGCCCAGAACGTCTCGGGCTGCTCTATCGATGCTTGGTATTCACTCTGGTATGACATAGGTGTAGATCCCTTCCGATCTTATTTAAGCCTTAGGTTTTGGCGTCAACTGGGTAATTGTTGACACTTTCCATTAGTTTCTGTGGCTAACCATATACAATGGCGAGCCTTAAACCGATACGACTTAAGACGAAAAGGGATAAAAACCTATATATATCAATAAAATAACAAACCTAGTCAAAAGGTCTTAGATAATCTTGGCACCCTAGGATTGTCGACAATTACACTAGAGTGCAGCACTTTGTACAGGTATCGCAGACCGGCTTGAAGTCAGCCGATTACGCGCCCGGAGCTCGGAATCGCTGCACTCCACGCCAGAGTCACTCTGTGCATGTTCAAAGTAACAGAGCTTTGGCTTATGTACTTGGGCCTCCTGTTCATCAAGCTGAACATAGGCTGCGATAATCAGCAGATCGCCTTTGGATGCGCGGTGAGCAGCAGCACCGTTCACAGAGATCACACCACTACCGCGTTCCGCACTAATAGCGTAGGTGGTAAAGCGCTCACCATTATTAATGTTGTAAATATGGATCATCTCGTACTCGTTGATCCCTGATGCATCCAGCAGGTCCTGATCAATAGCACAGGAGCCTTCGTAATGAAGCTCTGCATGCGTTGCCGTCACACGGTGGAGTTTTGCTTTGAGAAACGTCTGGTACATTCTGGCCCCCGATTAATTGAGGTGAGCATTTTAAAGTTTCCCGAGCGATTACGCACTTGCACAAAAGTAAGGTCAAAGATGAGTTGTTTTCACAAATAGTTGAATACCCCTCAGCCCACTGGGTGCGGGTTTCGTTTAGTATAGGCACCCTATAATTTACGGTGACACCCTTTGGAGTTCTGCGTGCGCAAAGAAAGCGAAACCTTCGATCGCCTGAAACAGCTTCTAAACGAACGAATCCTGATGCTAGACGGTGCCATGGGTACCATGATTCAGGCCCATAAGCTGGAAGAGGCAGACTACCGGGGTGAGCGGTTCGCTGATTGGCCATGCGATGTGAAGGGAAACAACGACCTCCTAGTGCTGACTCAGCCACATATTATCGAGTCTATTCACCTCGAGTACCTGCGTGCCGGGGCTGATATTGTTGAGACCAACTCCTTTAATGCCACCTCCATCGCGATGGCCGATTACGAAATGGAGGCGTTGACGCACGAGATTAATCTGGAGGCTGCGCGCGTTGCACGCCGCGCCTGTGACCAGATAAGCGCCGAAACACCTGACCGCCCCCGCTTTGTCGCTGGAGTGCTGGGTCCAACCAACCGTACAGCAACGATCTCCCCGGATGTAAATGACCCGGGTTTCCGCAACGTCACTTTCGACCAGTTGGTCGACTCCTACCTCGAGGCGATTGATGGCTTGGTGAAGGGCGGCTCTGACATACTGATGATCGAAACGATCTTCGACACGCTCAACGCGAAAGCAGCGATCTTTGCAGTTGAAAAGTATTTTGACGATAACAACCTGCGCCTGCCGCTGATGATTTCGGGCACGATAACCGATGCATCTGGCCGCACACTGTCTGGCCAGACAACGGAAGCCTTCTGGAACTCTGTACGCCACGCTCGCCCGCTCACCATTGGTCTTAACTGTGCGCTTGGACCAAAAGAGCTGCGCCAGTATGTCGAAGAGCTGTCGCGCATCTCTCAGACCTATGTTTCAGTCCATCCCAATGCAGGCTTACCCAACGCTTTTGGCGAGTATGATGAGACTGCACAGGAGATGCGCGATGAGATAGCTGAGTGGGTTGAGTCGGGTTTTGTCAACGTCGTCGGTGGCTGTTGTGGTACCACACCCGAGCATATCCGCGTGATCCGCGAAGGGATCATCAAACACCCACCGCGTGCGTTACCTGAGATCAGTGTGGCCGCAAGGCTTGCAGGACTTGAACCCTGCACGATCGGTGCCGACACACTGTTTGTTAACGTAGGTGAACGCACCAACGTCACCGGCTCAGCACGTTTTCGTCGCCTGATTAAAGAGGGGGACTACGAGACCGCACTTGAGGTTGCTCGCCAGCAGGTAGAGAGTGGTGCACAGATTATCGATATCAATATGGATGAGGGGATGCTCGACGCTGAGGCGGCGATGATCCGTTTCCTCAACCTAATCGCCTCCGAGCCCGATATCTCCCGTGTACCGATTATGCTCGACTCCTCCAAATGGGAGATTCTTGAAGAGGGCCTCAAGCGTATTCAGGGCAAGGGCATCGTCAACTCCATCAGTCTCAAAGAGGGCGAAGAGAGGTTTGTTGAGCAAGCACGTCTTCTGCGCCGCTACGGAGCGGCCGTTGTCGTAATGGCTTTCGATGAGACTGGGCAGGCGGACACTTACGAGCGCAAGATTGAGATCTGCGAGCGCTCCTACCGTGTGCTGGTTGATAAAGTGGGATTCCCACCCGAAGACATTATTTTCGACCCTAACATCTTTGCCATCGCAACCGGTATTGAGGAGCATGACAACTACGCCGTAGACTTCATCCGCGCTACCGGCTGGATCAAGAAAAACCTGCCACACGCAAAGGTGTCAGGCGGTGTATCTAATGTCTCCTTCTCGTTCCGCGGTAACGACAAAGTGCGCGAAGCGATTCACTGCGTCTTTCTCTACCATGCCATTCGCGAAGGGATGGATATGGGCATCGTCAACGCCGGACAGCTGGCCATCTATGACGATCTGCCCGATGAGTTGCGCGAACACGTCGAGGATATCGTCCTCAATCGCCGACCCGACGGTACCGAGCGTATGCTTGAGCTGGCTGAGAAGTATCGTGGTGACGGCAGTGCAGAGACGGCTAAGCAGGATGCTGCCTGGCGTGAACTGCCAGTCAACGAACGTCTGTCGCATGCGCTGGTTAAAGGTATTGCGGATCACATCGATGAAGATGTAGAGGAGTGTCGTCATCAGTTTGATCGTCCTCTACAGGTCATCGAAGGCCCACTAATGGCCGGCATGGGTATCGTGGGCGATCTGTTTGGCGAGGGTAAGATGTTTTTGCCCCAGGTCGTCAAATCGGCGCGCGTCATGAAGAAAGCGGTTGCCTACCTGATGCCATTTATTGAAGCGGAAAAAGAGGGCAATGAGAGCAGTTCTGCCGGCAAGGTTATTATGGCGACGGTAAAGGGTGACGTGCACGATATCGGTAAGAATATCGTCGGTGTGGTCTTGCAGTGTAACAACTTTGAGATTATTGACCTCGGGGTAATGGTGCCAGCAGAGACTATTCTGCGCACGGCACGTGAGCAGAACGCCGACATTATTGGTTTGTCGGGTCTGATTACACCCTCTCTGGATGAGATGGTCCATGTCGCGAAAGAGATGCAGCGCCAGGGATTTACCATACCGCTGATGATCGGCGGAGCGACTACTTCCAAAGCACACACCGCCGTTAAAATCGAGCCTGCCTACCAGAACAACTTGGTCGTTCACGTGACCAACGCTTCTCGTTCAGTCGGTGTCGCCTCAGCCCTACTCTCAAAAGAGCGGCACGAGGCCTTTGTAACCGAGACGCGCACTGAGTATGAAGCTGTACGTCAACGCCATAAAGCACGCCAGAGCGAACAACGCCGGGTTGCGATTGAGGCGGCACGCGCGAATGCAGAGCCGATTAACTGGGAGGGATACAAGGCGCCCATACCGAATCGACTCGGTGTGCAGGTTTTTGATGATATTCCACTAGACTCCCTGTTGGCGTACATCGACTGGACACCCTTTTTCCAGTCATGGGAGCTAGCAGGACGTTTCCCGCGGATCCTCGATGATGAGGTAGTCGGTGAGCAGGCGCGCAAGCTCTACATAGACGCTAAAGCCATGCTTAAAGATATCGTCGACAACAAACGACTTCAGGCTCGCGCCGTAATCGGCCTGGTTCCTGCCAACTCTGTGGGTGATGATATCGAACTCTACACCGACGAGTCGCGCACTGAGGTACTGACAACAGTGCACCACCTGCGCCAGCAGACGCAGAAAATTGAGGGCAAGTTCAACCACTGTCTGAGCGATTATGTTGCGCCCAAAGAGACTGGCATAGCCGACTACTGCGGTGCATTCGCAGTCACAGCTGGGATAGGTGTAGACGAACTGGTGGCGGAGTACGAGAAGGACCACGATGACTACAACTCGATCATGGTTAAGGCACTGGCAGATCGACTGGCTGAAGCGCTGGCAGAGAAGATGCATGCCGATGTCCGCCGTGAGCACTGGGGTTACGGTGTTAACGAAGGTCTGGATAACGAAGCACTGATTCGCGAGGAGTATCAGGGCATACGCCCTGCGCCAGGTTACCCAGCCTGCCCGGACCACACTGAAAAAGGTCTGCTCTGGGATCTGTTGGAGGTCGAGAACAACATCGGCATGACGCTAACCGAGAGCTTTGCCATGTTGCCAACCGCAGCTGTCTCAGGCTGGTACTTTAGCCACCCGCAAGCGAAGTACTTTGGCGTAGCGAAAATCGGTGAAGATCAGGTAGAGGACTACGCCAAGCGTAAAGGTATGGCTATGTCTGAAGCCGAGCGCTGGCTGGCACCAAACCTGGGCTACGAGCCTGAGTCGCTCTAATCGGTTCGTGGATATGAGCGGAGCACCGTTACTACCCCTTCAAGACACGCTGCAAGCCTTCCATAGGCGCTCGGTATTTTACATCCTTGTAAAATAACGGTCTTGAAGGGGTAGTAACGGCACCCCACTCTCGTCAAAGATTGCCAGCTACTCCAAACAATTCAGTCCTGTGCCTTTAGAGACCGTCGGCCCAGCAGTCATCCCTATTGCCCCCTGTAAACCGTTGTTTTGCACGGATGCAAAACACCGAGCGGCCACGGACGGCTTGTAGCGTGTTTACAGAGGGCAATAGGGATGGCTGCTCTCCACTCACTCAATATGCACTAAGAGCATAAGCTTAAGACTTATAGCAATATTACCTATTGGCAGGATATGCCCGCTCTGTTATATCCAAAGCCCCACCCCATCGGTATAATCTCGCGTGCGAAATTTTCACTGCGGAAGGTTGGAGATAAGCCTGAGGTCAAAAACCACTCGCTGAAGGCTCCCTTCCCGCCACTTTTTGGGGATCAGAATGGCCAAGAAACCAAGCAAAATCGTCTACACACTGACAGACGAAGCACCAGCCCTCGCTACATCATCACTACTTCCAATCGTACGCAAGTTTACCAAAAGCTCTAATATCGAAGTTGAGCTGTGCGATATCTCTCTGGCTGGCCGCATTCTGTCTGCCTTCCCAGAGTACCTTAACGACCAGCAAAAAGTAGAAGACGGCCTGGCAGCACTTGGTGAGCTGACCGCTGACCCACATGCAAATATTATCAAGCTGCCTAACATCTCAGCATCGGTTCCTCAGCTCAAGGGTGCAATCAAAGAGCTTCAGAGTCAGGGTTACCATGTACCGGACTTTCCCGATGAGCCTCGCAACGATAAAGAGGTTGAGATTAAAGAGCGCTACTCAAAAATTCTTGGCTCTGCTGTTAACCCGGTACTGCGTCAAGGTAACTCTGACCGCCGCGCCCCTGCTGCCGTTAAAGCCTTCGCCCGCAAGCACCCGCACTCAATGGGGCCATGGAGCAAAGCGTCGCGTACCCATGCAGACTACATGAGCGGTGGTGACTTCTTCTCCAGTGAGCAGTCCGTTACGATGGACGAGGATACCAAAGTGCGTATCGAGTTCATTTGTGCCGATGGCAACATCAGCGTTCTCAAAGAACTCGCGTTGCAGAAAGGCGAAGTACTGGACGGCATGTTCATGAGCGCCAAAGCGCTACGCACCTTCTTCGAAGAGACGCTACAGGATTGTAAAGAGACAGGCGTTATGTGGTCGCTGCATGTGAAGGCGACCATGATGAAAGTGTCTCACCCCATCGTGTTCGGACACGCTGTAACCGTCTTCTACAGAGAAGTATGGGAGAAATGGGGTGATAAATTTAAAGAGCTGGGGGTCAATCCAAACAATGGCCTAAACTCTGTCTATGAGAAGATCGCAGAGCTGCCAAACTCTGTACGGGAAGAGATTCTCAACGATATTCATGAAGCAGCCCGTCACCGTCCTGAGATGGCGATGGTTGACTCGGTCAAAGGGATCACCAACCTGCACGTACCTTCAGACGTAATCGTTGACGCCTCTATGCCTGCTATGATTCGTAACTCCGGGCACATGTGGGGACCAGACGGCAAGCCGAAGGACACCAAGGCTGTAATGCCTGAGTCGACCTATGCACGCATATACCAGGAGATGATCAACTTCTGTAAAACCCATGGTGCGTTCGATCCGACAACAATGGGTACTGTCCCCAACGTAGGTCTGATGGCGATGAAAGCCGAAGAGTACGGTTCACACGACAAGACGTTCGAGATGAAAGAAGATGGCATCATGCGTATTGTCACCGAAGACGGTACTGTACTTATGGGTCACAAAGTTGAGCAGGGCGACATCTGGCGTGCCTGTCAGACCAAAGACGCTGCAATTCGTGACTGGGTTAAACTCGCAGTAACGCGTGCCCGTCAATCCGAAACCCCTGCGATATTCTGGCTCGATGCAGAGCGCGCTCACGACCGTGAACTGCGTAAGAAAGTAGAGTTCTACCTACAGGAGCATGATACTGAAGGCCTGGACTTGCGCATCATGTCCTACGTCCGTGCGATGCGTACCACCTGTGAGCGCTTGCGCCGCGGAATGGACACCATCTCGGTCACTGGAAACGTTCTACGCGACTACCTGACCGACCTATTCCCAATCATGGAGCTTGGCACTTCAGCGAAGATGCTCTCGATAGTGCCAATGCTAGCCGGTGGTGGTATGTACGAGACGGGTGCTGGCGGATCAGCGCCTAAGCATGTCCAGCAGGTACAGGAAGAGAATCATCTACGTTGGGACTCGCTGGGCGAATTTCTAGCTATTGCCGTCTCTCTGGAGGAGACCGGCATTAAAGAGAATAATCCTCGCGCTAAGGTGGTTGCCGCTGCACTAGACAAAGCAACAGGCACTCTGCTGGATAAAGGCAAATCGCCATCGCGTCGCACCGGCGAATTAGACAACCGTGGTAGCCACTTCTACCTGGCTATGTACTGGGCGCAAGAGCTGGCTACGCAGACGGAGGATGCCGAACTGGCAGAAGAGTTTGCTCCTATAGCGCAAACACTGGTTGAGAAAGAGGAGCAGATCCTGACCGAGCTGGCGTCTGTACAGGGTGCATCTGCGGACCTTCAGGGTTACTATCATCCACCGCTGGACATCGTCGCTCGGATAATGCGTCCAAGTGCGACACTCAACGCTGTAATCGACGCTTAAGCCACCATCAACGCAAAAAAGACCGCGGCAATCCGCGGTCTTTTTCGTTTAGGATATAGAAACAGGTTCATATCCTAGTATGTCAGACCTCAGAATAAGGAATCTAATCAGATGAAAATTTGGGTCGATGCCGACGCTTGCCCCGTGCCGGTTAAAGAGATTCTGTTTCGTGCAGCCGAACGCCAGAAAGTCGAGGTAACGCTGGTGGCTAACCAGCGTCTGAGCGTGCCGCAGTCCGCGTATGTGAAAATGTTACAGGTCGAAAAGGGATTTGACGTTGCCGATAATGAGATTGTAAGCCGTATTGAAGCTGGCGACCTGCTCATTAGTTCAGACATACCCCTCGCCAGCGAGGTACTCGACAAAGGTGCCCTTGTGATCACTCCGAGGGGTGAACGCTATACCGCAGAGAATATCAAAGCCCGCCTCAATATCCGCGATTTCATGGAAACGCTGCGATCCAGCGGCATTCAAAGTGGCGGTCAACCGGCATATAACCAGACAGATCGCCAGCAGTTCGCAAATCAGCTTGACCGTATCTTGGCAAAGTGGCGAATTGGAAATTGAATTTTCTCTTAGTGACAAAACAGCAGAAGTCTTTTGTAAAGGATAGCCCTCTCTGCTTCATTAAATAAGTTTGTATACAGAATTTAAGTCGTAAACCACAAAGTAATTAAGGTTTTCAGACATCATGGTATTACTAGATGTCTCTAGGGCTATCAGCTTATGCCTCCGAATTGAGACTGGATTTTTCATATGAATATTCGCCATTTGACGGTTCTCTAATCCCTGTCTATACGCTTCTATTAATAAGCGAAAAATAAGTCTTCAAAGCGGAAATGAGCACAACCAAACCACCAAGCGCAAAACTTCCGCATTTGGAAGGAGAGTGGACACCCCAACAGGTGTTGACCATGTATCAGGAGCTTCTCGTACACAAAGAGGAGTTGCTGGCACAAAACGATGAACTACAAGCGGCTCTAATCAGTCAGGAAATTGCCGAGCAACGCCTAGCCAGTCTTTTTCATGCCCTCCCCGTACCCTACTGCGTCATCAACGGCAGAGGGCAACTCTTACAATGGAATCAGCTCTTTTGCCAAACGTTGCAGCGACCTGATCAAATGCTGTTTGATAAGCCGATCGCAGCCTTCCTGACACCGATCAATACGCTGTTCCAGCATCTTCATTCGAAAGGGAAAGCGACCAGTAACGTCCTCGAGGGTGATCTATCGATAGTACTGCCCAACACCCGGGAACTCAGACCGGTAAAGGTGAACATTACTCAGGTCGACGACTCTTCAGGCAAATCTTACCTTCTAACCTTTACCGATATCTCAACAGAGGTCGATGCTAATCTACAACTGAAGCAGGTCGCTGAGACCAGAAGCCGTTTCGTGGCGAATATGAGCCATGAGATTCGGACTCCGCTGCATGGACTTTTAGGTTATCTGGATCTGGCACTAGCCGACTCGGCAATTCCGGAAGAGATCCGGCATCTGCTCACAAACGCTGGTGCTTCCGCTGAGCATCTGAAGGCGGTCGTTAACGACATTCTCGATTACAGTAAGCTAGAGACTGGGGCGTTTACGCTACACCCGTACGACTGCGATATTAACGACCTGTGTCAGAGCGTAGTCGATTTGATCCGACCTCTTGCAGAGGCGAAAGG
This sequence comes from Marinobacterium sp., assembly GCA_035458585.1. Lineage (GTDB taxonomy): Bacteria > Pseudomonadota > Gammaproteobacteria > Pseudomonadales > Balneatricaceae > Marinobacterium_E. The sequence continues at coordinate 54,199 of DATHZN010000044.1, read as the reverse complement.
TTTGAGTTTGGTTAGCCATTTGTCGAACAGGCCCTGCATAGCTCAATGCGACACACTGCGGCTAAAGCAGATTCTAATTAACCTACTCAGCAATGCTGTTAAGTACACTCAGGCCGGAAGTGTAAAGCTCGAGTTTGACCACAGCGCCGCCGGGCTTGGAAGCCACAACATCTCACTTGCTGTCACCGACACAGGTATTGGGATAGACAAACTCGAACAGGAGCGACTCTTCACGCCCTACACTCGGATTAACGTTGAACAGTCCAGATCTCAGGAGGGGACAGGTCTTGGTCTCTCGATTGTGCAGCAGTTAACTCACCTAATGGACGGTGCTTTGGTGTTCGCCAGCACGCCTGGTAAAGGCACGAAAGTCAGGTTGAATTTCACTTTCCCCAGCGCCATTGTCAATGCAGGAACGACTGCCACCGGATATCTGTCAGGTGATCTAACGGGTCTCAAAATCCTCTTTGTTGATGACTCGGTTACCAACCGTGAGATAGGTACCAAGATGATCACTAATCTCAACGGTTGTTGTCTGCTCGCTGAAAATGGCGAACAGGCAATCGAAATGCTCGAGGGTAGCATTGAGTCTGTCGATTTGATCCTGATGGATATCCAAATGCCAGGTATGGGTGGTGAGGAGAGTATCCGCAAAATTAGAGCCCATTATGGGACGCAGATCCCTGTGGTCGCGATGACAGCGAACGCAACGCCTGATGACCGAACACGGTATTTGAGCTTAGGGGCCGACGAACTACTCGGCAAACCCTTCAGTATGGATGAGTTACGCCGAGTGGTTAATGATCGGCTAAGTCGGCACGCCAAAATATCCAAGAGCTGAACCCTGGCCAAAACACCCTACCTTTGCCGTTCGTAAAGTAATGTAAATCCAGTTGCAGCAACCTACTTAAGGCTGCACTCTGACCCTATCCGCTTTAAACAGAGTGAGGAAGGCCGATGGATGTCAATTCAATACTGAACAGTTTTATGGGTTCTGGTAACGCAGGACTAAAACGGGTGCTCGGAAGCGATGATCGGACTTTCGGTCAAGGTATGGTCGGCGGAGCTGCCGCGGGTGGTCTCGCTACGATGCTAATGAGTAGTAAGAAGGCGCGTAAGCTCGCCGGTAAGACACTCGCCTACGGCGGTGTACTCGCCGCTGGCGGACTAGCGTATAAAGTGTGGAAAGATCGACAGCAGGTCAGTGCCAAAAGCTCACCAAGGACAATGACGAGTCAGCCCCCTACACTGCCAAACCCACCAACCGGCACCATTTTTGACCTCAACACCGAGCCTGAAAACCCAGATGAGGATATGAGGCTTGTCTTGATACGCGCTATGATCAGTGCGGCTAAAGCGGATGGGCATATAGACACCGACGAGCGCACGACAATCGAAGAGCAGATTAGATCCTTACAGATTGGGCAGGATGAGCAGCGCTATCTGGTGACCCAACTTAAGGCGCCCAGTGATCCTATAGCCATCGCAAAATTGGCTCAATCTGAGGAGCAAGCACTTGAGATCTATGCAGCCTCACTGCTGGCCGTCGATATCGATACGCAACAGGAACGCCATTACCTTGACAGGCTAGCGGATGCCCTTCATCTGACGGACGATCTGAAACACGCGCTCGAATCTGAAGCCCAAGCCTATCAGGGGTGATCGCAGAGAGACTGGCGGGTTCGGCTTAGCTCAGATAGAGCGACTAGCAAATCAATAAAGGCATCGACTGACTCGAAGGCCGCGGACTCCTCAAGTGTGTGGTACCCCGTGGTCGGTACTTGAATGGTCGAGCCGTCCACCAGTCCATTCGAACTTGCAATAATACGACCGAGTTCGGTACTCCCGATCGACTTAGGTTTTTCGCCCTGCCGCAGGAGTCGCTCATTGATCTCCTCGACGTACTTATCCTTGTAAATAAAGCTGATCTCCAACTGCCTGCACAGCTGCTCCACCATTGCGGTCGCTTCAGAATTGAATCGAGCATTGGCATCTTTAGTGCGCAGCACTAACTGCTGCTGATTGGCAGCCTCCACATCAGGAAAAGGACTGGTATCGACCACAAACAGACGGTTGGTTGAGCCACCGAAGCGTCGAAACCACTCCAGCAGGTAACGCCAGCTTTTGCCCGCCTCCTCCTGCGCCGTAAAGAAAGCTGTGCCTTGAAACCCCAGGGTGAACAGATGCACCAATACGGCGGCCGACAGCACATTGTCCAGCTGGCCGCTAATGCGCCCATTCTCCTGTTTTAGCTTATCTTTGAAAGCGACCGGCGTACCGGCGACAACGCTCTCAAGCCCGTCGATCTCAAAGATCAGGTTATTACGGTATTCACAGACATGGGCACTTTTAATCGCCCCTTGGCCACGGTAGGCTCCGGACCAAGGCTCATAAGCGAAGACAGACTCAGAACTGAACCGCTCGGTAACCTTGGACATCAACTCCTCAGAAACCGAGTTATTCAAAAGATCCGTACGGTTGCCGGCAATAAACGCCGAGTACTGAAACTCATTTGGGCCGGTACAGATAAGCCCATGTCGATCAATGTGAGCGGAGTACATCAAACTTAAAGGATCGCTGCCTTGCGCCACGAGCAGCCCCTCATACCAGGTTACCTTCGCGCCACGCTCCTCCAGTTCGCGCTGTAACACTCGAAAAAAGGAGTGCTCGGCACCGACCACACTGGGGTGGCGAATGAGCGTTTTAAGCAGGTCGATAAATTCATTGTTCAACGCGGGACTTCCTTTCTTTGATCTGTGCGTAGGTATATCGCGAGTTTGATCAAACCACTACAAAAATTTTTAACATGAGGGATCGTCGGCAAGGAGACCAGTGGCCATTAGTTGCCCCATCTTGCCTCGCACATTATTCACGCTGACACTCCATCTCTGTTGATAACCTAGACCAAGCCCGAGTGTAGCGAGTGATCAATCACTCCGAGTGTCCCTTTCAACAAAAGAGTAACAATGAGGGATCAATTTTCCTCAAATAATCGAGTTTACAGGCGCACAAAACAGCACTTGGGCAGGCTTTTCAGCTCTGCCAGCCCCCATACTGAACTATGCTTAAATTACCTAAAGTATGCTCGGAGAGCGAATGGACAAGGAAGCCATCACAATTCTTTTCTGCACTCAGGAGAGGAGCAACCAAGCCGATCGAATTCGGCAAGCGCTCTGCGATGCCGGCTTGACCTTCAACTGGCGGGAATCCAACCCTGAGATCGTCGCACATACCCCAACAGCCGATGTCATCTTACTCTATTGCGAGCCTGCCTCTGCATCCAGCCTTGATAACTGGCTGGAGGCACACCAGAGCAACTTTCCGCCTGTTGTCCAACTGCTGCTGCCTGATACCCGTCCTTATCCAACCGCTAACGCGGCGATCCATCTCAACCAATTAGGTGCGCTAGCGACTACCCTGCTGTATGTAACTGAGCCAAATCGCCTGAAGCGAGCCTGTGAGCAATCCTCACTGAGGTTAGTTGCAAGCGAAGAGCGTTTTCGCAGACTCTTTGAAGATACTACACTCGCGTCGCTGCTGATCACCGGGGGTAAGATCTCCGACGCTAATCGAGCCTGTGCAACGCTTTTTGGTGCGCAGCGCCCACAAGATCTTCTGGGTCTGTCGCTATTAGATTTGTCGCCTCCATCTCAACCCTCGGGCCAAACGAGTGCAGGATTAGCTGGTGAAGCTATCTCGGTAACGATGACACAAGGCACACATCGCTTCGAGTGGGAGTCGCTGCGACTTGACCGGTCCCCCGTTTGGCTGAGAGTGATTACCACGCTGCTCAGCGTAAATGCAGAACCGGTGATACATGCCGTCTTTGAAGATCTGAGTGTTGAGCGAGATCAACGCCAGCGGCTCGAATTTCTAGCCTATCATGACAGCATAACCGGCCTCCCCGATCGCAACGCCTGCATATTGCGCATAGATCAGATGTTTACCCAGCAGCCCAATACCCAACCCGCTGTTCTTAAACTAGGCGTCGATGACTTCAAATCACTCAACAACCTTTTCGGCTACCAACTGGCCGATAAGCTTCTCGTTTTGGTGAGTCAAAGACTGGCATCTGGCCTGGTTTGCGAGCATGAGCTTTTCCGCATGCCCGGTGGCAAATTCGCCATTCTTCTGTCCGAAGTACAATCGTCAGAGACTTTACAACAGATCGCCGAATCGACCCTGCTGCTCTTCGAGTCACCCTTTGAACTGGAGGACTTTTCACGCCGCCTGCAGATCTCTATCGGTGCGAGTTACACCGACAGTCGACAAATCAACGCACAGACTCTGCTCCAGGAAGCTCAAATCGCGCTGAGTGAGGCACAAAAAAATAAGGCGTTCCACTACTCGCTATTCGAGCCGGCTATGCGCGCAAAACGTGACAATAATCTGCGGCTGCGCGAGCAACTGCGACAAGCGTTGATCAACAACGAGTTCGAAATGTACTATCAGCCGCAGATGGAACTTCGCAGTAAGCGAGTTACAGGAGCCGAAAGTTTGATTCGGTGGAACCATCCAACGCGTGGTCTGGTGCCTCCAAACGAGTTTATTCCTATCGCAGAAGAGTCTGGCCTCATTGTTCAGATGACACGCTGGATTCTGGTCGACGTGTGTCGACAGGGCAGGGTCTGGTTAGAAAAGGGATGGGAGGACTTTACTCTGGCAGTCAATTTGTCGGCTGAGCATTTTGATGCAGGCACGGTGGAGGCCGATATCGACCACGCCCTCAGCGAATCAGGCTTACCACCTCAACACCTGGAAATTGAGCTTACCGAGTCAACCCTGCTGAACCGCACTGACGAGTTAATTGTACTGCTTGAGCGGCTGCGCCAACGCGATATAAAACTGGCAATTGATGATTTCGGCACCGGTTACTCCAATCTCTCCTATCTGTCACAACTACCGGTGCAGAAACTCAAAATTGATCAGTCCTTTATTGCAGACTACTTCACCAATAAAGGTAATCGCGCCGTCGTTCAAGCGACCGTACTGCTGGCGCGATCGCTAAAACTGGCCACCATCGCAGAGGGGGTTGAGAAACCCTTGATTGCTGACTCTCTCTACGCGATTGGCTGCGATAGTGTGCAAGGCTATCTGCTCAGCAAGCCGATGCCCGCCAGAGCGTTTGAGATGTGGCTCGAATCCCACAAAGCAGAGCAGCGGATGTCTGTTTTTACTGCAGGGCGTCGCCATTTTCCAAACACCTGAGCGCTCAGGCTTGACGGGTGAATGAAAAAACCCCGGGTCCAATGGAACGCGGGGTTTGTTGACACGGCGATTGGTCTAGCTGATTACTTTAAGTATCTGATCAAGGCGCTCTTTCGCATCCCCAAAGAGCATACGTGTGTTCTCTTTGTAGAACAGTGGGTTATCTACACCAGCATATCCAGTACCCATGGAGCGCTTCATAACAATCGTCTGCTTGCCGTTCCAGGGCTCCAGTACGGGCATACCCGCGATAGGACTGTCGGGAACCTCCTGAGCGGCAGGATTGACAATGTCATTTGCACCAATAACAATTGATACATCCACGTTGGGGAAATCTTCGTTGATCTCCTCCATTTCGTAGACGATGTCATAGGGCACCTTGGCTTCAGCCAGCAGCACGTTCATGTGACCTGGCATACGCCCAGCGACTGGATGGATGCCGAAGCGCACATTAATACCTTTGTCGCGTAGCTTTTTGGTGATTTCAAACACTGTATGCTGTGCCTGCGCAACTGCCATACCGTAGCCCGGCAAGATCATTACCTCTTTCGCATTCAGAAGCATATCTGCAGCTTCATCAGACTCCACCGAACGAATGTCCTCTGCGCTACCTGCGGGACCTGCAGCCCCAGCAGTAGATTTCTTCTGTCCAATGCCGCCGAAGATGACGTTAAGGAACTTGCGGTTCATCGCCTTACACATGATGTAAGAGAGGATGGCACCACTTGATCCCACCAACGCACCAACAACAATGAGGAGGTCATTACCGAGCATGAAGCCCATTGCCGCAGCCGCCCAGCCTGAATAGCTATTGAGCATGGAGACAACAACTGGCATGTCAGCACCACCAATTGCGGCAACCATATGGATACCGAAGATCAGAGCGACAATGGTCATGATGGTAAGTTCCAGCACTCCACCTGTTGCCGCTGTATCCATGTACTGCAGCATGAAGTAGAACGCAATAACGCCCAGCGCGATATTGAACAGATGCCGACCAGGGAGTTGCAGCGGCTTACCGCCCACTTTGCCACTCAGTTTTAGGTACGCCATGATTGAGCCAGAAAATGTCAAAGCACCAATCAGGATACCCAAATAAGTCTCAACTGCGTGGATAGACAGCGCAATCCCGACGATCGATGTGTCATGTTCAAGCGCATTAGCCCAACCTACGAATACTGCTGCAAGACCTACCAGGCTGTGCAATATAGCCACCAGTTCGGGCATCTGAGTCATCTCGACTCGTTTTGCGAGGACGTAACCGATAAGACCGCCGACAACAATACCGCCAACCAGCATAAACTCGTTGTTCTCAACGAATCCAATAATGGTTACTACAACGGCAATACCCATACCGAGCATGCCGTAGAAGTTGCCGCGACGTGCTGACTCCTGGTGAGCGAGGCCACCGAGCGCCATGATAAACAGGGCACTGGCCGCGATGTAGGAAGCTGTGATGATTCCTGAATTCATAATGATTCTCCTAAGCTCCCTTACTTACGGAACATGCGCAACATGCGCTGTGTAACCGCGAATCCACCAACGATATTGATACTGGTAATAAAAACCGCCAAACCCGCAAGGGTCGAGACAACCAGGTTATCGCTGGAAATCTGTATCACAGCACCGATTACGATGATCGAACTGATAGCATTGGTTACCGACATCAACGGCGTGTGCAGAGAGTGCGAGACACCCCAGATGACCATGTAACCGATGAAGCACGACAAGACAAACACCGTCAGATGCCCGATGAATTCAGGTGGTGCTACGGAGCCCAGACCGAACAACGCGCCACCCGCAAGCAGCAGTGGAATAAGGAAGGCCAGCGGGTGCGCCGGTTTCGCTTCTGGCTTTTCAAGGGCCTGTTTCGCCTTAAGGCCAACATCTGCTTTGGGTGCCAGAGAGATTCTCGGAGCCGGAGGTGGCCAGGTGATATTCCCCTGTTTTACCACAGTCGCACCGCGAATCACCTCATCCTCCATATTGATATCGATCTCGCCCCCCTTCTCGGGGCAGAGTTCGGTCAATAAATTCAGCAGGTTGGTTGAGTAGAGCTGCGATGCTTGCGCCGCCAAACGGCTTGGAAGGTTGGTGTAACCTATGATCGTGACTCCATGTTTGCTCACGACCTTGTTCGCTTCGGTAAGTTTACAGTTACCACCCGCTTCAGCGGCAAGGTCGACGATAACGGAACCGGGCTTCATATTGGCCACCATGCGTTCCGTAATCAGTTCGGGGGCTTCCTTACCCGGTATCAGTGCAGTGGTGATGATGATATCCACCTCCGCTGCCTGAGCGGCGAACAGATCCATCTCAGCTTTGATAAACTCCGGACTCATGGTTTTGGCATAACCACCAGCACCACTGCCATCTTCAGCATCCGGAAAATCGAGCATCAGGAACTCTGCGTCCATCGACTCGACCTGCTCTTTGACCTCAGGACGGGTATCGAATGCGCGCACAATTGCACCCATACCTTTGGCTGCACCAATGGCAGCCAGACCGGCCACACCGGCGCCTATAACAAGCACTTTCGCGGGTTGTATCCGACCTGCAGCGGTGATCTGACCGGTGAAGAACCGACCAAAGTGCTGTGCCGCCTCAACCACGGCACGATAACCTGCGATGTTCGCCATTGACGACAGCGCATCCATCTTTTGCGCCCGAGATATCCGCGGCACGGAATCCATTGCAAGCGCATTAATACCCTGCTCGGCCATCTGCTGAAGCATCTCAGGGTTCATTGCGGGATAGAGAAAGCTGATGATCGTCTGATCTTTTTTCATCAGCTCAATGCTATTAATGCCCAGCTCAGGGTGCGCATTTGGCGGACGGACCTTCAGAATAATATCTGAGCTTGTCCACAACTCTTTCGGATCATTGACGATCTCTACACCGACCTTCGCGTACTCCTCATCGGAGTAACTCGCTTCGGCGCCGGCTCCACTCTCTATCGCGAGAGTAAACCCCAGCTGTTGCATTTTTACAGCGACGTCTGGCGTAAGGGCGACACGCTTTTCGCCCTCTTCATTCTCTTTTGGTACACCGATTCTCATCGATCTTGCCTCTTATCGTTGGATAACCGGCGGCATTGCGCGCGGTTAAGCCAAATCTGGTCGCGTTATAACCTAAGACTTTCGCTGCATATATCAGAAAAAGCCAAATAAGCTTATAACTATTTTTAATGAATCCGATCAATGTAACAGAAGAAAAAATTCTTTTACAGCAGATCTGTAAGTCTAAGTGTGAAAAATAATGAACAATAGATGAGCAGAATTTGAGGCTAGTCTTTGCAACCTGACTCTACTTGGCTCCGGCGCGTAATGTCATAACACCACCCGCGAGGATAAAGGCCATACCAAGCAGCGTGATCATTCGCAGAGACTCATCCCATATCCACCAGCCGAGCAGAGTTGCGATGATGACAGAACTGTAGGTGAATGGTCCTAAATAGCCGGCAGGGGCGTTATGGTAGGCACGCGTCATCGCCAATTGTGCAAGGGTCGAAAGCGCACCTATCGCGGCCACTCCAGACCACTGCCAGCCATTCAAAGGCGTCCATTGAGGCAGGGCAAAGGGTGCACTGATCAGAGTGCCGAATAGCGCAAAGTAGAAAACAATTCGACGTGAGGGCTCGGTCTCTTTCATCATTCGAATGTAGATTTTTGCCAGAGCACTCAGCACCGCGCCTGCCAAACCAACTATTGCGGCCAGTTGCAGGCCGGCGTTAGTCGGCTGCAGGACCAGTGCGATACCGCAGAAACCTACAGGCAGACTCCAGCGCAACACAGGATTAATCGACTCACGCAGCAGCCAGAGACCCAAGATCGGCATAAAGAGCGGCGCGGTCTGCTTGAGAAGTGCAGCGGTGCCCAGCGGTAGGTGCGTCCAGCCGTAGTAGAGACACGCCATGGCGGAAACCCCTACCGATGCCCGTAGAAAGTGCAGGTGTATGCGCGAAGTACGCAGACTGATTCCGCCTCTGAGACGCACCAGCAGCAGCATGTAGACCAGACCGATGGCGTTGCGCAGGAATATGAGCTGCAGAACACTGATATCGCTGCCAAGCTCGCGAATGAGTATCCCTGAGAATACCAGTACGACCTCGGCAATGATGATGAGCGAAACGCCCAGTAGTGGGCGTTCAACTCGCGCGTTAGTCAATCCAATCAGACCTTGAAGCGTGTGAACTCAGGCGGTAGTGATTGGGCTGCCTTGGCATGAGTCACGATGGCCACACGCGCACGACTACTATCACTCAGGTAGGTCTCAACCACACGCTGCAGGTCATCGAGACTAACCTGCAGAATAGCACGGCGGAACCCCTCACGCTGTTCCGGCGTTCGTCCGAACAGGCTATTGAGATAGGTTGCTTTGGCCTCGCCTGCAGGAGAGCCCGGTTTGTCGATAGAACTCACAACGCCGAGTATTGCCTCTTCCAACTGTGCTGCATTAGCGCCACCCTCTGCGATCCACTGCAAGGAGTTATCAAAGTCTTGTAGTGTTTCGAGTGTCCGCGGATCTCTGTACGAGTAGAAGCGAAAAATCGCATCACCCGAATCCTGGCTTGCCCCTCCGCCATAGGCTCCGCCCTTTTCACGCACTGCGCGATGCAGGAAACCGTTACGCAACAGCTCACCGAGTACTGTCAGCGGTGCCGCGTCAGCGTGCCCAACCGGCACGGTTGGGAATACTTTGGCACAGAAGCTTATCTGTGTGTTGGCCACCCAAACTTGCGACGCAGGTGAGTTGTAGAGCTGTCCGGTGAAGCCGGATAATGATTCGCTACTACCGAGTCGCACCATCTCTGATGCCAGGCTCGTTCTGTAGCCCTCTTTATGCTCCTCCTCACCGACGATCAACGCCTTTCTGGGCATACGCATCACCTTAGCGTGGATCGCTTTCAGCTCAGCGGCAAACGCCTCAACTCCCGCGTCCTCTGCGATCGCCGCTTTCAATTCACGAAGCCGGGCGATTGACTCCAGTCCACGTGAGTGATTCGACAACGAAGCGCCCGCTGCCAGCGCCGCACTGGCCGCCTGCATCGCCAACATGTGTCCCTGGGCCGAGACACTCTGCTCTTTACGAGAGAGCGACTGTGCAACCAGCTCGCGCATACGGGAGAATTCGTCAAAACTTGGGGATACAAGCATATCAACCATCAGCGCTGACATTGGCGCTTGGTTGGGTGCAAGTGCTTTACCCGACAAGATCAGTACGCTGTGGAGGTGAGAGGCGTCTTCGACCTGACCTCTTGCGCTCAAATAGGCACTCACGCCACCTGTGATAGCGCTCTCAAGCGCCTGATGCTCTTTGTAAGTGCGGCCGCCAGAGCCAAGTTCGGAGAGACAGTTTGTATAGAGCGGAAAAATAAACTGCTCACGCTCACTCAACTCAGGCAGATCGACAATGATCTGTTGATAAACCAAACCGTTAGTGCCTGCTTCATACCAGTGCATCTCTGGCACATCACTCAACTGTTCTCCAGAAGGGAAACTGATAGTAGGAGCAACATCAGCCAAGGTCACCTTCGGCAGCAGATCCGGATCATCTTGCTGAGCCTGACGAGCCTCAAGCGCCTGCGCCTGCTCAATTACTTTCTGTTTTGACGCGCTGGTCAAGCTTGCTTTTATCGCCGCCAGACGATCTGCCACTGCCTGATCTTTGCGCGCCGACATCTGCGCATCGGGCCGCAGTGTCAGGCGAACTCGGTGGGCATTGTCGAGAAGCCACTCTTGCACCAGCGCGGGAATATAGTTTGGATCCTCAATATCCTGACGCATCTGCTCAAGGACCGCGTCGATATTAAGACTGGCGATCGCGTCACCCCGGTGGATAGCATTCGACAGCGATGCCAAAATGAGCGACATACCAAAGGGGTAGTGGTCACCAGTGATCTCGCGCTGCTGCAACTCAAGCTGGTGCAGTTGTGCTGCCACCATCGATTGATCTACACCCTTCTCAACAACACTTTGAAGCGTTTCAAGCACCAGGGTTTCGAACGCTTGAGCCTTGTCAGGGTCACTACCTTCAATTCCACACATGAAGCTCATTTCACGGTTAGAGTCTTCAATGCCACACAGGGGTGAGGGTGCTGCGCCCAGATCTGTTGACTCCAGCGCTGCGCGCAGTGGCGAACTGGAGTTATCTAAAAGAACCCGCGATAACAGCTGAGCTTTAAGCTCCGCTTCGAGGTCGATTGAACGTGGCAGTAGCCAGCCCATCACATGATGTGTCTTCCCTTCCAGACTCTCTTCATCCAGCGGGTACGCCTCCTCAATCGCAACGGGGGCAAAGTAACGTTGCTCGTCCGGCACACTCAATTCGATATCAGAGCGCTCGAATCGACCCAGCGCCTGAGCATCGAAGCGCGACTGCAACTCACTGACCGGCTGGTTACCAAAAGTCATGAATATAGCGTTCGATGGATGGTAGTGAGTACGATGGAACTCTACCAACTGCTCATAGCTCAGGTCTGGAATCTGCATCGGTTCACCACCGGAGTTGTGGTGATAGGTAGTCGTCGGAAAGAGGTACTTGGTTAATGTCTGCCATAGAACCGAGGTGGTGGCACTCATTGCCCCTTTCATCTCGTTGTAGACAACGCCTTTGTAAACAAGAGCAGAGTCGCTATTGTCTGCCTCTTCAAATTCGATACGGTGCCCTTCCTGAGCAAAGTCGAGTGGGTCGAGGCGCGGAAAAAAGACAGCATCGAGATACACATCCAGCAAATTATAGAAATCTTTCTGGTTCTGGCTCGCGAAGGGATAGGCCGTCCAGTCGCTGCTGGTAAAAGCATTCATAAAGGTGTTAAGCGAGCGCCGTGTCATCATGAAGAAGGGGTCGCGCACAGGATAGCGCTCGCTACCGCAAAGTGCGGTGTGCTCCAGAATATGAGCAACGCCCGATGAATCCTCAGGCATGGTTCGCAGTGCCACCAAAAAAACGTTCTCGTCGTAGTCGCTGCTAATATGAAAATGCTTGGCACCGGTTACGCGGTGTTCGTACTCAGACACCTCGATATCGAGTGAGGCGATCGTTTGTGAACGCAGATGATCAAAACTTGGATGCGCAGCGGTGGCAGACATTAAATCTCTATCCTTTATCTATCTTCATGTTATTCAGTAGCGCTACATTGTAGCCAGATCGATCGATGGTTACACCGTATTCGCTCGAAAATACGGCCTTTTAAACTCCTTCGATCGTCCACAGCTTTAAGGTGGATGTCAGACTAAGGCGCGACAGTCGTTTTAACTTGAAATTCCGCTCCAAATGCCCAATATAAGGGGAATGGAGAGGCGTTGTTTCTAAGTTCAGAGACAATGACCCAATCAACCGCATCAACCCAAGCAAGATTCAGAGGTAAGTATGGCAACCTACAATCACGTGACACCTGCTACACAGGCATCTGCACGCGATACCAACAAGATGATTCGCAACACCTATACGTTGTTGGCGATGACAATGGTCTTCAGTACCCTGATGGCCGGTGTTTCAATGGCGATCAACCCGCCGTTTTTGGTCTATCTCGGCAGTGTACTTGTCAGCTTCGTTCTGCTGTTTGTAATCAACAAAAAGCAGAATACCGCCGCCGCCCTTCCACTGACCTTCCTGTTTACAGGTCTTATGGGGTTTGGCATCGGACCTATCATCAACCACTATCTCGCAGTGCCTAATGGCGGGCAGGTCGTTATGACAGCTCTAGGCATGACAGCTTTCACCTTCTTTGGTCTGACAGCCTACGTCATGAGTAGCCGTAAAGACTTTAGTTTCATGGGAGGCTTCTTAGCGGCAGGCTCCATGGTACTGCTGGTAGCGATGCTGGCACTGTTCGTCTTGCCTCTATTTGGCGTCAATATCTCCGGACTGCAGTTGGCGTTCTCAGCAGCGGTGGTTGTGCTGATGGTCGGTTTCCTGCTGTATGACACAAGCCAGATTATCAACGGCACCTACACCAACTACATTATGGCGACTGTGGGTCTCTACCTGAGCATCTACAACCTGTTTGTACACCTGCTTAGCCTGTTGGGCGCATTCAACAACGACTAAGCTTTTGAAGAGCCTTCGAAATCCCCGCCTAGCGCGGGGATTTTTTATGCAGTTTCATGACACCCTTTGATAATATTGATCTATGAAATTTACGTTACTCATCCAGTCCGCACCGATCGACAGCCAAAGTAGCGCTACTGCCCTGCGATTTGCCCGCGCTCTGTTGAAAAAAGGACACACTATTGAACGGATTTTTTTCTATCGTTCCGGCGTACACAGCGCTAACCGTCTGACGCTTGCGCCCCAGGATGAGACAAACCTGCCTCAAGAGTGGCAGCACCTCGTCAGCGACAACAGCCTGGATGCGGTAGTCTGTATTGCAGCAGCAATTCGCAGAGGCATCGTCAATCAGGACGAGACAGCGCGCTACGGTATCGAGGGCGAAAACTTGCTCCAGGCCGTCGAGCTATCGGGCCTTGGCCAGTTAATAGCGGCCGCTACACAGTCTGACAGACTGGTCACGTTCGGGGGGGGTGGATGAAGCGATTTTTAATTATCAGCCGACAATCTCCCTATGGTAGTGCTGCAGCACGGGAAGCGACAGAGCTGGCGCTCGCTTGTGCTCTTTTTGACCAGCCAGTCGCTCTCCTGCTATTGGACGACGCCTGCTACCAGCTGCTACCCGAGCACCAGCCTGAGACCATTGCGCAGAAGAACCTCTCGGCGATGCAGCAGTCGCTGCCACTCTACGATGTAGATAAAATCTTCGTTTGCCAGCGCAGTCTTGCACAACGCGGTTTGACTCTAGACAGTTTGTCTTTGGCAGTAACGTCTCTGGATACCAGACAAATAAGCGCACTAATTCGCACGTATGAGATGGTGATCAATGTCTGATACAACCCTACATATTCTGAATCGCGGTCCCAATCAAACCGAACTTCTTCAGCATTGTCTTGACGCGATGACATCGGGCGACGCACTCTTGCTAATTGAAGACGGCGTCTATTGGTCCACGGCACACTTCACCGAAAAACTATCGGGCGTAGACCTCTATGTTTTGACGGCCGATCTAGAGGCGCGCGGTTTGAAAGAGCCAAGAGGTCAATCGGTTGATGATGATGGGTTTGTCGATCTCACCGTCGTGCATAGTCGCTCCGTAAGTTGGTGCTGATGGCCTATCTAAGGGTGGGTGGGCAACCCGTGCCGCTAGACCCAGAGGGTTATCTGGCGAACTTGACAGATTGGAGCAAGGCCGTTGCAGAGGCTTTGGCACAGGAGGAGTCACTGGAACTGAGCGATGCTCATTGGGAGTTAATCGAGCTTGTTCGCCGGTTTTACGCGGAATTTGATCACTCACCGGCGATGCGCCCGCTTGTTAAATACATTGGTTTGCATCTGGGTAAAGAGAAGGCACGCAGCATCTATCTGATGCAATTGCTTCCCGCGAATGAGAGAACAGGTAGCCCTCCGAAGCGGCTTGCGCGAATTGCTGGCCTGCCCAAACCCGATAACTGTCTTTAATAGCACTCTTTCGAACAGGCGCAATCCGAAATTCGGTTCTATACTAGGTCTAATCTAACTGCCCTGAGTTTGGCGTACTGTTGGTTAATGAGGGTTCATATATGGGATTGGAAGCGGCTGCGGAACAACTGCGCATGATGCAGGCGGTTCATCAGCGTCACGAGGATGAGCGCAAACGCAAGTCACAGCAAGAGGAAGTCATCTATCATCAGTGGGCTACCTTTCGGGTGGACAACGAGCGCTATGGCATAGATGTGATGCGGGTCAAAGAGGTGTTGCGCTACAGCGATATCACACCGGTGCCCGGCTCAGACCACTCGATCCTTGGGATTCTGAATCTGCGTGGTAACGTGGTGACAGTGATCGACACCCGGACGCTCTTCCACCTGTCGCGAGTTGAAGCAGACGATGCGACGCGAGTGATCGTGGTCGAACTGAACGAGCATGAGGTGATTGGCCTCGTCGTTGACTCGGTAGACGAAGTCATCAACCTGCCGCAGAACGAGGTAGATAGAGCACCTAGCGCCGTTAACGATGAGTCGACCCGCCGGTTCGTTCAGGGAGTCTGCTATTACAACAAGGTCCTTATCATCCTTCTAGACCTTGGAAAAATGCTAGTCAGTATCACCCCGGACCTCGACGACTAGCTAAGACTGAGATGGCGCTGCTTGGCCGTTGGCAGCGCGCTCGCCTCCTACTCGCCTCCTACCGCGTTTTATTCTACTCTAGACCGCCTATATAGGCAGTTTGAGACTCCATCATGAACCAAGCGGAATTGGCCGGTCTGACGCAACAGCAACTCGACAGTTACTGGATGCCCTACACCGGTAATCGTCAATTTAAGGCGGATCCCCGCATTATCACAGCCGCCAAGGACAGTTATCTAATTGATGCTCAGGGCAGGCAGATACTGGATAGTCTGTCAGGCCTGTGGACCTGCGGTGCTGGTCATAGCAGACCAGAGATTGCTGACGCCGTCTACCGCCAGCTAAACCAGTTGGACTACGCACCCGGCTTTCAGTTTGGTCACCCACTCGCATTCCAACTTGCCGAACGCATGACTCAACTTGCGCCCAAGGGGCTCAATCGAGTCTGTTTCACCAACTCAGGCTCCGAAGCAGTCGACACAGCGACCAAAATAGCTCGAGCCTACTGGAGACAGTGCGGCCAGGCGTCCAAAACGAAGATATTGGCGCGACAGAAGGGGTATCACGGTGCGAGCTGGGGCGGCATCAGTTTTGGCGGCATCCCTGCTAATCGTAAGCTTTGGGGCCAGGGTATCGAGACTGACCTGTTGAGCCATACCTGGCGAAAGGATATGGCCTTTTCTAAAGGCATGCCCGAAGAGGGTGCTGACCTGGCTGACGAGCTAGAGCAACTGCTAGGCCTGCATGATGCCTCCAACGTCGCTGCCGTTATTGTCGAGCCCTTCTCAGGCTCTGCAGGTGTCATCGTACCACCCAAAGGCTATCTGCAGCGGCTGCGCGCAATTTGTGACAAACACCAGATACTATTGATTTTTGATGAGGTCATAACCGGACTCGGCCGCTCGGGAGCACGCTGGGGTGCCGATGCATTCGGTGTCATACCCGATATGCTTACCTTCGCCAAACAGGTCACCAACGGTGCCGTTCCACTTGGCGGGGTGCTCTTGGGTCAGGAGATCTATGACGCTTTCATGGCGAAAGGGGGAGCGCCACACAGTGTCGAACTACCCCATGGTTTCACCTACTCTGGTCACCCCGTCGCCTGTGCTGCGGCAATGGCGACACTGGATATCCTAGAGTCTGAACAACTGATCGAACGAGTGGCCGCCAAAGCACACGAGTTTGAGACCAAGATTCACAGTCTCAAAGGTGCTCCTCATATTGTAGACATACGTAACTTTGGTTTCGCTGCCGGTATTACTCTGGAGGCTAAAGCGGGAGACGCGACGCTACGCCCGTTTGAAGTGGCGATTGAATGCTGGAAGCGTGGGCTTTACGTTCGCTGGGGCGGCGATACACTGCAGTTCGGACTGCCATTTAAGATCGAGTCAGCAGAGATTGATCAGATTGTCGCAACAGTGCGCGATTCTCTGGAGACGCTTTACGGATAAATGTTTAGGCAGCGGACCAATAGCAGTGGCCACAAACCGAAACCCTCATTCGATTGAAACGGGTCACAGCCTCAGATGCGCTGGTTATCAAGATCAGGGTACCGACCCCTAATATGTGCCTGAACCCAATCAGTGCTGTCGATTTATAAGTCTTATCGATAAAAAAGGGCGATCAACGATCGCCCTAAAAGCCCCTTGCGGGGAGAACAACACTGGTAAGGTGCAGTGAAAGTCTCACGGCAGCCCTATGCTCGCTAGAAAACTAATCGCTATATGTTATAACGATATAGCTGATCGTATATTGAACCCGTTCAACTTGCAACACCTCTAAGAGTATGGAACTACGCCCCCTGTGCCAAAAATCCACTGCCAACACTCGGCTATGTCGTGCAAACAGGTGGAATCATTCAAACGAGCATGCCCCCAAATTGAGGGTCAAGTTGTGGCCTACTCTAACCTAAGGTATGAGGGGGCAGACAAGCTTCACTGCTGTTAGTCTGCCAGGCTAACTACTGAGCGCGTTTGAACAGGCGATGAAAGTTGTCGGCCGTACGCTCGGCGACCTCTTCCACTGATATACCCTTGAGCTCTGCAACACAGGCCGCAACCTCAGCCACGTAACCTGGTTGATTGGGTTTACCCCTATAAGGTATTGGCGCAAGATAGGGAGAGTCAGTCTCGATAAGAAGGCTTTCCATCGGCACCGCCTTCACCACTTCACGAAGGTCTGCGGCGTTTTTGAAAGTAATAATGCCTGAGAATGAGACCATAAATCCCATCTCAATCGAGCGCATCGCCATCTCATGTGTCTCAGTAAAACAGTGCATCACGCCAGCACTCTGTGGACTCGCGAACTGCGCCATCACCTGCAACGTCTCTTCACGCGCATCCCGCGTATGAATGATAACGGGCATATCGAGCTCAGCACCAAGCTTGAGGTGGTTGGCAAAGCTATCAACCTGTTGCTCTTTCGTTTCGGCCGTGTAGTAAAAATCCAGTCCTGTCTCCCCGAGCGCCACTACGCGGCTGTTCTCGGTGACTGCTTGACGAATGCGCTGCTCATCCCAAGGGCTTTCGACAACATGGCAGGGGTGAATGCCAACCGAAGCGTAGACATCCTGCTGACCATCAATCGCCTCAACCATTTCCGGATAGAGGTTAAGATCAATACCAACGCAAAGCATCTTGTGCACGCCCCGTTGACGGGCATCATTCAAAAGGTTTGTTAGTGAGTTTTCGTGTTTAGATAGGTCAAGCCTGTCAAGATGACAGTGAGAGTCGATATACATAAATGGAGATCAGAGTGTGTTGGTTCGACGACCAGAACTCAATGCACCGGCCAGATAGGTTTCAATTTTACCGACGAGTGCGGCGTCATCATTGGAGAGCTGGATCCCTATACCAGGCGTTTTACCGCCCTGGGCGCCCTTAGGCGTTACCCAGACCACCTTGCCCGCCACTGGAATCTTATCCGGCTCGTCCATCAACGTCAGTAGCATAAACACCTCCTCACCCAGCTGGTAGGAGCGCGTTGTCGGGATAAACAGTCCACCGCTGCCAATAAACGGCATGAACGCGCGGTAGAGGTCCTCCTTACTACTGACAGTCAACGAGAGTATCCCGTGACTGATCCTTGGCATAATGGCCATACGTTATTCCGCTTGAGTCAAACTCTTCCAGTCCATAAACAACTTCTCTAGGAGCAACTGTTTATTGGGGTTCTGATGATAGAGCAGCGCTGAGCGCTCATGATGTATCTCATCGTTAAGCTTAAAGATAGCACTAGATTCTACACGTTTCGCTAAAGCACTGACTAATTTTGCCATATCCAGGTTAGTCGTCGGCCCCTGAGCGCCAGCGAGCTGCATATGCGCAATATCACTCATCAGCGTGCCCCACCAGGTGAGCATTAAACCGAGATCCTCTTTCTGCAGTTGCTCAGCCAGTGCAAGCGGACTCACTCGGTTCTTCAAGAGATCTGCTAAACCACTCAAAAACTTTGCCCGCAGATCTTTAACTCCGGATAACTTCCAGTCACGGGCGAGAAGCGGAGCGCCCTGAGCAAGGGCGAGAAATTTTCCCGCCTCCTCTTCACTTATCTCTGTCTCATCCGCGAGCCAGCGAACAGCCTCGGCCGTTGCCGGTGATGCAAAATCGATACGCTGACAGCGGCTCCTGATTGTCGGCATCACCTTTCCTAGCTGATCGACCACCAGAATAATGAGCGTTGCATCACCCGGCTCCTCCAGCGTTTTGAGGAGCGCATTAGCGGACGCAAGGTTCATCTCTTCGGCCGGATGTACAATCAAAACACGATAACCGCCCTGCTGTGCTGTTCCGTGCAGACGGTCAATCACCTCGCGCACCTGATCGACCTTAATGACCTTACCGACTTCGTCCGGAGTCAGACGCAACAGATCCGGATGACTACCGCCCTTCACCAGATCACAGGATTTACACTGACCGCACGCCTCGCCGGCCAATGGATGATTGCACAGTAGCGTTGTGCCGAGCGCTTCTGCAAAACTTAGCTTGCCAATGCCCTTGGCCCCTGCGAACAGCATAGCGTGAGGCAGACGACCCTCGTCACGCTGTTTGTGTAAACGCTGCCAAAGGGGTTGATGCCAGGGGAGCAGGTCCATCAGAGTTTCACCCCTAAGCGCCCCAAAGCCCTCTTTATCTGGAGTTGGACCGCATCCAAGGCCGGTGCAGCATCAATCACTGCGACACGCGCCGGCTCGGCAGCTGCTCTGGCAAGATAGGTGGCGCGAACAGCCTCAAAAAATCCCATCTGTTCCTGTTCAAATCGATCTAAATCTGCGCGCGCGCGTGCTCTGGCCATACCCAACTCTACCGGCAGATCAAGCAGCAGCGTCATATCGGGTTTCATATCAGTCAGCACCATCTGCTCAAGTTGCGCAATCACCTCAAGACTCATCGCTCTTCCGCCACCCTGATAGGCGTAGGTAGCGTCAATAAAACGGTCACAAAGAACCCAAACACCCCGTTCAAGCGCTGGCCTGATACGTTGTTCAACATGCTGAGCGCGGGCGGCAAAAACCAGCAGCAGTTCAGTTAACTCAGCGACAGGCTCTTCACTGGGAGCCAATAACAGTGTCCGTATTTTCTCGGCTAATTCAGTGCCACCCGGTTCACGCGTGACGAGTAACTCGATACCGGCCGACTCCAGGGTGTGCTGAATGAAAGCTAAATTGGTTGATTTTCCAACCCCCTCACCACCCTCAAGGGTAATCAGTTTGCCTCTCATTTTTTCGCCTCTGGTGATGAACGGTAGTCCTGCCGCCGTTTCAACTGATATTCGCGCACTGCGCGATTGTGCGCTTCAAGAGTATCAGAAAACTGATGCGATCCATCCCCTTTTGCAACGAAGAAGAGTGCAGTTCCATCGGCCGGATTAAGCGCTGCGAGTATCGCCTCTTCACCAACAGTTGCAATGGGTGTGGGAGGTAAGCCTTTAATAACGTAGGTATTGAAATCGGTCTTTTCGCGCAAGTCCTTGCGGGTCAGGTTTCCGTTGTAACGCTCGCCCATACCATAGATCACGGTTGGATCCGTCTGCAGCCGCATGCCAAGGTTGAGACGACGGATAAACACACCGGCAATATCGGGGCGCTCGCTACTCAGACCAGTCTCTTTCTCAATGATTGAGGCGAGCGTCAAGGCTTCGTAAGGGCTTTTGAGAGGTAAATCAGGGTCACGCGACTGCCAATGTTTGTCGAGCACATCGAGTAACATTTGATGCGCTCGTAACAGCAAATCTCGATCACTCATACCGCGCTCGAACTGATAGGTTTCGGCGAGGAAAAGACCCTCAGCCGAGCTGTGCGCCAACTCTAATTCAGCAGCCAACTCCACCGCACTCTGAGCCTGTAACTCGGACTTGAGCACATCAGTCTGACGCAGCGATCGCAGCATTTCGGGTACGGTGCTACCCTCAATTAGCGTAACGCGATACTGAATGGCTTCACCTCGGTTGATGCGCTCTAACAGATCAATTAGACGATCCTCTGCCATCACCTGATACTCACCGGCCTTCAAAGCAGTGAGTTCGGGGCGCAGTTTAAACAGTGCGCGCAACCAACGCGAATCATCAATCCAGCCTCGCTGCTCTAGGATGAGTGCTAGCTGATAAGCACTGGTACCACGAGGCACCTCAAGCACTGAAGGTTCATTCACTCCTAGAGACTGCTCTGGAAGCGCCAGTACTCGCTGATACCCCCAGTAGGCCACGGCAGCACCAATGAGTAACAGGAGCGTGAGAGTAGTGAACATCTTCTTAATCATAGAGAACCTGAGATAGCCCCGACTGCAACTGGGCGGTTAATGTTTGACTACCAACAGCATACTGCTTTTGCGCTAAAGCTTTAACCGGCCTTATTCCCTCAAGGGCACTGCAGAAGAGAATCTCCTCTGCATCTGCCAACGCTGCAAGTGGTTGGCGTACCTCACACACCTCGATACCCTGCTGTGCCGCAAGGCGTATGATAGCCGCTCGCATTGCACCTCTGATGCCTGCAAAGCTGAGGTCTGGCGTGAATAGACGAGATTGACTCACCCAGAAGAGGTTTGAAGCGGTACCACTGACCAGCATGCCATCAGTATCGAGCATAACCGCCTCGGCGAAAACAGGATCTCGCCACTCTGAGCGCGCCAGCACGAATTCAAGTCGGTTTAGATGCTTGATTCCCGCCAGTTTTGGTTGCTTGGACAGTTGCGTCTGACACACTCGCGCCGAAATCCCATCCAGAAGTGGCTCAGAGTACTGGCAGGGCTCTATCTGCAAAATACGGGTCGGTTGATACTCTGCGGGCATCGCCAAATCATTCGAGCCTAGCCCCGCTGTCAGGGTGACACGTAAGCTGAGATCGGCCTTAGGTAGCAGGCCAAGGTCACGTTTCACCAGCTTGTCGACCGCATTGATATGGAAACCCAGCGCCGCACAACCTTGCTGTAGCAGGCGCATATGTTCTTGCCAGAGCTGGGGCTTACCACCGACCACTTTTACACGCGTGCTGACGCCCTGGCCGAAGTTCAATCCACGATCAGATGAGGCCAGCGTGCGTGTAGCACTGCCATTAATGAGCGTGAGCGGTTGCATAAGGCGACCAATAGGCCGGGTTACCCCGGCCGATAACGGGCTTAGATGCGGTTGAATACCAACGTGCCGTTGGTACCGCCAAAGCCAAATGAGTTTGAAATAGCCGCCTCAAACTTTGCCTGTTGCGCTTCATGAGCAACATAGTTGAGATCACAGCCTTCAGATGGGTTATCAAGGTTAATCGTCGGAGGGGCAACCTGATCTCGCAGTGCCAGAACACAGAATGCAGCCTCGACTGAACCCGCAGCGCCCAGAAGATGACCAATCATAGACTTAGTAGAACTCATACGAACCGACTTTGCTGCATCGCCCAGCACACGCTTGGCGGCGTTTGACTCCGCAATGTCACCGGCTGGCGTAGAGGTTCCGTGAGCGTTAATGTAACCGATTTCCTCTGGTGTCAGACCCGAGTCTTTAATCGCGTTGCTCATTGAGAGAGCGGCTCCAGCACCATCCTCTGGCGGTGCGGTCATATGAAAGGCGTCATCACTCATACCGAAGCCACTAAGTTCACAATAGATGTGTGCACCACGTGCTTTAGCATGTTCATAGGACTCAAGCACCAGCATACCAGCACCATCACCCAGAACAAACCCGTCTCGGTCACGATCCCAGGGACGACTGGCTGCTTGCGGGTTATCGTTACGAGTGGAGAGCGCGCGTGCGGCGGAGAACCCGCCTAAACCAAGCGGGGTAGTGGCCATCTCTGCTCCACCTGCCACCATAACGTCAGCATCACCATATTGAATCATACGCATCGCATGGCCAATGTTATGCGTGCCTGTGGTGCAGGCGGTCGTAATAGCGATATTTGGACCACGAAAGCCATACTTGATGGCAAGGTTGCCCGCGATCATATTAATGATACTGCCGGGAACAAAGAAAGGTGAGATTCGACGGGGACCGGAGTTGTTGAGCGTGTCATGGGTTGCCTCTATCATCGGCAACCCCCCTATACCGGAACCGATCGCACATCCAATACGCGGGGCGTTCTCTTCAGTCACCTCCAACCCGGCATCTTCAACGGCCTGAATGGCGGCAACCATACCGTATTGGATAAACAGGTCCATCTTGCGAGCTTCTTTGGGATTGAGGTAGGGCTCCAGCTCAAAGTTCTTCACCGATGACGAAAAGCGGGTACCAAAGCTTGTGGCGTCAAAATGGCTGATCTCTGCAGCACCACTCTTGCCTGCAAGTATGCTCTTCCATGTATCTTCAACGTTATTACCAACAGGAGTCAGTAGACCCAGTCCAGTGACAACGACTCTTTTACGAGCCATTCGCGATCCTCCATTGCGCCTCAAACAGAAAAGCCGCAACTACCTAAGCAATTGCGGCTTCGCGACCGATCAAATGGTCCGATTACTGGTTTGCGTTTACGTAATCGATAGCCAACTGAACAGTAGTGATCTTCTCTGCTTCTTCGTCAGGAATCTCAGTCTCGAATTCCTCTTCCAGAGCCATGACCAGCTCTACCGTGTCCAGAGAATCTGCGCCAAGATCTTCAACGAAAGAAGCTTCGTTGGTAACTTCTTCTTCTTTAACGCCCAGTTGTTCAGCGATAATCTTCTTAACGCGATCTTCAATATTGCTCATATCGATTCCTATTGTGTTCTTAATCCCATCGCACCCCAGATGCGGTCTGGGATTTTATATAATTCGTATCTCAACAACAACTCGTCGAGATCGACGTTCTTCAACTGCAGGCAATTATCCCTGTTCTTACGAAAATTACAATCTTTAGATGTCATAATTTCCCGCCCGCAGTGATCCGATCAGCCCATGTACATTCCGCCATTTACATGCACGGTTTCACCCGTCACGTAACCACCCGCTTCACTGCAAAGGAATCCAACCACTGCGGCGACCTCCTCCGGCTGCCCCAAGCGTGACAGGGCGATCTGCGACTGTAACGCCTCTTTGTGAGCATCAGCCAGATCTGCAGTCATGTCGGTATCGATAAATCCCGGTGCGACACAATTGGCGGTCACATTACGGCTTCCCACCTCGCGAGCCAGCGCTCGCGTGAAGCCCTCCATACCGGATTTTGCAGCAGCATAGTTAGCCTGGCCGGCGTTGCCCATGGAGGCCACCACCGAACTCACACTGACAATACGACCCCAGCGCGCTTTGGTCATACCGCGCAGGACCGATTTCACCAAGCGATAGACGGAGGTCAGATTGGTATTGATAACACTGTCCCATTCGTCGTCTTTCATACGCATCATCAGGTTATCACGCGTAATGCCGGCGTTATTGACCAAAATGGTAATTGCACCAAACTCTTCCTGAATCTGTTTGAGGCAGTGGTCGATCGACTCAGGATCCGCCACGTCAAGCACATACCCTTTACCGCCGTTACCCTTTGAGGCCAGATAATCACTGATCGCCGCAGCACCTTTTTCGCTGGTAGCGGTACCCACAACAGTCGCTCCCTGGCTCGCCAGGTTTTCAGCAATAGCTTTCCCTATGCCGCGAGTCGCGCCGGTTACCAGCGCTAGTTTGTTTTCAAGACTCATTATCAATCCTTAAGAGTTAAGCAATTCCAGCGCTTTTGCCAAGCCGGCAACATCACCAATATTCGCTACATTCAGGGCACGATCAACCTTCTTATTAAGACCAGACAGCACCTTACCCGGACCACACTCAATGAGATTCTGCACACCGGTCGCCTGCATCGCCTGAACGGATTCAGTCCAGCGTACAGGGCTGTAAAGCTGCCTTACTAGCAGATCGCGTAATTCCGCCACATCCTGCGCAGCGGCAGCATTGACGTTATGTATCACACTGATTGATGGCATGCGCACCTCAATTGCCGCCAGCGCTTCACCAAGCCTCTCAGCAGCAGGACGCATCAATTCACAGTGCGATGGTACAGAGACCGGGAGCTCAACAGCACGTTTAGCCCCCGCCTCTTTACAGGCCTCTACGCCACGAGCGACTGCATCTTTCTGACCCGCTATAACAACCTGGCCTGGACAGTTAAAGTTTACCGCCGAAACAACATCACCCTTGGCTGCCGCAGCACAAGCTGCCACCACATCTGCATCCGCCAGACCCAAAATTGCAGCCATGGCGCCTGTCCCCACGGGTACTGCGGCCTGCATTAATTGTCCGCGAAGCTGCACAAGCTTTACGCCATCAGCAAAATCGATCGCACCGGCACATACCAGTGCAGAGTACTCTCCCAGACTATGACCTGCGACTATCGCGGGAGTCTCGCCTCCATGCTGCTGCCATAGCCGCCACAGTGCCATGCTAGATGCAAGCAGAGCCGGCTGGGTATTCTCAGTCGCATTGAGACGCTCATCAGGACCCTGCTGGACCAGCTGCCAAAGATCGAAACCGAGCGCCTCTGACGCTTCGCTAAATGTCTGTTCAATAATGCTGTGCTCTGCCGCTAGATCTCCAAGCATACCGAGTTGCTGGGACCCCTGACCGGGAAAAACAAAGGCTAAAGACTGGGACATATATTCCTCTATAGTTGCAAGTGCGTTGCTCGCACCTTAATGATCAGGAGGGAGTTTACATCATCTTTCGACGAACGTGGAATCTGGTCAGACCTGGCGGCTCGGGATTAGAAAACTAAAAAGGGGACCGAAGTCCCCGTTTTGTTAGCTTGTTGCCGACCAGAGATTACTCTTCGCCTTTTCCAGCAACAACCTGACGACCGCGGTAAAAACCGTCAGCGCTTACGTGGTGACGACGATGAGTCTCACCGGTAGTCTGATCAACCGACAGAGTTGGGTTGCTCAGAGCATCGTGTGAACGACGCATGTCGCGACGTGAGCGAGACTTTTTGTTCTGCTGTACTGCCATGGTTAGTTAACTCCTAATCATTCTCTGTTAGCGTTTCTGTTTTAGAGACGCCAACACACTAAAGGGGTTGGGTTTTTCATCCCGCTCGCTCGGCTCCGCGCCGCTCTCTCCGTATGAGAGCTGCACGTCGCAATCCTGATGGTACGCCACGGCTGGTAGCGTGAGGATCAACTCCTCTTCAACCAGGGCCGCCAGCTCCACATCCTCTTCAACCAGCAGAGGATCATAATAGCGAGGCAGGTTCTTAGCCTGTTCTTCGTTCAGTACCACCGCCAAACTAAACTCTGCGTCAAGGTATACATCGACGGGATCAAGACAGCGTTGACACTGCTGCTTGACCTTCGCCGTTGCCTGACCTTTAACAGTCCTGAGTTTCTGCTCATCAAGTGCGAACTTGAGTTCAACACTGACCTCGCCCTCATCGTCTACCAGCAGTGACAGCAGTTGCGGCATCGACTTTAACTCGACAAAACCCTGCAACTGTGCCTCTCGCTCGGCGAGTTTTCGAGGATCAACTCTTTTCGGTAAGGGGCCGTACGACATAAGCGCGCAATTCTAGGGGTGTAGCGTGTCAGTGTAAAGCGAAAGCTCTCTTTTTTACTGCAAATCTCTTGATAGTCTAGCAAAATATAAGCCCGCCAGCGCTGACCAAACTCCCTGTATTATAAAACTTGGTTTTGCCGGCCTACCCATTATTCAAAATAGCATTTTGACTCATCATGAAAACTGCATCCCGAAAGATCACACTCGCTTCCAGCTCACGGTATCGACGGGAGTTACTCCTGCGCCTGGTGAAAACCTTTGATCAAACATCACCAGAAATTGATGAGTCACTACTTGATAATGAAATCCCACAGGCGTACGTCCAACGACTGGCATGCGAAAAGGCTGAAGCTGTCCGGAAACTTGGCATTCGTGGCCTGATCATTGCCAGTGATCAATGCGCCGTGACGGGTGGCCATGTACTTGGTAAACCCGGAAGCCATGAGCCCGCTGTCGCGCAACTCTCTGCGTGCAGTGGCAAACAGGTTCAATTTCTGACAGGACTGGCATTACTCGATTCAGACTCAGGTCTAATGCAAGTGGAGTGCGACGAAGTGTTGGTTAAGTTTCGTGACCTGAGCACAGTTGAGATCGAGCAGTATCTAAAAACTGAGCAGCCCTATGACTGCGCAGGCAGCTTTAAATGTGAAGGACTTGGGATTGCCCTATTTGAATCGATCACCTCTTCGGATCCGAACTCACTTGTTGGATTACCGCTAATAAGGCTGAATAAGATGCTGATTCGATTTGGCGTGAATCCCCTGTTGCTGTAACCCAGCGACCTCCATGCTAGCGCGACAAGTACCCACTCAGCTCTCCGAGCGTGCAATTTAACATTTGACCTACCGTAGCTGAGAAGAGGCGGAAAACCCAAGCTCGTTGATCACAGCCGTCGCAACGCCTAGCCCGAAGCGCTGGGCCAATTGATCCAATGCATTCGGTTTACGACTGTAATCGACTAGCTTCTCCAGTGCTAACTTGTCGCGCGCCAAAGCAGAAGAGCTAGATAGCCCGTCAACGAGACCAAGTTCCACCGCCTGTTCGCCGGTCCATATAAGACCGGAGAAGATTCTCGGATCGTCACTGAGCCGCTCACCCCGCCCCTGCTTCACCTGATCAATGAACTGCTGATGAGTGGTCGCAAGTACAGACTGCCAGAACGCTTTCTGTTCTGGCTCAAGGGGCTGAAATGGATCCATCAAAGCCTTGCTGTCGCCGGATGTAAGAGCTCGGCGCTCAATGCCCAGCTTATCCATCAAACCCACAAAGCCAAAGCCAGAGGAGATAACACCGATAGAGCCTACAAGCGACGCCTTATCAGCATAGATTTCGTCTGCCGCAGCAGCGATATAATAGGCTCCAGACGCTCCCATATCCGTAATGACAGCATACACCGGCTTGTCTGGGTAAAGTATCCGAAGACGCTTAATCTCATCATAAACGTAGCCAGACTGCACAGGTGAACCACCTGGGCTGTTAATTCGCAAAATAATTGCTTCTGAATTTTCAGCTTCAAAAGCGCGACGCAGTGACCATATCAGACTGTCGGCATTCGCTTCTGAGTCAGCCGCAATAGCCCCCTTCACTTCGATGATGCCAACATGACGAGGATCAGTGAAACTATCCGTGCCGAAGTTTTGCTGCCATAAAAGATAACCGGCGATCCCGAAGAGGTAGAGAAACGTCAGTGACTTGAAAAAGATACCCCATCGACGAGTTGCTCGTTGCTCTTTGAGGACTGAGTTAGCCCATTTGTGCAGTACACGCGCTTCGTCACTCTGCGTGGTTGTTCCTGTTGAATTCGCTGAACTACCGATTTGCGGTGTTCGGTTAGAAGGGCCCCAGGGGTCCTGATTCATATCTTTGTCCTCTGTCGAACCTTAATCCACTCAGTCAGTTCTACGAAACTATCCACCTGATGGGTCGGTCGTGACTGCTCCAGCCTCGACACGGAGTGTACACCGTAGGTCACGGCGAGCTTATCCACACCGGCATTAGTGGCCATATCCATATCATAGACCGTATCGCCGACCATCAGCGCTGCGCTCCTATGAACTCCAGTCTGATCCAATATCTGCTCAAGCATAAGTGGATGCGGTTTGGAGAGCGTCTCATCGGCACAGCGTGTAATCTCAAACATTTCAGCGAGGCCAGATTCTGCTAGCACCCTATCGAAACCACGACGGCTTTTACCGGTCGCCACTGCTAAGCGAAAGCCTTGCTCACGCAGAGTCAAAAGCCCCTCCTCTACGGCGTGGAACAGGGCAGTCGGGGTCTGGTCAACCTCGAGGTAGTGTCTGCTGTAGGTCGTCGCCAGCGCCGCGTTCTGCGCAGAGTTCAATTGAGGCATCACTTCAGAAATTGCCTCAGTCAGCCCCAGACCAATGATGTTACGCACCGCCTCATCTGTGGGTGCAGGGTAGCCCAGCTCAGCCACCGCTCCCTGAAAACTGGAGACAATACGCGCCGCCGAATCAATCAACGTGCCATCCCAATCAAATATGAGTAACTGATAAGACAACCATTTTCTCCCGTCTAAATAGCGTCACTCACCAACTGTGTCGACAAGTTAGAGCCTTTGTGAATGCCAATTATGTGCTATAACTGGGGCATGCCATGGCCCCGTACTTATCTACAGTTTACCGCTTCCGCCGCTCTTCTGGTTGCGACATTAACGCTGGGCGACTCACCTCGTGCAGAGATCGTCAAACGCACACTACCGGACGGGCGCGTCGAGTATACTAACCTCCCTTCGGCAGCTAACAAGCCCAGCGGCGACACTATATACAAGTATCGAAACAAACTGGGGGTTTTATCGTTCAGTGATCGCAAACCAGGGGGCAATCTCAACTATGAGGTCATGCGCTTTGACTGCTATGCCTGCAGAGCGCAACCCGGATTAGACTGGCAAACGACCCCGCTCAATTTACAGAGCTACCGGGATCAAACCCGCACCCTTTCGCGACTAACCGGTGTCGATGAGGCTCTGATACGTGCAGTGATTCATGCAGAGTCAGCCTTTAACTCACAGGCAGTATCCACTAAAGGTGCCACCGGGCTGATGCAACTCATGCCAGCAACAGCAGCTGAACTCGGGGTAGAAAACCGGCTCAACCCAGCCGAAAACATTTCCGGTGGCAGCCGCTATCTGGAACAACTGCTCGCTCTGTATGAGGGTGATGAGCGACTCGCAACCGCAGCTTATAATGCGGGCCCTGGCGCCGTGTCACGTTATTCGGGCATACCACCGTTCAAAGAGACGCAAAACTATGTCAGTCGAGTACAGATTTTACGCCAACGTTATGCTTTGGCACTCGACTGAGATGACTGAACTAGATGCTGATCAATAAAACGCTGAAGTATCTCCATCTGATGTTCGGGCACCGAATTCCAGCGCAACCCCATCAAGCAGGAGTTCTGAGTCTCACGTCGTTTGTAAATCATGCGGCAGAAGGTGTGAATAGGACAGCCTTCAAGTCCAAAGTTGAGACTGAACTCCAAGGGCGCGCCAGAGGCAATTGAGTCGAGCCGAGTCAGGCGCTGATCTCCACGAATCTGGCAGCCCGAGCTCGACAGATCAACGATCTGTACATCAATAGAGTCTCCGAAGAGCATATCGATCTCAGCTGCGATATCGCAGAACACGCGCGGGGTCAGCCGTCTTTCTAATCGCATGTAACCTCCATTAGAGTGTGCACATACACTATAGACCTAAAAGAGCGGCAGCTTCTCTCATCTGCTGGCTAAGGACTGGTTAACTCTGTTGAATAGAGGAAAATAAAAAACCGCAGACCGAATTAAGGGGGAGATTTCGGACTGCGGCTAGCGTAGTTACCGCTAATTTTTTGGAGGCTTCAAGCTGGCAGAAAAACTAAACAGACGTGTGGTATTGCTGCTCAGTTGAATGCTTGCTTGTAAACTATAGACCATCTAAGTGGCCTTAAAGTTCCAAGTTGAGCGAAAAAAACTAGCAAAACACACTAAGTGTCATCTAAATTCTTGAATTTCAAGCATTAAAAATTTTGATTTTTTTCGAGTCAGCAAGCACTCGGAATCTTAAAGCTTTATGCAACCTTAATCAATCGATTTCCAACGGCTTTTGAGATACCAAAACTCCATTATTATCGGCGTAACAGAACTCGCCGGGGATGAAGTCCACGCCACCGAAACGAACCGGGACATTGAGCTCCCCGATGCCATTTTTTTCCGTCTTCAAAGGATGAGTACCAAGTGCCTGAACACCAATATCCAAATCTGCAATAGCGTTCACGTCGCGGATACACCCGTAGATGACTATACCGGCCCAACCGTTAACCCGTGCTTTCTCAGCCAACATATCACCGAGCATAGCTCTGCGCATAGAACCTCCCGCATCAACCACCAGTACGCGCCCCTCACCGCGCAAGGCTAGCTGCTCACGCACCAACGAGTTATCTTCGAAAGCCTTGATCGTGACGATCTGACCAAAAAAACGCTCCCTGCCTCCGAAGTTGCCCAACATCGGCTCAAGAATTCGTACATCCTCCGGATAACGGTCGCAGAGTTCGGGTAGTAAATCGTCCATCACTGGTCTCCAAGATTTTTATAATTACGACTCATATGGTTTGAACTAAGCACATCACGGATCACTCGCCCTTTGTCTCGACTCAACTGAACATAGCGAGCAACGCCTGAGCTGGATGCCTGAGCTGCTTGTTATCCAAGCGTTTAACCTGCGAACGGCAAGAGTAACCGGTTGCCAGCAACTCTTCACCCGCCTCTGTAGATTTGACAATTGGCTGCCAGCTTTGAGAGTAGATCTCCTTCGAACGCTCCAGATTAACTGTTTCATGACCAAAGGTACCCGCCATCCCACAGCAGCCAGTCGCGACCAGTTCAAGTTCTACGCCAAGGCTGCCGAAAATAGTTTGCCACTGTTTGATAGACGGTGCAGCGTTGGTCTTCTCAGTACAGTGAGCCATCAAGCGGTGCCTCAGGTTGCTCTGCAACTGGTGCGCCTGCAGCGCTTCTGACTGCTGCGACAGCCACTCCTGTAACAGATGAACATGGGGCAACTCCCCCTCAACCACCTGGGAATACTCCTGCCGATAGGTCAGAGTCATTGAGGGATCTATACCCACCAATGCAACACCTGCTGACTCGAAACGACGGAGCATATCCACATTAGTGCGGGCGACTTTACGAAAGCGCTTCATAAAACCATGCACATGCAGAGGTTTACCATTGGGTGCAAAAGGGGCTATCAACACATTGAAGCCAAGTTTCCTCAAAAGATCCGTCGTATCGAGAACCAGCTCTGTCTCAAAGTAACTGGTAAACGCGTCCTGCACGATGATTACCGTGCGCGACCGCTGCTCATCGGAAAGAGCGCGTAGCTTCTCTTCGCTCGCCTGCTCGACGCCACGTTTCGCCATCTCCTGTTTGAGTCCCAGCTTACAGATAGAGGGCGAATCAACCAAACCACCAAAGCGTGCAGTCAGCCCTTTCAGTAGAGAGTTGTTCATCGCCCAATTGTATGGAGCGGGAAACCGCGCCAGTGTCGGAACCACGAATTCGAGACTGGCAACTATGTAATCCTTCACAGGTCGCAGGTAGCGGGTGTAGTAGAGCTCAAGAAACCGAGCTCGAAAGTCGGGCACATTCACTTTAATCGGACACTGTCCCACGCAGGACTTACAGGCCAGGCAGCCCATCATCGCCTCATGTACTTCATGAGAGAAATCATACTGCCCCTGCTTTCGCTTCAATGTATTAAGTGCGCGCTTGGGCCAGCTAAGCACTGCAGACTGCTGCCGCATCTGCTCGGCATAACCCTGAGCCTCTACCCCATGGGATGAGAGCAGTCGTAACCATTCGCGCACCAGCGATGCACGCCCTTTTGGGGAGTGCACGCGTTCGCGGGTCCCCTTCCAAGAGGGACACATTGCGTCATTTGGGTCATAGTTGTAACAGGCACCGTTACCGTTGCAGTTCATTGCGCTATCAAAAGCCGCTCGAGTCTGCATGGGTATCTGACGATCATGCTGCCCTCGCGTCACCACTTCATCAATTTTAAGAAGCTCTGCTCCATCAATCGCCGGTGTGCAGATCTTTCCGGGATTCATCTGATTGCGCGGATCGAAAGCCGCCTTAATCCTCTGAAGAACAGGGTAGAGAGGCCCGAAAAACTCGGGGGCATACTCAGAACGCACGCCTTTGCCGTGCTCACCCCAGAGAAGTCCTTTATATTTTTGCGTTAGCGCGACCACCTCGTCGGTCACTTCGCGGATCAGCCGTTCCTGCTCCGGATCCTTCATATCGATTGCCGGACGCACATGTAAAACACCCGCATCAACATGACCAAACATTCCATAGGTTAGCCCGCGGCTGTCGAGAGCAGCGCGAAACTCCATGATAAAATCAGCAAGGTTCTCTGGCGGTACAGCGGTATCTTCAACAAAGGGGATGGGGCGCTTCTGTCCCTGTGCATTGCCGAGGAGCCCCACAGCGCGCTTGCGCATTCCCCAGATCTTGCCAATCTCAGCCGCACCGCGCGCGACGGTGTAACCGAAGCTTTTACCCGGCTGACCGGCTACTGAATCCAGATGAGCCGATAAACGTTTGAGCTTCTCATCGATCTCCACCTCAGAGTCACCCGTGTATTCGACCAGGTTAATACCCTGAATAGCAGGCTCTCCTTCGTTGGAAGGAAAGTAATTAGCCACCGTATCCCAGGTAATATCCTGCATCGCCAGGTTGAGTACTTTGGAGTCGATCGTCTCGATCGATGTTGCACCCCAGCCCATAAGATCATTTGCATCACGCAGCGAGGCTTCGAAACTGTCATACTTGATGTTGACGAGTACAGATACCTTTGGAATCGGCAATACATTGAGCTTAGCTTCAGCAATAAAGGCGAGCGAACCCTCAGCTCCACAGAGCACCGAGTTGAGGTTGAAACGACCAGACTCATCACGAATGTGGGCCAGATCATACCCCGTTAGGCAGCGATTGAGTTTGGGGAAACAGGCGTCTATCTCAGCAGCGTGCTGCTGTTGAATCTCGTGCAACAGTCTATGCATGTCGCCAATCCGGTCGACGCGCGCACAGTTTGCGGCAAGCTCCTCATCCGAGATCGGTCCCGACACCCAGGTATCACCGCCAATCCACACAGAGGTGAGTTCCAGCACATGATTTCGGGTTTTACCGTACAGTACCGACCCCTGACCACTGGCGTCGGTGTTGATCATTCCACCCAGGGTTGCACGATTCGAGGTGGACAGCTCTGGTGCGAAGAAAAGACCATAGGGTTTTAGCGCTGCGTTGAGCTGATCCTTCACCACGCCAGTCTGGACACGCACCCAACGTTCCTCCGCATTGATCTCCAAAATCTGATTCATATGTTTAGAGATATCGACCACCAATCCATCGGTAAGCGACTGTCCATTAGTGCCCGTGCCACCGCCACGTGCACTTAGCACAACATCCTGGAACTCAGGCTGATCAGCCAGACGCGCCACTAGCTGAAGATCAGCAATTGAACGCGGGTAGATAACACCCTGGGGCAACACCTGATAGATCGAGTTGTCTGTCGCCAGCACGATGCGGTTGGCGTAATCAGGATTGAGATCGCCAGCAAAGCCTTCAGCTTTAAGACGCTCTATAAAATTCAAGTAGCGCTGCTGGGTGGCATTAATTTTATCGAGGCGCGGGATCATCGATCGACTCCAAAAATATTTCCAAACTGTGGCTAATGGTGCAGACTCTGGTTTATTAATTCAAATGAAAAGAAATGATAAATTAATTGATTATTCCAAATAATGTCTCTATCAAGCAGTTGCTCTCATTTGTAACAGTTGCTGAGCAAGGTAGCTTCACTGCGGCAGCAAACGAGTTGCACCTGACTCAATCAACGTTGACGACGCAGATAAAGCAGTTAGAAGCAAACGTCGGACTCGAGCTATTTGATCGCACCACAAGGTCGGTACAGACAACGAGTGCCGGAGAGTCTTTTCTTCCTGTGGCAAAACGCTTGCTCAGCGATTTCAAAACCGCGATTGATGACCTGAGCGCACAAGCACAGATCAAGCAAGGTCATATCAAACTAGCCTCGTCCCCCTCTATGTTATCTGGCGTCCTACCCGCGCTGATAAAGTCGTTTCGCACAGAACACGAGGGAATACACTTTTTGGCCCGAGAGGAGTCGGCGGGGCATATTGAAAACCTGGTCCACAATGGCAGCGTAGACTTCGGTATCGGCGGTAACCATTCCAATCTTCCTGACCTGACTTACCATCCGCTGCTAACCGACCAGTACGGTATCGTTAGCTCGCCAGCGGAGTGTTTGACTGACTGGCGGTCGCTGGAGCCACAACAACTTATATGGCTATCATCCGATACCGGTATTCGCAACGAACTGGAGCGACTCTGCGAAGTTCACCACCTACCTCTGGATTTGAGTCGGGTCGAGCTGGAGGTTTCAAGCCCAGCCGCACTCGCCGCTATGGTCAGCGCGGGGCTTGGCGCGTCCATTATTCCGGCTCTCGCGGCAAGTACCGCCGCCTTTGATGGACTCACTTTCCTGCCCTTAGAGAGACCCCGGCTACTGCGCACTGTCTACCTGATTCAGCGACTGGGGCGTTCTCTGCCACCCGCAAGCCAGCTTTTTATCGAAAAGATCAAACAACAACTACAACAGCAAAGGCTTCCCCCTGGGGTCAGCTTGTATAGCACGGAGCTGTCAAATGCACCCTAGAGCAGGGACCTTGCACTGATAGTTCTAGCGTCTGACACTCGGAAGTCGCGTCTGTTTATTCAACAAGATACAGGCCGTCGTTATCCTGATCGATTTTCTCTTTTTTCAGCAGCTGTCCGACTGCCATCTTGAAAGCTTTTTTGCTGCATCCGTAGCGTTCGTTGATCGCTTCGGCCGCACTCTTATCGTTCAGCGGAACAAACCCGCGGTTATCTCGTAGGTCTTCGAGAATAAGATGCGCCAGCCCTGTCACTCGCTCATATCCTGGGGCCTGCAGCATGAGACCGATGCGACCATCGTCACGAATCTGCTTGATATAGCCCGGCGTGCGGTAGCCAAGTTTAAGTTGCTGAGTCAGATCCTGTTTATGTATCAACCCCTCATAACGGTGATCGACCACACAGAGCATACCCAGATCCGTCATGCGCCAAGGCATCAGCTCAACCCGTTCTCCAACCCTGAGGTCGGTCGGATTCTGCTCAAGGTGGCGATCAGTTTTGGTTGTCGCCGCAATACGACCCGTATTATCGATATAGAGGAAAACGTTGACCCAGAGCCCCGGCCGCAGAGGCTGGCGCTGTTCTGCAAAAGGGAGGAAAAGGTCTTTGGCCAGCCCCCAGTCCAAAAAAGCACCAACATCGTTGACCTCCTTCACTTTTAAGCGCGCAAACTCACCAACCTGCGCCAAGGGGTGCTGCAATGTAGCAACCTCCTGGTCATTGGAGTCGAGGTAGATAAAAACCCTCAGTCGATCGCCAATATTGGTATTTTGTGGCACCTCAGCATTCGGTAGCAAGATACCGGTGCCGTCACCTGCATCGAGATACAGACCATAAGGGCTGGTGCGCAGCACTTTGAGAAGATTACGTTTACCAAGTTCAAACACAAAAGGATCCGATCAAGTTAAGGGAATCACATTCTAACGATTTACCGAAAAAATGCCGATTATTCTGCTGCGCGGTCGATATCAAATAAGGCGAAAAGCTCTGTTTCCCCCCGGCGGCATTCAAGTTGGAGCGAGTGTGACTACAAACAGCAGTGGCTCTTCTGTAACTACCTCTCACCTTTACAGACGTACACCCTATCTTCGTTCTGAGCCATGCCAGATATGATCCAGACATTTTCCACAAGTTCGGCGCCAGGAGCCGCCTCAATCACAGGAATCAGTGACTCACAGCGTTTACGCGCATCCTCGTCGCTCTGCCAGTAAAGAAGCAGTTCAGCGACCACCAGCGAGCTGTCGTGGTTTACCCGAACAGCAAACTCGCTCTCTGACCCTGCCCTGGTCTCATCGAGGTAGGTCTGCAGCGGTTGAACTGTTGGGCCAGCCGCCTGTCCCTGAGTCACCGCGGCAAGCAAAAACGCTATAAGCCCGATAGCATAGAGCACCTCTTCTATCCGCTTCACTCGCGGATTCTCGCTGCTTTTTCCAACTCGGCCAATCAGGTAACCGAGAGCGGCTATTACAACCGCAACCCCTAGGTAGTTGCTCACATCACAAATCTCCGAATTTTAGAACCCTAGGTTAAACGCCTGTGGTACCTAAAGTCGATCAAACCGAACTCTTTAGTCAGCCAAATCACCTGTTTGATGTTGCAGATGCCGAAACGCCTGGGTGATTTTTATCCAGTTGACAAAACATCACATGAAGTGTTGACTGCATTCTGAATTCGGAATGCAGAAAACCAATGCGCATACAGAGAAACGATCTAGTTAATCAGGTCTACGACAGGCTTAAAGAGAACATTATCAACGGGAATCTCGCACCCCACACCCCGTTGCGCCAAGAGGATCTGGCTGACAGCCTGGGTGTTAGCCGACAACCGATTAGCCACGCCCTTGTGCTTCTGGAAAGAGAGGGTCTGATTACTGACTTGGGCCGCAAGGGTAAAATGGTGACTCCGGTCGCGCCGCAGCAACTACTCAACCTTTACCAGGTTCGCGCGGAACTGGACGGCCTAGCGGCCTCGCTCTGCGCTCTGAATGTCTCGAGTATTCTGGAGAATCGATTAGAGACCGTTTTACAGGCGGGCAGAGACGCGGCTGAGGTAGGCTCTGTTGATGCGCTTTTAAAAGCCGATATTGCATTTCACCGCACCCTCTACGAGTTTTCGGGCAATCCTGAAATAGCACGCATGGCAGACAACTCCTGGAGCCATGTGGTGCGCGCAATGCATCAGGTATTAAAGGAGCAGCAGATTCACCGGCCCATTTGGGACGACCATATGCAAATTGCAGCGGCAATATTACGCGGCGATGGCGTCAACGCCAGCGAACTCGCCAGATCTCATGCCAACTCAAGTGGAGAGTTGACTTTCCAACGCCTCAACAGGCTCGAAGAACAATAACACCGGAGAAACTATGAAACTTACCCAAGCGCAACTGGAGCAATTTGATCGCGAAGGCTATCTCTTTTTACCGGGCCTTTTCTCACCGGAAGAGGCCGCACTGCTCAAAAAAGAGGCTGATAAGGTCTATCAAATGAACCGCGAAGAGGTCTGGCGCGAGAAAAACGGAGTGGCACGCACGGCGTTCGCAGCACACACCTACAATGAGGCCTTTCGTCGTTTGGGCGCTCACCCGCGATTGCTGGAACCTGTTCAGCAGATTCTCGATGGTCCAGTTTACATGCACCAGTACAAGGTCAATGCCAAAGCCCCATTCGATGGGGAGGTTTGGCAATGGCATCAGGATTATGGAACCTGGGCTCGCGACGATGAGATGCCCGAACCGCGTGCTATGAACATCAGCGTCTTTCTGGATGATGTAACGGCCGCTAATGGACCACTCCTGTTCCTTCCTGGCAGTCACAAACAGGGCGTTGTGGCAGCGGGACACGATTTGGAGACGACAAGCTACCCGCTCTGGACGCTCGACCGTGAGACCGTAACCCAACTGGCCGAACAGGGAGGCTGTGTTGCGCCAACAGGGGCGGCGGGCAGTGTGCTGCTCTTCTCATCCTTACTGGTGCATGCGAGTCCGCCTAACATCTCACCCATGGGCCGAACAATCGTCTACCTATCGCTCTGTCATGTAGATAATCATATTCGAGCATTTAATCGCAAAGAGTGGATAGCTCACCGCGACTTTACCCCTATTGAGGCGCTGCAGGACGATTGCCTCACAGAAATGCTGACTGAATCGGCTTGAGGAAAACCACAGATGTATATTTTTGATGACCTGCTGAAACGACGGGAGAACCCTGTCCGAGTCGGGCTGATCGGTGCTGGTAAATTTGGCTCAATGTTTCTAAGCCAGGTTCCAACCACTGAAGGGTTGTGCGTTCACGGCATCGCCGATCTTAATCCTGAACGGGCAAAACAGGCCTGTCGCAGTGTCGGTTGGAGCGATGACCTGATCGCTCAGACAGCCTTTTACGCAAATACACAGGAGATGATTGATGCAGGCGGGATTGAAGTACTCGTCGAAGCCACAGGCAACCCAATTGCCGGTATCGCGCACGCTAAGCTGGCGATAGCGAGTAAGATTCACATCGTTATGGTCAATGTCGAGGCTGACGTCCTGGCTGGAGGCATCCTGGCACAGGAGGCACGCGATGCGGGTATCGTCTACTCCATGGCATACGGTGATCAGCCTGCACTGACCATAGAGCTGGTTGACTGGGCACGCGCTAACGGCTTCAAAGTAGTAGCTGCCGGCAAAGGGACAAAATACTTGCCTACGTATCACGACTCCACTCCCGATACAGTGTGGGATCACTATGGTCTCACGCCGCAAGAGGCTGCCGAGGCGGGCATGAACAGCCAGATGTTCAACTCATTTTTAGATGGAACTAAGTCGGCCCTTGAGATGGCTGCTATCTCAAATGGCACAGGCCTCAAGGCACCCGAGGATGGGCTGGCATTTCCGCCGGCTGGGATGGATGATCTTGCTCATATACTGCGTCCGAAAGATGTCGGTGGACAGCTGGAGGAGAGCGGAATGGTGGAGGTCGTTACCTCTATCGAACGGGACGGGCGCCCGGTATATCGTGATCTTCGCTGGGGCGTATACGTCGTAATAGAGGCGCCAAATGACTACGCGGCCGCCTGTTTCAAACAGTATGGTATGAACACAGACTCGACTGGCCGCTACTCGGCCATGTACAAGCCATTTCATCTAATCGGTCTGGAGTTGAACACCTCAATTCTCTCGGCGGCTCTGCTAGGCAAACCGACTGGTTCGACTCAAGCCTTCAATGCAGACGTTGTGGCCACAGCTAAGCGCGACCTCAAGGCCGGAGAGATGCTTGATGGCGAAGGCGGCTTTACCGTCTACGGTAAACTGATGCCCGCCAAACGCTCTCTCGACATCGGCGGATTACCTATTGGCTTGGCTCATCGAGTGAAGCTAGTGAATGATATTGCTAAAGGGCAGTCTGTTCGTTGGGCCGACGTTGATATTGATATGACAAGTCAGGCAGTTCAGGTGCGAAAACAGATGGAGCAAGCTACCCGCTAGGCTAGCGAAAAAGGGCTTGGCATCCAGGCCCCCGGAAACCCGCGGCATCAGTGATTGTGCGAATCACGCCCGGGTTTCACCACACTGTTCCAGCAACCAGTCACGAAAGGCAAGAATCTTCGGCTGGTGCAAATCTGCTACCCGTAGCTGCAAAAAGTGGGTCTCGATAAAATGCGGGGTAAACTCACCCGCACCGAGCTCTACCAGTTCACCGCGGGAAATTTCTCGCTCCGCCAAGCGTTCGCTCTCCAGTACAACACCCATGCCATCACTGGCTGCTGCAATAGCAAGGGCTGCACGATCGAAGGATGTATGAGGGCGTGTGGGGCGTGTGAGATTCTGCTCTTCAAACCAACGAGCCCATCCTAAAGGACTCAGCTGTGACTCAATTAGATGCAGTCGTCTGAGGGCTTCAGCGCCGCTCTCTTGCGGCAGCAAAAGGTCAGGCGAACAGAGGGGAACCGTACGCTCGGGGCCCAGAGAGAGCGTCTCCACTCCGGCTAGCTGACGCGAATTTACATACCCAATGACTAAATCAATCTCACGAGATCGATTCAGGTCAATCGGTTCTGCCCCTGTACTGAGACGAATATTAATGTCTGGCTGAGCATCAACAAACGAGGGTAAACGAGGTCCGAGCCATTTCGCTGCGAAACTCGGTGCGCAGTAGAGACTCAGCACCTGAGCACTGGGTGTCAAACTGACCTCATCACAAGCAGCCTCAAGTGCTCCAAACACCCTTTGCAAACTTTTTTGAAACCTCAATCCCTCTAGCGTCGGCTCTACTGCACGATTTTTTCGCAGAAAGAACCGTCGATCGAAAAACTCCTCTAGTTCCTTAATTTGATGACTCACGGCCGATTGGGTCAGATGAAGCTCCTCTGCAGCAAGCGTAAAACTGCGCAGACGGGCTGCTGCTTCAAACGCTTTTAACAGCGCGAACTTTGGGACTTTTTTCATACAAAATACCTAAACATTAGCTCTGTTAATGAGTATATGCGAAATCATCGTTTGTCAGCCAAGCTTCGCTGAATGGATACTTAGGCTCATAGCCAATGATGGAGCCTCAGAATGAATGCAATCAACGAACAACTAAAACTAAGTGGCCGTGAGTCAATCTATCAGCCCGAGCAGGCCGGTTTGATATTTCCGGAGAAACCTGAATTCGACTCGTTTGAGCAGGAGCGGCGACATCGCAAAGAGCGTCTCGTTGCTGCGTGTCGCGCTTTTGCACTGCATAATCTCGACTACGGCTTCGCAGGTCACCTCACCATTCGTGATCCTGAACATCCACACCTCTACTGGACTAACCCGATGGCTGTACCATTTAGCGGTGTGAAAATGTCCAACCTGATTCTGGCGGATCATGAAGGTAAAGTGCTGGAGGGTCGCCACGCGATCAATCGCGCCGGTTTTGTGCTACATGCCGCTATTCACGATGAGCACCCAGATATACTGGCTATGTGTCACGCCCACACGACCTATGGAACGGCATTTGCGTCTCTGGGTAAGCCACTGAAGATGATCAGCCAGGATGTCTGTGCTTTCTTCGAGGATCATGTGGTTATTCTCGATGAAGCGGGACAGGTGGCGGTTGAGAAAAAAGCGGGTAACCGGGTTGCAGAAGCCTTTAAAGGTGTGAAAGCAGCAATCCATCAGAATCACGGTCTTTTCACTGCGAGCCGACACAGTATCGAGGCTGCCGCCTTTTGGTTTATCGCTCTGGAGCGCTGCTGCCAGCAACAGCTGCTTATCGAAGCGACTGGGCAGGAGCCCATCATTGTTCCTGACGAGCGCGCACGCTACAGCCGTGAGCATGTCGGAAGTGAGTATATTGGCTGGCTCCATTTTCAGCCAATTTGGGAGCAACTGGTCGCAACACAACCAGACATGTTCAGCTAGATATCAGGCCGCGGCACGCTTGCGGCTTTTGCGGATAACTTGGGAGCCTTCGAGCTCCCATTCTTTTTAGCCTGATAGACGCAGGATCTAGCAAAACTCAGGGCAATAAATGGGGGAGAGCAACTTGGATTTTGAGCAATTTCGGGAGCAGAAGCTGGCTGAGGGCTTTGATGAAGTCTTAGAGCGCCCATGGCAGCCTAACTTCGCAAACGACCCGCATACGCACCCTTTCGACACATCTGCCTATGTTGTTGAGGGGGAATTTTGGCTCGAGCAGGATGGCACTGTACAACATCTACAAGCCGGTGATAGGTTTGAACTAAGACGCAACATCAGGCATAGCGAGCGCTATGGACCTAAGGGCGCTCTGTTTTGGGCAGCGCGAAAGAACTGAGTTAATCCATAGCTAATAGCATGAAACCACACGCCTCCTGCAGCGAGACTGCAGGAGGCTAGCTAACCCTGGATATTAAAAGTTTAGGCAGACTGCCCAGGCTTTGCGATTCACACCTGTTCGTTTGCCAGATAGAACCAGGTATCCAACACAGAGTCTGGGTTGAGCGATACACTATCGATACCCTTCTCCATCAACCAGCGAGCAAAGTCAGGATGGTCTGAGGGTCCCTGTCCACAGATCCCCACATACTTACCCTGCGCCTTACAAGCCGAGATCGCCATCTCTAACAGCCGTTTGACCGCCTCGTTCCGTTCATCAAAGAGGTGCGCAATGATGCCAGAATCCCGATCCAGACCAAGGGTCAACTGAGTCAGGTCATTAGAGCCGATAGAGAAACCATCGAAGTACTCGAGGAACTGGTCGGCCAGCAGTGCGTTGGAAGGAATCTCGCACATCATGATCAGTTTAAGGCCATTCTGTCCCCGTCTCAGGCCGTTCTCCGCCAGAAGCTCAACGACTTGCTTCGCTTCACCTGGAGTCCTTACAAACGGCACCATGATCTCGACGTTAGTCAGTTTCATCTCATCGCGAACGCGTTTTAGCGCCTTACACTCCAGCTCAAAGCAGTCACGGAACTGTTCTGAGATGTAACGGGCCGCACCCCGGAAGCCTAGCATCGGGTTCTCTTCATGTGGTTCAAACGCTTCGCCACCAATGAGATGACCGTACTCGTTCGACTTAAAGTCAGACATACGTACGATCACTTTTTTCGGGTAGAAAGCAGCGGCCAGCGTTGAGATCCCCTCAACCAGCTTCTCTACGTAAAACTCCACAGGCGATGGATAGCCGGCGATTCTTCGCTCGATCACCTGACGCACTGAACGCGGTTGCTCCTCGATGTTGAGTAGCGCTTTGGGATGCACCCCGATCATGCGGTTAATAATGAATTCAAGTCGAGCCAGACCGACACCCGCATTCGGCAAAGCCTGGAAGTCAAATGCGCGGTCAGGGTTACCGACGTTCATCATCACGTCAAACGGCAGTGACGGCATACTCTCGACGTTGTTCGTCTGATGTTCAAACTCCAACCGCCCCTCGTAGACACGACCCGTATCACCCTCAGCACAGGAGACGGTCACATCTGCGCCATCATTGAGCAGCTCTGTCGCATCGCCACAGCCAACAATGGCAGGAATACCTAATTCACGAGCAATGATCGCTGCATGACAGGTTCGACCGCCGCGGTTCGTCACTATCGCTGACGCGCGTTTCATCACCGGTTCCCAGTCAGGATCGGTCATATCCGTTACTAATACATCGCCGGGCTGTACGTGGTGCATCTCATCCAAAGAGGACACCAATCGAACTGGACCTGATCCGATACGGTGACCGATGGAGCGACCTTCGATCAAAACCTTACCCGTCTCTTTCATCAGGTAGCGCTCAATGACCGTCTGTTTGGTCTGGCTGCGGACCGTTTCAGGACGGGCCTGAACAATGTAAAGACGGCCATCATCACCATCACGCGCCCACTCTATATCCATAGGACGGCCGTAGTGTTTCTCGATAGTCACCGCTATACGTGCTAGCTCCTCAACATCCGCATCATTTATACAGAAACGGTTCCGATCAGCATACGGCACATCAACCGTCTCAACGGCTTTACCGGCGCTTCCTTCATCGGTGTAGATCATCTTAATCGCTTTGGATCCGAGCGTGCGGCGCAAGATGGCAGGGGCACCCTGTTTCAATGTCGGCTTGTAGACGTAGAACTCATCTGGGTTCACCGCACCCTGAACAACTGTCTCACCTAGACCATATGCAGCTGTTATGAATACGACATGCTGAAAGCCAGACTCAGTATCGAGGGAGAACATTACGCCAGACGCACCTGTTTCAGATCGCACCATGCGCTGGATACCGGCCGACAGTGCGACTTCAGCATGGGTAAAGCCTTTGTGTACCCGGTAAGAGATTGCTCGGTCGTTGTATAGCGAGGCAAATACCTCTTTAATCGCGTGCTTAATGTTGTCCAAACCACGGATGTTAAGGAAGGTCTCCTGCTGACCCGCGAATGAGGCATCAGGTAAGTCTTCGGCGGTGGCTGATGATCGTACTGCTACGCTGATCTCCTCCTGACCTCCCAGCATCTCGGCATACGCCGTCTCGATGGCAGCATCCAGCTCAGGCTGAAAACTGGCCTCCATGATCCAGCCTCGAATCAGCGCGCCAGTCTCAGC
Organism: Marinobacterium sp.; assembly: GCA_035458585.1. GTDB lineage: Bacteria > Pseudomonadota > Gammaproteobacteria > Pseudomonadales > Balneatricaceae > Marinobacterium_E. Next base: position 10,165 of record DATHZN010000044.1, on the reverse strand, counting down.
CAAAGCACGTGTGTCATCAGCATCTAGCTGATTCAGGCGCTCGTTAATGCGATCGGCCAACCCACCATAACCAAGGAACTCCCGATAAGCATCAGCAGTGGTGGCAAAGCCACCGGGAACCCGAACACCTGCTTCGCTCAGCTCAGTGATCATCTCACCAAGTGAGGCATTCTTACCGCCGACTTTCTCTACATCGTCCATGCCTGCTTGATCCAGGCGCAGTACATACTGTGTCAAAATCTGTCTCTCCATCGTGGGTTTCTGACCGACTTAGCGCACTGTTTCGCCAAGTTATGACACCATCTTAGACGGCGATGAGACAAAAAAAACCCTGCAGTGAAAATGTAATTTCACTACAAAAACTTCTGTTATATTCAACGCTGACAGAGACAACTTGAGATCGATTTGATGAAACGCACCGCTTACTTTATTTCCGATGGAACCGGCATTACCGCAGAGACCCTCGGAAATTCGCTACTGACCCAGTTTGAGGGTATTGAGTTTGAGGAGATCACTCTCCCTTATATCGATACGATCGAGAAAGCGAAGAAAACGGTTGAGCGTATCAATCAGAGTTGTGAGGCCGACGGCAATGCACCAATCGTATTCGATACCATTGTGAATGAGGAGATTCGGGCACTGATCGCCGCCTCGAACGGTTTTAAGATCGATGTATTCTCAACCTTTCTAAAGCCACTCGAGCGTGAGCTCAACACTCACTCAAGTTACACTGTCGGTAAGTCACACGCGATCAACGAGGTAGACAAATACCGCGCACGTATAGAATCGGTCAACTTTGCGTTGGATAACGACGATGGTGCGCGCACCAAGCAGTATCAGCATGCCGATATTATTCTCGTCGGTGTATCGCGCTCGGGTAAAACACCAACCTGTCTCTACATGGCACTGCAGTTTGGCGTTCGTGCAGCCAACTACCCCCTGACTGAGGAGGATATGGAGGCCAATGATCTACCCGATATCCTGAAACAGCACCGTAACAAGCTCTACGGACTCACCATTGATGCTTTTCAACTCGCTGCTATTCGAAACGAGAGACGCCCCAATAGTCGCTACTCGTCTCTGGACCAGTGCGATTTTGAGACACGCACCGTGGAGCGTTTCTTCAAACAGAATCGAATAAGCTATATCGACACCACCAACGCCTCGATCGAGGAGATCACTACGCGCATCATCGCTGATGCCGGATTGTTACGACGGATTGTCTAGTTGATCAACATTGGGTAATGAGGAATCCCACCCTCATCAAACTCATCGCCACAGACTGAGAAACCCAGCTCCTCGTAGAAGCGCTGCAGATAGGCCTGTGCCCCAATTTTAATCGGCGCCTCGGGCCAGCGTTGCTTACACTCAACTATCGCCTGTCGCATCACCGCTTTTCCCAAACCGGTGCCGCGCTGATACTGAGCAACGACCACGCGGCCAATTTTGGCATAGTGACCCGTCACTTCGGGGCCGATAAGTCGACAGTAGACATCCACTGGCTCCCCGGAATAGAGGTGCAGAGAGTGCTGGTCTATGTCGTCTAAATCTTCACAGTCGACTCTCTGCTCAAGAAAGAATACTTGCTCCCTTAGGCGTAGACATTGGTATAGCTCCAACGGACTAAGGTCGGCAAACGGCTTTATTGTCCAGTTCATCTGCGGCACACTCATATAGGCTAGTTAAAGCCGTGATTAATCCACTATCTGTTGTCGGAGTCAAAGACTGATGCCACTAACAACCCCGAAAGAGCGGGAGCAGGCACACCGTCGTCAGGTTACCTGCGATGGATTCCTGCGCAAGGATGGGCTCTGGGATATCGAGGGACATCTGCGCGACACGAAAAACCACGAGATGAAGATGCCTGATCGCCCTTCAGGCATTATCCCTGTAGGCGAAGCCTTGCACGATATGTCGATTCGCATCAGCGTTGATCTCGATCTGCGAATCCATGACGTTGAGACCTCTATGGATGCCACACCGTTTAACTACTGCCCGAGCATAGCACCCGTCTACAGCAAGCTAATTGGCGAGTATATTCGCCCGGGCTTTACCAAGCGGGTACGCGATCTTTTTGGCGGCACCAAGGGCTGCACTCATCTGGTTGAGCTACTCGGGCCTGTGGCTACCACAGCGATACAGGTCACCTTCCAGGCACGTATGCAGGCACATTCTGATCCGCGCAACGCGCCCGCCGAACACCTGCTCGGAAGCTGTCACTCTTATGCACCCGACTCTGCCGTGGTGGAGAAGTACTTTCCTGACTTCTACACTCCTGAACACTCATCTGAGGTATAGGTATGTTAATCGACTCTTCAAGAAGCGCACTTTTAGTTATCGATGTACAGCAGAAGCTTCTGCCCGCTGTCTATGAGAGCGAGTCTGTCGAACGCGCTGTTTGTGATCTGGTTGAGGTTGCCAAAGAGCTAAAAATTGCCACGCTCTACTCCGAGCAGTATCCCCAAGGCCTGGGGCCGAGTACCCAGTCGGTTCTGAAGGCTCTTCCTGACTCTGCGATTAGGCTGGAGAAATTGAGTTTTTCATGTTCAGCTGAGCCGGATTGTACTGAGCAACTTGAAGCCCTTGCACCTCAGGTCATCATCTGCGGCATGGAAACCCATGTCTGTGTACTGCAGACGGCTATCGAAATGAAGCTCAGCGGCAAGGCGGTATTTGTTGTTGCGGACGCCGTCAGCTCCAGAACTGCTGAAAATAAACAACTTGGACTTGAACGCATGCGCCAGCTGGGCATAGAGATTGTTAGCAAAGAGATGGTCATATTTGAGTGGTTAAGACGCGCGGGCACCGACGCGTTTCGAAGCATCAGCAAAGCCTATCTGCGCTAGTATGGTGGTGATGAATCGGGCGCGCAAAATCGCGCCCACCTCTGTCACTCTTCCGGAAACTTGTAGAACTCTCTGTTGAGGTAGGCGGTTACGTCGTCAACCTCGTCAGGAAACCAACCAACGTCCATGCGATGATTACAGGCGTCTACCCAGTAGTGCAGCGCCCTGTAATCCGTCGCCTTTCGCTCAGCGCTGGTATAATCTGATGCCGCATGGCAGGTTGAGCAACTGACATCCTCGCGTAACTCTCCGTTGACCTTGAAGGTGAACTCGGTCTCATCGTACAGCGCCTTCCCCATCTCAGCATCGGCGGCAAACGCCAGTGGAGATAGGGCCAGGGTAAACAACAGAACTCGCGCTTTCATTTGGGTTGTCCTCTCGCTTACAAACGTTGAAGGTTAGCTAACAGCTCCTCGGGCGCGGGCACTCCGATCAACGTCAGCTCTTTGCGCCACTCTCCCGCCGCATTGATAAGCAGCAGTGTAGGGGGGCCCAGCACCTCATACCGCCGAGTCAGCAGCTTAGATTCGTCATCATTAGCTGTTACATCGACTTTAACTAATTGTACTTGCTGCAGTGCACTTTGCACCTGTGCGTCGGCGAAGGTGACATACTCGAGTTCGGCGCAGGAGACACACCAGTCAGCATAGTAATCCAGCATCACTGGTTGCCCGTTGCGCTGCGCAACAGCAAGCAAGCGATCAAGGTCTGCGGTGGTGCTAACCTTTGCAAAATTGAGCTTGCCCGAGGTTTGCACCGCCGCCCCCTCCCCTGCAGCAAAGGTTTGCAGCGGATAGATAAAACTTTTGCCACCGGACAATAACCCCAGCAACAAGGCGACACCATAAACTAGCAGCACTACGCCTAACCCACGAAACAGTTTAGCCCAGCCCCGCACGCCATCATAATGGGTGTTGAACACGCCCATGTAAATTGAGCTGACTATCAAAACAAGGGCACTGAGCAGCATGCTGACCTCAACCGGCACAACGCGATCGAGCATCCATATGGCCATGAGTAATAGCACAACCCCAAATCCGGCTTTGACGGACTCCATCCAAGTGCCCGCACGTGGCATTATTTTCGCCGCCGAGGTACCGATAAGGATCAAAGGCACGCCCATACCCAAAGAGAGTGAAAATAGCGCCATTCCACCCAACAAAGGATCGCCTGTCTGGCCAATGTAGATCAGAGCACCCGCAAGAGGAGCCGCCATACAGGGCCCGACAATCAGTGCTGAGAGAAAGCCCATCACAGCTACACCGATATACGATCCTCCCTTCTGGCGGTCGCTGCCCCGACTCAACCAGGTCTGGAATGCAGAGGGAAATTGTAGGTTGTAGAGGCCGAACATTGAGAGAGCCAGTAGTACAAATATCAGACTGAACAGTCCAATAACCCAAGGCTCTTGCAGCGAGGCCTGAAGATTGGCGCCAAAGAGACCGGCAATAACACCAGCGATCGTATAGGTAACAGCCATCGCCAATACATAAACGACGGATAGAGCCAAGCCCCTGCGGGTGTTCACTCTATGTCCCTGGCCGGCAATGATCCCCGAGAGGATCGGAATCATGGGGAAGACACAGGGCGTCATTGACAGTGCAAGACCGGCAACAAAGAAGATCGCTAATAGGCTCAGAAGCGACGCATGAGACAGAGTATCAACGAAACGGTCCTGAGCTGATATCGGCGCCAAAGTCGTCTCATTCGAAGCTTCAGGTTCCGAAGAGGTTACTCTCGGAGCAGAAACGGGATCAGGCTCGGATTGGCCAGTGAGCGAAACGGAAGCTGGAAGCAGAGCAAGATCAACGAGTTGTATCTCGCGGTTCACCGGCGGATAGCAGATACCACCCTCCCAGCACCCCTGGTAGGTGACCTGCAGCACTCCCGAAGTTGGCGCCGTCTCACCCTCGCGACCGAGTTTCAGACCCACTTGCGCAAGATTATGAAAAACCTGCACTACGCCAAAGAGCGGATCGTCTTTGGTGTCCGTCGAGGAGTCCTGGCGCGAGATAATCTCAACCCCTTCCGGAAGCTGGAACTCAATCCTATCCTGATAGAGGTAGTATCCCTCGGCGACCTGCCAGACCAGATCTACAGAGTTACCCCCTGTCTGCCCGCCTGACATGATGAATGCCTGATCCACGTTGAGCGGCTGATTGCTATTTGCACCGAAAATAGACGCCTGTGCCTGTAGTGCAAACAACATGAGCAGGAGAAACTGCAGACTTTTTTGAACGCTCCGAAACACCAGCAACCCCTAAAATAAAACCGACTTAAATGGTTAAAGATGACCTAAATTTCGCTGTCTTATCTATTATCGACTTTTCCGCTAATTAGTTCACTATAAATGACTTTTACCTGCAGTCTAGCTCTTATAACGCGGCGATCCTTGTGTTACAAAATGCCCACTTCTGTTTAATACTGCATTTGGAAACAAGAAATGTCTGATACTCGCGTCGACGATCTCAATATCGAATCAAACGCACCACTGATCACACCCGATCAGTTAAAAGCAAAACTCCCATTGAGCGAAAAGGCCGCGGCGAGCGTGATGGCTGGCCGCCAAGTGATACGAGACATACTTGATCGTAAGGATCCGCGCCTGTTTATAGTGGTAGGCCCCTGCTCTATTCACGATCCTGAAGCGGCTATTGACTATGCGCGCCGCCTCAAGACACTGCAGGATCAGGTAAAAGAGTCGCTGGTACTGGTTATGCGAGTCTACTTTGAAAAGCCACGCACAACGGTGGGCTGGAAAGGTCTGATCAACGACCCTCATATGAACGACAGCTTCGAGATTGAAGAGGGTCTGCATATCGGACGCAAACTCCTGCTGGATCTCGCCGAAATGGGACTTCCACTGGCAACCGAAGCACTGGACCCCATTTCACCTCAGTACATGCAGGACCTGATCAGCTGGTCAGCGATCGGCGCACGCACTACCGAGTCACAAACGCATCGTGAGATGTCATCCGGCCTATCTGGCGCAGTGGGTTTCAAGAATGGTACAGATGGCGGTCTGGAAGTCGCTGTGAACGCGATGAAGTCAGTCAGCCACCCACACTCTTTCCTGGGTATCAACTCTGAGGGCCAGGTCTCGATCGTTCGCACTCGCGGCAACAAATATGGTCACGTGGTATTGCGCGGTGGTAACGGACGTCCTAACTACGATACCGTATCAGTAAGTCTTACCGAGCAAGCGCTTGAGAAGGCAAAGTTGCCACAAAACATCATGATTGACTGCAGCCACGCAAACTCAAGCAAAGATCCTGGACGCCAGCCGCTAGTTGCCAAAGATGCGACGCATCAAATTATTCAGGGTAACCGATCAATTATTGGACTGATGATCGAGTCGAACATCGGTTGGGGCAACCAGTCAATTCCGGCAGATTTAAGTGAACTCAAATATGGAGTTTCTGTGACCGATGCCTGTATCGATTGGGACAGCACCGAGCAAACACTCACCGAGATGAATGCTGCGCTGAAGACGGTGTTAGCATCGCGCTGATAAGGGTACAAGAGACTGAGGCATACTGGCTGGTGAGGTGTGCCTCTGCTCCAGACGGCTCCTAGGTGCAGATTTCTAAAGTGTGTCGGGCGTCCATACCTGTTACTCTTAAAGAAGTTCAGGTAGCCAACAGGCACCTTTGATAAGGCACAGGATGAGCGCAGAAATACAGTTCAAACAGGGCAAAACCCCACTGGGATATCTTTTGATAGCAGCGCAGGCAGGTGAGTTGGTCTATGCCGAATTTGGCGAGACACCGGGGTCGCTGCTCAGTCAGTTCCGCCACAACTATCCTGATAGTAACGACCGACCTTCCGTCGACTCATTTCTCGAGAGAGCCTGGAGCGCATACGAGAATTTCCTGCAAGAGCCCGAAGCGCTCTATCAGATAGCCGTGCGAGTCCAAGGGAGTGAGTTTCAACAGCAGGTTTGGAGTGCACTGTTACGCATGCCGACAGGTACCCGCCAAACATACACCTCCTTGGCCCAGTCAATTGGTCAACCGACGGCGGTTAGAGCCGTCGCATCAGCTTGCGCGCGCAACTCAATCGCACTGCGCATACCCTGCCACCGGATCCTAAGGTCAGACGGCGCATTGGGAGGTTATCGCTGGGGCTTGGCGCTGAAGCAGCGACTACTCAACGCCGAGCGTCGGTTTAACGAGGCCCGGAGAGCTCAATCTTCTGAAGCCACTGAAGCAGTAGTTGACTAAATTTTTCAGGCCGCTCCACCTGCAAGAAGTGCCCTGCACCGGGCACGACCACGACCTCTGAACGGCCTCTCTTGACCAGAGAGGCCATTTCCTGGTGCTGCTCAGGAGTGCTCCAGCCATCATGTTCACCGGCAACAAAGAGTATTGGTGCCGTGAAGTTTTCCAGTACCCAGCGAGCATCTGGCCGTGCAATTAACGCCCGAATCTGACGTTCATGCACTTGCGGTCCTGCCTCTATTATCATCTGCTGAAGGTGAAAATATAGCGCCGGATACATACTCGGTGTGTCGGGCGCCAGCATCGGGGGTAGCCAGTGATCACAGAGAGCTTGCATCCCCTCGGTATGGGCGATCGCAACAACTTTTTCACGATTAGCGATCTCACCCTCTGCGAGAGGATGTGCTCCCGTAGCGACCAGTACCATTCCCGCCAATCTATCGGGAGCAAGTCGAGCCAACTCCATCGCGACTCGACCGCCCATAGAGTGTCCAACTGCGATCAGCCTACCCTCCGTCTCATCCAGAATCGACTGCGCCATGGCTGTCAGCGACTCTGCTGTTGATACATCAGCGATGAAAGTTTCAAAGCCCTGCGAAGCGATATTTTCATCAACTTTCAACCAGGCCCGCCGATCAGAGACTAGACCGGGGATGAATACGAGTTTAATAGCCATATTTTTCCCAAAAAAGAGACATTTTATGGTCAGTGTAATATCGCCACCCTAAAAGGACTAACCTGCATAAATAGGAATACTCAAAAAGAGTGAAAGGAAGAAGGGAGGGAGAAGATCCTAGCAACCCGCTATGGCTGGCGCGAGATTAGATGGCACTGTAAAAGCGTTGAAAAACTGCGACCTGCATATGCAAATATCCGGCGGATCGGATGGCGGTAAGATTCTCAACGGTTCAAACTGCCAGTGAGCTGTCAGTGTGGTCGTAAATGATGCCGCTGTACGGGGTTTAGCTTGTATTGCGCTCCTGTCGAATAGCTCACTTATTGCGCTTTCTGTCGCTTTTTATTTGATCAACGTCATAAAGGTCTCAGAGTTCAGAGGCCTACTAAACAGAAAACCTTGATAATAGTCACACCCAAGCCCCCCCAGCAGATCTCGCTGTACCTCCTGCTCAACACCCTCGGCTACGACGGTCAGACCCAGCGTTTTGGCGAGACTAATAATCGACGCGCAGAGTGCGTGGCTGCTCTCGTCGGTCTCTATCTTCTCGACAAAAGATCGGTCAATCTTTAACTGATGAATATCAAGATGCATCAGATAGGAGAGTGCACAATAGCCTGTACCAAAATCATCGAGTGAAATAGCGAAACCCTGCTTGTAGAACAAACTGAACAGCTCGAGCACCTCATCCGTGGCATCCAAAAGTAAGCCCTCTGTAACTTCGAGTACTAACTGTGAGCGATAGATGTGAAGATCATCAAGTTCATGTGCCAGAGTTCTGAGTCGATCAGGCGCTCGAATGATACGCCGAGGGGATATGTTAATTGAGAGTCTTATCGATGAAGCTCCAGCCGCGTTGATTTCGACCAACTGCTGGAGAACAGTATCAATTATGAAATCTTCCAGGCGCAGAATTAACCCGGTTTGCTCGGCAAGCGGAATAAATTCTGACGGGGAGATATCACCCAGTTCAGGGTGGTGCCAACGGCACAGTGCTTCGGCGCCCACAATACGCTCAGATTCTGCCTCTACCACAGGTTGATAGCACAGGCTTATCTGGTCTGTACCGATGGCGGAACGCAAGTCTGAAGCTAGACGCAGCCTCCGAGCGGTAATTTGTGATAGTTCAGCCGAATAGAGCGAATACCCTGACCGCCCCTGCTCCTTAACGCTGTACATCGCTTCATCGGCTCGCGACAGCAGATCATCAGCGTTCACCGCATCTTCAGGGAACAGCGCTATGCCTATGCTTGCAGATACTGAGACCTGTATTGATTGAAGGACTAACGGCAGCTCAATCTCTGCTAGCAACCGTTTCAGCATAGGCTCTAACTGCTCAAGCGCACGATACTCAACTATTATTGCAAACTCGTCACCGCCCAAACGTCCAACCAGGTCCTTCTCGCGCAATACGCCCTGCATTCGCTGAGCGATATGGACCAGTAGCAGATCACCCTGATTATGCCCAAGCGTGTCGTTAACCTCTTTAAACCGATCAAGGTCGAGCAACATCACTGCAAACCTTTCACGTTTGTGCTTTGAATTAGCGATACGCTCGTGCAACTGTTCAATAAAGTAGTTGCGATTGGCCAGATGGGTCAGACCATCGTAATTTGCCTGTTGCCAGGCATCAGCCTCACGGCGCTTATGTTCGGTAATGTCATGAGAGATCCCGGTTAACCCTATTACCTCTCCCTTTGAATTAAATATGGGCATCTTGGTCGATACGTTCCAGCTCTCCGAGCCATCATCCCATATCTCATGATGCAACTGGTTAAAGACGGGACTCCCTACCCTCATCATATCTAACTCTTCACGGCGAGTCAGTTCAGCATGCTCCAGACTGTAATAGTCCGCATCCGACTTGCCCACGGCTTCAGCCGGAGAAGTGATACCATAGCGCTTGGCCAAGGCGGGATTAATGCGGATAAAGCGGGACTCTAAATCCTTGAAGTAGATCTGATCCGGTACCTGATTAATCAATTCAAGCAGAAGCCGAAGCTCAGACTCAATCTCTCGAAATGCTTCACTGACAGGCGTATGGTCAATCCACTGTTGCAGACATACGTCGCCAAATCCGGTCACACTGACGTGGTGCTCTTGCAACTCCAGAATTCGCCCATCTTTCAGATGAGTCAAATTGTCTTGAGCAACAACCTCTGCGCCAAAACTGCCCTTATCACGAATGCGTGAAGGTACAACCTTATTGCTGACTACGTAGGCACTGATGTGCGACTTGGATGGATCCGTACCCACTTGTTCGGCGCTAAAAAGCGCTTTGAACGCCTGATTGGAACACACGCAGGTTCCCTGGGCGTCAAAACATATCGTCGCAACGGAGAGCCCTTGCAACAGATCTTGCGCGCTGCATGAAACAGAAGCTGTCTGTTCGCTGGAGTTAGATAACGGCTTTTTCAACATCG
>DATHZN010000043.1:0-4170 GCA_035458585.1 Marinobacterium sp. | reverse complement strand
AAGTGATCGTTAGTAGGGTAGGGTATGTCGAGTAGAGATGATGTCAGTGAATTTTTAGCCACCGAGACGGGCAATCGTCACTTCACGGGGGTACAAAAACGCATAATACTCGGCTTACTAATTGTCTGGTCCGGTTTTCAACTCTGGTATGCCTCGCCGCTACCTTTTTTGCTCAACTTCGGAACCCTCAATGAGGATCAGGCTAAGTTCATCCACCTGGCGTTTGCAGCATTTTTAGCCTTTGCTCTCTTTCCAGGTAGTGCTAAGGCGAGTCGTGACAAGATGACTCCCGTTGACTGGCTTTTTGGTCTGACGGCAGCGACCTCAGCGCTCTATCTGCTGATAGTGCGAGATGAGTTGGCAAATCGTCTTGGCGCACCAACAACCATGGATCTGGTGATGGCGGTGTCCGGTATTTTGATGCTGCTGGAGGCGACTCGCCGCTCGCTGGGCCTGCCACTGCTAATCGTGGCCGTGGTGTTTCTCGGATATACCTTCCTTGGGCAATATATGCCTGATGTCATATCGCACAAGGGGGCAAGCCTCAACAAAGTGGCCTCACATCAGTGGTTGACGACCGAAGGTGTTTTCGGCGTTGCGCTGGGGGTATCGGCATCTTTCGTGTTCCTCTTTGTTCTGCTGGGTTCGCTACTCGACCGTGCCGGTGCGGGTAACTACCTGATTATGGTCTCTTTCGCGCTTTTGGGGCATATGCGAGGCGGACCGGCCAAGGCGGCGGTCGTTGCTTCGGGGCTCAGTGGTATTATCTCGGGTTCATCAATCGCCAATGTTGTGACCACGGGGACCTTCACAATCCCACTGATGAAACGGGTCGGCTTTCCCGCGACAAAAGCGGGCGCAGTTGAGGTGGCTGCTTCCACCAATGGTCAGCTGACACCGCCCATCATGGGGGCAGCCGCTTTCCTGATGGTTGAGTACGTGGGTGTGCCGTACATTGATGTAATCAAACACGCTATCTTGCCGGCACTGATCTCCTATATCGCGCTTGTTTATATCGTCCATCTCGAAGCGGTTAAGCTTGGAATGAAGGGGATAGAGCGCCTGCATAAGCCGACAGTGGCACAGCGACTCATGACCTGGTTAAGCAGTACCCTCGTGATGTTCGTGCTGGGTGCGGTGGTCTACTACGGCTCACACCTGGTTGAGGATAATCTCGGTGAACTGGCCCCCTGGGTCCTCTTCGCGGCGGCGGTTGCGCTCTATGTAGCACTGGTTAAGTACGCGTCGCTCTACCCCGATCTTCCGACTGACGACACAGCTATCTCTCTGGATAGGTTGCCTGAAGTTAAACCTACCGTCGTCTCCGGCCTCTACTTCGCGGTACCCATTATTGTGCTGCTCTGGGCGCTGGCGGTGAAGCAGTATTCGCCTCAGCAGTCAGCTTTTTACTCGGTTGCATTCCTTATTTTTGTTGTGCTGACCCACCGACCCATTAAGGCCTGGTTCCGCAGCGAACAACGTCTGATGAACCGCGCGGTAGCCGGTTGGGATGACCTCATAGAGGGGATGATCAACGGGGCTAGAAACATGGTGGGCATAGGGGTTGCTACCGCCGCTGCTGGGATTATTGTCGGCACGGTAACGCTGACGGGTCTGGGGCAGATGATGACAGAGTTTGTCGAGTTTATATCGGGTGGCAGCCTGATCCTGATTCTCATCTTTACGGCTATCATCTGTATCATTCTGGGCATGGGGCTGCCGACAACCGCTAACTATATCGTTGTATCCACCTTGATGGCGCCAGTTATAGTGACTTTGGGGGCCGAAAATGGCCTTGTAATCCCATTGATCGCCGCACATCTGTTTGTCTTCTACTTTGGTATTTTGGCCGACGATACGCCTCCTGTAGGCCTAGCTGCCTTTGCGGCGGCGGCGATAGGGCGGGCTGATCCCATCAAAACCGGTATTCAGGGCTTTACTTACGATATCCGCACGGCGATCTTGCCCTTTATGTTTATCTTTAATACGCAGCTACTGCTCATCGGCATAGAGAGTGTTTTTGACCTCTTACTAACAATCGTTAGTGCGCTGGTTGCGATACTTACTTTTTCAGCAGCGACTCAGGGCTACTGGCTCACCCGCAGTCGCTACTGGGAGAGCGCTCTACTTTTGCTGGTTGCCTTCACTCTTTTCCGCCCAGGTTACTGGTGGGATCAGATCTACCCGCCTTATCAGGAGGCTGCACCTGCGTCGCTGGTGCAAGAGTTGGAGAGTATGAAAGCAGGTGAGTACCTGCAGATCCGTGTCGAAGGGGAGACGCTAGAGGGAGATCAGGTCGACAAGGTGGTTCAGCTGCTTCTGTCGGATGACTCGGGAGATTTTGAAGCGCGGTTAAACGATATTGGACTGACGCTGAGTGAATCGGCTCAGGGCTGGAAGGTTGATGCAATGACCTTTGGTAGTGAGGCGGAACGCTCGGGAATCGATTTTGACTGGCAGATTACGGCCGTCGTGACTGAGTCAGACCGACTGCCCAAAGAGCTTATGTTTATCCCCGCGATATTGCTGTTGTTGGCAGTAGGTCGGATTCAGATTTCCCGTCGCCAAAAAGAGGGGGTCGCAAATGTTTAATCGTATCCTTGTACCGGTTGATCTAGCCGAGCATGGTTTTTCCGATCAGGCGTTGAAGCAGGCTGTTGCGCTGCTGGAGAAGGGAGGGGAGCTTTATGTTCAATTAGTGATCCCCGGCTTCAAGATGCCCATTGTTGAAAACTACTTCCCTGAGAGTGCCCGTGATGAGATTCGTGCTCTCGCCCGGGGTGAGTTGGAGGACTTTGTCATTGACGCGTTGGGGCAACCCAAGGAGACAGTCGACTGGCACTTGATCTTAAATGAGGGAAGTACGGTTAGCTCGATTCTTGAGTCGAGCCGGCGGCATCAGGTCGATCTCATAGTGATGGCGAGTCACAAAGGGAGTGACAGGGCGCGAGATCTTCTGGGTTCAGTATCTAATCGGGTAGCCGCTCAGGCCGACGCACCTGTGCTTATTGTTAAGCCCAACTAAGCAGTACTCTTCTGAGAGTACTCCTCTGCTGGCGTGCGCAGGCTCTCCCAGGCCTCATACTGACTGAGAAACACCTTGCCACTGAGTTCATCAAGGAAGTGTGAGCGCTTCAGTCGGTCCATGACCGGGCCTTTTACCTCTGATAGGTGGAAGTTGACACCTGAGTCACGCAGGCGCTGGTTGATCGCTTCAAGTGACTCCAGTGCAGAGGCGTCAATCAGATTGACGGCTGGGCACATTAAGACGAAATCCTTAACCTCTTTATTGGCACTCACCAGATCGTAGACTCGATCCTCGAGGTAGCGAGCGTTTGCGAAATAGAGGCTCTCATCGACCCGCAGCGTCAATACCCGTGCATCTATCTCAACATCAAAGCGTTCAACATTACGGAAATGCTCAGTGCCCGGTACACGCCCCACCAGTGCACTGTGGGGTTTGGATGTACGGTGGAGGTAGAGCAGAATGGATAGACTGACACCAGCGATTATTCCTGCCTCCACACCGGCAACGAGTGTCAGCAGAATCGTGGCGGCCATCGCGACAAAATCGGGCCGAGAGTAATCCCAGGTGCGTTTCAATGCTCCCAGATCGACCAGAGATAGCACGGCAACGATAATAGTTGCAGCCAGAGTCGCCTTGGGCAAAAAGAACAGCATTGGTGTTAGCAGCAGTGTCGCGATAGCAATGCCGGCAGCGGTAAAGGCACCGGCCGCTGGAGTCTCTGCCCCCGCATCAAAGTTGACGACTGAACGTGAGAACCCGCCTGTCACTGGAAAGCCTCCTGACACCGATGAGGCGACGTTCGATGCTCCTAGACCGATGAGCTCTTGGTTCGGATCGATTCTCTGGCGACGTTTAGCCGCCAGGGTTTGCGCGACAGATACTGACTCGACAAAGCCAACAATGCTGATGAGTAGCGCCGATATCAGAAGTTGTTGCCAGAGATCGGCATCAAAGCTTGGTAGGGCAAAGCCGGGTAGTCCGGTCGGTACCTCGCCGACAACTTTAACGCCAGACTGATCCAGATGAAGTAAGTAAGTCACCAGTGTGGTGGCCACCACGGCGGCTACCGGGCCAGCCTTCGCCAGAATATCAGCCACACGCGGGTTAAGACCTGTTCTGATCAGCAGGGGTTTGAGGCTCTT
>DATHZN010000042.1:0-20425 GCA_035458585.1 Marinobacterium sp. | reverse complement strand
CAGCTGGAGTTCGCCAGACGAGATGCACAGCGCCAGCCGGATCTGCTAGAGTGGATTGGCCAGCGCGAGATTGAGATCAGAGCCCAGCGAGATGAAGTGGACCAGTTGTTTCGCTAGCGCGCCTGAAAACTCAACATCCGTTCGAGTGGCTTCAACGCTTTGACTCTGAGATCCTCGTCAACCAGCACCTCTTCGCGTCCCTGCCTGAGACCCGCAAGAATATTCTCGAGACCGTTCATAGCCATCCACGGGCAGTGCGCACAAGAGCGACAGGTTGCACCCGAACCACCCGTGGGCGCCTCAATAAAGGTTTTTCCTGGCGCTGCCTGCTGCATCTTGTAGAAGATACCTCTATCGGTGGCAACAATTAGCGTTTGGTTAGGCAGGGTCTGTGCCGCTTTAATCAACTGACTGGTGGACCCCACTGCATCGGCCAACTCCACTACAGCATCAGGTGACTCAGGATGAACCAGGATGGCGGCGTCGGGATATACCTGTTTCAGATCCAACAACCCCTTGGCTTTAAACTCCTCGTGAACGATACACGCACCATCCCACAGGAGCATGTCAGCACCTGTCTGCTTCTGCACATAAGCGCCGAGATGTTTGTCGGGCGCCCATATAATTTTCTTATCCTGATCAGCGAGGTGCTCTATTACCTGCACTGCGATACTGGAGGTCACCACCCAATCGGCTCGTGCCTTGACGGCTGCTGAGGTATTCGCATACACCACAACCTCTCTGTCTGGATGCTGATCGCAAAAGGCACTGAAGTCGTCCGCAGGACAGCCTAGATCCAGTGAACAGGTCGCCTCCAGTGTCGGCATCAGAATTCGTTTCTCAGGACTGAGAATTTTGGCTGTTTCACCCATAAAACGCACACCCGCCACCACGAGTGTGGAGGCAGGGTGCTGAGCGCCAAAACGGGCCATCTCAAGTGAGTCAGACACACAACCGCCACTTCTTTCGGCCAATGCCTGAACCAACGGATCGCAATAGTAATGAGCCACAAGACAGGCATCGCGAGCCTTCAACTCAGCAATGATCTCCTCACTTAACTGCTCGATCTGGTGAGCGCTAAGGTCGTGCGGCAGGTGCTCCTTTGCAAAGTGCTCCTGCACCAGGATGCGCTTGTCGAGTTGTTCCTTACTGAGCATGGGGTTTTCCTGCAATATTGTGCCGCAACTGCGGGTTTACTGGTAAGGTGTTGGATCCGCAAGGCCTGCGTCCGCGAAGCCTTTGGCCCGTAAATGACAGCTGTCACAGTGGCCGCAGGCCCGCCCCTCGTCATCCGACTGATAACAAGAGACAGTGAGACTGTAGTCCAACCCTAGGGATGTGCCCTGTTGGATAATTTGTGCTTTGGTAAGATCAATCAGCGGCGTCTCGATTTTAAATGGCTCTCCCGTCACGCCGTTCCGCGTTGCCAGATTGGCCATCTGCTCATACGCAGCAATAAATTCGGGACGACAATCTGGGTACCCTGAGTAATCCACAGCGTTAACACCTATGAATATCGCGTCAGCATGCAGCACCTCAGCCCAAGCCAGTGCCAATGATAAAAAGATGGTATTACGTGCTGGCACGTAAGTAACGGGAATCCCCTCGTCGACACTGTCGGGAACATCAATCTTGGTGTCGGTTAGAGCAGAGCCACCAAATTGAGCGAGGTCGAGTTTGAATACCCTGTGCTCTTTCGCGTTGAAAGCTTTCACCAGAGCCCGGGCAGCATTAAGTTCAGACACTGCTCGCTGACCATAATCAAAGCTCAGAGCGTAGCACTCGTACCCTTGACTAGCCGCTATTGCCAGCACTGTTGCAGAATCCAAGCCACCTGACAACAGGACCACAGCCCGTTTTGTACTCATCTCAATACCCTAGGTTTAACGCGCTTGATAGTTCCGAGCCAAGCCAGCAGCAGAGCTCTGAGGATACTCCGCCACCAACTGATCAAAGCTCTGTTTGCGTCCCGCAAGATCGCCCAGACGGTCCTGAGTGACGCCCAGCTTGTAGAGCGCATCAGGACGTTTTGAGTGGCCGGCAAACTGATCAACGACCAGTTTGAACGCAGCGCGAGCGGGTTCTAATTTCTGCTGCGCCAACTGCACTTCTCCAATCCAGTAATGCGCGTTCGCGAGCTTATCACTGGTTGGATAGGCGGCGACAAACGCCTGAAAAGATTGAAGCGCCTCTTCAAAGCGGCGCTCTCTGACCAACCCGAATGCATCAGCATAAGCTTGAGTATCGTCTACCCTGGGTGCGGAGGCCGGAACGTCGGGTTGCGCCGACACCTCAGGCGTTGCCGCTAACTCAGGGGCTGTAGATGCCGGTTCAGGTGATTCAGGAGCTACTGCTGCAGAAGAAGGCACAGAGCCACTTCCGAGAATAAGAGCGCTCAAACGCCGATCCATATCTCGATAGCGCTCTAACTGCTCTCGCTCAAGCTTTTGCATACGATACTGTTGTGTCTCTATCTCTCCGCGCAACTGCCGCACCTCTGCTTGCAGTTGCTGAATCATCAGCACCAATTCGCTTTGAGCTGACTGAGATAAAGTCTCAGCGTAGAGTTGGCCGCTCCCTACGGAGGCAGCCAAAAGAGCGGGAAGGAGTAGCTTCTTCATTAGCGACTGGTGTAGCTCAACTCAACACGACGATTCAGCGACCACTCGTTTTCAGTGTGACCGAGCATTGCAGGTTTCTCCTCACCATAGGAGATTGTCTCGATCTGTCCGTTGCCTGCACCGTTGACAATTAACAGGCGAGCAACTGCATTTGCACGCGCTTCGCCAAGAGCGATGTTGTATTCACGAGTACCGCGCTCGTCCGCATGTCCCTCAAGACGCACTTTGGCGCTAGGGTTGTTGGCCAGGTAACGCGCGTGTCCTTCGAGATCAGAGAACCCTTCCTGGCGCACAACTGACTGATCGAAATCAAAGTAAAAAGTTGTGCGCAGACGAGCCACATCGGCGTAGCTCTCACCCGCTTGAACACTTGATCCGTCGGCGCCCTGAGTCATTGCCCCACTGGTGGTGTCAGTTACTTCAGCACCGCCATCGGTTGTCGTACTGGTTGAACTACAGCCAGCAATTAGAGCCACCGCGGCTGCCAATGCTGCTGCACGAGTAAAAGTTGTTGCGCGCATCCTGCTTCTCCCCAAGAAATGTTGTTATAAGGTGCTCTTCGCACGACCGCTTACGCTATCCACATGACGCTCGTTTTTCAAGCGCTTAGCACCCTTCTTCAAAAATAAGTTATGGCTGCTCAATACCCACGATGATCCAGCTAACACCTTCCTCGCCGGCAACGCGACTGAGATGCCAGATCTCTGAGAACTCAGTTGTCTGGTCGTCACCCTGCTCTTTAATCCAGCCATGAAAGTTTATGCTTACAACCGTTTCAGCGCGATTCTGGTTGAAGCCGATCAGGTCAGCCATGCAAGAGACAACTTCAGTTTTCTGCTGCTCCGGTAGAACACTTCGGTTGGTCTTCAGCTGCGCCAACAGCTCGGGAGAGGTGTACTCCGCCATCTCACTCCAGTTCTGCTCATCCCAGGCATGCTGGAGCTGTTCAAAGTGCTTGGGAGCTTCAGCAACAAATGCGTCAGCGTCAAACCAATCTGGAATATCCAACGCAGTATCATCGTTCAAACCGTCAGTTGAACTGGAGGGAGCCGCGTCGGCTGACTGACGCACCATAGGCTCTGGGGTATGAGAGGCCTCTACCGGCCCCGCACCGGCGTAGGCGGGCTGAGCTCTTTTGCCCAGAAAACGAAACAGCAAGAAGAGTACCAGGCCGATCAACAGAATATCCATAAACTGCACACCCTCGAAGGCACCGCCAAAGATCAGTGCACCAAGAAGACCGCCCGCCAGCAGTCCCCCAACTAGACCACCCATACCCGGTTTGACAGGCTGAGTCTGCGTGTTTCCTGCCTGATTGGTGGTGCTCTGCTGTTTAGTCGGGGCAGGTGCAGGTGCTACCTTTTTCTGTGTGGTATAGCTTTTCCCAAGCGAAAAACCGCCACCAAGCCGCTTCGCTTCTGCCTCCAAGGGGACACCAAGCGTAAGCATTAACGAAAAACACGCGATCCAAAATCCTTTCATGACAACTCCTCTCTACGTCGATGCCGGATGTAGCGACTGATACGTCGATACATTGCCAAGAGGATTCCGGCAGCGATCAATAAAATTCCAATCAGATGATACCTGTGAAGTGTCTCATTTAAAAACAAGATCGCCAGCATCAGGCCAAAAACTGGGATGAGATAGATAAACAGCCCCGCCGTGGGTGCGCCGATCTCCGCTACACCCCGGTTCCAAAAAAGATAGGCCAGTATTGATGGAAAAATCGCGATGTAAGCAACAACAAGCCACACCTCTGTGCTCCATTGAGGGACCACAGGGCCTCCCTGTTCCCAGAGCGCCAGAGGCAAGAGTACGACAACGCCAAAGGCGACAGAGAATCCAAAGAAACCAAAGGGACTGATACCGGCAGGTCGGTGCCTCAGCGTTACCGAGTAGATCGCCCAGGAGACAACTGCAACCATGATCCACAGATCCCCGGGGTTGAGTTGAAAACTCATTAAACGGGACAACTCAGCTTTAGATACGATCACTAATACGCCAGCAATCGACAGAGCAACACCCATCCACTGCAGCACACTTACTCGCTCCGAGTAAAAAACCCAGCTCAGGGTCATAATCAGGACTGGGATGATCGCCTGAAATATCGCTGCATTGCTTCCTGTCGTTGTCTCAACACCCAGATAGATCATCGTATTGAAGACCGCCACGCTCCAGAAAGAGAGCCAGCATAATATGGGCATGTGGCGTACCATAAGACGCCACTCTCGCATAAACACTGGCCACCACCAGGGGATAATCAATAACAGTGCCAACAACCAGCGCAGCAGCGCCAATATAAGCGGATCGGTATCGGAGGCGATCGCACGAGCACTGATAAAATTTCCCGCCCAGAAAAGCGGGGTCAGGATAAGTAGAAAGTAAGCCATTAAACCTTGAGATTCCTAATCCATCGCAGCAGAGGGTTTGGGTTGTCGTCAACACCGGTCAAAACGTAGTTGAGGGTTTGCTGATTTTCGAGAATCCACAACTGGTCATTTAAATCATTGGTGCGCCCGCAGAAAAGCAGTTCGTCACCCGATTGCAGCTCATGCAGTTCGCCGGGGGTCAGCGTAATCTCTTCGTCCCTTTTGAGCATCAACGGAAAGCAATCCAGAGCTGCTTTACGATCATAGGGGCGTTTCATCAACGTTCGAAGCGTGAGCTTGGCACCCGACTCTATCGCATCAATCAAAGCAGGTGTCTGGTCGGTGCAGATCTTAAAGCTGCGACTATCGAGACGCTCATCTCCTACACTTTGAGAAATTCGATTCATCAACGTGTGCGCCCAAACTTCATCCTGGGTCTGCAGTTGCTGCAGGAACAGCTGTAAAAGTGGCGTGCGGATATGACCCAGAATCTTTGTGGCGACCGTGTGTCCGGGCTGCATCACAAAATCCGATTTGGAATTGGCAAACATCAACTCGTTGGCCGCATGGTTTTGCCGAACCACGGTAATCAGTTTGGGATTCATCTGGCGCGCAGTCATGATAATCGAAAGATTATCAGCATCATTTGCTGTACCGGCAATAATGCCGACGGCTTCGTTAACTCGGGCAGCATCGAGCGTTACCGCTTCTGTACCAACCCCGTTCACGTGGTCCATACCAGAATTAACCCTCGATGCGTCAGGCTCAATCAACGTAATCTCAGTCGCCTCGCTCTTCAGAGCGTCATACAGTGCTTTACCAAAACGACCGAAACCGCAAAGGATCCAGCGCCCATGTGAGTGTTTGTAGATGCTCGAGAGTGGTCGATGCTGGGGGTTCAACAACCAATCCACAACGAGATGTTGATGCGGTCTGTGCACGGCTAGCCCAAAATACTCTGCGAACTGCTGGAAGGGATCAATGATCAAATCGGTCCCAAACGAGGCCAGGTTAGCACTGGTAATAACATTCTCGCTTCGACTAATCACCATCCGTTTCGGCAGCACCAATTTGCTGGCGATAGCGATAGCAAGATTCACATTATCCTGATCAGTTAGCGCCAACACGCCCAGGCAGTTGGGCTTACTCAACCCTGCCAGAGCAAGGTTATCGGGCAGTGACGCATCGGCACAGAGACTGAATGCCGGCAAAGCGAACTCTTCAAGCCCGAGTTGGTCAAGGCGCTCCTGACGGATATCGATCACCACCGACCTAACTCCCCGACGCTCGAGCCCCGTGACCACCTCTCGCCCCGTGGTGCCATAACCGCAGACGAGATAAAAAGACTCTTCCAACGTCCTCACTTGCTGAGCAAACCTGCGTGTACGTATCAGACGTTGAAACCCAGCGTCCTGTATGATCGCCAGTGTCGAGCCGATCGCGTAGAGCCAAGCAACCACCGTAGAGTAGATACAAACCAACGTCCACATCCGTTGCGCATCGGTGAAAGGGTATGGAATCTCACCGAAACCAATCGTCGAGCCCATGAACGAGACAAAATAAAACGCATGGAAGAACCCCATTCGCCAGGGCTGCCCCTGATCATCCTGCCCCGGTATTATGACCAACCCCAGGATTGAGACGGCATAGACCAGAATAAGCACAATCAATGGAAGCCGCAGACGGCGCAGCATGATGTAGAGCAATGTGTTCATGGGCTAGCGGCGTACCAGAACGGTTTCAATGACCAACAGCACCACCGAAATGACGTTTGCGACCAGGGCACCGGCAGCAAAGGAGACGATACTGGCCATTGCATCTCCGGTCACCCCGGCAGCAGATATTTGAGCGTGATACCCCCAAATGGAGGCCGCAGCAATCAACTGCAAATCGGCCACCAGACTGGTCGCCAGCATGAGCGCACCAAGGTGACTACGATCACCGAACTTCAGAACTGTACAGATCAGGCTCACTACAATCGCCAGAAACAGTTCAACGACCTCGTGATGCCCGGGATTATCAACATCACCGACAACAAACCCCACGTTCAGCGTCAGAGCTAGAACGATAAAAAAGGCAAACACCACCTTCTCACGATTCATCCAGATATTCCTCCATCCGATCCTCATCTCAAGCCTACACTAGTTGCAGCCTCGCTCGATATGCCTAAACCGCTGTTTTGGGTGGATTTAACCGGTCAAATTGCTCAGAATAGGCGCCTACCTGACTCAGTGCACAGGCCTCAAATGGACCCACAAACCGCCGCCTCCGAGACTGACTACCTCTCGTCTACTTTTCTGTTAGGAAATGTCGGGGCGCCATTCATTATTGGATTAGCCGTTGGTTACTTCGCCAAAAAAATGCTCAAACTGGCGCTATTAATCGGCGGCGGCGCTCTAGTGCTGATGTTCGTCGCCGAGTACTACGGGATTGCGACCATCAGCGATGCCAGCATCGAGCAGGCAGCATCTGCCGCAGGGGAGCTGGCAAATCAATCTGGCAGCTTCTTGATGGATCGTCTGTCTGAGTTTACAGCGCGAGGCGCAAGCGCAACCACCGGGTTTCTTATTGGACTAAAGTTGGGCTAGCCGTTACTTCATATTAGTTTCAGGTAAGCCGTCCAGACTAGCTCCGTCATGCAAAGTTCGCCGTATACACAGTGCAACTAACATAGGAGTTAAATGTGAAGCGTCTAGTTCTGCTCGTTTTTACCAGTTTTGCTCTGATCAGTACTGTCGTTCGCGCAGGCGATGTCATCACCAGCCCGCGAGACGACCGGCAGTACAAAGTAATTGAACTTGAAAATAGTTTAAAAGTTGCGCTGGTGTCAGATGTCGAACTGCAGCAGGCCGCTGCAGCTTTGAGCGTTAATGTTGGCTCAAATGCCAATCCTAGAGGGCGAGAGGGCCTGGCACATTTTCTCGAGCATATGCTCTTTCTGGGTACAGAGAAGTTTCCTGAGGTCGGTGAATATCAGAGCTTTATTAGCGCAAATGGCGGCAACCACAATGCATTCACCGCCTACGACAACACTACCTACTTTTTTGATGTCAAAAGTGACGCACTGGAGCCAGCTCTAGACCGGTTTGCACAGTTTTTTATTAGCCCGTTGTTTACACCTGAGTATGTCGAACGCGAGCGTAATGCCGTGCACTCGGAGTTTGAATCCAAACGCTTGGATGATGGTCGGCGCAATTACGTTGCAGATAAGCTGCTGATGAATCCTGAGCACGCCTGGTCAATGTTCAGCGTGGGTAATCTTGATACCCTCAGCAATACAGACGACAAACCTATTAGGCCTGATCTGATTGATTTTTATCAGCGCTACTACTCTGCCAACCTAATGACTGCAGCTCTGATAGGCCCGCAATCAATTAAACAACTTGAGGATATTGCAAGACAATACTTCGCTCCGATTGAGAACCGTAACGTCTTACCCTATCGCGACTCGGTGGCGCTTTATGACGAGACACGACTCCCGCAACAGATGAACGTCAAAACCATAAAATCGATGCAGGAGCTGAATATCAGCTTTCCTCTCCCCGAGCGCCGCAGCTATTGGCAGACGAAACCGCTCTACTACATTGCTAATCAACTCGGATACGAAGGCGAAGGCAGCCTACTCTCTTATCTGAAAGAGCAAGGCTGGGCTAAGAGTTTAGGGGCCTGGATCGGAATTGATCTAGAACAGCAGAGTCGCTTCGATATTACTATTGAATTGACCGACCTCGGCCAACAGCATGAGGCTGACGTAATAGAGGCCGTATTTGCCAAGCTGGAATTGATGCGCACTAGCGGCCTAAAAGCTGAGCTTTATGACGAGCAACGGGCCCTGGCAGAGGTCGATTTTCTGTTTCAACAATCGGGTGATCCCTCACACACAGTGACACGCTTCGCCCGAATGCTTGCGGAATATCCAGCCGAAGAGATGTTGCGAGCCCCCTATCGTTTTGATGAATATCGTCCTACCGAAATCACTGCCTTTTTAGAACGCATGGTGCCAGAGCGAATGATCCTAACACGCTACAGCGACGATATTGAAACGGACTCTCGCGAATCGTTCTATGGCATAGAGTATGCGATCGATGAGATATCGGACGCCCTGATTGACCGCTGGAGCAACCCACCGACCATCGCGCAACTGAGCATTAAGTCACTCAACCCCTTTGTAGCTCAACGCTTTGACCTCAAATCAGGTGAGCAGCGATCAACGCCGGTCCGCCTTGTTCAGACAGAAAAGCTCGAGCTCTGGCATCTACTCGACACCAGTTTCGAACAGCCTCGCGGCGCTATTAATCTGGCGTTGTTTACACCGGCTGCAATGCATTCAGCCGAATCAGCCGTCGCTTCCACGTTACTGACACGCATGTTGACTGAGCTGGAGACTGAGTTGCTCTATGATGCGTCTCTCGCAGGTCTGAGCGCACAGCTCTATCCTCATATGCGAGGAATCTCAATTAAGGTAAGCGGTTATGATGATCGTCTACCGGAGCTGTTTGACACTCAACTACAGGCATTGAATCTGCCTCTGGATAACAAGGCACTGTTTGACCGTATTCTGCAGGATTATCGTGAGGAGTTAGAGAACAGCCTTAAAGATAAACCGTACAACCGCGCTTTCTCTGAGCTTTATAACCATTTAATGCCCGGCTGGTCGGCTGAGGAGAGACTCGCCGCACTGGGGGGAGTGGATTTAGAGACACTGAAAAACCAACGTGAACAGCTCTTGGAACAGGGCCAGATTCGGCTGCTCGTCCATGGCAATCTCAGCCTAGAAGACGCACAACGGGTTGGCGCAAAGGTTGAACAGGCGTTCAAGGAGATGAAGCCACTGGCGATTCCGCAGCTTAGCGTGCGCCAACTGGGCGAGACATCTACCCTGATAACCGAAGTTGACCATAGTGATCGTGCACTTGTGCTCTACCTCCAATCGGAGGGTGAAACACTGCGTCAGCGGACGGAGGTAGCCCTGCTCAATGAGATGCTGTCGGCGCCTTTCTACACCAGCTTGCGAACCGAACAGCAGTTGGGCTACATCGTATTCAGTAACTTCATGCCAATGAATGAACAGCCCGGAATCGCCTTTGTAACGCAATCACCAGTGGCCAGTGTGGAAGACCTCAAGCACGCTTATATCGAGTTCCTCAACGATTGGCGAGAGCAACTACCGGCGCTACTTGACGCACAATTACAAGAGTACAAGGCGAGTCTCGCTTCTCGAATCAGTACCCCATCACAGCGCCTGAGCGACGAAACAGCGCGACTCTGGCGTGAGATAGACCGAGATAATCCTGCGTTCGATACGCGCGAACAGATGCTGGCCGCGATCGATGAGATCAGTGCTGTGGATTTGATTGGTCGAATGGACCAGTTAATGCAGCGCCAACTCTGGGTAGCGAGCGCTAACTAGAGCTAGGCATCAGGCGTCGGAAAGGGTAGCTCACTGAGCTCAGGAATAGGCGCAAACGGAGAGATCAGATCCGTTTCAAAGATCTCAAAGGGCGCCTGTTCGGGTAAAGGTTCGTCGGGCCATGCGGGAAGCTGCATTGGCTCCAAGGGGCAATCAACACCGGGAATACAGGCACTCGCGACCTCTGCGTACTCGGTGTTGATCCTCTCAAATAGCTGGTCCTCCGGATTAGTGGGCCTAAGATTACCTTGATAGAGCAACCACTCTGGAGCAGCCTGCTCAACCACCGCAGGTGGCGCAGGCGCCACAACAACCGTCTCGTCAGCTAAAGACACCTCCGGTGGAATAACAACCGGATCAGGTATGATGATCTGCTCAGGCGATATCGCAACATACCCCGACTCTCCCGTATTGTAGGGTGCCTCAGCAGGCAGCATGCGCTGCTCAAACTTCCTTGAAAACTCAACGGCGAGCGGATCCTCCAACAGATCAATATTGGGAGAATCATCCGAAGCTACAGCAGTCGGAACAAGGCAACCGGCTAACAATAACGGGCTAACTAAACTCCAACGGATAGATCGACTCAGCATATAGTGCGAGCTCCTCAAGTATCATGCGGTGTTGGTCGGTCGTCGCGGGATCAGCTGCGATACGATTCATCTCAGCGTATAACGCATCGAAGCTCAAATGACCGTTATCCCCATTGAGCAGCTTCTGACTGCGATACTCCTCCCAACGATGCTGCTCCTCCTCGCGAAGTGTGTGAGGGTAGTTACGTGCTTTGTAGCGTAGCAACATCTCCTCAAGTCGCGGATCCTGAAACGGCAAATCGAGATGTACAAGTGTATCGGCATCAGCTTGGCGAACTTTATCCATCAATCTACGATCAGAGTCCTCAAAAAAACCACCCGAATAGAGTGCCAAATCGGGATCTGTCGCTGCTTCCATGGGCTCAGAGTAGATTGCACGTAGCTTGTCAGACAGCCCCACTTCTGATCGTAAAAGCGCCAGATGCGACCTACAAAGATCACCATTAATCTCGAAACGGGCCGCCTCCTGTGCATTTAGCATCCCAGCCGGTGCAAGAATAGGGCAGCGATTTATATGCACTAGCTTCAATGCAATTCTCGGCGCGCCAGCCGGCAATTGGTCGTGGCGAGTAAAGATAAGGGTCCTAAGCGACTCAACACTGAGCTCAAACAACGGGGTGGGATCAAAACGAAGATCCCACACAAGTGTTGCGTTAGGGTTACCGGGATGGGTCGTCAACGGTGCAACGAGCGCAAGATTCCCGTGCGAAACCGGATACTTTGAGGAGACGTGAAGAACGGGTTTCATACGCTCGGTATCAAGCATCGCCTGTACCCTATGCTTAGTGCGATTATTTAGCACATAATCATAGAGTTTGGGCTGGGCTTGCTTAACCAGTTTTGCAACTGCAATCGTCGCCTCCACGTCAGAAAGGGCATCGTGTGCCTGTCCATGCGCTATATTGTTGGCCTGAGTTAAGTCCTCAAGTCGCAGACTCGGTGTGCCATCATCGTAGCTTGGCCAGTTAATACCCTCCGGCCGCAGCGCTCGTGTGAGACGCAACATATCAATGATATCCCAGCGCGAACAGCCGTTTTGCCACTCTCGAGCGTAAGGGTCAAAGAAATTGCGGTACAAAGTATTACGCGTGACTTCGTCGTCAAACCTCAGAGAGTTATACCCTACTCCGCAGGTATTAGGGCGTGATAACTGTTCATTGATCAATCCTATGAATTCAGCTTCTGGATACCCTTCATCCAGTGCTCTCTGCGGTGTAATTCCGGTAATCAGACATGCCATAGGATGGGGTAGCAGATCGTCGGCAGGGCGGCAGTAGATGACCAGCGGTTCATCGATTATGTTGAGATTAGCATCGGTTCGCACGCCGGCAAACTGCATTGGGCGATCCCGGCGAGTATCCGTACCGGAGGTTTCATAATCGTGCCAGAAGAAGCTATCGATCTGACCGCCTGCCATCTTTTCTATCCTTTTGAATTAGCGTCATAATAGCACCATAGATTACCAGCCCAGCTTGAAAGCCTAAAGAAATAGCGAATATTAGGAACCTCCATGTTGACCGATATGAGTGCCCCCTGCCCCTGCGCCTCCGGAAAAAGCTTCGAAAACTGCTGCGCTCCAAGACTGATGCTGTTATCACCGGCAGCGACAGCCGAACAACTGATGCGATCACGCTACACCGCTTTCAGTCTTGGCGCGGTCGATTATCTGATCAACACTCTGGCACCCGAGCGCCGTTCAGTGAATGAGAGGCGCATGCTCGAGCGTGAAATCCGGCATACCAAGTGGGTGAAGCTTGAGATACTTGATACGGTCGCAGGCGGCATCACCGATAAAACGGGTGTCGTCGAATTCAACGCCTACTTTGAGGCGGGTAACGAGCAGGGCTGTCTGCATGAACGATCTGATTTTCGCAAAGATGGCGAGAGATGGGTCTACGTAGGCGGGCAAGTGGAGGTCAAATAAAATGGGGCACAAACCAAAGGGTGCACCCCATCATTAAAGCGCAAGCGCTTAGAACATGTGTAGACCGCCGTTCACAGAGAAGTCAGCACCGGTAATGTAACCGGACTGCTCGTCGGCCAGAAAAGCAACTGTACGGCCGATCTCATGTGGCTCACCGAACCGCCCCACTGGAATTGTTGCCGTGATTGAGTCCTGAATTTTCTGATCAATCTTAGCAACCATAGCCGTCATAATGTAACCTGGTGAGACTGTGTTCACCGTCACGCCTTTACGCGCAACTTCCTGCGCCAGCGCTTTGGTGAAGCCGTGAATACCCGCTTTTGCCGCAGAGTAGTTAGCCTGACCAAACTGACCCTTCTGCGCGTTCACAGATGAGATGTTGATAACGCGACCAAAGCCCTTATCGAGCATCGGGTTAATAACCAGACGAGTCATGTGGAACATCGAGTCCAGGTTAGCAGAGAGCACTTCATCCCACTGCTCCCAGCTCATTTTCTTGAACATACCATCGCGCGTGATACCGGCATTATTAACCAGAACATCGACACTACCACCGGTCAGCTCTGCGACCGTTTCAATACATTTTGCACAAGAGTCAGCATTAGTTACGTCGCCGTAGGCAACTTCAATTTCGTAACCATCTTTACGCTGTTCTTCCTGCCAAGCCTTCGCTTTGTCATGGTTACCGCCAGCGTTGTAGCCCGCTACAACTTTGAAACCTGCATCCGCAAGTTCACGACAGATAGAAGTACCCAAACCACCGGTGCCGCCGGTGACAAGTGCGATTTTTTGGCTCATAAGTGTTTTCACCCCATACTTGATAAGAGCCGGACAGTCCTTAACCGGCTCGTTAATTCGCTGAAGACCCGAAAAACCGAGTCTTCTAGCTCAAATGTGAATCAAGAACTGTGCCACTCCCGTTTCGCCTGCGTTGGACTTACCCAAACCAAGCGCTGCGGCTCAAAAAGGCATCTTTTCAGTGCAAGAAACTGTTACTACGCACCAAAATAGTTCTTTCAGCCTGCACAGTACCATGGAAACGAGATCTAAACGATGATTCTTATATCCAGATCGAATTAAATCATCTAACAGACAAGTGTCGTTGATATTTTATCATCCAGAACCAGGCGAAGAGCGCCGTCAGCGCGTTGGCACAGACGAGCCCAACGAACATGCCTTTAAGTTCAAACAGCTCGTTACCCAACCATCCAAATGGGACATAAAGAAGAAAAAGACGTACCAAGCTGATTCTCATCGCTCGCAGGGGCTGGTGCAGTGCATTGAATGTCGATGATGAGAGGAAGGTGGTTGCCTGAAACCCGAAACCCAACGGCACAATCAGTATCCAGAGCGTGAGCCAGCGCCGTACATCAGGATCATCAGTAAACAGCTGCGCGACCCATCCTGCGCTCAGTGCCAGGACGAGATAGACCAACAACTGCCAGATCAGGGCGAACTGAATCGCCAGTTGGTAGGCACGTTGTACCCGTCCAATTAAGTGCGCACCGAAATTCTGTGAGATAAACGGCGGTAAGGTCATTGATAAGGCAAGGCATACGAGAAGCGAGAGACTCTCCAGCCGATTACCTACGCCGAATGCAGCGACTGCTTCTGGTCCATGGCGCGCCACAACCGCCGTGAGCACGCCATTAGCCAGAGGCGTCATCATATTAGAGAGCGCCGCAGGAAGACTGATCTTGAGAACTGAGCGCCAGTTTTCGATAATCTCGGGCCATCTTAACCACTCCAACAACAGGAGCTTCTTTTTAGTCTTCAGTAGATAGAGTGCCAAAACTGAGGTGGTAAACCAGGCGATCAGACTAGCGATTGCAGCCCCCTCAATACCTAGTTCAGGAAAAGGTCCCCAACCGAATATCAGTAACGGGTCGAGAACAAAATTAATTGCCGATGAGCCCAGCATAAGCGTGGCGGTCATTTTTGTATCACCGGTTGATCGAAATGTGGCGTTACAAACCATGTTAAGCACCATAAAAATCGAGGCGAAAAACCAGGTACCCATGTAAGCCTGTATTAATGGATAAAGTTCATTCGGCGCACCCAATAAATGCGCTAACCATGGTAGAAGAAGCTGTCCAAGTAAGCCGGTCAAAGCTGTTATCAGAATTGCCATCAGATAATTATCAGTAGCCACTCTGGCAACCCGCTCAGTCTGACCACTTCCTATCAGGCGTGCCAGTATGGCGGAGGTACCGACTCCCAGACCGATCGCCAGACTGGTAATTGAGAAACTGATAGGAAATGTGAATGCCAAAGCCGCAAGCGCGTCAGTACCAAGCTGTCCAACAAACCAAGCGTCCGCCAGGTGGAAAAGCATCAGACTGACCATGCCGAACATCATCGGCACAGTCATACGCACCAGGGTCGGCCTTATCGGATCTTGTATGAGGTCTGGTGGCTGGCTCATGCTGCTCGCTTTTAAAAAAGAGTAGAA
The DNA here is from genome assembly GCA_035458585.1 of Marinobacterium sp. Taxonomy (GTDB): domain Bacteria; phylum Pseudomonadota; class Gammaproteobacteria; order Pseudomonadales; family Balneatricaceae; genus Marinobacterium_E. The sequence continues at coordinate 5,059 of DATHZN010000042.1, read as the reverse complement.
TAGCGGCCTGAGACTCAGGAGGCACCCTTTTTGAACTTACTTTTACTGGATCCAAAGGATTTTATCAGCGAGACCGATGTACAACTTGTCGGCCGGCGTCTCAAACACATGCTAGAAGTACAACACATTACAGTAGGTGATAGCCTGCGTTGTGGCCTCTTGGACAAGCAGCGTGGCGTGGCCAAAGTACTCGAGCTTGATACTAACAGGGCGCTGCTCAGGGTTGAGCTCAATAAGCCCGCCCCCCTTCCCTTACCCTTGATACTCGTGATGGCATTGCCACGTCCGAAAATGCTCAAACGGATACTCCAGACCAGTGCGACGCTGGGGATCAAGCAGATTTTTCTTATTAATACCTACCGTGTCGATAAGTCCTACTGGTCGACACCCATCTTACAACCGCCCCAGATTACAGAGTATCTGAGATTGGGTTTGGAGCAAGCCGGAGATACTCTGATGCCGCAGGTACATCTACGGAAGCGCTTTAAGCCCTTTGTAGAGGATGAATTACCAGCGCTAGTTGCGGGCCGACGTGCGCTAATAGCTCACCCTTATGATGCTGCCCCCTGTCCAGCGCCGAGTAGCGAGCCAACACTGGTCGCTGTTGGTCCAGAGGGCGGTTTTATACCGTATGAAGTCGCACTGATGCAGACGCAAGGTCTTACTCCCTTCCACCTTGGTGAGCGGATCCTAAGAGTAGAGACGGCTGTTCCCGTCATAGCAAGTCGTCTTTTTCCACTGATTTAGAGAGAACGAATGAGAATCATTAACATCTAGGTTGACAATCTAAATATAAATGATAATCTTTCTCATTATCGTTCAAACCTAAAGTGGAGTTAACAAATGACCCTAAAGTTAAACCAGCTTAAGTTAAACCAAGTTACCCGTCTCTCAGTTGTACTAACGACTCTGACGGGATCGCTTGCTGTGTCACAGGCGAGTGTTGCTGATGAGGTGAACATCTACTCTTATCGTCAGGAGTTTCTCATTCGCCCATTGTTAGACGCTTTTACCGAAAAAACAGGCGTTGAAGTCAACGTAGTCTTCTCCTCCAAGGGATTGCTCGAGCGTCTCGAGAACGAGGGGCGTAACACGCCAGCAGATATCCTACTGACCTCAGATATTGGCCCGCTGCAAGACGCTAAAGACCTCAATCTTCTTGCAAAAATTGAATCTGCAACTATCAGTGCCAATGTACCCGCACAGTACCGCGACGAAGATTCACAATGGGTTGGACTCACTGCTCGCAGCCGCATCATCTACACCTCTAAAGATCGCGTCGAGGCAGGCGAGATCGCCAGCTACGAAGATCTCACAGACCCAAAATGGGCAGGTCGTATCTGTACGCGTAGCGGGAAACACTCTTACAACCTGTCGTTGATCGGTTCGATGATCGAGCACAAGGGCGCTGCAGAAGCAGAAGCCTGGCTGGCGGCTGTTAAGGAAAACCTCGCTCGCAAACCTCAGGGTAATGACCGCGCTCAGGTTAAAGCCGTAAAAGAGGGGCAGTGTGATGTCGCACTGGGTAACAGTTACTACTTCGGTGCCATGCTTAACAACGATAAAGAGCCAGAACAGAAAGAGTGGGCTCAGTCGGTAAATCTGGTTTTCCCTAACCAGGACGATCGCGGTGCCCACATGAACATCTCAGGTGCAGCTATTACTGCAAATGCACCTAACCCGCAGCAGGCCCTGCAGTTGATAGAGTTCCTTACATCAGAGGAGGCCCAGCGCATCTATGCCGAGGTCAACCATGAGTTTCCAGTGCGCCCGGGTGTTGCACGATCGGCACTGATCAACGAGTATATGGGCGAATTTAAAGCGGACACCCTTAGTCTGACCCGAATTGCTGCTAATCGTGCGGAGGCCTCTCGTATGGTCGATCGTGTCGGTTTTGATAACTGAGCCTAATGCAAAATAGCGCTAGTCTGACCTTTCAACGCAAATCACTAAACCTTCCCAGCCGGTGGACCACCATCGGCTGGGTCGTTGCGTTGTTAGTTATCCTTCCAATCGCTGCGGTAGTCTGGCTAGCCTTCAACCCCACCGAGAATATCTGGCCTCATCTCTCCAGTACTGTTCTGCCAGTCTATATCCAAACAACACTCCTGCTACTGCTGGGCGTCGGACTCTTGTCTCTGTTACTTGGCGTTTCGTCAGCCTGGCTAGTGACGCTGTGCAACTTTCCAGGAAGAGCACTCTTTGAATGGGCGCTATTGCTACCCTTCGCAATTCCGGCTTATGTCATCGCTTATATCTACACAGACCTGCTCGAGTATGCTGGCCCCGTGCAGAGCGCGCTCAGAGAGCTTTTTGGTTGGCAGACAGCCCGTGATTACCACTTCCCGGAGATTCGCTCCCTTGGTGGTGCAGTCATCATGCTGAGCCTGGTACTCTACCCCTACGTCTATTTGTTGGCTCGTTCAAGCTTTCTAGAGCAGTCGGTCAACATCCGCGATGCCAGCCGAACCCTGGGTTGCACTCCCTGGCAGAGCTTTTGGCGTATATCTCTCCCCATAGCGCGCCCGTCCATTGCAGTTGGTCTCTCACTAGTCGCTATGGAGACCCTAAATGACTTCGGAACTGTCGACTTTTTCGCTGTAAAGAGTTTATCTGCTGGCATCTACGATGCTTGGCTCAACATGAGTAACTTGGGTGCCGCAGCACAAATTGCGACGCTAATGATGCTTTTCGTAGTACTACTTATATGGTTGGAACGTCGCGGACGTGCGCGCGCAAAACAGTTCTCTGGCGCCGACCGGTTTAAGCAGATAGAGCGCTTCAAGCTCAGGGGAGTACAGCGGTGGCTGGCTCTGCTGGTCTGCGCACTGCCAGTGATTTTCGGATTTGTAATCCCGTTCATTGAACTGGGCACAATGGCGCTTAATCATCTTGATCAATTCAGAGACAGCCGCTTCCTGACACAGGCCAGCAACTCGCTAGTTTTATCGGGCAGCGCCGCACTCCTGGGAGCTATGCTCGCTCTGATACTCGCTTACTCACAGCGCCTTAAACCCGGACTAACAAGCCTTAGAGCGGCGGCTAAAATGGCTCACCTTGGATACGCGCTCCCAGGCGCCGTGCTGGCGATCGGTGTCATTATCCCTTTTGCGGCCTTTGACAACACACTCGACGGTTGGATGCGCGACACCTTTGGTATATCGACCGGACTTCTGCTAAGCGGCACCCCTTTTGCCATCCTCTTTGCCTACGTTGTGCGTTTTCTGGCGATCTCCTCTGGCAGTATTGAGGCCTCGCTTGCCAAGGTAACACCGAGCATGGATATGGCGTCGCGTTCACTCGGGGCGAACACACTGGAAACACTCAAACGGGTCCACCTACCCTTGATTAAAGGCGGACTGCTGACCGCTCTACTCGTCGTATTTGTAGATTGCATGAAAGAGCTACCAGCAACGCTGATTTTACGCCCCTTTAACTTCGACACACTGGCAACGGCGGTCTATCAATTCGCCTCTGATGAGAAGCTTGAGACTGCCGCGCCTGGAGCGCTGTTGATTGTACTGGTAGGTATTATTCCCGTTATTCTTCTCAGCCGCACCATCACCGCGACTCGTGACGCGCGTTAAGAGAGAAATATGAGCGGACGATGGGCAGCTACGTGTACGCCTACACGCTCCCCTGTCTGATAAGCGCCAATCCCCTGCTGAGCAACTTGAAGCCTGTTACCCTCGGGGGTACGCAGATGGTAAAGTGTGTGCACGCCCTGAAACTCTATCTGTTCAATTTTACAAGCGACCGCTCCGGGTTCGACTAACTCCATGTCGAGGGGGCGCAAATAGATACTGATACGTTGGCCTCTATTCGCTGCGATAGGTTCAGCAAACTCGATCAGGCCCAGCTCAGTCTCCAAGCAATCATCGTCGCAAACAGTGCCATCAATCAAGGCGCCTAGGCTCAAAAACCGGGCAATTTCGGGCGATTCGGGACGGTAGAAAAGCTCAGTTGGTGTTCCCCACTGTTGAATCTGTCCCTCAAACATCACGCCAATTTTGTCACTTAGCGTAAAGGCCTCTTGTTGGTCATGGGTAACAAGAATCGCAGCGATACCCTGGCTTTTGAGAATTGATTTCATCTCTAACGACAACTGGCGGCGCAGATCAGTATCGAGATTGGAGAAGGGTTCGTCCATTAGCAAAAGCTTAGGTCTGGGCGCAAGGGCCCGAGCCAATGCGATTCGCTGTTGTTGACCACCGGAGAGCTCATGCGGGAAAGCCTGTGATTTGTCGCTCAGCCCAACTAGCTGCAACATCTCAGCGACCAAAGCCGCTCGTTCAGAGTTACTCTTATCCCGAAGCCCAAAAGCGATATTGTCGGCAACGCACAAATGAGGGAACAGAGCATAATCCTGGAATACCATCCCAATACCACGGCGCTCTGGCGGCACCACGGCACCGACACGACTGATGCACTGCCCCGTTAATAACACCTCGCCCTGCTGCAGTTCCAAAAAGCCTGCAATAGCCCGCAGTGCCGTGGTCTTGCCACAGCCACTGGGTCCCAATAGACAAGCGACCTCGCCATCGGCCAAAGCAAAATTTAGCCCACGTAGAATGGACTGCCCACCAAGGGTACAGTGAATATTATCTAGCGTTAACAGCGGTTTACCGGGCAAGAGCACTCCTTAGGATGCTTGGAGATCCAATACGCTAATTGTAAATGATATTTATTATCAAATAGAGTTTTTTACAAGTGCTGCGCGAAAATAGTCCCAATCAAAATAGTGACCGGGGTCGGTTTTACGCCCCGGCGCAATATGCTGGTGGCCGGTGACCCTATCAGTGTTTAACTGCGGATAGCTTTTGATCAGGAGCTGGCTAACCTGAATCAGATGTTTGTACTGTATTTCCGTGTACGGCAGATCATCTGTTCCCTCAAGTTCTATGCCGATAGAAAAATCGTTACAGTTATCTCGTCCTTCAAATCGAGAGAGTCCTGCGTGCCATGCGCGCTTATCAAATGCGACAAATTGCACGATCTCTCCATCCCTTGTGATCAATAGGTGGGCTGAGACTTCAAGCTCTTTAAGCTGCTCAAAATA
>DATHZN010000041.1:0-13887 GCA_035458585.1 Marinobacterium sp. | reverse complement strand
GGAGATCTGAATTGCAGCAGCGCCAAGTGCGCCGGCTATGGCACCAAACTTACCCGGGCTTATCTGTGGCGTATCTATACCCTGGCGATCTAATAACTCCCATTGCTCTCTGATCTCGTTTAGTAGGCGATCTCGAACATGAACGGGTAAGGCTCCGTCAATGACGAAGTCCTCAAAGTCAACCACAGTTAGTGAAGAGACAATGGCATAGGTGAGGCTTTTGCCAGCACGTTTAATCCAGGCATCTAGAGGTTGTTCAATTGACGACCAATTCAACTCATCACTATAGATTCTCTCGATTGCTTCTGCAGGTTCACCTACTACTAAGTGCTCAAGTGTCACCAGCGACGCGTGATCCATCAAACGACTGCCTCCCGCTTGCTCCGGTACCCGCAAGGGTCCAAATCCACCCGCGTGGCTACGACGGCCGGGGTAAACGCTGCCGTTCAAAACGATTCCGCCTCCTATAAAGCTCTCCACGTAGAAGTAGGCCCAATCCATTGCGGCCCGTTTACCGCCAAATACCAGCTCCGCGCGACAGGCAGACGTACCATCGTTCTCAATTTCGACGGGAAGTCGCACTAGCGTTGCAACCTCATCCCTTAGGTTGAAGAAGCGCCAGGGTTCCATCTCCTCCTTCGCAATTCCAAGCTCGGGTGTCCAGCTCCATAGCTCACCTGGTGCCGCAATATTAAATGCGTCGAGTTGGCTCTGCTTTATTCCCGATTGATCCAGTACCATTGGCAGCGCTTGTTTTATAAAGGCTATCAGACTCGTTGGCGTCGGATAATTGTGAATGCTGGTCTGTCGCGCCAGAATATTGCCGACGAAATCGATGATGACTAATCGGTATGACCGTCGGCCCAGGTAGAGCCCTGCGTAGTAACGTGCGGCTGGGTTGAGTCTCATCGGTGTTGAAGGCTGTCCAATACGGCCTCTAATGGGAGCGCACCGAAGTAGGAAACCCGCCTCCTCCAGAGATCTGAAGATTACGGACACTGCATTGGCTGAGAGTTTTGTCAGCCGAGTTGCATCGGCTTTTGTGAGCTGCTCGTGAGTACGCACTAAGTGCAGTATCAAGCGCTCGTTTGTGCTTCTGACTGTCGTTAGATTCGACCCAATCATTCTCGGGGCCGTGGCTCTTTTGCGGTGATCCGATGTGGGGCTCATCCTGCTCTCTTTTTATTCTTTTCGCTTTTGTTTTGCTGTTATTTGGCTGCTTGATGACTAACGCAGAGCCGCGGGCGGCAAGTGTATTCGATGACAGAAGCTAACGCGATTTTAAATGGGATTCAATTATTAATTAATTTTGAATTAAGTATTGACAGTAGGATTAGTTAGAAATTAACGTATGCCGTACCCTACGGGGTTGCGAAGATTGGGGATACCCATCTCATTTGAGAAATCGCAAACAATTGTATTAATTAATAACGCAGTAATTAGCGCCCATAAAAACAACCAGGAGTTAATCATGTCTAAACTCGCTACAATTATCGCAGCTACAGTAGCGGCTACCGCTATGTCCGGCGCTGCTATGGCAGGCGGTCACAGCAAAGTTTCGGCTTGTCTGATCACCAAAACTGATACAAACCCGTTCTTCGTAAAAATGCGCGAAGGTGCTATGGCCAAGGCGGCTGAGCTCGGCGTTGAGCTCAAAGCTTACGCTGGTAAAACTGACGGTGATAACGAAACACAGGTGCAGGCTATCGAGACCTGTATTGCAGATGGAGCTAGCGGTATTCTGCTGACAGCATCTGACACTTCTGGCATTACTGCTTCAGTAAAACAGGCTCGTGATGCTGGTTTGGCAGTCATTGCGCTTGACACTCCGCTCGATCCAATCGATGCCGCTGACTCTACTTTTGCTACTGACAACTTTGTTGCTGGCGAGCTGATCGGTGCATGGGCTAAAGAGACACTGGGTGATGCTGCTAAGGACGCTAAAATTGCATTCCTGAACATCAACGTGTCACAGCCAACAGTCGGTGTTCTGCGCAACCAGGGCTTCATGAAAGGCTTTGGTATCGATCTGGGTAACCCAAACAAGTGGGGTGACGAGACAGACCCACGTATCGTTGGTCACGACGTGAGTGACGGTAACGAAGAGGGTGGTCGTCGCGCGATGGAGAACCTCCTTGCGAAAGATCCTATGATCAACGTTGTCTACACCATCAACGAACCTGCTGCAGCGGGTGCGTACGAAGCACTGAAAGCGATTGGTCGTGAGAACGACGTTCTGATCACATCTGTTGACGGCGGTTGTGCCGGTGTACGTAACGTACGCGATGGTGTGATTGGCGCAACTTCTCAGCAGTACCCACTGCGCATGGCTGCACTGGGTGTTGAAGCAATCAAAGCTTGGGCCGACAACGGCACTAAGCCTGCTATGACTGAAGGTAAGAACTTCTTTGATACAGGCGCTGCGCTGATCACTGACAAGCCAGTGGCCGGTGTTGACTCTATCTCTGTTAAAGAAGGTCTAGACCTCTGCTGGGGTAGCTAAGACTCTCGGATAGTCAATAAACACGCTGTGCGGTAGATGCTACTGCCAGCGTGTTTTTTATATCACTGCCCTTATTGTAAAAACCTTAATCAATCGAGACTTATTTATGTCCGCTGATAATACTACCCCGCTCGATTACGAGAAGTCGCTGGGTGCGGCCAAGGCCTCTGTCGCTAAATTCGAAAATGACGATGGTGGAGTGTTGCGTACAGTGCAGCATATTCTTCATCGCTACCCCTGGGTTGTTCCTCTAATTGTTCTGGCCCTCTCGATAGTGGTATTCGGCATACTCGCGGGCTCCAAATTCTTCTCTCCGTTTGCGTTGACGCTGATCCTGCAGCAGGTTCAGATCGTCGGTATTGTTGCCGCCGCGCAGACGCTTGTTATCCTCACGGCCGGTATCGATCTATCGGTTGGAGCAATCATGGTTCTGTCGTCTGTAGTGATGGGACAGTTTACCTTCCGTTACGGACTGCCCGCTGAGATCAGTGTTCTTTGTGGTCTGGCTTGTGGCACGTTTGTGGGTTACTTGAATGGCCTGCTTGTTGCAAAATATAAATTGCCACCCTTTATTGTCACGCTGGGTATGTGGCAGATCGCGCTGGCTACAAACTTTCTTTACTCAGCCAACGAAACCATTCGTGCTCAGGACGTGGCGGACAATGCGCCGATACTTCAGTTCTTTGGCGAAAAATTCCAAATTGGCGGTGCCGTATTCACTTATGGCGTTGTCTTTATGATTGCGCTCTTTCTTGTCCTCGCTTACGTGCTGAGTTCCACTGCCTGGGGGCGCCATGTCTACGCCATTGGTGACGACAAAGATGCGGCGGAGCTTTCTGGGGTGAAAACCGATCGGGTACTTATCTCTGTTTACATGACAGCAGGCCTTATCTGTGCTTTCGCGGGCTGGGCGATGATAGGACGACTTGGCTCCGTATCACCGACAGTTGGTCAGTTCGCTAATATCGAATCGATCACAGCGGTTGTGATAGGCGGTATTTCACTGTTTGGTGGACGTGGTTCAGTTTTGGGCCCTCTTTTTGGTGCACTTATCGTGGGTGTCTTTACCCTGGGTCTGCGTTTGCTTGGTGTTGACGTGCAGTGGACCTACCTCCTCATCGGCGTATTGATTATTACCGCCGTATCGGTTGACCAGTGGATAAGAAAGGCGACAGTATAATGACAACGCAAGAACCTATTTTGAAAGCAGTCAACCTGCTAAAACGCTATGGCCATGTGACTGCCATGGACCACTGTGATTTTGAACTCTACCCGGGCGAAGTGCTGGCGGTAATTGGCGATAATGGCGCCGGTAAGTCGACCATGATCAAGGCCCTTTCAGGAGCGATTGTTCCTGATGCAGGTGAGATCTATCTTGAGGGTCGCCGAGTAAACTTCGAGTCTCCTCTGGATGCGCGTGAACACGGTATAGAGACTGTTTATCAGCAACTGGCGATGTCACCTGCCTTGTCGATAGCAGACAACATGTTCATGGGGCGCGAGCTCCGTAAGCCTGGTTTGATGGGTAAGCTTTTCCGTCAGCTCGATAAGCCAGCGATGGAAGCGTTTGCTCGCGAGAAACTCAATGATCTAGGCTTGATGACGATTCAAAATATCCAGCAGGCCGTAGAGACTCTCTCTGGCGGTCAGCGCCAGGGTGTTGCCGTGGCTCGTGCAGCGGCTTTTGGTTCTAAAGTTGTCATTCTCGACGAACCAACAGCGGCACTGGGTGTCAAAGAGAGCCGACGAGTGCTGGATCTGATTAAGGAGCTCAAAGCACGTGGGTTACCGGTTATTCTGATTAGCCACAACATGCCTCATGTGTTTGAAGTAGCTGATAGAATTCATATTCATCGTCTGGGGACACGTCTGTGTGTTATCAAACCGGGCGAATATGAGATGAATGATGCGGTAGCCTTTATGGTGGGCGCTAAAGAGCCACCCGCTGAGCTTCTTGAGGCTGTCTGAGATAGAAAATCCTCAGCAGCATCAGCTCGGAGTTCGGTGTTGAGCTGAAAAGATTAAAGCGGAGTCAGATCTAATGCTGACTCCGTTTTTTTTGGATAAATCTGAAAAATAATATCGTTACAGACCATATAACCGGTTGGGCCAACCTGCTTCCGTTAATAAGTCTGCCTCCAGAAGTGAGTTGTTGTGAATAACGCTTTCACCAGGTGCACCGGCGGGTGATTCCTCTATTATTGTCAGTTCACCAACCTCACCAGTTCGATTGGCTTCAAGAGCGCATATGCAAAGTGATTCGTGGGGTATCCATTCTGCGGCGCTAATTTATTATATTAATGTAATGCGGAAGCTCGTTTTTCAACGACGGCGCTCTCCGGTTTGCTTGTAATAGGGATATTGGCTGCCCAGAGACGCTGTTCTCGCACATCCATTTAATTCGCAAGCTCGTCGTTTTGGGACGCCGCTCTCGGGCTTGCTCGTAATAGGGGTTTTACCTTCCCAGAGACGCTGCTCTCGCACATCTACTTAACTCGGAGATTAGTTGTTTTACGACGCCACTCTCGGGCTTCCTGCCCTTCGCGGCATAAGGCCGTCCCTGGCCAAAAAAAACCCCTCAAAGAGGGGCAAATGCTTTCGCAGGTAAAGTGTTGGACGCGCTGAGTTTAGGTGTCAGTGCGTTGTGACAGGTAGGAGTGATAGTCAGGGACCTGTCGTTTGTGCGGGTTGTCCAATAAAGGTGAGCTAAACATAAAATCGGCAGTGCTTTCGTTACAGGCAACCGGGAGATTCCACACGGCCGCCAGCCTCAGAAGCGCTTTGATATCCGGATCATGGGGCTGGGCATTCATCGGGTCCCAGAAGAAGAGCAGAAGATCGAGTTTCTGCTCGGCTATCATGGCCCCAAGTTGCTGATCGCCACCCATAGGTCCGCTTATCAACGATGTGATCGGCAGATTAAGAGCCGTCGCCAGTATGCTGCCGGTGGTACCGGTAGCAAACAGGCTGTGGTGAGCTAATCGATCACGATGACGCTGGCACCAGTCAACCAGATCGGCCTTGCGGTGGTCGTGTGCCACCAACGCGATCGACTTCTTCGACGGGACGGGATGCTGCGTCTTATTCATTACTGAATCGTTCCACCGACGCGGACAATTTTCAGCGTGTTAGTACCACCCTGAGCATTGACGTAGTCTCCCTTGGTGATCAGGACCAGATCGCCATCGGTGACATCACCGCGGTCAACCAGTTTCTGCACCGCGATCTGGTTAACGGAAGCGTTCTCCATATCGGCGGTATCAAAGGGGATTGTCTGGACACCGCGATAGAGTGCTACGCGTGTCTGAGTCTTCGGATGACGCGAATAGGCGTAAATTGGAAGCCCTGAACGTATGCGCGACATGAGCAGCGGGGTAGCGCCCGTTTCTGACATAGAGATGATCGCCTTAACACCCTTTAGGTGGTTGGCGGTGTACATCGCCGCCATCGCGATGGACTCGTCGATGCGCTCAAAGGTCTCATCCATGCGGTGTTTTGAGACCTGTGACATGCGGTTCTTCTCCGCGCCGATAATTACGCGCACCATCGCCTCCACGGTCTCTACCGGGTAGTCCCCAGCGGCTGTCTCAGCAGAGAGCATGACCGCATCAGTACCATCGAGTACCGCGTTCGCCACGTCAAAAACTTCGGCGCGCGTTGGCATAGGGCTGGAGATCATAGACTCCATCATCTGCGTCGCGGTGATGACTGTCTTATCCAAGGTGCGAGCACGGGCGATAATCAGCTTCTGAATACCAATCAGCTCTGCATCACCAATTTCCACGCCAAGGTCACCACGGGCAACCATCACGCCATCAGATGCCTCAACGATCTCGTCGATATTCTCAACACAACTCACTGTCTCAGCGCGTTCGATTTTGGCGATCAGACCTGCATCGCCACCTGCAGCCAGCATCAGCTCTCGCGCCTGACGCATATCGGCGCCCGTGCGTGGGAAAGATACAGCGAGGTAGTCAACGTCGATCTCGGCTGCAGTTTTAATGTCAGCCATATCTTTTTCGGTCAGCGCGCCTGCTGAGAGACCTCCGCCTTGGCGATTGATGCCTTTGTTGTTGGAGAGTGGACCACCCATGGTGACTTCACACTCAAGTCGCTTATCCTGTTTTTCAACAACTTTCAGCTGTACGCGGCCGTCATCCAGTAGCAGGATATCGCCGACTGAACAGTCATCAACCAGTGCTTCGTAATCGATACCAACTTCGTATTGGTTTCCAGCGTTCTTGTCTAAGCTAGCATCCAGCGCAAAGCGATCGCCGACAGCCAGGTGAATCTTGCTCTCAACAAATCGAGCAATTCGAATCTTAGGCCCCTGCAGGTCGCCAAGGATTGCAACAAACTTGCCACGCTTGCGCGCTGCGTCACGTACCATCTGAGCACGATTTTTATGATCTTCAGGGCTACCGTGCGAGAAGTTCAGGCGCACTACATTCACGCCGGCCTTCACCAGGCGATCTATCATTTCCGGTGTATCCGTTGCCGGACCCAGTGTTGCAACAATTTTCGTTCTGCGTTCCATCAAGAGGAAGCTCCTTCGATTCAATTAGGCTGCTACAACTTTGGCGAAACGCAGCATGTTACAGGTGTAGCCATACTCGTTGTCGTACCAAGATACGACTTTGAGGAAGGTGCCATCTAGCTGAATACCGGCCGTCGCATCGAAGATAGAGGACTTATCGCAACCGCGAAAATCAGTCGCGACAACGGCTTCGTCAGTGTATCCGAGAGTTTCGCCCATAGCGCCCTGCTCAGATGCTGCCTTCATGGCAGCACATACCGCTTCGTAATCCGCCTCTTTATCGAGCTCTACCGTCAGGTCAACAACTGAAACATCAGAGGTCGGAACACGAAAGGCCATGCCAGTCAGTTTGCCGTTCAACTCAGGCATCACCACACCTACAGCCTTCGCAGCACCAGTCGATGATGGAATGATGTTTTCCAGGATACCGCGACCACCGCGCCAATCTTTAGCTGATGGACCGTCAACGGTTTTCTGTGTAGCAGTAGCCGCGTGAACAGTTGTCATCAACCCGCGTTTGATACCCCAGTTGTCGTGAAGAACCTTAGCAACGGGTGCCAGGCAGTTGGTTGTACAAGATGCTGCAGAGACGATCTGCTGACCGGCGTAAGAGTCGTGGTTTACGCCATAGACGAACATTGGCGTACCATCTTTTGATGGCGCCGACATAATCACTTTCTTCGCGCCCGCCTCAATATGCTTTTGACAGCTCTCCTCAGTCAGGAAGAAGCCAGTGCACTCCAGCACAAGGTCAACATCAATGTCACTCCAAGCAAGTTGCGCAGGATCCCGCTCTGCAGTCAGGCGAATTGTCTTTCCGTTGACGACCAGGTGATTGTTGTCAACACGGATATCGCCTTTGAAGTTGCCGTGCACTGAATCATATTTGAGCATGTAAGCGAGGTAGTCAGCATCCAAAAGGTCATTGATACCGACAACCTCGATATCCTGATTGAACTCCTGCGCGATTGCGCGGAAAACCATGCGACCGATACGACCAAATCCGTTAATACCTACACGTATTGCCATCTTGTTCACCTGTGAAAGTTTTGTAATTAATTAAGGTTGTAAACTTACGGATATTTTGAACCTTGCCAGATCGGAGTTCAACCGTTGTAATGACGAGAAATATTCAATGAATCAGATTCGAAAACTCCCATTCATAGTGCCTTAGACCCGTTTTAACTGGGGGTTTTAAGGAAATCTGGATCCAGTAAACAGATTTTTTCTGATTAATTTTTTTTACTTGTCTGTAATTTACAAACGCTTTTGTTCATTTATTACTAATTTGGGTGTAAAGTTTGGAAAGTAATTACGTAAGTCTGACAACGTCAGCAAAGCGAGGGGTGGGACATGCCTTCCAATATTGTTCAAGAGATTAGTAGCGCGCTTGATTCGCTCAACCGTTCGGAGCGTAAAGTTGCCGAGGTTATATTGGCGGATCCACAGTCTGCTACGCGTTCATCTATTGCGGTATTGGCTCGAGCGGCGGACGTAAGCGAGCCAACGGTTAACCGCTTCTGCAAGCGTTTCAACACTGCCGGGTTCCCCGATTTTAAACTGCATTTGGCGCAAGCGTTGGCAAGCGGTGTCCCCTATGTGAACCGCAATGTCGAGCCTGATGATGATGCTGATAGCTACACCGGCAAAATCATTGACGCTACGATAGCGGCGATGGTGACTGCCAAGAAAAACCTCGACCCACAGACGATCAATCTTGCCGTCGATCAGCTGATTCAGGCCAAGCAGATTATCTTTTTCGGGTTGGGAGGTTCTGGACCCGTGGCTGCCGATGCGCAGCACAAGTTCTTTCGTTTCAATATACCGGTGACTGCTTATGATGATTTTCTTATGCAACGCATGGTATCCGCCGCTTCGACTACCGGGGATGTGATCGTAGTTATCTCCTATACCGGCCGGACTCGAGAGATTGTTGATGTGGCGGAGCTGGCGCGCAATTCGGGCGCAACGGTTCTGGGGATTACCGCTGCCGGCTCCCCCTTGGCTGAAAAGTGTTCGATTGTTATCGAAGTCGATCCTCCTGAGGACACTGATGTTTACATGCCAATGACGTCACGTATGCTGCACCTGACGGTGATCGATATTCTAGCGACCGGCGTCACGCTGCGTCGTGGACCAGACTTCCTCAAGCACCTCAAAAAGATCAAAGAGAGCTTGAGAGACGTGCGTCATCCGGCCAAAGATTAAGCAGAGAAAGCCCCTAAATCTATGACTACTCCCAGTGCACTTATCGCCGATATCGGCGGCACCAATGCTCGTTTTGCTCTCACATTCGGCGACTCACTTGAAGCGCATCAGGCTCAGAATCTCGCAGTTGATGACTTTGCCAACATTGACGATGCGATCAACTTCTACCTTGAGAAGGTTGGCCTTGATATCCCCAAACGCGTTTGTATCGCTATTGCCTGTCCGACGCACAACGACCGAATCAGTATGACGAACAACGGATGGGTCTTCTCCAAAGCCGAGCTTAAACAGGCCCTTGGGATCGAGAAGCTCTCCGTTATTAACGACTATGCAGCGATGGCAATGGCTGCGCCTAATTTGACGGATGTTGAGCGGCTCAAAGTTGGCGGTGGAGAGATCCTGACGGGGTTTCCTGTCGCGGTGCTGGGTCCTGGTACAGGCCTCGGCGTCTCAGGTTTGGTTCATTACCATGGGCACCCGACGCCGATCGTCACTGAGGGTGGTCATGTTGATTTTGCCCCTACTAATGAGCAGGAGATCGAGATTCTGCGTTTTTTACTGCGCAAGTATGAACACGTCTCTGCTGAGCGGCTGTTATCGGGTATGGGCTTAGAGAACATTTACCAAGCGCTGGCGGCAATTCGAGGAGAGCAGGTTGAGCTGCTTAAGCCTGCGCAGATTAGTGCTCTGGCATTTGAGTCGGCAGACAAACTGGCACTTGAGACGCTGGATCAGTTCTGCGCCATTCTGGGCAGCGTGGCGGGAAATACAGCGCTAACCTACGGCTCGCAGGGAGGCGTGTTTATCACCGGTGGAATTATACCTCGCATGCTGAATTTCTTTGAACAAAGTAGCTTCCGCCAGAGGTTTGAAGCCAAAGGTCGTTTTGTGGAGTACATGCAAGCCATTCCTACCTATGTAGTCACTCACAAGCAACCTGGGCTGTTAGGTGCAGCCGCTGCAGCCCTCGATTGACCCCGCTTCAGATACCGATCAACTTGGCTCAGTACCGAAGTTATTGGTGCGACGAAATTGACTGGGGGTCTGGCCGTTCAGACGTTTAAAAAAACGCGAGAAGTAAGCCGGATCCTCAAATCCCAGCTCTAACGCTACCTGTTCCAGTGACCTTTGTGTGAAATTGAGCAGACGTCGGGCTTCCTGATTCAGGCGCTGATGTATCAGCGCTTGAGCGCTAATGCCCAGATGCTTGCGGCAATGGCGATTGAGGGTGGCCACGGAGGTGTTGAGTTTCGATGCATAGTCGCTCAGATTTAGATGGGCAGTAAAGTTGATCTCAAGTAGGTGACGAAAGCCGTTTAACAGGTCAGAAAACGTCTGATCACTTCGTGCTTTATCTAAGTGCTGCGTCGCACGTTGAAGCCATATCAACAGTGCATGCACCAGGTGACTACAGATTTCGGTGCGCCAGTTGTCCGGTTGGTTCAACTCCTGCGACATCATCTCTACTAAACGCTCTATCTGTAATGCTGCATGGCTCTGTTGGCTTAGCGGGATTATCTGTGGATCCATTGTCATAAAAGAGAGACGTTTGGCCGAATCAGTTTGTGCTATGAGGGGCAGGGCCAGCGTTAGAATGAATCCATCGGTGCCCTGGAAGAACCTAAAGCTGTGAACATACCCGGGAGGCAGGGTAATAATTGTTGGCTGGGTTAAATAGAGGTGATCTTCATCTACCCTAACTTCGGCATCCCCTTGCTTTAATAACAGTATTTGGAACAGGTCACGGTGGCGATGCGCTTTGATCTGTCCTGAGTATGGTCGGCTGCTGATCGCAAGCGTCTCTATATGCAGAAACCCTGGATCATCGGTTGTGCTGTCCGTTCCGTAGAGTGCATAGGATGGTACGATCTTTTGCTGCATCAACTAGCCTTAAAATACAAATTGAAGATCAATTACCTCTATTTATAGCACTCGGGTGATTTAAAAGTACAAAATCATGCGCTGTAATTGCAGTGCAGTCCTAGCCCACGGGGCGCTATAGTGCTTGGGTAGTTAGCAGCGATTCGAACAATAAGAGGGTTTAGCAATGCACATCAAAAATGCCTGGTACGTGGCAGCGATGTCCGATGAGATTGCGGACAAACCGCTTGGGCGAACCATCTGTAATTCACCGCTGGTTTTCTGGCGTAACCCTCAGGGTGAGGTCAAGGCTGTTGAGGACTTCTGCCCGCACCGCGGTGCAGCACTCTCTTTGGGCTTCGTAGAAGAGGGTGAACTTGTGTGTGGCTACCACGGCCTGCGAATGGGTGAGGATGGCAACACCAAATCGATGCCTAAGCAGCGTACCGATCGTTTTCCCTGTGTTAAACGCAGCGCGGTTATCGAACGCTATGGGTTTATATGGATCTGGGCTGGTGACGCGGATGCTGCTGACCCCGCTTTAATGCCGCAATTTGAGTGGGGCGAGAGCGATGATTGGACATACGGCGGAGGCCTTTACCACATTGAGTGCGACTACCGTCTGATGATTGATAACCTGATGGATTTGACACACGAAACCTATGTCCACAGCAGTAGCATTGGGCAGAAAGAGATTGATGAAGCACCGGTTAGAACGCGAATGAATGGCGATCAGGTTGTGACTGAACGTTATATGAGTGCCATCAAAGCACCCCCTTTTTGGCAGATGGCGATGGGTTTCCAGGGGCTTGACCCTGAGGCTGATGTTGACCGCTGGCAAATCTGTCGTTTCAACGCCCCGAGTCACATCATGATTGATGTCGGTGTTGCGCTGGCGGGAAACGGCGGTTTTGAGGCACCGGCTGAGGTTCGAGCGGGCAGTGTTGTTGTTGATTTCCTTACACCGGAAACCGATGGCACCATGTGGTACTTCTGGGGGATGGCTCGTAACTTCCAACCTCAGGATGACGAACTGACCCAAAAAATCCGCGAAGGTCAGGGAGGTATCTTTGCTGAGGACCTCGAAGTTCTGGAGGCACAGCAGCGGAACTTGGCGCGCTACCCAGAGCGTCAGTTGTTGAAACTCGATATCGATGCTGGTGGTGTAGCTGCCCGACGAATGATCGATAAACTGATCAAAGCCGAAAATGAAGCAGCCTAGAGGAGAACTGATGAAAGTACGAGTGTCCGAGCGCCGTATGCTGACCGAGAGCACTGTGGCGCTGCGTTTGGTCTCTGAAGCAGGCGCCTTACCCGGGTTTACCGCTGGTGCACATCTGGATCTGCATCTGCGCCCCGGTCTGTCACGCCAGTATTCACTGTGTAATCCTGGGATGAATCCCGAGTATTACGAGCTCGCTGTCTATATCGACCCTGATTCAAAAGGCGGTTCGAAGGCGGTTGGGGAGCTGAGTGTGGGTGATGAACTGGAGGTTGAAGCGCCCCAGAATCATTTTGAACTGGTCGAAGCGAGTGCCTACCGACTCTTAGCAGCGGGTATCGGAATTACACCTATTTGGGCTATGGCTCAGCAGTTACACGCTGAGTCCAGAGAATTTAGTATGCACTACCGAACCAAGCGCCCATCGTTAACCGCGTTTGGAGATGAGCTGGCGGCTGCACCTTTCGCATCGGTGGTGGAGCATAGCTACTCCTGTGAGGGTCCCCTGGATATTGCGTCCCTAGTTACCTCACGCAAAACGGGTGAGCATCTCTATGTATGTGGGCCGCAACGATTCATTGATCCTGTGTTAGAGGCTGCCGAGGCTGCAGGCTGGCCTCAAGATAGTCTGCACCGTGAGTATTTCTCGGCAACGTTAAAAGCGAGTGAAGATCCGCTCCACAGTTTTAGAGTCCGGGTTGCCAGTACCGGCGAGGAGTATGAGATTCCGCCCGAACGAAGTATTGCTGAGGTGCTTGATGAGGCTGGGCACTTTGTCCCTCTATCCTGTGAAGAGGGCGTCTGTGGCACCTGTATGGTTCCGCTATTGGAGGGCGAGGCAGAGCATAGGGACCTCTATATGACTCCTCAAGAGCATGCCGCCGGCGACATGATCACACTCTGCTGCTCGCGCGCCAAAACTAGCCTTCTGGTGGTCGACATCTGAGAAATGCGTAGTTATCGGCGCACAGGGCCCTCTCGGAACCTCGGCGCTGCCCCGGGCTTTAACGAGGTGCGTAATTTCTTTGATTTTCGCGCCGTCAAGATTGGTGGCTGGGTAAACGCTGATGAACAGAAGTTACGTGCCCGTGATTTCTTTATTGCACTTCTAGATCTCCAGGAGATTCTCAAGGTGCCCGCGGTGGTGATCTCGTTGCGCGGTCAGCTTTCGCTGCACTATGGAACTGGAGGACAGCCGGGTGTGTCTGCACACTACATGCCGGCCGCAAGGGTTCTCGCGCTAGCAAAAAATGCTGGCGCGGGAAGCCTAGCCCATGAGTGGTTTCACGCCTTTGATCACTATATTGCGCAGCATCTGTTCAGCGAACCCGTTGGCAATCGTTTTGCCTCATTAGCCTGGTTGACTGATTACTCTCCTCGGAGCCACCCCCTATGCCTGCAGTTGGCTCAGTGTTATCGAGTGATTTTGTTGAATGAAGCGGGCGATGGCCCCAGTGAGTTCGTACAGCGCGCAATGACGCATGATAAGCGTGAACGCTCGGTCTACTGGAGCAAGCCTGAAGAGCTCTGTGCGCGAGCATTCGAGTCTTTCATTGA
>DATHZN010000040.1:0-40570 GCA_035458585.1 Marinobacterium sp. | reverse complement strand
CAGAATCAGAACCTGGCTCAGGTCTGCGACCCGACACTGGCCTCCTGCTCCGAGCAGCAGAGCAAAGACAAGGGACCACTCTTCATTGCACCGATTGAAGTTGATCAGGTCGACCTGCAGCACCGAATCGCAGAACTTCGCCGCTGGCTCAACTGGCAACGGGCTGTCGCTCTGGGTGAAACCGATCAGCCTTACGAGGTAGAGGAGCCATTAATAAGCGCCTCACCAGAGCTAAAGCTCCAGCGCACTATCGCGGTGGAGGACCGCATTCAGGCAGTACAGCTCTTGGCTGATAGTAGCGACATGATCGAAGCGACGCTTCTCAGTCGAGAGATGCTGACACTGGAACCCAATTCCGTCGATCTAATTTTGTTGCACTCAAGCCTTCTGACCAGACAAGAGCGCTACGCCGAATCCAGAGCGCTACTCGCCTCTGCGTTAGCACGTTTCCCTGAGGTGGCTGAGCTCTATAACAATCAGGCTGCGAATGCAGCGGCGGAAGGTGAACTTGGTGAGGCTATAGAACTGCTGCAAACGGCTTTCTCGACCCATCCCAGCTTTGCACAGATTCAGTCGAATCTGAAGTCGCTTTACACCCTCACGGCTCAACGGGCATTATCTCCTCAGGAGACGCCCGACAGACCTGAGCTGAAAGTCCTTGAGACTCGCTATTATTCGGTTCCGCACTCTCCGCTCGAACCACTCATCGCTAAGGAGTAACCACAGAGATGGATTGTCTCTTCTGTAAAATTATCGCTGGTGAGATCCCGGCGAACCGTATATACGAGGATGATGAAGTCATTGCATTCAACGATATAAATCCTCAGGCACCGACCCACGCACTGATCATTCCGCGCAAGCATATCGCCACGCTGAACAGTGCCGACGAGAGCGATAAATCGGCACTTGGGGCGCTGAGTCTAGCTGCAGCTAAGATTGCTGAACAACAGGGCTTTGCGCAGACAGGCTATCGGACAGTCATGAATTGCAATGAGGACGGTGGTCAGACTGTCTACCATATTCACCTACACCTTCTGGGTGGGAAACCCTTGGGCTGGCCACCATATCAAGAGAGACTCAAAACGACAAAATGATACAAATTCGGGGAACGGCGGCGGCGATCACGCACGCTGCCGCACAATCTCAAACAGAGCGACCCCAGTGGCTACTGAGACGTTGAGGCTACTCACCTCACCTGCCATCGGAATGTTAACCAGCAGATCACAGTGCTCACGTGTTAGTCTTCGCATGCCCTTACCTTCTGCGCCCATCACCAAAGCTAATGGCCCAGCAAGGTTCGCTTGGTAAAGTGATTGTTCGGCTTCGCCAGCAGTTCCAACCACCCAGATACCGGCCTGCTGCAGTTTTTCCAAGGTACGAGCCAGATTGGTAACCTGAAAGTAGGGCAGCACCTCCGCCGCACCACAGGCGACTTTTGAGGCAGTGGCATTGAGCGGCGCAGATTTATCTCTTGGCGCTATAACGGCTGTGACACCTGCTGCATCCGCAGTACGTAGACAAGCGCCAAGGTTATGGGGGTCGGTTACACCATCCAATACCAGAAACAGTGGCGCAGAGGCTTGCTCTTGTAGCAGCAAATCCAACTCTTTGTCGCCGAGCTGTGGCGCTGATTTCACCTCTGCTGCAACGCCCTGATGCACACCGTCAATGCGCTCGTCCAGACGCTGCTTATTGATCGGCTCGATGCTGATCCCCTGCTGCTTCGCCAGAATCAATATCTCCTGCATACGACTATCCTCACGGCCTTTGAGGATGAAGAGCTTACGTACACGCCCCGGATCACGCATCAAAAGTGTCGTGACTGCGTGGATACCGAATACTAAATCGTTTTTCATGGCGGCCTCAGGGGAGTGTTGGCGGGACATCAGATACAAAAAAGGTCGCCACTGGGCGACCCATCAATTTTAAATGCTAGGCTCGTTAACTGTCGAGGCCAGAAAACACGCGATCACGAATCTCGTCGACTGACCCTACACCCGCCACGTATACGTAGCGCGGTGCATTGTCTGGGTCAGACTCAACCCAACCGCGGTAGTAACTAATCAATGGTTTAGTCTGATCATGGTAGACGTCAAGTCGAGCACGAACTGTATCTTCCGCATCATCTGCACGCTGTACTAGCTCTTCGCCAGTCACATCGTCCTTACCTTCATCCTTTGGAGGATTAAACACTATGTGGTAAGTACGGCCTGAACCTGGGTGAACACGGCGACCTGACATGCGCTTGATAATTTCCTCATCAGCAACATCGATCTCAACAACAGCATCCAGCTGAACGCCCGCATCTTTGAGCGCATCAGCCTGCGGAATAGTGCGAGGGAAACCATCAAACAGGAAACCGTTTGCACAATCTGCCTCTGCAATGCGCTCTTTGACCAGACCGATGATGATATCGTCAGATACCAGACCACCTGCGTCCATTACCTTCTTCGCCTCAACGCCCAGTGGCGTGCCCGCCTTTACAGCGGCACGAAGCATATCACCTGTCGAAATCTGCGGAATGCCAAATTTCTCAGTGATGTACTGAGCTTGAGTACCCTTACCGGCACCCGGAGCGCCCAGAAGAATAATACGCATTAACTGTTCTCCTTAAATGTAGTTTGCCGCCCACACGGGCGGCTAAAAAATTTTGCATCGACCTTATAAGATCACGCCATAAATAACAATTGGACCCTAGTATATTTGAGTCTACTGTGGAGTATTTAGCCGGTATTGCGCATTCCCGCCGAAATGCCGGCGATTGTTACCATCAACGCCTGCTCTAATTGCTCCTCAGGGTGATTGCGATCTCGATACAGCAGCTCGGCCTGGAGGAAGTGCAGTGGATCGAGATAGGGGTTACGAACCTCGATCGACTCTTTAATCTTGGGACTGAGTTCAAGCAGTTCAGTTTGCTGTTTCATCTGCAACACTAGCCGCTGCATCTCTACCAATCGTTGACGCAAACTAGAACCGAGCACACCTAGCTCAGTCGATACCAGACGCTTTTCGTAGTAGGCCGAAATCTGCGCGTCGGTCTTAGCCATTAGCATCTCAAGCAGCTCAATGTAAGACCGAAAGAAGGGCCAGCGCTCGTACATTTCACTCAGCAACGGCTGTTTGCCCTGCTCTATAGCCGAAGCCAGAGCTGTGTCAGAACCCAACCAGGCAGGCAACATCAACCGATTCTGCGTCCAGGCGAAGATCCAGGGTATCGCCCGTAAACTCTCAACCCCACCATCTACTTTC
This sequence comes from Marinobacterium sp., assembly GCA_035458585.1. Taxonomy (GTDB): domain Bacteria; phylum Pseudomonadota; class Gammaproteobacteria; order Pseudomonadales; family Balneatricaceae; genus Marinobacterium_E. The sequence continues at coordinate 37,321 of DATHZN010000040.1, read as the reverse complement.
CGTTTGGTCGGCCGTGACCCCAATGGCAGTTTACCCAACTCCTGCTCTGGTGTCGCGGCTCGAAAGTAGGGAACAAACAATGGATCCTCGCGAACCACGGCTCGATAGGACTTGAGGCCCACTTGCGCCAGCTCATCCATGCAAGCAGCCCACTCGGGTTCTGGGGCACCCGATGGTGCGAGGGTCGCCTGTAGTACGGCATTGGTATAGAGCGATAAGTTACGCACAGCCAGTTCCGGTACACCGAACTTGAAGCGAATCATCTCTCCTTGTTCAGTCACACGCATGCTACCCGCTACTGAGCCAGGTGGCTGCGAGAGAATCGCGGTATGGCTCGGGCCGCCGCCACGACCGACAGTGCCTCCACGACCATGGAAGAGTGTCAGATGAACGCCACGACGCTGACACAGAGCTGAGAGCGCTGCCTGTGCACGATACTGGCCCCAAGCAGCTGCCAACTGACCCGCATCCTTGGATGAATCAGAGTAGCCAATCATCACCTCCTGATGGCCACCAATGTAGTTTGCATACCAGGGGATCGACAGCAACTGTTCAATACACGACTGGGCATTTTCAAGATCAGCAAGGGTTTCGAAGAGCGGCGCAATTGGGATGTTATAGTCTATCCCCTGCTCTTTAAGACAGAGAATCACGCTCAGTACATCAGAGGGTTCACCTGCCATCGATATGACATAGGAGTGAAGTGCTTCGGGTGAGGTCTGAGCGACCACTTTAAAGGTATCGAGAGCCTCTGCAGTAACCGGGCTTGGCGTCCAGTCACGGGGAATGAGGGGACGCTTTGATTCAAGTTCTCGCAACAGGAAAGCTTGTTTCTCCGCTTCACTCCACTGGAGGTAATCACCCAGTCCATAATGCTGGCAGATCTCCTGAATGACTCCAGCGTGTACTTCGGAGTTCTGTCTTATGTCCAAACGCACCAGCGTCGCCCCAAAGCATGCCACTCGACGAATTAAATCTTCAAGCTTTCCAGCAGCAATCAGACGCAGTCCAGACTCACATAGCGAGCGATGACAGAGCTCAAGCGGCCGCAAAATCTCCTCAGTTGAAGCAACCCACTGTTGTGGATCGCAAGGGCGCCCTAGTAAGCAATCCTCTATGCCATCGCGCGTCTGCTCTAAGCGGGTGCGTAGCCTACCCAGCAACTCCCGGTAAGGCTCAGCACAATTCTCACTTACCTGAGCTCGCAGCTCCGCGCTGGCTCTGGACATCGACAATTCCGAACGCAGCTGATCGACATCCTTGTAGTAGAGAGCAGCCGCCTGCCAACGAGCCAGTAACAGTACTTCGCGCGTCACTTTAGCCGTAACATTTGGGTTGCCATCGCGATCCCCGCCCATCCAGGATGAGAAGCGGATCGGTGAGCAGTTTAGCGGCAGATGCTGCCCAAGATGCGACTGCATCTGCTGGTCGAGCTGCTTAAGATACTTGGGAATAGCTTGCCAGAGCGAATTCTCAATGACAGTGAAGCCCCACTTCGCCTCGTCCACTGGCGTGGGACGTTGCTGGCGAATTTCGTTGGTGTGCCAGATCTGACTAATTAATTCATCAAGACGGGTGCCGATATCGATTCCGTGATCAAGCGCTTTGAGACAGTCCATCACCTGATCAAATTTATTAATCAGCGTTCGTCGATTTACCTCGGTGGGGTGAGCCGTCAAAACCAGATCAATATTCATCTGGCTAATTGTCTCTGCGATAAGTGCATCATCCACACCGCCGTCACGTAACTCAGCAATCAGCGGTTCTATTTCGTCCCGATTCTTCTCGCCGGCTCTCTGTTTGTAGCGGCGAATTCGATGATGCTCCTCAGCGATATTTGCGAGATTGAGGAATTGAGTGAACGCCCGGGCAACCGGCAACAGTGACTCATCATCAAGAAGCGAAAGGTGGGCCTGAAGGGCCTCATTATGACCGGTGCTTCGTCCCTCCTTTGCTAAAAAGCGAATCTGCTCAATCGTATCGACCATATCAGAACCAAGATCGTCTGCGATTGTCCGGCCAAGGCTGTCTCCTAATCGGCGGACATCATCGCGAAGGTCTTCGTGCAAACTACTCATGTTAATCTCCAACAGGACTCAAAGAGGGGAAGGTCAGGACTCCAGTTGTTTCGCCTGATCCCACCAATGATCAAGCTGCTCCAGCGTGAATGCGCTCCAGGGCTTCCCAGAGGCTCTCACTTGAGCTTCTATATAGTTAAAGCGTTGTTCAAATTTAGAGTTGGTCGCACGCACCGCTTGCTCAGCATTGACACCTAGCTTGCGTGCAAGGTTAACCTGCGCGAACAGCAAGTCACCCATCTCATCAGCCACTGCCGCATCATTACCGGCACTCATAGCCTGCCTGAGCTCTGCAATCTCCTCTTCGATTTTATCCAGGACATCGCTCGCGTCTGCCCAGTCAAAGCCAACTCCGGCAGCGCGTTTCTGCAGTTTGGCCGCGCGACTCAATGCCGGCAGCGCGATGGGCACCTCGTCGAGCACACCAGCGCGAGACTTCTGCTCCCGCTCCTGAGACTTAATCGCCTCCCACTGGCGGTTCACCTGATCAGATTCGATCTGAGTTGTGCGCGATTCGCCTCTAAGTTGACCTTCGGGGAATACATGAGGATGTCGACGTACCAGCTTGCTCACCAGCTGATCGATGATCTGCTCCATATCAAAGAGCGAACGCTCGCGACCTAACTGCGCATAAAAGATAACCTGAAAAAGGAGATCTCCGAGTTCGTCCTTTAAGTGGCTCCAATCCTCCCGCTCGATGGTGTCCGCCACTTCATAAGCCTCTTCCAAGGTATGCGGGACAATACTGGCAAAATCCTGCTGCAGATCCCAAGGGCAGCCGCCATCGGGGTCGCGCAACCGTGACATCAGGTAGATCAGGTCCTGAAGGTTAAATTGACTCATCAATGCACACCCGTGCGTTTACGGTGGACATCGTTAACGTTCGGGATCTGATTGATCTTGTCCATGACCTTACCCAGTTTATCAAGACGCCCTATCTCCAAGGTCAACTCCAGGTGGGCTTGATTGCTCTGACGGTCTGTGTGGGTATTGGCACCCAGCACATTGACCTTTTCGTTGGCCAGAATGACCATCACATCCCGAAGCAGACCTGAACGATCGAAGGCCTCAATAACCACATCAACCGGATAGGCGATCTCCGCGCCATCATCCCAATCCACATCGAGTATACGGTTGGCCTCACGCTCTCTTAATCGCTCAAGCTCTGCACAATCGTAGCGATGAATTGAAACTCCCCGCCCTTGGGTAATAAACCCTGCGATCGAATCACCGGGTACTGGTTTGCAACAGCTGGCAAACTGGGTCATCAGGTTACCAACTCCCAGAATACTGACACCTGAGGAGGTCGCTTTTGGTTTGCGCGGCCGTGTCGTCGGAATCTCCAGATCTAGTTGAGAATCGCGCTCTGCCTTCTCTTCTCTCGCCTGCGCCGCATTGATTACCTGCGATATACGCAGATCTCCAGCACCCACGGCAGCAAACATGTCCTCTTCCGAACTGAACTTGAGCCCCTTTGCGATCGCCTCCAGATCCATATCACTGGTATTGAGCGCAAGACGCTTAAACTCTTTGAGGATCATATCCTTACCAGCATCAGCGTTCTGCTCGCGTGCCTGGGTCTTAAACCAGTGGGCTATCTTGGCTCGGGCTCGTGAGGTGTAGACAAACCCAAGGTTAGCATTGAGCCAATCACGGCTCGGGCGCTCCTCTCGTGCGGTCATCACTTCAACCTGATCGCCGGTCTGCAGCCGGCGGTTGAGCGGCACTATGCGACCCGAGATACGTGCTCCGCGGCACCGATGGCCGATTTCGGTATGAACCCGATAGGCAAAGTCCACAGGTGTTGCACCTGCCGGGAGGTCAATTACATGGCCATCAGGGGTGAAAACATAGACGCGGTCCTGAGCTACGTCACCTCGCAACATGTCACCAATTGATTCCGTCTCGCCCAGATCATCATGCCACTCAAGTACCTGGCGCAACCAAGAGATTTTCTCTTCGTAGCCATCTTGGCGACTAGCGACATCTGTACCTTTGTAGAGGTGGTGAGCACAGACTCCCAGCTCAGCCTCCTCATGCATCTGGTAGGTCCGGATCTGAATTTCCAGCGCCTTACTCTCAGGACCAAATACAGCAGTGTGGAGGGAGCGGTAACCGTTTGGCTTGGGCGATGCGACGTAGTCATCAAACTCATGCGGAATATTGCGCCACAGACCGTGGACTATCCCCAGCACCGTGTAACAATCGCGCACCTCGGGCACAAGGATACGCACTGCTCGTACATCATACACCTGACTGAATTCGATATTTTTACGCTGCATTTTGCGCCATATCGAATAGATATGCTTAGCACGACCCGCAACGTCGCCATCAATGTCAGCTTCGATTAACTTCGCACGCAACAGGGTAACTACATCATCAATAAACTGCTGACGATCAAGACGTTTTTCTGATAGAAGCTCGGCAATATGCTTATAGTCGTTTGGCTTCAGGTAGCGGAAGCTGAGGTCCTCAAGCTCCCACTTTATGTGCCCGATCCCGAGGCGATGCGCCAGAGGAGCGTAAATATCAAATACTTCGCGTGCCACCAGATAGCGCTTGCGGCGATCTGCATTTTTAACTGCGCGAATTGCACAGGTGCGCTCAGCGAGCTTGATCAGTGCAACGCGCACATCATCGATCATCGCAACCAGCATTTTGCGAACATTGTCAGTCTGCGTGCTGTTACCGAGGACAGGATCCTCGTCGCGAGGGTTCTTGCGGCTACCAATGGCCGCCATCTGCAAAACACCCTCAATTAGACGCGAAACAGCGCCTCCGAAACGACTCTTGACTCGCTCTAGAGAGAGTTTTCCCTCACGAACGGAGCGGTAGAGGACGGCCGCGATAAGTGCGTCCTCATCTTGTTGGAGATCCGCCAAAATCTGCACCATCTCCAAACCCACTACAAGGGCGCCTTGCTCAAAGGTGCGCTCGCCGTCGGTCTCATCCGCTTCAGCAACTGCCGCCTGCACAATCTGGCATGCGTTTAGAAAACGTCCTGCGTCTTTGATCTCGATCTGCGCTTGAAGACGCTCCAACCAAAGCTCTATGTCAACGGAGCCATCCTGCCGAACCGGTTGCTCCTGGCGTACCTTCACCATAAACCTGTGTACTCCATGCCTTTTCAGGCATCTGCCCCAATACAACACAACCCGGGGTATCTCGAAACTCGCGCCACCCAGTTTAAAGATGAAGCAAGGATACGGCAAATATGACCGCCGTTTAGGGGTCGACCTCTCTAGGAGTTGAAAACCCCGGTCGAGAGATAGCGATCACCACGATCACAGATAATGCAAACAATCACAGCGTTCTCGACTTCTTGCGCTAGTCGGAGTGCACCTGCTACCGAACCGCCTGATGAGACGCCGCAGAAAATACCCTCTTCGCGAGCGAGACGCCGCATCATCACCTCGGCCTCCTGCTGGCTCACGTCCATCACTCGATCGACGCGCGGGCGCTCAAAGATTTTTGGCAGGTAAGCATCTGGCCAGCGACGGATACCCGGAATCGATGATCCCTCAAGGGGCTGCAAGCCAACGATCTGTATCTCAGGATTAACCTCTTTGAGGTAGTGAGACACACCCATGATTGTACCTGTGGTCCCCATTGAGCTGACGAAATGAGTAACCTCGCCCCCAGTCTGACGCCAAACTTCAGGACCAGTACCCTTGTAGTGAGCCATCGGATTATCAGGATTTGAAAACTGATCTAGCACCTTGCCCTCACCAGCTGCTTGCATCGCCTGAGCGAGGTCGCGAGCACCTTCCATCCCCTCTTCTTTGGTGACCTCAATCAACTCAGCACCATAAGCACTCATCGAAGCCTTACGTTCAGCGCTCATGTTGTTGGGCATGATCAGCTTCATTTTGTAGCCTTTAATGGCTGCAGCCATTGCCAGCGCAATGCCTGTGTTGCCCGATGTCGCCTCTATTAATGTGTCACCTGGATGGATCTCTCCCCGCTCCTCAGCTAGGGTGATCATACTCAATGCGGGTCGGTCCTTCACCGACCCGGCAGGGTTATTACCCTCTAGTTTGCACAGTATAGTGTTGCCGTTGGGTGCACTTATGCGTTGTAGCCTTACAAGAGGGGTTTCGCCGACAAAATCAGCGATAGTCGGGTAGGTGTGGCTCATTAATAAAGGCCTTGCGATATAAAAAAACGATTTAATAGAAGGGTAATACTATAACACTGACGAGGCTCTGAATAACGCCCTTTTCTTATCGGGATTCGGCAATCACCTGAGCCACTACGTAATCCACTTCGTCGCTGTAGCTTAGGTGCCAGAACAGGGCACCAAGGGTCTCAGCTATATCTGCAGCAGCACCACTCAGGCTGATCAATGGCCGACCAAGATCACTCTTACTGATCTCCAATTGCTGCCAGCCAACACCCCGACCAATTCCGGTACCCAGAGCTTTCACAGCAGCCTCTTTAGCGGCAAACCGCTTTGCCAGGAAGCGGGCGGGTTGTTGGCTCTGCTGCCACTCCTGAAACTCCAGGGGCGTCAGCACTCGTTCAGCCAATTTTGGCGTTCGCTCCAGAGCTTTCTCAATCCGCGAGATAGAGACAATATCTATGCCTATACCGACAATCACGCGCGTATCCGCAGACGCTCAGCTTCGACTCTCGCGGACGCGCTGGCCATAAGCTGTGCCATTTCACGAATAGCCTGATCCAAACCAACAAAGATCGCGCGGGCTATGATGCCATGCCCGATGTTGAGCTCATGCAACTGCGGAATCTCAGCAACCGGTTCTACATTATGGTAGTGCAGACCATGTCCGGCATTCACAATCAAACCTCGACTGAAGGCATATTCACAAGCAGAGCGTATACGTTGCAGCTCAGTCGCCTGCTCCTCCCCTTCAGTATCGGCATATGCTCCGGTATGCAGCTCAATTACGGGAGCCCCACAGTCAATTGCTGCATCAATCTGCGTTGGGTCCGGGTCAATAAACAGTGAAACTTCGACCCCAACCTTACTCAAACGCTTACAAGCAGCCGCCACACTCGCTTTATGTCCCAGCACATCAAGACCACCCTCAGTGGTAAGCTCTTCGCGCTTTTCTGGAACCAGACAAGCGTGCGCCGGTTTGATCTGTTCAGCAAAGCTCAGCATTTCATCCGTCACGGCCATCTCAAAGTTCATGCGTGTCTGCAGAGTCTCAGCCAAAACACGAATATCTCTGTCCTGAATATGGCGTCGATCTTCGCGAAGGTGCACCGTAATCCCGTCGGCACCCGCATGTTCGGCAACTGTCGCTGCAAAAACAGGATCGGGATAACGGGTCCCACGTGCCTGACGCAGTGTCGCCACATGGTCTATGTTAACGCCGAGAAGCAGACGGTTTGGATAATTCACTTTGCACTCCTAAATTTTTGGCAAGTTTTGAGGTTTCTCTCGCCGCTCAAACAGAGCACGAGAGCGCAAAGGCTTATCGCCCAGCAGTCGGTTCAATTTAGTTCGCATGAGGTGCTTGGCTGCTTTGCGCACGTTGGCGTCGATGTATCGGTCCGCCTCGATTTCCCGCAGCCAGGCCAGGGAGTAACAGCGCGCCTGAGGTTCGAGCAGCGCGACCCAGCCTTGCTCTTCGTTGTACTGGTAATAGGGCTCATTGAGCAGATTTAGATCATCCCAGACACCCAGTTCCTTTAACAACTGATGTTCGAAGGTGCGCAGAGCCCCCTCCAGATCCTCGCAACTGATCAGCTCATTTAACAGATAACGATAAAAAAGGAACAGCCGCGGCATCGCTTCGAGCGGCTGCAGCAAGCGCTGTAACAGCTCATTGGCGTAGAGACCGCATAGCAGTGACCGCCCCTGCAACGCCGGAAGGTGTTCAGCTATCTCGGCACCGAGCAGCGTCTTAAGCTCGTCACGCCCTCGAAAGCGGATGGAAAGTTGATTAAAGGGTTGTAACGCCTGGCGCAAGGAGGAACCTGGACGGCGTGCTCCGCGGGCAACAACAGAGAGGCGACCCTGTTCGGCAACAAAGAGATCTACCAGCAGACTCGTCTCGCGGTAAGGTCGCGAGTGCAACACAAAGGCGGCGTGCTGCTGATCCTGCGGTTGCATGATTAGTCGTGCTTATAACCTAAACTGGCCAGCGCACGTTCGTTATCCGCCCAGCCACGTTTGACCTTGACCCACAAGTTGAGCATCACTTTTGAGTCAAACATGCGCTCCATATCTAAGCGGGCATCACGGCCAATAATCTTGATGCGCTCACCTTTCTCTCCGATGACAATACGTTTCTGGCCATCCCGCTCCACCAGTATCAGCGCACTGATGGTGAGCAAGCCGCGCTCATCTTGAGCGAACTCTTCAATTTCAACAGTCGTACCGTAGGGAACCTCATCTCCGAGATTACGCATCAGTTTTTCCCTCACCAATTCAGCGGCAACGAAGCGTGAGCTCCGATCAGTTATTTGGTCGTCAGGGTAAAAGTGATCGCCCTCGGGCATATGCCGGGCGACAACCGACTCGAGCTTCTCTACGTTGTGCCCCTTTTCCGCCGATATCGGCACGATCTCGTCGAAGCTACGTTTGCTGCTGAGTTGCTCTATCCAGGGAAGAAGCGCCTCTTTGTCTTTCAACAGGTCAACCTTGTTAACCGCCAACACCACCGGACAACGAGCGTGCTGGAGCTTCTCCAGTACAATCTCGTCCTCGTCAGTCCAGGCTGTCCGATCAACCAAAAACACGACCACGTCCACATGGCGCAAAGCCTCGCTTGCCGCTTTATTCATGTAGCGGTTCAGTGCGTTACCTTTTGAGTCATTGTGCAACCCTGGGGTGTCGACGTAGATAACCTGCAGATCGTCCTCAGTTTTAATGCCAAGAATCTGATGACGGGTGGTCTGGGGTTTACGCGACGTGATGCTGAGTTTCTGGCCCAGAATACGGTTCAGTAGCGTACTCTTGCCCACGTTTGGGCGCCCTACAAGGGCTACATATCCACAATGACTCATCGAATTTTCCCGGTCCCTTATGCGCGTTTCTTATTAAGACCAAGCGCTACCAGCGCAGAACGAGCAGCCTCCTGCTCGGCTTGGCGACGGCTAGTGCCTATGCCATGGGTAGGTTCACTTAGGAGTGATACTTCGCAACGGATATGGAAAGTCTGGTCATGCGCTTCACCTTCGACACGCTCGAGCTCATAGGCTGGTAACGCCTGCCGCCGAGACTGCAAGTGTTCTTGCAGCCGTGTTTTGGAGTCCTTCAGCGTCTCTTCCATATCCAGCCCATCAAGACGACTGAAGTAGAGCTGCCTGACAAAAGCCTTGGACGCTTCAGCCCCCGCATCAAGATGTATAGATCCAATGATCGCCTCGACTGCATCAGCCAAGATAGAGTCGCGACGAAACCCTCCCGACTTTAGCTCGCCAGAGCCAAGCCGCAGAAAATCACCGAGACCCAATTCGCGTGCAATTTCAGCCAGCGTCTCACCCTTCACCAGACGGGCTCTCAGACGGCTCAGCTCGCCTTCTCGTGCTTTGGGAAACTGATCGAAGAGTGCCTCGGCAATCACGAAGTTCAGAATGGAGTCACCGAGAAATTCCAGACGTTCGTTGTTGTGCTTGCCACAGCTGCGATGGGTCAGTGCCAGTTCAAGCAGTGACTCATCTTGGTAGCCATAGCCAAGTTTGGGGATAAGCTCTTTTACAGGTCGAATCAAGGTTTTGTTGCTACGTATTCTTCTTTAAATTTCACCACGGCATCAACGTTGTAGAACATCGGCACGCGAATCTCATAGTCGAGCGTAAAGAACACCTCGCTCTCTTTCTGTTTAATAAGCAGAGAGGGGGTCTCACCATCAGGAGCGTATTTGGGCAGTCGCACCTGGTTGATCGTGAAACGACGGTCAATATCTCGTCTGATTGTACTCAGGTCCTTTTTCATCTCCTCTCTATCCTGGGTAATTGACTCGAGAATCGACTTGAAGGTTTCATGGTCCGCATAGGGAGTAAACAGCTTAAACCCGACAGCGAAGAAGATCCCTCCAACCAAAAGAACAATCAGAAGGTTGAAAAAACTGATACCGCGTTGGCGACCCAGTGAGTGCATATTAGCTCCTTGGACTCGCGTTACTGGATCACCCGCATTGCTGTAAAGTCTGGAATACTGGTCCAGTTGGCCCAGTGCATCCAAACGCTTACCGCTTTACCAACGAGCAGTTCATCTGGAACCGTCCCCCAGTAACGACTGTCATTACTATTATCCCGGTTGTCGCCCATCACAAAGTACTCACCTTCAGGTACTACCCACCCACCCTGCATACTGCGGGCGTCAAGGTCGCGATAGATCTCGTGTTCCACGGCGCCCAGGCTCTCTTTTACCAAGAGTCGCTCAGGTTTTGCGGGCGGCAATTGAGCAATCAATGACTGCGCCTGTGGCTCGCCATTAACGTATATCACCTTATCCTTGTACACGATCTCATCGCCCGGAAGACCGACGACACGTTTAATATAGTAAATACTTGGATTTTTTGGATATTTAAATACAACCACGTCTCCGCGCGCTGGGTCATTATTATCAACAAACTTAACATTACCGACTGGCGTACGCAGACCGTAGTGATACTTATCAACGAGTATAAAATCCCCCACCTCGAGCGTCGGGAGCATCGAACCAGATGGAATCTGAAAAGGTTCGTATAGAAATGATCGTAAAATCAGAACCGCAGCTAATACCGGGAATACGGAGGTGCCTGTCTCAACCAGCGAGTTGGGCTGCAACAACTTTGCCCTTGCCTCGTCAGTCGGCGCACCTGCCGCCACCTTCAGTCGACGGGGAGCCAGCCAAAGTTTTTCAAGTAACCAAATGACGCCCGTACCCAAGGTCACCAGCACAAGAATCAGCGCAAAATCTAAATTCATAGGATTCTCAGTCGTCCACTTTCAGCACGGCAAGGAAGGCATCTTGGGGTATCTCTACGCGCCCAACCTGCTTCATACGTTTTTTACCCTCTTTCTGTTTGGATAGCAGTTTCTTCTTACGTGAAACGTCACCACCATAACACTTCGCCAACACGTTCTTGCGCAGCGCTTTAACTGTCGTGCGGGCAATAATTTTGCCACCCAAAGCAGCTTGAATAGCGACATCGAACATCTGACGGGGTATCAGATCTTTCATCTTTTCACACAATTGGCGGCCTTTGTACATTGCGTTATCACGATGCAGTATGACCGCCAACGCATCAACTTTTTCGCCGTTGATAAGAATATCCATACGCACGAGTTTAGCCGCTTCAAAGCGAATGAAGTTGTACTCCAGTGAAGCATATCCGCGTGAGCAGGACTTCAATCGATCGAAGAAATCGAGCACCACTTCCGCCATAGGAAGCTCATAGGTGAGCTGTACCTGATTACCGACGAACGACATATTCTTCTGGGTACCACGTTTCTCTACACACAGCCCTATCACCTGTCCGAGATACTCCTGCGGCACTAGAATATTGGCCTGCACAATCGGCTCACGCATTTCGCGAATGCCACCGGGGTCTGGCAGCTTAGATGGGCTGTCAATGTAGATCACATCACCATTGTTCATCTCAACTTCGTAGACAACTGTCGGTGCTGTGGTAATGAGGTCAAGATCGTATTCACGCTCCAGACGCTCCTGAATGATCTCCATGTGTAGCATGCCGAGGAAGCCACAACGAAAACCGAAACCCAAGGCATCTGAGGTTTCCGGTTCAAAGAAGAGTGATGCATCATTGAGCGTCAACTTATCCAGCGCATCGCGAAAATCTTCATAGTCGTCAGAACTAGTCGGGAACAGGCCAGCATAGACCTGCGGCTGAACCTTCTGGAAACCCGGCAGAGATGGCACGTCTGGGGTCTTCGCATGAGTCAAGGTGTCGCCTACGGGGGCACCATGGATATCCTTGATGCCGGCTACGACAAAACCTACCTCACCCGCTCTCAGGATATCGGTAGTTGTCTGCTTGGGAGTGAAGATACCGACCATCTCCGCCTGATAGCTGATACCAGTCGACTTCACCATTATTTTGTCTTTGCGCTTGAGCGTCCCTTGAACGATACGAACAAGAGAGACAACCCCAAGGTAGTTGTCAAACCAAGAGTCTATAATCAGCGCTTGCAGAGGAGCATCGTAGTCCCCCTGAGGAGCTGGAATGGCGTCGATCAGAGCCTCTAGAACATCCTCAACACCCACGCCCGTCTTGGCGGAACAGGGGATAGCACCGTCGGCATCTATGCCGATCACCTCTTCAATTTCCTGACGAACCACCTCAGGCTGTGCCTGAGGCAGATCCATTTTATTCAACACTGGCAGAACTTCGAGTCCCTGCTCAATAGCGGTATAGCAGTTCGCTACAGACTGAGCCTCAACGCCCTGCGCGGCATCAACCACCAGCAACGCACCTTCGCATGCATAGAGGGAGCGGGAGACCTCGTAAGAGAAATCGACATGCCCCGGCGTATCGATGAAATTTAGTTGGTAGGTTTTACCGTTCTTAGCGTTGTAGTTCAGCGTGACGCTCTGGGCCTTGATAGTTATACCGCGCTCACGCTCGATATCCATGGAGTCCAGCACCTGCGCGGCCATTTCACGTTCGGAGAGCCCTCCGCAGATCTGAATGATACGATCGGCAAGGGTCGATTTACCATGATCGATGTGCGCGATAATGCTGAAGTTGCGTATATGATCAAGCGTACTCACGATAGTTTTTACTCAAAAATGCGATGAAAACGGGCACTAGGGCCAAAAATAAGCCCCGGATTTTACTTGAATTTCGGCCACATAGATAGAAAAGAGGGAGCCTGAGCTCCCTCTTCAAGCCAGCTAGGCGCTATTCCACCCGCAATGCGAGATAAACAGGGCTGCCCCGGCGGATAATACGCAGTGCCACTGGGCGATCTTTTGGCAACTCAGAGACTAGGTCGCTCAGTTGATTGACCGAGTTGATCGTTTCGCCATTCAGCGTGGTGATGATATCCCCAACGCTAACACCGGCTTGCGCGGCCGGACCGGCGTTTACGCCCTCTACCAGCACCCCAGTCGAAACGTCAAACCGTTCTTTATCTTCGTCATTTAGGTCACGCACATTGAGACCCAAGCTGGTCCGCTTTTTGGGCTCATCTGGTACTACCGTCTGTGCCAACTCCTCTTGAGACGGTAACAGACCAATCTCCACTTCAAGCGTTAGCATCTTGCCGTTGCGGAAAATTTCGACTTCAGCCGACTTACCCGGCGCAACACGACCTACCTGTGACGGAAGTTCTGATGAAAGACCAATCTCTCGTCCATTGAAACTGATAATAACGTCCCCCTCTTTGAGTCCCGCGGCGAGCGCAGGGCTGTCCGGCAACACCTGCGCAACAAGTGCACCAGAAGGCTTATCAAGGCCGAATGATTCCGCCAGATCACGCGTCACCTCCTGAATGATGACACCTAACCACCCGCGCTTAACATAACCCTGATCGCGCAGCTGATCAGCCACCTCCATCGCAACATCAATTGGTATAGCAAACGAGAGGCCCATAAATCCCCCTGAGCGGGTATAGATCTGTGAGTTGATGCCGATCACCTCACCCTCCAGGTTGAACAGAGGTCCGCCAGAGTTGCCCGGGTTGATGGCCACGTCTGTCTGGATGAACGGAACATACGAGTCGCCGGCTAATGAACGCTCTTTAGCGCTCACGATACCCGCGGTGACACTGTGGTCGAAACCAAATGGGCTGCCGATCGCTAAAACCCACTCACCCACTTCCAACGCTTCAGAGCTACCCACTTCGAGTGTTGGGAGGTCGGTTGCTTCGACTTTTAATAGCGCGACGTCAGAGCGCTGATCCGAACCGACCACTTCCGCTTCAAGTTCGCGACGATCGTTCAAACGAACCACCACTTTGTCGGCACCATCGACCACGTGATGGTTCGTCAGCACATAGCCATCATCAGAAATAATGAAACCGGACCCGAGTGATTGGGGGTTAGCTCGGGGAGCACCACCATTAGGTCCCTGGAAGCCGCGGAAGAAGTCCCGGAAAATTTCAGGGATCTCTTCACCATTGGGCCCACGCATTGGGTCATCATCGCCCTGAGCATCAGGTTCCTTGATGGTACTAATATTAACAACTGCTGGTGACAACGACTTCACCAGACCAGTGAAGTCTGGCAATTCTGCCGCCCAGGCCTGGGCATTAAGTGCCAGACCCACGACGACTATGAAGGATCTGATCATATTCATTCGGTCTACCTCTGCAAACTTAGGTTTGAGTACGGAGCAGACGCGGCGTGAAATCTCCAAGTGCCACTCTGCGAACACTCACAATTCGGGTTGCAACAAACCCTAATGTAAGGCCAAGGATAGCTCCAAAGATCTGAAAGGTTTCTGAAAAGTTGAGAAAATTTAACCCGAGTGTGACTATGACCAACCCAGATAGAGGAGTTAGGTAGATCAACGAAGATGCGCGCAGTAGCGCCCCCTCCTCTAAACCAACCGTCACTGTCTGGCCCGGACTCAATATGAGATTAAGCGGATTGTCGACGCGCACTTCAACCCGTTTAGATGGGAGCCAATCGACCAATTTTTTCTGGCCACATCCGGCCTGCGCGCTACAGGAGGCACAAGCGCTCTTGCGATTGACCTCTATCCAAACACCCAAGTCATCAATTCTGGTGATCAGTGCCGACTCTTCGATCATTGTGTCGCAGTGGCGCTCCACTCTAACGAGCCGATAACTCTATCTGCATCATCCAGCGAGAGAGGTCCCACCAGCGATACGAACTTCTGATCCACTATACGACCCAAAGCGGTTACGCCCTGATCCGAGTAGCTACCCGGTGCAGGCGAATTATCCGTTAGCGGCTGTACACTCAGTGTCAACAGTGTACCGTCGCGGCTGTAGAGCCGAGTCAGCCCTTGATCGCTGAGCTGCACGCCTGCATTGGTATAACCCTGGGGTAACCACCCGGGCTGCCAATCTGTGTTCAATACTGTCGTCACAGTCTGCTTGTAACCCTGTATGGCTCCACGCATCTCCTCGGACAACCGAATTACCTCGATCGCTGGAGCCGCATCAGCGGACGCCGCCTTGCCACCTATCGACGTGGGCAATAGAGATTCATTGAAATTTGTGCGCTCAATTACGCCCGCTTGTTGCAGCTCATGGGTTGCGCTTGAGGATGCACCAAAGTTCTGTACACCAAGAAGAACAGCAATAGTAACCGACGCCGCAACGGCTACACTCGCGGCACCATGCATCCAACCAACTCGACCAGCCTCAATCGTTTGACCGTCGTTCTGTTCCTGATCTTCTATCGCAGCCATAACCGCCGCGCTAATATCAATCCTGGTATCGATACTGGACTCAAATCTCTGACCTTTAACTATAGCCTGAGCCAGATGATAGCGACGCCAGGTATCAGACACCTCCGCATCCTGCGCAGCCTGTTTCAATGTACGGCGCAACTCCAACTCGCTGGATTCACCGTCCATCAACGCTGATAGGCTTTCAAACTTGTCTGACATATTCCATCCTCAAATGCGGTCGGATCATCCCGACAACAAGGGCTTTAACTCTTTATCGATCGCATCGCGGGCACGAAAAATTCGCGATCTAACAGTGCCGATCGGACAATCCATAACCTCAGCAATCTCCTCGTAGCTCAAGCCATCAAGCTCTCGCAGCGTTAAAGCGACTCTCAACTCTTCAGGCAGAGCGTCCAGTGCCGAGGCCATGACACTGAACAACTCATCCCGGTACAGGTTGTTCTCGGGAGTCTCTATATCCCGCAACTCCGATTCAGACTCCGCCTGGAGAACGTCATCTATATCGATATCTGTACCCGGTGGGCGTCTACTGCGGGTGACCAGGTAGTTTTTCGCTGTGTTCGTAGCGATCCGGTACAACCAAGTGTAAAACGCGCTTTCACCTCTAAAGCTGTCGAGCGCTTTATACGCTTTGATAAATGTCTCTTGCGCAACATCCAGTGCTTCAGACTGATCCTGCACATAGCGACCTATCAAGCCAATGATCTTATGTTGATAACGTTTTACCAGTAAGTCGAAGGCGCTTTTATCCCCCGCCTGTACACGCTCAACTAAAACCTGATCCGTCTCTTTTTGGCTCGAATTCGACACACCCCATCCTAATTGTCGATCTGTTATGCTTCGACATCGGCAAAGTATGTGGCGTAGACTGCTCTAAGTTCAAGCGGAATCAATGCGCTACACCTACTCAGAGCTTAATTTCCGAAAAAAGTTCCCGCTAAGTCAGATTTTTTCTCGAGTAGCCTTACTAATGTCGCAAAAGACTCGGCATAATAGGCCAACGACTTAATTTTCGACTCTCAAAACACTATGGCAAAACACTTTGATGTTCTTATCCTTGGTAGCGGTGCAGCTGGACTTACTCTAGCTCTCAATCTACCCGACCATCTGCAGATTGCAGTGCTCAGCAAGGGGCGGCTGGAGCATGGTGCGACCTGGTGGGCGCAGGGAGGGATCGCTGGTGTGTTTGAGAAGAGCGATACAACCGAGAGTCACGCCCAGGATACCTACGTAGCCGGCGCCAACCTTAGTCACCGCGATAGTGTTGATCAGACAGTTCAGCACGGTCCTGATAGCATTCGTTGGTTAATTGATCAGGGGGTGCCATTTACCCGCTCCGGAGATGATTACCACCTAACCCGTGAAGGGGGCCACTCTCATCGACGAATTGTCCACGCTGCTGATGCAACTGGACGGGCGATCCAAAGCACGTTGGTGGATCGTGCTAAGGCCGCAAACAACATCAATCTGTTTGAACATCATATCGGCGTTGATCTGATTACTCGGCGCAAGCTCAATCTCGCTGACAACGCCTGCATTGGCGCCTACGTGCTTAACCAGACTGACAGTACGGTTGAACCCTTTCTTGCCTCGAGGGTAGTACTCGCAACGGGTGGTGCTTCGAAAGCCTACCTTTATACAACCAACTCAGATGGCGGTGCATCAGGCGATGGTATTGCCATGGCTTGGCGCTCCGGTTGCCGTGTTGCCAACATGGAGTTCAACCAGTTTCATCCGACCTGTCTCTACCATCCAAAAGCCAAATCTCTGCTGATTACCGAAGCCGTGCGCGGTGAGGGTGGCCTTTTGTTGCGCCCAGACGGCACGCGATTCATGCCTGACTTCGATGGACGAGCTGAACTAGCACCGCGCGACATCGTCGCACGCTCCATCGACTTCGAAATGAAGCGCCTTGGTAGTGAGTGTATGTACCTCGACATCTCACATAAGCCTGCTGAGTTTGTGAAAGAGCACTTTCCAACAATCTATGAACGCTGCCTGGAGCTTGGTATCGACATCACCAAAGAGCCCATTCCTGTCGTGCCCGCAGCCCACTACACCTGCGGTGGCGTTGTAACTGACAATTCCGGCCGGACAGACTTGCCCGGTCTGTACGCTATCGGAGAGACCGCTTTTACCGGCTTACATGGCGCCAACCGACTCGCCTCTAACTCGCTTCTGGAGTGCATCGTGTATGGCAGTACCGCAGCAAAAGCGATCAGCGCAGAGCTACAGAATGTGGAAATCAGCAGAATTGAGGTACCACCCTGGGACGAATCGAAGGTAGTCGACTCTGATGAGGACGTCGTAATTTCGCACAACTGGGACGAACTACGACGCTTCATGTGGGACTACGTCGGTATCGTGCGAACCAATAAGCGTTTAGAGAGAGCGCAACACCGTGTGGATCTGCTGCAGCGCGAGATACAGGATTACTACAAAAATTACCGTGTCAGCAAGTATCTCATCGAACTGCGCAATCTAGCGCTGGTATCGGAGCTCATTATCCGCTGCGCAATGAAGCGTACCGAGAGCCGAGGCTTACATTACACTCTCGACTACCCTGATGCGGAACCAGACCTGTACGATACGATCCTGGTGCCAGACAACTATCACTGGCCAATCAACTAAACCTGCAGCTCGCTCCAGCGTGCCATTACCTGCAACCTGCGCCACTCTGCTTTGGACATCATGTCGGGAAGAAGAATTATCCACTGATTCGGCACTGGCGCTTTCGCATTGACATAGATACAGACCAAAAAGGGCAGGCGAAGTAGTCGCCTCGGCATCTCGTGAAATGTTTGCAGACCCGCTTCATTGACCGTCGCAAATAGACTGCGGTCCTGATTCCAAATCAAACCAGCGATACCTTTGTTAATTGGAAACTTGAAAAAACTCCAGTAACTCAGGCACAACCCAACCAGTAGTATCACCTTTGTAAATGTGGGGAGCGGCGTCAGGAACAGACTCAGCATCGCTAAGGCATGCACACCAACAAGCCAGAGATACCAGAAACTAGAGCGTTTTATTACGATTTTTAGAGGATTGAACATGCGCCAATACTATCCCAACAATCCGCGCATAATCCTCATCTGGAGGAACCTCACGCTGCATAAACCAAAGAAACAGATCCTGATCCTCACAGTCTAGCAGACGAACAAACCGATCCTGATCTGCCAGTTCAAGGTCACTAAATGCCTGCTCCATAAAAGGCACCAACAGAAGATCTAACTCCCACATACCCCGACGTGACTGCCATGTCAGCCGTCTAATATCCTCTTCTGTGTACAAGGCCAAGCTCCCTCACTTCGGGTATCAATTTCATAAAAATGGATATGACAGGGCGGATTCAAACGCAAAGTGCATTAAAGATCAATAGACCCAACAATCAAAGCGACTCGCATCGTGCCTCTTGCAGCAACGCGAAAATAACACCAGAGACCGCTGAATACTGATGAGTCTGGGGGTTAACGCTGAGTGTGCTCACGACTTTCTCGGTCAACTGTCCACTCCCCCACTGCTCTGGTAAACAGACTAATTTCCCATGCATTGAGAAAGAGTAAGGTTGTGCCGAATGGATCTCGCGCACCTGATGTCGTGCACCCTCGACTACACCCATAACAAATGCCATACAAGGTTCTGGATTGGCCTCGCACTCGTTAAGGAACTGGCCGACTGTGATAATGCCGGAGTGGGATACTGAGATGTTCAACAGAAGGGGCAGAGCTATAAGAGCGGTCAGTTTCATATTATCGTACCTTTTTCTGCTGATACGCCCATCAACGCGAGGCAGATTGATAAGAACGTGATCTCCTTATACACATGACAGGTAAGCGTCGATATAGCCTAACAGGCTCACCTGACATGGTATAAGTGGGTCAGCCGATCGACTATTGATTACCGGTCAGAGTACGGAGGTAGAAGTCCAGCTCTACCTCAAGCGATCTTGCCTGATTTTCACGTTTCCGAAAGCCGTGACCCTCGTCTGGAAAATAGACGACCTCACTGTGAACTCCTCTGGAGAGGAGCTGCTCCTGAAAATCTCGGGTTTGATCGGGCGTAACGATGACATCCTGCATTCCCTGCAGAAAGAGTACGGGAGATGCTATGCCTTTGCAGAGAGTATCCGCGCTAATCCGCTGAGCATCATCTGGAAGTAGCCAATCTAAGTAGCGCGACTCGAACTTGTGTGTGCTTTGCCGGAGTGTTTTGGGGTTGGTGACGCCAAAATAGGAGGTCAGCGCTCTGAAGCGACGATTTTCGCGAGCGGCCAGCAACGCTGAATATCCGCCAGAGCTGCGCCCTCTGATGAAAAGACGGTCCTGCATGGCCAACCCTAGCTCCACCAGATGATCAGCAGCAGCGTGGACATCTTGTACCTCCGCGACTCCCCACTGTTTATGCAACGCATACCGATAGGCTCGACCCGAATTACTGCTGCCTCGATAGTTAAGATCAAAAACAGCGAAGCCATTGCTACACCAAAACTGAATAAGGCTGTTATATACGGGGTAAGTAGCGGATGTTGGGCCACCGTGCATCAACATCAACAGCGGCGCAGGGGCTTCTGCGGGGTGTTGCGGCGCATAGTAGAACCCTGAAACCGGCGTACCATCCACCTCAAACTGAATCATCCTCGGCAACACAGGCGACGACGTTATCGTCGGTTGAGAGTCAGTCAACTCAGTCGTCTCACCATTTTGACTAAGCTCAAGCAGGTGAAGACTCTTATTCATACCTGCAGCGATAAGAACCGTTCTGCCAGCATAGTGAACAATCTCACGAAAGTGGTTGATACCCTCGATTTCCACACGACTCCCATTGACCACCAATTCAACAGAAGCTTGGGTAAACCGCAAATGCAGAAGCTGATTGGTCTCGGTGAAGCAATACTGCACCATACCAGACTGCCAGGGAGAAGATATTTGGTCGCTAGCATCATGTGTCACTGGCGTAAGCGATCGGTGGTTACTGGAATAGCGGTGAATTGTCCAAAAACCGCTCTTATCGCTGACTAAATGCAGTACACCATTTCTGTCATAAGACGCCATAGCAATCGACTGCGGCACCCTATCTATGAACTCTTCGATCACCCACTGACCGCGATCGTTGCATCTGCCAATGCAAAAATGCGTCTGGCTCCAGGGCATTTCTCCCAGATTCCAGGCAACAAATGCTAACTCCAATTGATTAGGGTGCAGTGTTAAACCCGCGTAGAAATCACATTCATCATGCAAGACTGTGACCTCTCCTGTCAGCCTGTTTACACTGACGACTCGATTGATCACATGATCATTACCATGCTGCTCTTCAATCGCTAGGATCGTATCAAAACGATCCTGCCAGAGCGGCTCCATAAAGCGAGAGTTTATGCACTGCGTGAGCTGACGACACTCGAGTGTCTCCAGACAGAGAGAGAAAAGTTGCTGCGAGCGACTCTCAACGAAGTAAATAGCGTTTTTGCCCCAGCACCAGGCGCGCCCCCCGTATTCATGCACCCGACTTAAAACCGCATATTCGGGTGGAGAGAGTCTCTGTTGAACCCCTGCGCTCTCAGTCCAGACCTGAGGCACGTAGGATGTTCTCTCGGAACGCTCAACCCAGCCCAGTTGACCGTTCGACGAGAACATTAGCTGCGAATACTCATTTTGGATTGCGCAGGCTTCTGAAGCGGAAATCGCCATATCATCCCTGACGGAAAAAAACCTTGGAGTTCCTCTCGTTACGATAGATGAAGCTATCGCTCTCCGTCTCAATCCGGTCACTATCGCTTCGTCGGGCTGCAACGATTTGACTGTGTTCAGACGACTTACTACAAACAGGATCTGCAGCCGCCGCATCACCCGTCAACATGTAAGCCTGACAACGACAACCGCCAAAGTCTTGCTCCTTTTCGTCGCAGCTACGGCAGGGTTCTTGCATCCAATCGAAACCACGGAACTGATTGAAAGATGGGTGCTCATACCAAATTTCTTTGAGACCTAGGTCTGTCACCTTAGCAAACTCTATCGGTAGCATTCTTGCAGAGTGACAGGGTAGTGCCGTTCCATCGGGCGTTACGGTCAAGAAAACTGACCCCCAACCATTCATACAAGCTTTAGGACGCTCTTCATAATAGTCGGGCGTAACGAAAATAAGCTTCATTTTACTTCCACGGCTTTCGAGCTCTTCGCGCCAATGGTTCGTACGAGCTTCTGCGAAGGTTAACTGCTCTATACTGGGCATCAACCAGTCACGATTTTCAAAACCCCAGCCATAGTACTGACAAGTCGCAAGCTCGACAAAATCGGCCTCCAACTCGATACACAACTCTATGATCCGGTCGATTTGATCGATATTGTGACGATGAGTGACAAAGTTGAGCACCATTGGATAGCCCTGAGCTTTAACCTCTCTGGCCATCTTCAGCTTTTGCTGAAACGCTTTCTCACTACCTGACACCATTGCGTTCACGCTATCGTCGCTGGCTTGAAAACTCACCTGAATATGATCCAGACCGGCCTCTCTGAAATTGGCCACTTTTTGCTCGCTGAGTCCAACACCCGAGGTGATGAGATTAGTGTAATAGCCCAAGTCTCTTGCAGCCCTTATCAGCTCCTCCAGATCTTGTCGCACGAGCGGCTCCCCACCGGAGAAACCCAGCTGTACAGCGCCAAGTTCTCTTCCTTGTCGAAACACCTCGATCCACTGCTCGGTTGTCAGCTCCGCGCCCGCAGCAGCAAAATCGAGGGGGTTCGAACAGTAAGGGCACTGTAAGGGGCATTTGTAGGTCAATTCGGCGAGCAACCAGAGGGGTTGGCCAATCGATTTAAGGTCGCTGCCGGCATTCAATGTTGCCGGCGCGCCGTTACAGGGAGATCCAGTTTTGCTCATGAGCTTCCACCAAAAATGCCTCTACATCCTCAATCAAACCCTCTGCATCTGGAAAGCTTAACTGAAGGTCATCGACGATTTGCGTTACTGAACGTTCCCCATCCACTCGCCTGAGGATCTCACTCGCAGGACCATTGAGTTGCACCATACCCTCAGGATACAAGAGCACATATCCTTGCTGCGCCGGTTCCCACTGCAGCCGATAAATCGAGTTGAGTACCGGAGTTTTGTTCAACATATCGGAGCTCATTTAAACAACCCCCTGTGGTAGACACGTTCATTTGTGACCGTATGAAACGGCGGGCGATCGAGCTCGTAAGCCATCGTCATAGCGTCTAGCATGCTCCACAAAACATCCAGTTTAAACTGCAAAATTTCCAGCATCCGATTCTGCTGTTCACGCGTCGTGTAGTGGCTGAGCGTGATTTCAAGGCCGTGGTTAACGTCCCTGCGCGCTTCGGTCAAACGCTTGCGAAAATAGCTGTAGCCCTCCGGCTTGATCCAAGGATAATGTTGAGGCCATGCCTCCAGTCTGCTTTTGTGTATCTTCGGTGCGAAAAGTTCTGTCAGAGAAGAGCTGGCAGCCTCTTGCCAATTCGCGCGTCTGGCAAAATTCACATAAGCGTCAACCGCAAAACGGACACCCGGCAGGACATATTCTTGGCTCAATAGCTCTTCACGCGTCAACCCCACAGCCTCACCAAGTGCGATCCAGGCCTCAATACCGCCCTCTCCGGCACTGACGCCATCATGATCGACTATTCGCTGTACCCACTGGCGTCTGACATCGGGGTCGGGACAATTGGCCATGATCGCAGCATCCTTGAGAGGTATGCTGATCTGATAATAGAAACGGTTAGCAACCCACCCCCGGATCTGCTCAGGTGTACTTCGACCTTCATACATCGCTTGGTGGTAGGGGTGCTCTGTATGATAGAGCGCTCCCTTGGCACGAAGCGCCTGCTCAAACTCATCGCGTGTCAACGCGGAACTACTCTTCACAACCATCGACCTGACCCTTAGATTTATAATTCGATCGACATACCATCAAAAGCCACCTCAATCCCCTGCTCTGTCAACAGAGCCCGTTCCGGAGACTCCTCGTCCAGTATGGGGTTAGTGTTATTGATGTGTATTAATACCTTACGCGGCCGTTCAAACTGACTTAACAGCTCAATCATGCCGCCCTCTCCAGACTGAGGCAGGTGCCCCATCTCTGTTCCCAGTCGCGTACCAACGCCTCGCTGCTGCATTTCATCATTACGCCAGACTGTGCCATCAACCAAGAGCAAATCCGAATTCGCCATGAGGGGGATCAGATGATTTTGAATTTGCCCCAATCCAGGCGCATAAAAAAACGACTGCCCTGAAGACTTATCTTCAACTCTGATACCTATATTGTCTCCCGGATCAGGTCGGTCTCTTCTGGGAGAGTAAGGCGGTGCATTACTCAACAGCGGCACCGCCGTAAACTCAAGCGTTTCAAACCCCGGAATGTTGAAGCTCGATGGTTCGTATCCATCAACGGGAATCGTATTGATCCTGTTCCCACCCCAATGCTGCAGCATTGTCAGTATCGGAAAATTTTCACTCAAATCTCTCTGCACGGGCTCCGTGCACCAGATACTGTGGGGGCAACCTTCGCGCAACATCAGTAGACCCGTTGTATGGTCTATCTGACTATCCATGAATATGATCTGAGATATCCCCGTATCCCTCAGTTCACGGTTAGGCTGAAGGGCAGGAAAATCTGCAATTTGCTGGCGAATATCGGGGGAGGTATTGAATAGAATCCAACTGATTCCATCGATGCTTAAAGCGATGGATGACTGTGTACGCGCTGTCGCACGTATGCGCTTGGCTCTATAACCCGCGCACATATCGCAGTTGCAGTTCCACTGGGGAAAGCCGCCACCAGCGGCTGATCCCAAGACATGAATTTTCATCTAAGTAACGAGCCTGTTGTATTTATCGTATGGCTTAACACTCAAACGAGCACTGGCTGAGCCAGTGCTCAAGACCGCTTAGCGGTTTGCGAAGTACATAGTTACTTCGAAGCCGATACGCAGATCGGTGTATGCTGGTTTAGTCCACATACTCTTATCCTCATTGTTATTATGCTAAGTCCGATGATATTAATATCATCAGTTCCCGTTGTCCGAAAGGACATCTCGCACTCTATTTGCTTTCCGTAAGAACGGGTAGTAACCCAGTACTACCCTCTTTTCACATACTGCAACTTAGACTGCATCCTGGCAGAGTGCTTTGTCAAAAGTGAAGCTAACAACGGTTCCACTCCGGCTGACAACGTCCTATCATCGGTATACTGTGCAGAATTTATGACAATGCCCAGAGAAACTGCTCAACATCTAATAATAAAAAAGTGCAGAGGTACCATGCCACTTGCAATTCGAAATCTCAGTCACCGATACGGCAATCAGGTTGCGCTGAACAACCTCTCTTTTACGCTTGACGCGTCCACTGTCACCGCCTTACTGGGTCCTAACGGCGCCGGCAAATCAACCTTAATAAAAATTCTTGCGGGACTACTTTCCTGCCAGCAGGGCGAATTTGAGATTGCGGGTGAAACGAAGCGGCGCATCGAACCGCGCGATCTCGCCTCGTTCGGATTCGTATTTCAAGAGCCTGCTTTAGACGGCATGAGGTCTGGCCTGGCGAATTTAGAGTACGCCGCCGGATTGCACGGATTGAACCCAAGCACGCGCCGAGAGCGAATCAAATGGGTATCGCAGCTGCTCAACCTTGAGCATCTACTTGCGCGCAAACCGATGACTCTCAGCGGTGGCGAGCGCCGTCGGATCGAGATAGGAAGGGCACTTCTTCACCGCCCTAATTGGCTGCTGCTAGACGAACCCAGTGTCGGCCTGGACATCGACAGTCGCTTACAGCTTTCCAGCGATATTCACGAACTAGCTCAGCAGGAGGGTATTGGCGTGCTCTGGTGTACTCACATAACAGATGAGCTGCGTGAGGAGGATCAACTGTTGATCGTGTCACGTGGAGAGGTCAAACACCGCGGGCAATGCGGGGATCAGACAACCCTTCTTGAGACCTACAAAGGAATAGCGAATCACCATGACTAGATCCTTTTACGCATTTCAAGCAATCATGACACGCGAGTTTTCTCGCTTTATTCGACAGCGTACACGACTACTCTCGGCATTGGTAAGACCCCTATTTTGGCTTCTTGTCTTTGCGGCCGGTTTCAAGAGCACACTTGGTATAGCAACCCAAGCGCCTTACAGCACTTACACTACCTATGATGTCTATATAATTCCCGGACTCATCGGCATGGTCTGCCTGTTCAATGGTATGCAGTCATCTTTGGCTATGGCCTTCGATCGGGAGGCGGGCTCAATGAAGGTACTGATGACAGCGCCTATCAGTCGGCGAAAGCTATTGGTGTTTAAACTGCTGGCAGCAGCCACAGTCTCAACGATACAGGCCTACCTCATGCTGGCGATCGCCCTTCTTTTTGATGTACATCTTCCGTTGATTGGTCTTCTGATCGCTGTGCCAGTGGTTTTTTTGATCGCTTACGCGCTTGCACTGATTGGTTTGCTACTGGCAAGTACCGTGAATGGGATGGAAAACTTTGCGGGTGTTATGAACTTTGTTATTTTTCCAGCACTTTTCCTGTCCAGCTCGCTCTATCCGCTGTGGCAGTTACAGGAGTCAAGCGAGCTACTTTATTGGATCAGCGTGCTCAACCCCTTTACACATCTGGTAGAGAGCGTCCGTTTTGCCATCTACTCTCAGTTTGACCTCATGCCCCTCTTAGGAATAGTAATGGGAGTGATTTTGCTCAGTTATATTGTACCCCTCGTATACAAACCTAATGCTTAGAGCCCACTTATGATCTTATGGAAATCCCTTTTGACGCCTGTGCAACCTTATAGGATCGCTGCTCTCCTCGCGGGACTCCTGACCTCGTTAAGCGCAGTCGGGTTCGAGCTTGCAGTGAGCAACGAAAGATCGGATGAAGTATTGATTCATGACGAGCGAGGCAAGGTATTGCGCACTCTTTTTCGCTGCGAGCGCCCGCGCGATTTGCATTACAGTGGTGAAACAAACTCGCTCTGGATAGCATGCGCTGAGCAAAATCAGGTAGTCAGAGTTAGTGTCGAAGATGGCGAAATTCTTCAAACAATCACGGGTTTGGATGGCGCATCTACCCTTGCAATGAATGAAGAGAATTTGCTCGTCGTCAGTAATGAGCGAGCATCAACAGCATCTGTGATCGAACTTCCAGAAGGTAAGCTGTTAGCTACACTTCCAACAGGATATGAACCTGATGGTGTTGCAATCTCTGTTGATCACAAGCGCATTTTTGTCGCCTCAGAGAACGCAGGCCTAGTCCATGTGTTTTCAACTCAGGACTACAGTGAAGAGGCAAAGATTCTGACTAACCTGAGGCCAAGGGGCCTGGCAATAGCGGAGTCTGAACTCTGGGTCTCTACTGAGATGGGAAGTCGGGTAGAGATCTTTGACATACAAACACTGAAAAAAGTAGATGAGATAATCTTTGCTCCAAGAGGTCTCAGAAGCGAGCAACTCACACCCGTGGATATTATCTTCTCCACAGACACCCGCTTTGCCTACGTTGCCCTAGGAGCGGCAAATCATATCGCTATAATTGACCGTCAAACACGAGAGATTCTCAAATATATCCTTGTTGGGCGCCGTGCTTGGGGGCTAGCCCTCTCGCCAAACGAGGACAGACTCTACGTTCTGAACGGCCTCTCAGATGATATGACAATAATTGACCTTGATAGCCGCCGACCCGTAGCATCAGTTCGAACAGGACTTGTCCCCCGTGCTGTGGAGGTACTCCAGTGACCAAACTCAAGATAGCACTTTTGAGCCTTATGCTTGCAGGTGCTGTACAAGCAGAGAGCTTGCACCTAACAATTGTTTCAACACCACAACAGCGTGAGGACCTAACATCTTTCTCGGGTATTGTTGTAGAGGAGCGCCGAGCTCTTGAACGGGCCATAAAGCTCGCACTTGATGAGGCGAAACTTAAATTCGACTTGTACGGTATTGAACCGCAACTTAAGACTATAGAGATCGACCCGGCTCAACCCATAGAGCAGCAGCTGTCAGATCTAGACGCAAATCATCTGCTATTACTGGACCTCCCGGCAAACCTTCTCAAAACGGCCGCAAATTACGCCGATAAACTTGACGCTGTGGCAATCAATACCAGTGCCTCGGAGCAATCGTTGCGAAGCGACTTATGTTTGCCCGGTGTTTACCATGCCATTCCATCAGATCGAATGTATTTCGATGCGCTCGCGCAGTTCTTGGTCCACAGTGGCTGGCTGAAGGTATTGCTTGTTCACGGATCGAGTGAGCGAGATATGGAACGTAAAACGATTTTGGCCGAATCAATCGAGCGTTTTGGCGGTAGTATTTCTGATGAACGAATATTTACTCTGTCTCACCATCCCGACGATCGCGATCGAAACAAGCCAGAATTCCTGACGGGACGCAGCTCCTATGATGTCGTGGCAGTAATTGATTCCGAACTCGATTTCGGCCGACGCATACAATTTAGTACGCGCCGTCCTCGCCCAGTTGTTGGCGACGTTGGGCTGGTACCCAAAGCCTGGCACTACGCATTAGAACGATATGGCGCACCGCAGCTTAACGAACGTTATAGAAATTTGGGATCGACAGAGTCAAGTGCAAGGCTGGCTATGACCGATAGAGAATTTGCCGCCTGGGCATCGGTTAAATTTGTTGCGAATAGTCTTAACCCGACCCATTTGACGGGGGATGGGCTAAACCTACGATCATTATTTGAGGATAAAGAATCTAGGGTCGACCTGTACAAGGGAACACGGGGTTCATTCAGGTACTGGAACCACCAAATGCGTCAACCTATACTGCTTGCTACTGAAAACTACGTTTCTGATATCGCACCGATGCCAAAATTTTTGCACCCTACGCACTACACCGATACCTTAGGTGAGGACCAACCTGAGTCTACATGCCAACATCCGTTGCGCTGAACAATAGGTGTGAATTGACTCGAAATGGAGTCGGTGCCAGTCGCCTGACACCGACAATAGAGATATTAGCGATTAGCGAAGTACATTGTCACTTCGAAGCCGATGCGCAGATCTTTGTATGCTGGTTTAGTCCACATAATGCTCTCACTTTTTTGTTTTAGGATTAATCGTCAAACGTCGTTAGGCAGGATCTCACCCAACCACCCCAACCAATATATGCTTCAATTTCCAAGTAGTGAAGAGATCGTCAAGAATTATTTTTTTCATAATATGGCAAAACACACAGAGGTCGCCGGTCATATCAGTGGCTGTTTAGGACTGCCAAATCAGCCTGACGCGTTCCCAGACCGTCTGAAAAAGCTACCTCATCACCCCGAAGTTCCACCATCACACCACGGAGCCAAGCCAAGCCTTCATCTTTATGAAAACGCCGATGCCAAAAAAGCCTGACCCAAGACGGTTCTATGAGTACCGGGTGAGGAATCGTCGCGAGACCCAATGCATTTGCAGCCATTAGGGCAAAGCGCTGAGGTAGAGACACTATTAAGTCAGACTCCCGAACAATGTAGGGCGCGCTCAAAAAATTAGGAATATGTATCCCTCGGGTGTGAAAAATGCCGGCTTCACGAAGCATTTTTTCGACATGACTATGACCGGTTGAGGGTGCTTCGATAATAAGATGGTCAAATCCTGCAAGCCGATGAGGGGTAAGAGGACCATTTAACATTTGATGATCGGTGCGCAGCAGACACACATAAGGTTCTTCATAAAGCCGCCTTTGATAAAAGCCGGCCTGTAGTTGAGGGAAATAACCTATAGCAAGGTCGATTTCGCCACTCTCCAACCCTGTCTTTAATTCCAGGCCTACATCACCGATACACTTAATCCCAACGTTTGGCGCGTGTTTGCAAATGTAGGAGTAAAGTGAGGGTAGAATTTCAGCCTCTTTCATCTCTGACATAGCGACCGTAAAAATTCTGTCGCTAGTCCGCGGGTCGAATTTTTCAGTTTCGCCCAACCCCTCTTCTAGTTTCATCAAGCCAAACTGAACCACCTCAAAAATGCGATCCGCGTAGGGCGTGGGTGTGAGACCGGTCTGTGTACGCTCAAACAGCTCGTCTTTAAGTTGCTTGCGTAACCTAGCCAGGCAATTGCTAACCGCGGGCTGAGTAATCCCAAGCTTATCGGCCACAACACCGGTGTTTCGATGCTCGTATAACAAACGAAACACCACCAGAAGATTAAGGTCTACACCTCTCAAACGCAGCATTGAAACACCCTTATCAATAATTCTTATTATGGACCTTTCGGATATTTATTTCCGTTACAGGATACCTCCCGGTAGTTTCTTATAACAGAAATTCTACGGAATAGGATTTCTGTATCGCGAAAAGCGTCATTACTGGGCGAAAAAACCGGCCAGATAGACCGGTCGAATCTCACCCGCTGCGACGCCCGTCGATGTGCACACTAGCCCTGACACGCGACCTTATAAAAAAACAACAAAGAGGCAACACCATGAAGAAGAAACTTATTGCGGCCTGTATCGCCAGTACTCTCCTAGCTGGCGCGGCCGTCGCCGACGTGGGTATTTTCGGCAAGTCAGGTAAAGGAATGGGAGATCATACCTTTATCGAACAGGATGGCGAAAAGGCCGCTAACCTCCGAGAGATACTCAAGAATGTAAAACTCCCTGAGGGTTTCAAGATTGAATTGTATGCTGTTGTGCCGGATGCACGTCATATGGCAATGGCACCACAGGGTACTGTTCTGTTTGTTGGCACACGCAAGGACAAAGTGTGGGTTGTTTCAGATCGCGACCGCAACGGCGTAGCCGATGAAGTGAAGGATTTCGCTCCGTCACTTGAGTTCAACGTCCCTAATGGCATGGCGTTCAGTAAAGATGGTTTCCTCTACATTGCCGAAACCAACCAAGTGCGCATGTTCCCAGCAGCAGAGTTTTTCTACGAGGGTCCGGATGTCGTGGCGGTAGATATAGTTCCGAAAGGCGAACTGATTCCAACCTCAGAAGAGAGCTATAACCATACTGCTCGCGTAGTAAAGATTGGGCCAGACAATAAACTATATATCTCTCTTGGTCAGCCATTTAACGTTGCTCCGCCCGAGAAACTCGATCTTTACGCAGAAACCGGTATAGGCGGCATCATTCGTATGGATCGCGACGGCTCTAATAGAGAAGTCTACACCTATGGCGTTCGTAACTCAGTGGGTCATGACTTCCACCCAGTCACCGGCGAGCTCTGGTGGACTGACAACCAGGTCGATGGGATGGGAGATGATATACCACCTGGCGAGCTAAACCGTCAGACAGTTGCGGGACAGCACTTTGGCCATCCATGGTATGGCGGTGGTGCAGTTCGCACAAACGAATACATGGGGCAGGAAGTTCCAGTTGACGTTGTGATGCCAGCAGTTGAAACAACAGCACACTGTGCTGACCTTGGTATGTCGTTCTACTCAGGTTCACAGTTCCCAAGTGAATACAAAAACGGCATCTTCTCTGCTCAACACGGCTCATGGAATCGTACTGAACCCTGTGGTGCTCGCATAATGTTCACCTCCGTTGACGCTGAAGGGAATGCGACAATGAAGCCATTCGCTGAAGGTTGGTTAAACGCAAATGGTGAATATGACGGCCGTCCAGTTGACGTCATTCAGATGAAAGATGGATCTATCCTCGTGTCTGACGACTACGCAGGTGCAATCTACAAAATCAGCTACGAAGGCTGATAGAACTGTGCAGTGGTACCTTTGAGGTACCACTGCTCTTCAAAAGGACAAATTGATGTACAAACTACCTGCTATCTCATTACTGACACTGGTAATGGCATCAACGGGTTTCGCCGCCAATATTGAGAGCGGCAAAGCGCTCTCAGTGCAGTGTTCCGCTTGCCACGGCAAGAACGGTATCTCTAAAGATCCAGAAGCGCCCAATTTAGCTGGCCAATCGGCGCTCTATCTCGAAAAGCAACTCGTCGATTACAAAAAAGGTGCGCGTCAGGATAGACGTATGAGCCTAATCGCCGGCGCGTTGACGATGGAGCAAATTAAAGATCTGTCGGCTTACTATGCCGCGTTTGAAATAACAGCAACGCCACCCGAAATTAAGTAGCGAATGCTAACCTGTCATGGGTCCCTAACGACCAACCCGAGAAGGCAAATACATAGATGTATCTCTTTCGCACAATATCCTGATAGAGAGATAACCCCGGCTTCTGTTAGACGGGGTTTCTTGCAAAATAACTACGCCCACCCACGATCTCGAATGGTTTACACCCAAGACTCTTACTCCTGCTGAGGCTCACTAATATTTTTGAGATAAATTGATAAATAGACTAGTACTCAAAACGCAGTATTTCTTGTAAGCCCTAAAAGTTCAAATTCTCTGGCAGATAATCAACATATCAAGATCTAAAAACCCTTGTTTAAGGGAGGATTGCCGATGCTCTCTTAGTTTGCGGCACTACGAGTGGACTCGGTATGCACCTTTTCGACTGCTAAGTATATTCATTTGAATCACTTACTAGCGAATCGTTGATCGTCGGTTTTGAACAAGCACGAATACGATTCTCCCTATAGGCCGTCCCCTTGCCACTCCCTTCAGGTACCGCTACGAGCACGTCCCTGTGCGCTTGTCTCGGGCATCCTTGCCCTCGAACATCCCTGAAGGGAGTGGCAAGGAAACAACCTCATCGAGGGGACGAATCAAACGTTAGAAAAATGTGTAAATAGTGGGCGAGAAGAGCTAACTACGCTCTCTGATAATCGCTGTAGCAAGGCGTCAGCCACTTCGGTCTGCTGATAGCCCGAGACTCTTGATTGACAGGGATGTCAATCACGAAGCGATACAGGGAGGTACTTGAGCGTGTCTCGGGCTATCTGCAGACCGGGGTGGCGATCAGATTGACGGTAATCATTACCCGTCGTGATTGTATCGTAAGCGTCCACCCACTACACCCTAGATCGCTTCGGCGTACTTTGCTTCGTTTAGATCGATGGTCCACGGCAGTAGCGCAGCCACCTCCGTAATCGGCGTATTGTTGATGCGCTTAAGTACCGCTGTTAGATAAGCAAGTGGATCCATGCCATTAAGCTTTGCGGTGCCCATCAGCGTGTACATGATCGCGCCTGTCTCACCACCCGCGGCAGAGCCGGCGAACAGATGGTTCTTGCGACCCACAGCAAGCGGGCGGATCGCCCGTTCAGCTGCGTTGTTGTCTATCTCTAGATGACCGTTATCAACATAGCGAACAAGTTCATCCCACTGTTTACGGGCATATTGGATAGCATTCGCTAATGGGCTCTTCTTAAGGCAGTTTTTGATCTGCTCATCCAGAAGTGCTTTCAAGTTATCGAGGATTGGATCGGCAAGCTCTCGCCGTCGTCGCATTCGCTCTTCTGGTGGAATGCCTTTTATGGTTCGCTCCACGTCGTAGAGTTGATTGATTAACACCACGACTTTGCTGGCTGGGCTGTCCGGGTTGAGTTTGACCAGCTCAACGAACTTACGACGGACATGCGCCCAACATCCAGAACGTTCTGCACCTTTGCTTATGAGCGTATTGTATCCCGCGTATGCATCGGCTTGTATCGTACCGCTGTAACCTAACAGGTGTTTAGCCGGTTCTATACCTTTTCGTGAGTCGCTGTACTGGAACCAGACGGCTGGAGCAGCGTCGCCTTTAAAGGGAGAGTCATCTCGCACATAGGCCCAGTAATACCCTGTGTGTGTTTTCCCTTTCCCTGGCGAGAGCGTTGGAGCGGGTGTTTCATCAGCGTGCAACTTAACGCCGGCTTTGACGTGGTCTCGGATCGCATTAACAAGAGGATAGAGGGTTCCGCTAACGCGACCCACCCAACCTGCCAGAGTAGAACGATCTAGATCAATACCTGAGCGCTCGAAGCGCTCCGCCTGACGATATAACGGAAGGTGATCAGCATACTTATCAACGATCACCTGTGCGATTAAGTTAGCGGTTGCCGTGCCTCTATCGATTACACGCTCTTGTGCTGGAGACTGTGCGATCTGGTTGCACCCTTTGCAGCCATACTTGGGACGAACCATTCGGATGACTCGGTATTTGGCAGGCACCACATCGAGCACTTCAGAGACGTCTTCGCCAACGAGTGTCATCGCCGCACCACACGCTGGACAGTCGCAGCTAGCGGGCTCATCGTTTTGAACCAGACGCTCTAGCTCTGCTGGGAAGGGTTTTCGAGTACGGTTAGGTTTAGCCGACTTCGGCGTCTGACCGTTCTGCTTATCGAGTATTGCTTGGGTTTGTGCCAGATCAGCTTCAAGGACTTCAGCCTCTTCATGAAGCAGGTTGAGCTGGGCGCTCTCTTCAGAGGAGCGGCCGAACTGGCGACCTTGCATCATCTTTACAATTAGCTCCAGATGATCGATACGGACCTGCTTGTGATGATTCGCCGCTTTCAGCGTCGTGATCTGGGTATCTTTCTGTGTCGCTTGCTCCATCATTGCTGCAAGCATCTGCTTGAGCAATATGGGGTCATCGGGTAACTGATCAGGGGCTAATTTCATGGTGTGGATTATACCATGAGGGTGCAGTCTCAGATGACCGGTAACAGGGTTAAAGCAGCAACTGTCGTTTGGCTGTTCGCTTCGTAATGCGCCAGTCGATACCTTCAAGCAACATCGATAGTTCAGCCTGTGTCAGCTGTACTTGTCCATTCTGTGCGCCCGGCCAGACAAAGCGACCTTCATCGAGGAACTTGTAAAAGAGGCAGAGCCCCTGGCCATCCCACCAGAGGACTTTGATTCGATTACCGCTGCGGCCTCTGAACACAAAGACATGGCCGCTTGTAGGATCTCGATCGAGCGTAGACTGAACCAGGTTAGCTAAACCGATGAAGCCTTTGCGCATATCAGTATGACCCGCAGCGAGCCAGATTTGTGTACCGGAGGGTAGCCCGATCATCGCAGTACCTCTAGCATCATTTTAAGATCGTCACCACTTAGCCCAGTTAATTCGACTGTTACACCCGACTCGAACTCAAGCGTAGCCCTCAGAGACGGTAAGGACTCCTGTGTGTGCATAGCCTTAGTCGGTAGCGATAGCGTCGAGCACGTTTGATCAGCTATTTTGATCGGCAATAAAACGGCAGCATCATCGGAGCCGTCTCGCCAAGACGCCCCGTTCTGGTATTCGCGGATCCAGCGTGTAAGCTGGTTCTGATTAACGTTGTGACGACGCGCTACCTCAGCGATTGGCCGGCCCGACTCAAGCGCAGCCTTAACCATAGAGACCTTCTGATGCGACTTGAACGAGCGACGCGGCAAGTGAGCATGATTATTCATTTAAGTTCCCATCTAAAATTAGATGGGCATCTAACCACGGGCGTTTAGTTTCGGGCAGGGTGTACTGGGTGGACGCTTACCTTTGACTACCCGAACCATACGGATCTGCTTGTGATAACGGCCGATACTGAGAAATACCCAGCGGATACAATCACGACGGGTAATGATTACCGTCAATCTGATCGCCACCCCGGTCTGCAGATAGCCCGAGACACGCTCAAGTACTTCCCTGTATCGCTGCGTGATTGACATCCCTGTCAACTCGGGCTATCCGCAGACCGAAGTGGCTGACGCCTTGCTACAGCGATCGCGATAATACGAATAGAAAATCTGTCTTCGCAGACTCTAATGCAGGGTTATGGCCCTTGTACGAGGTCGTTCCCTTGTCACTCCCTTCAGGGATGTTCGAGGGCATGGATGCCCGAGACAAGCGCACAGGGACGTGCTCGTAGCGGTCCCTGAAGGGAGTGGCAAGGGGACGGCCTCAGGGAAAGTCACATCATAGGCAGACAATATCGAGCGCATAGGTTATGGATTGAGATATCATCATTTATCTCGGATGATCCCCTGCTTTTGGTAAAAGCTCATTTTCATTCAGCTCACTACTAGGCTGTCTCAAAGCATTGGTAACAGAGGTTAACTCACAAGAAGGTGTTTTAAGTGTCGCTTGATGCTGTGAATGACAAACTCCCAGTAACCCTGAATGAGCACTGGTTGAAGTCTCGATCTCAGTGTTAATTATGAAACGGACTGGTCTTAAGCTGAGGGGTGAACCTCACTTAGGCCATAAATTAGTGGTGAGTGGTCGTCTGGGCTTCGATTTGTGTGAAAGGCTGCGTAATGTCATACCAAATGACCGCGCTGTAGTACTCGGTCTGCTGACCTTCTTCTACTTCGTAGTTTATCTCGATGGCGCATAGTTGCTTGAGTCCACGCTTGTGTAGCTGTGTTTCGAGGACCTCCAGACTTTGCCAGCCTTGTTTAGCGGCCAGTCTTTGTATATGGTCCCGAAGGTAGGCGGTAACTTGAGAGGAGTTAATATTCTCAGTAGCAAGGACTTGATATGGCTCTTGAGGCATGCCTGTTCCCGTCGTCAGGCAGATCGGTTGTACGTAGTTACTCAATTTTTCCTCTGCGAATCTTGATGCAGCGCTCTGGCGTTAGTAGTTTTATTTACGAATTCCCCTCCAAAATCGATCTTTGTCTTTAGCTATCTGACAGCCTTAAGGTTACTCGAAAGAGAGCCCGGGGTAATAACACTTTACGAACCCAATAACTAAGACTTCTGCTTTCTTAATTACCATTTTAGGTCCATAGTTTTGCCTCAATCCGCATCGCTAATAAGATTAACTAGAGGTTTGAGTGTCGGCGTTTATTCAGGGGTTTGGACTTGGTGCGAGTTTGATTATTGCTATTGGGAGTCAGAACGCTTACGTGCTGCGCCAGGGTCTTAAACGCCAACTTGTGCTCCTAATTTGTTTGCTGTGCGCGCTCTCTGACGCTCTGTTGATTACAGTTGGTGTAGCGGGTTTAGGCGCGCTTGTTTCTGGTTCCGAAATCTTGTTAACGCTGGTACGAATCCTTGGGGCTCTATTCTTGTCTGCCTATTCGCTTAAGGCTGGTTTTGCAGCTTTTAAGGGTGAGTACCAAACTCCTGGAGTAGGTACTAGCGAGCACGGTTCTGTTAAAACAGTTGTTTTTACGACTCTAGCGTTCACCTTCTTAAATCCCCATGTGTACCTGGACACGGTGGTATTGCTCGGAAGCTTTGCAGGACAATTTGCATCTGATGCTCGTATCTTTTTCGGTATTGGAGCCGTTGCTGCATCTTTTGTTTGGTTTTTTGCCCTTGGTTATGGAGCCGGTTGGCTCGCACCGATGTTTCAGCGTGCTCAAGTCTGGAGGCTACTGGATGCGATTATTTCGCTGATCATGTTGAGCTTGGCGATCTCGTTGGTAGTACCCTTATTTTAATCTTAGTCGCCGTTTGCACCGTACTACGACGCATGAAGTTAGAACAATATCAGATCCGCAATGAGCCCGGGATTATCTCGCTGGTAAATCCTAATACCACGCTTGGTTTTGTGCGATTTAACGAAAATGCGGAGATAGAGTATATATTTGTTCGACGCCACTATCGTCGCCAGGGCCTGGGTCGAATGCTGGTCAAAATGGTTGAGGAACAAACTGGTAAAAGCGTGCGCCCTTTGGAACCCATCAGTCCGCTCGGAGCGCTTCTGTTTGACGTTGTTAAAGAAGGCGCATAGACAGGTCAATCGCGCGGCAGTGCTTGGTTAAAGCACCAATAGAGATGTAATCAACGCCAGTCTGGGCATACTCCAGCAACGTCTCATCAGTTATGTTGCCTGAGGCTTCGAGTTTCGCTCTGCCGGCAACCTTTGCAACAGCCTCGATCATTTGTGCGGGGGTGAAGTTGTCCAACATGATGATGTCTGCCATCGCATCGAGTGCTTGGTTTAACTCATCAAAACTCTCAACCTCAATCTCCACTGCTTTGTCAGGATGATTAGTCTTCGCTTTTTTGATAGCTGCGCTTATGCCGCCCGAAGCCAGAATATGGTTCTCTTTGATTAGGAAGGCATCGTACAGACCTATACGGTGGTTGTAGCAACCACCGCAAGTCACTGCGTATTTTTGCGCTAAACGTAAGCCAGGAATTGT
>DATHZN010000039.1:0-10918 GCA_035458585.1 Marinobacterium sp. | reverse complement strand
TTATCACAGTGATATTCTGTCACCGAACAGGATCATGAACTGGCTCATCGCCTGCTTCCAATCCCGTATCGGCATAGTCCACTTCTTAGCGATCTGATGCAAGGCTAGGTAAAGCACTTTCATGACCGACTTATCGTTAGGGAACGATCGTCGGGTCTTAGTGACTTTTCGCAATGACGCGTTAACCGACTCGATGGCGTTGGTTGTGTAGATAACCTTTCTGATCTGCGGTGGGTAATCAAAGAACACACTCAGGCGCTCCCAGTTGGCTCTCCAGGATTTGCTGATAGTCGGATGATCCTCATCCCATTTGAGCGCAAACTCTTCTAGGGCACGCTCTGCTTCATCGAGGGTAGCTGCTCCGTAGATAGTACGCAGGTCAGCAGCGACTTCTTTGCGCTGTTTCCAATTCACATAGCGCAGTGAATGGCGTACTTGGTGAACGATACAAAGCTGGATTTGGGTCTTTGGGTAGACGGCTTCAATAGCCTCAGGGAAGCCTTTGAGGCCGTCCACGCAGGCAATGAGGATATCCTGCAAACCTCGGTTCTTCAGCTCAGTGACGACCGAGAGCCAGAACTTTGCGCCTTCTGTCTGAGCCATCCATAAGCCCAGTAGCTCCTTCTCGCCGTCGAGGTTGATGCCGAGCGCCAGATAGACATGTTTGTTCTGTACAGAGCCGCTATCGCGACTGCGCACAACCAGAGCATCCAGATAGACGATAGGGTAAACGCTATCCAGAGGACGATTCTGCCAGGCTAAGACTTCATCCATAACGGCGTTGGTCACCTGCGATATAAACGTCGGAGAGACCTCAACACCATAGGTCTCTTCGAAGTGCGCCTGTATGTCGCGAGTCGTCATACCTCGGGCATAGAGCGAGATAATTCGGTCATCAAAGCCATTGAGTTGCTTTTCGCCCTTGCGAACCAGCTTGGGCTCAAAAGTACCGTTACGATCGCGTGGTACTTCAAGCTCCATTTCGCCATGAATACTGCGGACCGACTTACGGCCTTTACCATTGCGAGAGTTGCCTGTGTTCTTACCTGAAGGGTCGTTCTTGGCGTAACCGAGATGTTCATTCATCTCCACGTCCAGAGCACGTTCAGCAACCTTTTTGGTCAGCTGTTTAAGAAGACCATCCTCACCAAGGATGTCGTCAGGGCTTGAGCAGCCCTCAAGAAGTTGAGCAATAAGCTCGTCTGATATTGGCATTCTGTTGTCCTTTCAACAGGGTGGTTAGAATGCCACTTACACAGTTCTTTTTACACTCTCTAAAAGTGTGCAATACAAGTTGAGTACTCGTCTATGCGTTTTACCAAACGGGGGGATGCAGAGGTTGGAGGTCTACACAAAGTGACTTTATGAATAACAATTTGTAGACCTTTTGCCGGGCTTACAACCTTTCAATCATCCCTCATTCAGTTTTTGCTAACGTCATTTAGCTGCCCTATAACTTCATCGTTTAAAGCAAATCACTTAAACGATTTAACAGCGCTTTACGGCTATTGTTCGCCACTACAAAGCGCTTAAAGCATTGTTCAAACGCCGCTTCATCCGCTTTGAACTGATAGGCCTCAAACAGCTGATGCAAATAGCGTGATGCCGCATCGTAACCACTGGCGCAAGTTCGTTCCGCTTGCTCTTGTGCTTGCTGCCAGTAGTGCTCACGCCGATTGTAAACATCCGTCAACGCTTTTTCTTTTTCTGCTTTTTCGATGGCTAATTTTTTCGCGAGCGCTGCGGCTTGCTCTTGCTGTAATTGGCTTTGGGCTTGCTCGATAAAAGGGGAAATTACCTCAGGGGTTAACCAGTATTGATAGTTCACGTCTGTGTTGGCTGGTTCTTTTCGCGTCAGCGCTAAAGCTTGGTGGCGGGTTAACTGGCCTTGCTCAAACAGTGCGCGCAATAGCGTGTCTTTCTCAACTTCCGTGAGATTGTTTAGCCACGTATCAAACTGAAACTGGGCTTGTTTGGCTTGATGGCTGGGTTGTGCGTTCAGCACCATGGCGAGTGCCTTAACCAATGCTAAGGGAATATCATACAGCGCTGCAAACGCCTGCCCCTCTTCACCGAGGTGCTCAAAATCGAATTGAATTAACAGCACTCGCTCAACGTCATCATTAAAATCAAACGCTTTGAGCCACATGAAGTACACAAGGCGCCAATCCCCTTGCATTAACCCGCTGCGTAAAGCGGCTAAATGCTGGAAAAATTGGTCGGCATGCTCATCGTCAAAATATTCGTCATACTCCTCAAGGGAAAAAATCAGCAACTGCCACTCATCGTTTTCGTGAACATGAAGCCCATCACTTGAAAAGCCAAGTAAAGCTTCAGGGAGCGTTCCTGCTGGTAGCTTGATGTAGGCAACGATTGAGCCCCAATCGGCATAGTAAAAACCGATGTCGAAGTACTTTAACATCAGCTCAAAAGGCTCTGCCTTTAAGTCACTGTAGGTGTAATACACCTGAAAGGACGTAACGCTGATCTCGGCACGGCTTGAAATTGATCGGAGTGATTGACGTGCTTTAGCATCTAAATACCCATCCAGACGCTCAAATTTATAGTATTGATATTCGCTCACGATGACCTTGTTATGTATTTATTGTGAATTGAAAAGTTTGTTTTACTTTCATTGAAAAAGCGCTGCATTTTCCTGTTTGCGCTGATCCAATGTCTTAGCAATCGCAGACATTGTTGTTTTACTGATCCCTTGCTGCTGTGCCAGATACGTAAATTGGCTGATGGCTTCTGCGACTTCTTCAATGACTTGCCTTGCATCATGCCAATTCGCAAAGCCAGCACTGGTAGCAAGTTTTTGCATCACCTTAAGCGGTGGCGCTTTACCATAACCGCCGAAAGCAGTGGCGTGTTCGTTGAATGGATGTGGGCTGTAGGTAACATCATAAAAAGGTGCAGGATTCCATTGACCGTCATCCGCTTGCAAGAACGCCCAGTTTTTACTGTGGTCGTCTTGGTTAGAGGACAGCAGGTTAAAAATGGCACGGCGAAATTGCAGCTGCCCAGCGGCTGGCGATTTACACAACTGACGGCTGGCTTTAATTAAATCAATGTAATCTAAACTTGGCGTTCGAAAGTCTGCATCCAGCAGCCCGCAAGCGCTGTGCATATGCAATCGACCTGCACTGCGCTTTCTGCCTAAGTCAGCCTGTTCAGTGACATAATCAAAACGCTTAAGCGCCAACCAAGCAGACGCACCGCTGGTAGGTGGTGCTTCAATGAGTTGCCATAGCGGTGGTTGACACTTAGCAAGTTCTGCCATTTGTAAATAAACCGCCTCACACAAACCTTCTTCATGGCCAAGTGCGAGATTTTTAGAGGTAAACTTCACCAGCCAAGCCTCATCTCCAAGCTGAGCGAAGGTTCGACAATGCTGAGTTTCCCCAGCAGGCATATAAATTTGTGCCTTAGGTCTGGCCCCGCCCGAACTACCTCCGGCGACTAATGCGGCCAACACCTGTTGCGTATGCCCATCTAACTCATCATGATTATCATCCATATAATCTGACATCGAAGAATCGAACAGCGTTTGTGCTTCTAAGCCTAACGTCGCTAAATCAATATCCGCGTGCATGGTGGCTGAAAACTCAGACACCGGAGAAAAAGACAATGCTCCCATGCCTTTATCACCGACAAAGGCTAACCTATCCATCGCCGTTAATTGATTAGGCAGTATGCCCTTTTGCCGGAAAATACGATCTTGTAACAGCATGCCCCAGCCATCGGGTAAACAATCTCCAAATACGCCATGTACACCTTGGTGCGGCGCTTTAGGAGCGACTTGAACTTGCGAGTTCGCATGCAAGGTAAAAGGTGATAAGTTGCCAAACTGCTGCAAATAGCTGTCTGCATACTGGAAAAAAACACCTTGCCGATTCTGCGCCAAGACCCCTACAGCAACCTGCTCACCTGAGCTTAACGTGCGAGTCACGGCGAGTTTTTGAATGGGTTTAAAACTCATCTTTTAGCACCTCATCAATACTCGTGGGCATAGCAGCGCGTTCTTTGCTAGGTTGTGTGAGTTGATAGAGCCTCTCTAGCGAATCAAGGGTCTGCCATAGCAACAGCAATTGGCGAAATGAAATTTGCCCGGTCAGCTCAAACTTTTTAATGGTGGCCGCAGGTACACAGCTGCGCTCAGCAAGCGCCGCTCGTGACAGCTTTGCCTGCTTTCGTAACTCACGTAAATAAGCCGCATAGGCTTGGCTTACATCGGTATCATCAAGTAAGGTAAATTTCATCCGCAAAGGCCAAATGGATACATTCATATCCATTATAGCGAAATAAAACAGAAAGTGGATATTATTGTATCCATTATTAAATGAGGTGTTGAAAAAATTACTCGATAAAGCCCTTCAAAACTGCTATGTTTTAGCTCTAACAGCAGCATAAAAACGGCACTGTTTTTCCGTAGTCATAGCCAAGAAGCACCACTAAGATTTAGTAAAAGCCATAGGCAAGTGGTGGGCAGTTTGGTGGGCAAACAGGCATTTTTGAACGGTTTATTTTCGATAACTCATTGAGTTTATTAAGGTCTAAGCCGATGTTCAATGAGCAGATCCAGAATATTGAGTAGTCAGATACGTTTTTGCCGTACGCGACTCATATCACCTCAAAGTGCTCGCTGCAGAATCTCGTGATACTGATCGGGCGTAGCAATGCGCGGGTTGGTGTTGTGACAGTGGTCTCTCATCGCACCGGCCACCACCCGATCGAACAGATCAGTCGTCACACCCATGGCGCTAAGTCCGTTTGGCATGCCGAGGCGTTCATTCATGCTATTGAGGGCATCAATTAAAGTCTCACCAGTGCCAAGTCCCATTGCCTGAGCCATACGCAGGAGTTTTTGCTCCTGTTGCATACTTTCACAAGAGGCGTTGAACTCCACAACCAGGGGCAGGAATATGGCATTTAATGTGCCGTGGTGCAGGCGCGGATCGACGCCACCTAGCGAGTGACTCAGACTGTGAACAGCACCAAGCCCTTTTTGAAAAGCCATGGCCCCTTGCATTGAAGCGCTCATCATATTGAGTCGCGCTTCTCGGTCACTGCCGTCTAGCGTAGCGCGCTCAATGTGCGCCCAACCGCGTCGCAAACCATCCAGTGCAATACCGTCGGCAGGTGGGTTAAATGCGGACGACATAAATGTCTCCATACAGTGGGCAATGGCATCCATGCCAGTGGCTGCCGTCAGTGACGGTGGGAGGCCGAGTGTCAGTTCAGGGTCACAGATAGCGACCTTCGGTACAACATAGGGCGAGATAACTCCGACTTTCCGGCCATCATCTAAAATGAGCACGCCCCCGCGACCAACCTCGCTGCCGGTGCCAGCCGTCGTGGGAACGGCAATAACCGGTGCGGTTGCGGAGGTTATCCGGCTTAAGCCACCCTCTATCAGGGCGTATTGGCTCAGAGAGCCAGGATGGGTCGCACACACAGCTACGCCTTTGGCCAGATCAATAGCGGATCCACCGCCTACCGCGACCAGACCATCAAAATCGCCATCGCGAAACTGAGCAGCCGCTTTGCGCACCATTGCTTCATTTGGGTTGGATGGCGTCTCGTCAAATACCTGATCATCGCTAAAGCCTGCGCTATATTGCGTCACCTGATCTAGAACGCCAGCAGCTCTGACGCCCTTATCTGTCACGAACAGAGGGCGCTTGATTCCTAACAGATCGCACTCAGACTGCAGAGAGGCAATACTTCCAAACCCAAATTGAACGCGTGTCAGATAGTTGATGAGGTGCAAAGGAGACTCCTAGGACTGGGATTCTTGTTTTTGAATCTCTTTATATACTGCATCGGCGCGTTCGGATAGCTTTGAGTACCCTTCGATATCCCCCTTACGCTGAGCCTGCATAGCCTCCTCCAGCAGTTGGCTATACTCAGCATTCAGCTTCTTCAGTGGATCGCGTTTTAGGAAAGAGAACATAGGTAACTCCTGAAATAGTTGAATTACAGCATACGCAACTAAGGACGCTGTAGTTTTAGACCCTCTCTAATTGCCACTTTCGGCGAATAGTCAAAGTGCCATTCGAGGCGTACAGTCATAATCACTGAGAATATATATTGTTGAGTGCAACAACAATTAATTGTAGAGTTCAAGACCAATAATAAACCGGGGGCACTATGCGTCACTCACCTTTTGAGACGGATCTCGCTCAATCTGCAGCTAATTATGCTGCATTAACACCCATCAGCTATCTCGAGCGCTCAGCAGATATTTTTCCGGATCGGATTGCAACAGTGAACGGTGACCTGCGCCGAAGCTGGAGTGAAACCCGCAAGCGTTGTCATCAGTTGGCCAGTGCGCTGAGTAAAGTGGGTGTTAAAAAGGGTGAGGCTGTATCGATTATCGCCTCAAACCTCCCAGAGCACTTTGAAGCACACTTTGGCGTACCCATGGCGGGCGCCATACTCAACTCAATCAACACTCGCCTTGATGCCGCCGCAGTCGCGTTTATTTTGCAGCACGCTGAAGCAAAGGTTTTTTTGGTAGATAAAGAGTTCGGTGAACTGGCGACCGCTGCGCTTGGCATGCTGGATAACAAACCGATGGTGATCGGTATCGACGATGCCAGTTTCAACGGCGGCCAGATGATCGGTGAGACCGATTACGAGGCGTTTATTGCTTCCGGCGATGCTGGCTATGCGGGTGAGCCGGTAACAGATGAGTGGAACGCGATCACGCTCAACTACACCTCCGGCACGACAGGTGATCCCAAGGGCGTTGTGTATCATCACCGCGGCGCTTATCTGAATGCCGCCAGCAATGCACTCTCGTGGAGCATGGGTATGCACCCCGTCTACCTCTGGACACTGCCGATGTTCCACTGTAACGGCTGGTGTTTTCCCTGGACAATTGCCGCGCAGGCCGGCGTCAGCGTCAGTCTACGCCATGTTCGCGCGGATAAAATATTCGAATTGATTAAGAGCGAACAGGTGGGCTACTTCTGCGGTGCTCCTATCGTTCTCAATATGCTCAATTCAGCGCCTGCCGAGATGAAAGAGGGTATCTCCCATCAGGTGAAAGTAATGACTGCAGGTG
Organism: Marinobacterium sp.; assembly: GCA_035458585.1. GTDB lineage: Bacteria > Pseudomonadota > Gammaproteobacteria > Pseudomonadales > Balneatricaceae > Marinobacterium_E. The sequence goes on along the minus strand of DATHZN010000039.1, from coordinate 3,846 downwards.
CTGCTCCACCGGCGGCAGTTATTGCGGGTATGGAGAGTCTTGGGTTTGATGTGACCCATGTATACGGCTTGACCGAAACCTACGGCCCCTGCGCTATTTGCGCTTGGAACTCCGATTGGGATGATAAAACACCGGCAGAAAAAGCCGTGCTTAAAGCGCGTCAGGGGGTTCGTGCACCGATGCTTGAGGGTATGGCCGTGCTAGATCCAGAAACTCTGCAGCCAGTGCCTCAAGATGGCGAGACCATGGGTGAGATTTTCATGCGCGGGAACCTGGTGATGAAGGGGTATCTGAAAAACCCCGCTACTACTGAAAAATCCTTTAGAGGGGGGTGGTTTGCATCAGGTGACCTGGCTGTCTGTCACCCGGATGGTTATGTTCAGATCAAAGATCGTTCGAAGGATATCATTATCTCGGGGGGCGAAAACATCTCATCAATTGAAGTTGAAGGTGTCCTCTACGCTCATCCCCTGATCCAAGAGGCCGCAGTGGTGGCCAAAAATGATGAGAAATGGGGGGAGACGCCCTGCGCCTTCGTAACGCTTAAAGAGGGAGCTCCGGAGGTTACAGAGGCAGAAGTAATTGAGTTCTGCCGTGAGCATATGGCGCGTTTCAAAGCACCCAAAAATGTGGTGTTCGGCCCACTGCCCAAGACCTCAACCGGAAAAATTCAAAAATTTATTCTACGTGAGCAGGCCAACGCGCTCTAAAAAATAACTAAGGTGTCCTATCCGAGGATGGGCGCGTGAGGAAGTGAAGATGAAAGCTATTGTCGCGGTAAAACGCGTTATTGATTACAACGTGAAAGTTCGTGTTAAAGCTGACAGAACAGACGTTGATCTGGCCAACACCAAAATGTCGATCAACCCCTTCTGTGAAATTGCGGTTGAAGAGGCCGTACGCCTTAAAGAGGCTGGCGTTGTATCTGAAATCGTTGTTGTCTCTGTTGGACCCAAAGCAGTTCAAGAACAGATGCGCTATGCCATGGCTCTGGGAGCTGATCGCGGTATTCAGGTTGAAACGGATAGTACTCCGAGCTCTCTGGACGTTGCTCGCCTGTTGGCGAAAATTAATGAAGAGGAGCAGGCTGATCTGTTTATTCTGGGAAAACAGGCGATCGATACAGATAACAATCAGACTGGTCAGATGCTCGCAGCACTGCTTGATATTCCCCAGGCCACTTTCGCCTCTGAAGTGAAAATTGCGGATGGTAGAGCCGAGGTCACCCGAGAGGTGGATGGTGGTCTGGTAACGGTGGAAGTGCATCTGCCTGCTGTAGTAACCACCGACCTGCGTCTCAACGAGCCGCGCTTTGCAGCGCTACCAAAAATTATGCAAGCCAAGCGCAAACCGCTGGTGGTCAAAACGCTCGATGAGCTTGGCGTCTCATTAAGCCACTCGATAGAACTGCTGGCAGTTGAACCTCCGGCCGAACGTCAAGCGGGTGTTAGGGTCGCGTCGGTAGATGAACTACTCGAAAAACTGCGTAACGAAGCCCAGGTTCTGTAGGAGAGAGATGATGAAAACATTGATTATTGCTGAACACGAGAATGGCGTTATTAAGAGCGCAACTCTCTCCGCTGTTACCGCAGCTAAAGCACTGGCTGCACCTATGGATATGCTGGTTGTCGGCAGCAACCCGGCGGCTGCAGCGGAATCTGCGGCGCAGATTGGCGGCGTTGATAACGTCTTTACCGTCGAGAATGCTGCTCTGGCTTACCCCTTGGCTGAGCTGATCGCGCCGCTGGCAAAGCAGTTATCTGACGGCTATACCCACATCCTTGTCGGCGCGAGCACTTTCGGCAAAGACCTGGCACCCCGTATTGCAGCGCTCTGCGGTGTTAACCAGCTTTCCGATGTCATTGAAGTAGTGGATGCTACGACGTTCAAGCGCCCGATCTACGCGGGCAATGCGATAGCGACGGTAAAGAGCCATGACGCTACCCGTGTCATTACTGTTCGAGGTACGGCGTTTCCTGCTGCTGACGCGAGTGGTGGTAACGCTACAATTTCTGCTGCCGATGTGACAGTTGGCGAGGCGAAGGTACGTTTTGTTCGTGCTGACGTTACTGAATCTGATCGGCCTGAACTGGATTCCGCAGATATCGTTGTGTCCGGTGGCCGTGGTGTTGGCTCAAAAGAGGACTTCTCCAAGGTATTCGAACTGGCTGACAAACTGGGTGCAGCGGTTGGTGCATCACGTGCTGCGGTGGATAGCGGCTTCGTGCCGAACGATATGCAGGTGGGGCAGACCGGAAAGATGGTGGCGCCGAAGCTATACATTGCTGTGGGTATCTCTGGTGCAATTCAGCATATTGCCGGTATGAAAGAGTCAGGCGTGATTGTTGCAATTAATAAAGATGAAGAGGCGCCCATCTTTAAAGTTGCCGATTACGGACTGGTCGGCGATCTCCATGAGATTCTGCCGGAGCTCGTTTCGAAAATCTGATCCTAAGCCGGCGCGTTGCTCCGGCATCCTATTTTTCAAGAGACCCAGATCATGAGTACCTACCAAGCACCCGCGCAGGACACGGCCTTTGTGCTCGACCAGTTAGTGGAGTTCGATAAGCTATGTGAAACGATGCAGCTCGGGGAGGTTAATCTTGAGTTGGCCAAGGTGATCGTGGAGGAGGCGGGTAAGTTGGCCTCTGACGTGCTGGCCCCGCTAAATGCGAAGGGCGACCAGAACGGTACTAAACTGGTCGATGCTAAAGTTCAGGAGTCTCCGGGTTTTGCTGAAGCCTATCAACAGTATATCGACAATGGCTGGGCAACGCTGACAGCACCAGAAGAGTTTGGTGGGCAGGCGCTTCCGAATGTTTTAGGTACCGCGGTTAATGAGCTGTGGCACTCGGCTAATATGGCCTTCGCGCTGTGCCCCATGCTGACTCAAGGCTCCATCGAGGCCCTTATTGCTCATGGCAGTGACGCGCTCAAAGCTCTTTATCTACCGCGCCTGGTAAGCGGGGAGTGGACCGGCACAATGAATCTTACAGAACCTAGCGCGGGTTCTGATCTTGCGGCGGTTGCTACCAGAGCCGTCCCTGCGGGTGATCACTATCTGATCAGCGGTCAAAAGATCTATATCACCTGGGGTGATCATCAAATGAGCCCCAACATCGTTCACCTGGTGTTGGCGCGCACACCCGATGCACCGGCCGGTGTCAAAGGTATATCCCTGTTTATCGTGCCGAAGTTTCTGCTTGACGAGAATGGAGACCCCGCTGAGCTTAACGATGCCAGATGTATCTCAATCGAGCATAAACTGGGCATTCATGCGAGCCCCACTTGTACCATGAGTTTTGGGGAGAAGGGTGGCGCCGTGGGTTATCTCGTTGGTGAGGTTAACCAGGGCTTGGCTTACATGTTCACCATGATGAATCACGCGCGTCAGTCGGTCGGTCTGCAAGGCCTGTCAATATCCGAACGCGCATATCAGCAGGCTGTCTGGTACGCCAAGGATCGCCAGCAGGGTCGTCGTAAAGATGGCACAAAGATGCCGATAATTGAGCATCCTGACGTGCGCCGTATGCTTATGGCCCAACGGGCTGGCTGTGAGGCGATGCGAGCTCTGGCGTTGACTGCAGCAGCGGAGATTGATCGTAGCCAGCTTGATGGTGATGCCCGCGCCGCCGCGCGCGTTGAGCTCCTGACACCCATTGTGAAAGGCTGGATGACAGAGCTGGCCAATGAGCTGACCTCGTTGAATATACAGGTACACGGGGGCATGGGTTTTATCGAAGAAGCCGGCGCTGCACAGCACTATCGTGATGCACGCATTCTGGCAATCTACGAGGGGACCAACGGAATACAGGCGCTTGACCTGATTGGGCGCAAAACTCTGGC
>DATHZN010000038.1:0-19443 GCA_035458585.1 Marinobacterium sp. | reverse complement strand
CTGTTCTCGATAATCGGCATAGCCATGTCGAACAACCTCTTTTTCCTGATTCTACCATTACAAATGAAGCAAGCCGGGCTTGACTCTTCACAGGTCGGTTTTGCAATGGGGATGTTCGCGGCGGGCTCGATACTCGCGGGGCTATTTGGCTCAAAGGTGGTCAATCGCGTTGGACACATACGCGCCTTCGCCAGCATGGCAGCAACCCTGTCTATCGTTGCAATAGCCCACACCTTTCTGGACTCCTTTGCTCTGATATCAGCGCTACGTATGGTCGCTGGATTCTGTTTTATCACCAGTTTCATCACACTAGAGAGCTGGCTCAATGTCATGAGCGACAGTAGCAACAGGGGTAAACTATTCAGCGTCTACCAGATTTTCTTTGCTTTGGGTTTCGGTTCAGCCCCCTTCCTGATGGAGAAGACCGGGCAGGGCGATATTCGCCTTTACGGTTTGGTCAGCGCAGTACTGGCTATCGCCTTGATCATTATGGCAATGAGCCGCATCCCTCAGCCAGAGCTACCGGGCAGGGCACGAGCCATGGCGCTAAAGAAGCTCTGGAACTACTCGCCTTCTGGAACATTCTCTTGCCTAATTGCCGGTTCAATTGGCTCAGCCAGCGTCTCGTTAATAGCCCTGTATGCATACGCCCGAGGTTTCAGCGGCGTACTTCTATCTGTCATTCTCGGCTCCTATCTGCTCGGGGGCCTGTTGACTCAGTATCCAACCGGCTGGTTTGCCGACCGCTTCGACAAGCGAACCGTCGGTGCCGTATTGATGCTCGTTGGAATCTTGTCTAACGCGATAATCATCATCGACTACTACTCAAACCTGCCGACCAGTCTGGTGGTTGTCTTCTTCCTCTTATCCGGCGGGGCTGGGGCCGCAATTTTTCCACTCGCGGTCACCCAGGTATTCGATCATATCGAAACGAAAGAGGCTTTACCCGCCACCAGCACGATGCAGATACTACTGGGTGTCGGAGGCATTTTCGGTCCAATCATCGCCGGTGCGTTGATGACAGCTTTCTCAGAGATATGGCTCTACTTTTACGTCATTGTGCTTCATCTTTTACTGATGGCATTTTTGTTAGTACGTAAGCTGTTCCTGCGCACGGAGCGTCTCGAACCGGCGCAGCCTTATCAAGTCACTACCAACCCTGTATCGGTACCGCCACTTGAAGAGTATGTCGCCGGTGAAATTGCTGAACCGGCACTCAAACTGCTAATTGAGGCGCTGAAGCAAGATCCAAAGAATCCTCGCGTCCTTATTAAAACCATGTTCGATTCAACGAATCTGCGCGCAAATGAAGTTGCTCTGCAAATGGTCCTAAAACTTCCCAAGCGGGCCGGCGAGTTGATGGAGAACTTCGTAGCTCTATACCCAGAACGACGGCTTGAGGTTGCAGAAGCACTGACAGATTTCTTCGATCTACATAAAACCCGTATCAACTACGCCATCGTTGCAGGCCTCAAAACGGACGCCAGCGAAGAGGAAATTGCAGAGATCGACCGACTGATTGCGATTCGCAAGAAACGATTAGAAGAGGCAGGATTACCAGTAGAATGAGAACACTCTATCCAGAACTCAAAGTGAATAAGAGCGAAATGCTTGATGTCGGTGAGGGCCACAGGCTCTATATTGAAGAGTCCGGCAACCCTAGTGGAATCCCCGCACTGTTCATCCATGGCGGGCCAGGGGGTGGAACTTCGCCCGATCATAGACGCTTCTTCAACCCTGAACAGTATCGCATTATCCTGTTTGATCAGCGCGGCTGTGGACACTCCACACCTCATGGTTCGCTTGAAAACAATACAACCCAGGCACTCATAGGTGATATCGAAAAAATTCGCGTTCATTTAGGCGTGAAGAGGTGGTTTCTATTTGGTGGCAGTTGGGGCTCAACCCTTGCACTAGCCTATGCTCAAAGCCACGCAGAGCGGGTGATTGGCATGGTCCTTCGCGGTATATTTCTGTGTCGTAAACCTGATATCGATTGGTTTTATCAAGATGGTGCGTCGCACGTATTCCCTGACTACTGGCAGGACTATTTGGCACCAATTGTTGAGACCAAACGGGACGCTATACTTCCCGCATATTACGACTTACTCACCAGTGATAATGAAATAGCCCGCATGGCTGCCGCTAAGGCCTGGTCTATCTGGGAAGGGAGGTGTTCGACTCTTCACCCCAACCCCGGGCTTGTTGACCATTTCGGTGAGCCACATGTTGCACTGGCTATGGCTCGGATCGAAGCACACTACTTTATTAACAACGCCTTTCTCGCAGATAACGAGCTACTTGAGCGGGCCGATCGCCTAAAGCAGATTCCAACATGGATCGTACATGGGCGTTATGACATGGTCTGTCCAATCGAACAGGCATACCTACTGCACCAATACATGCCCCATGCCGAGCTCGACATTATTCGTGATGCCGGCCACTCAGCCTTTGAGCCCGGTATCACCGATCGCCTGATACAGATAACAGACCAGTTCGCGGGTAAAATCGAAGCATGAAAGGCTTAATTCAGCGGGTCAGCCAGGGTCAGGTTGATATTGATGGCATTGCTGTTGGCAAGATAGGCACAGGCATTGTGCTACTACTCGGTATAGAGCGCGAAGATAATGAGGTCAGAGCAGACAAACTGCTACACAAGGTCCAAAACTACCGCATCTTCCCCGATGATCAGGGGCGCATGAACCTCAGCCTGAAAGATATCGACGGTGAGCTGCTGATCGTCTCTCAGTTCACACTCGTAGCCGACACCGCTAAGGGCATGCGTCCTGGATTCTCTCGCGGGGCGACTCCAACTGATGGCGAACGGCTATATGAGTACTTTATTTCTGAAGCCAGAGCCGCTGGGTTGCGCGTCCAGACAGGGCAGTTCGGTGCCAATATGCAGGTTAGCCTGTCGAATGACGGCCCCGTTACATTCTGGCTTGAGAGCTAAACTTTGGGGAGACAGCACCTCGGCCTACTTCTCCTGCTATCTGTACTCTGGGGTGGTTCGTTTCTATTCATCGGGATTGCAGTAGAACAGCTTGCTCCTCTGCACCTGGTTTTTCTTCGCGTCGCTATTGCTGCGGCCATCATGCTAGCTCTACTCAGAGTCAAAAGCATACCGCTACCCAAATCGCTGACTGGGTGGAAGCCATTCTTTGTTATGGGTGCGCTGAATAATGTCATTCCCTTCAGTTTAATTTTCTACGCTCAGACAGAGATATCTGTCAGTCTCGCCTCCATTGTCAACTCCACGACCCCCGTATTTACCTTTTTAATCTTAGCTGCAGCAGGTGCGGAGCGCCTTGCAGCCAACAAACTGATTGGCTCGCTTCTGGGTATCAGTGGAGTCGTCATCCTTGTTGATCCAACTCATATGATATTTGACTCGGTCACCAAAGGCGTTGTGCTTAGCACCTGTGCAGCGGTGAGTTATGGGTTTTCGGGCCTCTGGGCTAAACGCCATCTATCATCAACACCGCCACTGAAGGCAGCTGGCTGCCAGCTGATCTCTTCAACACTGATTCTCAGCCTGTTACTTCCGTTCATAGGTCCACCACTCCCCTCAGAGTTGCCGAGTCTCGGCGTGATCGCCTCCGTACTGGGACTTTCGATACTCAGCACCGCCTGGGCCTACGTCATTTTCTTTCGTTTAATCACTGAAGTCGGTGCGAGTAATGCTATGTTGGTCACACTGCTGGTACCTGTATCTGGCTCTCTACTGGGGTGGTTAGTGATGCAAGACAGCCTCAGTGCACATCAGCTTTTAGGTGCCTTAGTCATAGCTGCAGCGCTGCTCGTAATTGATGGCAGAGTGGTTCAGACGTTCGCGCAAAGCAGATATAAAGAGTAAAACGAGCCTCGAATAACCCGCGTCATCATCGGCTCATGCCGCTAACCTGGATTGTGAAACTTTGACATGCAAGTCGATCCAAAACCATCAATTGCATGCAATATTCACTTTATTCCATATTATGAAAATAAAAATTATGCGGATTTAATGGACAGGAAAGTCCGGTTTAAACTCATATTTTACTGCTAAATTTGGAATGAAGAGACATAAAACACGCTCTCAACTTTAGGCTTATATCTAAATAATTGCATGCAATGCCAAGCACACTGAAGTAGTATCCTGTTACTAAACAGTACAAAAAATAACCAGGTATCGGAGAGCTCTCATGTGCCAGATATTTTCCAATCAGAATCCCCGTAACTATAGCTACATCAGCCGTAGTGTAAGGCTTGAGGGCCAGGTGACGAGTATAAGATTGGAGGGACTCTACTGGGCCGTGCTGAATGATTTAGCGGCCGCCGAAGGGGTAAGTGTCCCTGCATTTATCGCGAAGCTCTATCGTGAAGTGACACAACTAAATGACGCACCCAAGAACTTCACATCGCTGTTGCGCTCGGCTTGTCTGATCCACATGGACCACCAGCTTGCGACTCGACTAGAAATTGAGAATGCGCACTAGCTACCGGTGTAGTAAAGCATTACTACCAGCTAGTCGCTAACGGCGTTTAAAACTACCTCCTGTAACAAACAAACAGGAGGCAGAATGACCACTCGAATTATTCACACCATGATACGCGTGCTCGAGGAAGAGCGCTCGATCGACTTCTACAAACGCGCATTCGGCTTTGAAATAGCAGCAAGGCTGCCCTTTGACGGATTCACACTTACTTACCTGGTAAACAAAGAGACAGGTCAGGAAGTGGAACTGACCATCAACCATGACAGGAGCGAACCTTACTCTCTTGGTGATGGATATGGCCACATCGGCATCACCGTTTCAGATCTTGACGCTGAGCACGCTCGCTTCACCGACGAAGAACTCAACCCTACGCCAATCAAAGAGTTCATCGTGAACGATGAAATGCTTGCACGCTTCTTTTTCGTTCAAGATCCAGACGGCTACAAAATTGAGGTGTTGCAACGCCTCGGTCGTTACAACTGATTAATCACAGGACAGTCTGATGAAAAAAATAATAACTGACAAAGGAATCTCACGCCGCTCACTGCTCAAAGGCGCGGTAACCGTTAGCGCAGGATTGGTCGTAGGAGTCGGCTTCGTCGCCGGTAGCACAGCCGCCTGGGCTCTCGAAACCCAAGAGATTGACCCTCGCGAGATGGCGACACTGATCCAAATGGCGCGAGATATTTATCCCCATAACCATGTCGCCGACGAGTTCTACGCCCGTGCTGTCAAAGGGTACGACGCGCCAGAACATAAAGCACCTATTCAAGCGGGTATAGCCGCTCTGGATGCTGCCGCTCAGGGGCTTGGATTTGCTGACTACCTGTCAGTCTCATGGGAAGTAGATCGAGTCAAAATTCTACAGGGAATGGAGCAAAGTGCATTCTTCCAGACGATTCGTGGCAACCTCGTCACCGGCCTATATAACCAGAAAGAGGTCTGGCCTCTATTCGGTTATGAAGGCGAGTCTTACACCAAAGGCGGTTATATCAGCCGTGGCTTCGACGACATCAACTGGATCTGATCTGTCAAAATAAGGAGAATAAGAATGACTGCGAAATTTAACCTCGACGACTCTAGTGTCGTTGTCATCATCGGCTCCGGTGCCGGCGGCGGTACCCTAGCGAACGAACTGGCTCAGAAAGGCATCAATGTTGTCTGTCTTGAAGCAGGCGGGCGTTATTTGCCACAAGATTACAAAAACGATGAGTGGGAAGGCTTCGGCCAGCTAAGTTGGCTAGATGCACGTACCACTTCTGGTGATTGGAGAGTTGCTAAAGACTTTTCCGGTCTCCCAGCTTGGATCGTAAAGGCGGTTGGTGGCACGACCGTGCACTGGGCTGGTGCATCGCTACGTTTTCAGGAGCACGAGTTCAAAGCCAAGACCACTTACGGTGACGTACCAGGCGCCAACCTTCTTGACTGGCCAATCACCCTTGAGGAGTTGGCACCCTACTACGCTAAGGCTGAGTACAAGATGGGCGTCACCCGAACCAATGGTATTCCCGGTCTGCCTGGCAACAACAACTACAAAGTTTTTGAAGCGGGTGCCAAAAAACTGGGATATGAAAAGGTACATACGGGTCGTATGGCTATCAACAGCCAACCACGCGACGGACGCCCAGGTTGTCAGCAGACGGGCTTCTGCTTCCAAGGTTGTAAATTTGGCGCTAAATGGTCCGCCGCCTACACTGAAATACCCTCCGGTGAAGCGACCGGCCACCTTGAAGTTCGCTCTCACGCGCATGTTTTAAAAATTGAGCACGATGCGAATGGCAAAGTGAATGCCGTACTCTACGCGGACAAAGACGGTATCCAGCATCGTCAGAAGGCCCGAATTGTATGTGTCGCCGGGAACTCAATTGAGAGTCCAAGACTGCTACTCAACTCAGCGTCCAACCTCTACCCAGATGGTCTGGCTAACAGTTCAGGGCAGGTGGGTCGAAACTACATGCGTCATATGACCGCGTCCGTCTATGGTGTTTTCGACAAGCCGGTCAAAATGTGGCGCGGTACTACCATGGCTGGCATTATCGCCGACGAATCGCGTCATGATCCGTCTCGTGGATTCGTAGGTGGATTCGAGTTTGAAACGCTATCCTTGGGCCTACCCTTCATGGCGGCCTTCCTCAACCCGGGCGGTTGGGGTCGAGAGTTTACTTCAGCGCTTGACTCATACGAAAACATGGCGGGCATGTGGCTCGTCGGTGAGGACATGCCGCAGGAGACGAATCGCGTAACACTCAACTCAGAGGTTACCGATCAGTACGGTCTACCTGCACCGAACGTGCATTTTGATGATCACGCCAACGACATTGCAATGCGCAACTATGCTTGGAAAAAGGGTCAAGAGATCTATGAGGCGGTGGGTGCGACTCAAACGTACGCGACACCACCTTACCCTTCAACTCACAACCTGGGTACCAACCGAATGTCGGAGAAGGCCCGCGACGGTGTTGTGAATCGCTGGGGACAGTCGCATGATATCGACAACCTGTTTGTCTCTGACGGCTCTCAGTTCACTACCGGTGCTTCGGAGAACCCAACGCTAACTATCGTATCATTGGCTATCCGCCAAGCTGATTATATTGCTGACCAGATGTCAAAACAGAATATCTAATTAGCGATTTGTAGCGTACAGCCCAGCAAGCGCTGGGCTTTTTTATACCAACAACCTCACTCAGGAGATAGAGTTGAAAGCATACTCCACAGGGATAGCAGCCTATGACCTCGGTTCATTGCCAGAGGGAGGGCGCGTACTGGATACCCCCATCTACTATGTCGATGACAAGTTGCTCGAGCCAATCAGCAATCTTGGACCCAGAGTAGTGGATCTGAGTTGGGGTCGCTATCAGGCTTTTATCATTGAAAACGTCTTAACAGCGGCTGAGTGCAACATGCTGATTGATGTCACTGAGCAACTGGGCTTCGGGGCAGCAGCTCCTGGCATCAATACACCATCTGGAATGCGCATGAACCAAACAGTTCACTGGCTCGCAAACGACGCAACCGCCGCAGAACTCTTTCGGAGAATCGCACCACATTTACCCGAAGAGATAGATGGCTGTCGTCTTATGTCGGGTGTCAGTCAGCGGTTTAACACCTATCGATACCTGAGAGGTGAGCAGTTCAAACCCCATGTAGATGGAGACTGGCCTGGCTTCCGCCTCAATCCGGAAACTAAACAGATGGATGTCTGGGATGAGGGGCGTTCACAGCTGTCGATGCTGTTGTATCTTAACGGGCCCGAAGAGGGCATAGAGGGCGGAAATACCCTACTGTTCGACGGGCGCTCTGTCATGCATGCAGTGATACCTAAACGCGGTTCAGCGCTATTTTTCAGACATGGTTTGCATAATGCCTCGGTATTACATGCGGGTGAGGTTGTCACCAGCGAGATACCTAAGTACGTTATACGCATCAACATAATGTATGAAGCTGAACACCCGAATTTCGGTTAAGAGCGCGTCTGATGGCAGTTCTGCACGTCAACTTGCCGATGATCCGCATATCAGTGGACTCAGTAATGCTGCGATAAAGAGTAGCTCTGGGCGCGATCCCTGCTAAGCTAAGAGTATTGAACAAAGCGATGAGTACAGTACGCCATGCCAAGAGCCGAGTCACAACTGCCGGATGAGACTGCAGTACCGCAGCGTATGCGCAGATTAACCTATCTACTCTTCGGCCATCTGTTGCTGGCTTTGGGCGCCATCGGTGTCGTGTTGCCAGTATTGCCAACCACAGTTTTCTGGATTGGGGCAGCGCTCTTCTACGCAAAAAGCTCTCCGTCTCTTTATCGCAAGCTGACCTCCCATGACCGTCTGGGTGAGCCCATTGCACTGTTCGTTGATCATGGTGTGATGTCGAGACCGAGTAAACTCGCAGCCCTTCTGGGGATGTGTGTCTCTGGGCTATTAATAATGTTCTCACCTTTGAGCACAGCAACGACTTTCTGGGCCTTGATTGCGCTTGCTATTGCTGGGCTCTATGTTGTTTCGCGGCCAACTACAGCACCGACGCAGAAGCCAAGGAGCTAAAACCTCACTCGGGCTCAGCGCCCCGTTTTAACTCACTACTGATACTTTTTCAGAGCAAATGACCCTCAACAAAGCAGTGAATTAAAACCAGTCTGCGAGAGCATCATGGATAGTCGCTACGGATTAGAAGCAGGCGACTACACCCGCGACGTTAAAATAGATTAAGGTGAATTAGTGAGGGTTTGTAAACGCTCGACTAGCCACCGGTATCCGACTGGTCGACCAACCGACCAAGTAGTTCAAGCAGGCAGGTTTTAGCATAATCCGTGAATACCTGTGCTTCAGTCTGCGAGGCGGCCTGTGTCGCAGCTTTAACGACCTCCATGTGCGTCGCAAGAATCTCCGCCGTTTTGACCCGCTGTTTGAGTAATTTAGGGACAAGCGGCTCTAAAGGTGATTCGACAATCGTTTTTCCAGCACGCAACTTGGCTATATAGCTCTGCAATATCTTGCGGTACTCGTCACTCCACTCAGGCAGTGATGACTCTTTATCGCCTCCGGATGCCAGGCGCAGCAGATGCTGGTACTGCCGCTTCTCTGCTAGCCTCTTTCGATGAAGATTGGCAAAAACTGACACTTTGGCGCGCAGTATTTGCGGATGTGCTGGTTTAATTAAGTAGTCAAAGGCTCCCAAATCATAACCTTGAAAAATATCCTGCTCATCCGTGTGGAACGCAGTCAAAAAGATGATTGGCGTATTTTCGGTCTTCTTACGGGACTTAATTAAACGGGCCAGTTCAAAACCATCCATTCCTGGCATCATCACATCAAGGATAATGACCGCGAATGTACTTTTAAGAAGATGGTTAAGTGCCTCTTCCCCACTTTCAGCCAATACCAGATTGTAGTCTGGGTCCTCGAGAACCGCGGCCAGCGCGGTCAAATTTCGGGTGTCATCATCGACGAGTAGGATGTTTACTTGGTCGACGGCAAGATTCTCAGTCATTGATTCATCACCGGGTTATATTCGCGAGCTCTAAAAATATTCGCAGGTTTAGAAAAGGTTTCGAACATTGCTCTCTTCTCTTCCGTTGCAATGTGCTCTGCGTCTCCCAGAAATAGAAAACAGCGCAGTGCAAGACTGCGACGCAGCTTGTCCAAGACCTTATCCATCAGTTCGGAGTCGAAGTAGATAAGTACATTTCGACACAAAATCAGTTGGAACTCGTTGAAGACCCCATCTGAGACTAAATTATGTGTCGCAAACACTATATTTTCCCTCAAATCACTCCTGATTCGGGCACCTTTGTCGGACGCAATGTAGTACTTCGAGAAAGCATTCTGCCCACCAGCCTCAATATAGTTACTTGTATACTCTGCCATTTTCTCCAACGGAAGCACCCCTTTACTGGCACGCTCCAACACCACTGGATTGAAATCAGTTGCATAGATGAGGGATCGTTCATATAGACCCGCTTCTCGCAGTAAGATCGCGACGGAATATGCCTCTTCCCCTGTTGCAACACCCGCACACCAGATACGAATATGAGGATAAGTGGCTAAGATAGGAAAGACTCTCGTCACCAGCTCTCTGTATGCCAGAGGATCACGAAACATGCTTGTTACACTAATCGACATATTTTTTACCAAGGCGCCCAATAAACCAGGATCCTCAGTAATAGCTCGCTCAAAACTGACCAGGTCGCAGTGCCCAGACATTTTCATCGTCCAGTCAATCCGGCGAGCCATGGTCGAGAGCGTATACTCGCTGAAGTCATAACCATAACGCTCTTTTATCGCCTGCAATAAAGAGAACAATTCGGCCTTTGAGAATGGAATAGATCCTAGCACCGGCACCTACCTATCATTTCGTTACCCACTCAACTCAGTCCGAACTCGAATCTTTGCGCGCACCTCTTCTCTTCGCTGCCTGTTTTTTTGCAGGTACTGAGGCTGAGGTGTTTTTAGAATTACCTTTATGCTCCTTACGTGCGGCTAACCAAACACGAATGAGTGACATGAGCTGCTCATGGTCTACCGGCTTACTCATATAGTCTGAGGCGCCTGCCGCCAGGCACTGTTCCTGATCCTCTTTGAGGGCCTTGGCAGTCAATGCTATCAATGGCAGGTCAGTCATCTTCATCTTCTGACGAATATTGCGCATCGCTTCCAGACCATCCATCTCTGGCATCATGATATCCATCAGAACAAGATCCACCTCTTTATGCTCGCGCAGCACCTCTAAAGCCTGATAACCATCACCTGCAGTTAACACAGAGAGTCCTCTTCCCTCCAGAACCGTCGAAAGTGCGTAGGTATTTCGGATGTCATCATCCACAACCAGTATCGTTTTATTTCTGAACGCTTCATCGGGACGAGTGATCTGATGCAGTAACCTGCGCTTCTCCTCGCTGAGATTTTCAGCAATACGGTGGAGGAAAATGGTGGTCTCTTCCAGCAACCGCGCGGGCGATTCAGCCGTTTTAAGAACGATACTTTCGGCATATTTGCGCAACTTGCGCTCATCCTCGGTATCAAGATCTTTGCCTGTGTAAACGATAGTCGGCAAGTGAGAGATGCTCTCATCCTGGTTGATCGCTTTTAGCAGATCATAGCCATCCATATCCGGTAGTTTGAGATCCAGAACCATCGAGTCAAAGGCTTCGTGCTTAATGGCTTTGAGCGCATCGGAACCATTAGCACAGGCTTTGATCTCAACATCCTCACCATCAAGCAACTCTATCAATGCCGACCGTTCTATTTCGTTATCCTCTACGATCAGTAGCTTACGAACACGCGACTGCAACTCTGACTCAATGCGTTCAAATGCCTGAGTCAGGGTATCTTTATCTACAGGTTTGACCAGATACTGCGCGGCGCCGAGTCGATACCCAAACACTGTCTCTTGCACTACGGAGATAATGTGCACCGGAATATGACGGGTCGCGTCACTTCTTTTGAGGTGTCTGAGCACTTCCCAACCATCCATAACCGGTAGCTGAATATCCAAAATAATGGCTGAAGGCATGTAGTGTTCGGCCAAGCGCACACCTTCGGTGCCTGTACCGGCAACAATCACTTTGAAATCGCGTTCCCGGCCCAACCCCAGCAGGATATTGGCGAACTTTGGATCATCCTCAACCACCAACAGAATACGTTCATCCTGGGATGTAATACTCTTCTGATCATCATCCACGATCGACATAGACTTGCGCGTATGGCGCACTGCCGTACCCGGCTTAGGGGTATCACTCTGAATAGCCGTAATGTTTGCGCGTTCCTGAAGATCCTGACTCGGTCTCAGCGGCAGGATCAGGCTAAAAGTGGAGCCTTTGTTGATTTCACTCTCAAGAGCGATCACACCCTCCAGCATGTCGGAGATCTGACGAGAGATCGATAACCCCAAGCCAGTGCCGCCGTACTTGCGACTTGTCGTGCCATCGACCTGTTGAAAGGCCTCAAAGATGACTTGGAACTTGTCTTTAGGAATTCCGATCCCCGTATCAATGATAGAGAACGCTACGTAATCCTGAGGGTTAGCGGATATTGAGCGATTCAGTTCACCTACCAGCACAGAGTGAGCAATCAACTCCGGTGTAACCGGCTCTACCGCTACTCGAATCGAGCCTTTTTCTGTGAACTTGAGAGAGTTTGAGATGAAGTTTCTCAGTACCTGCTGGATTCGATCCCGGTCGCTGACAATTGTTGTGGCGGCTTGGGGATTTATCTCCACTTTAAAGTCGAGATTTTGCTCCTGGGCCTGCTTGGTAAACATCTCAATGACCTGATCGACAAAACCGACAATTTTGATCTCAGAGAGGTTGACGACCATTTTACCGGCCTCCACCTTAGCGAGATCTAGTACCTCATTGATCAGCTGTAGAAGATCAGTCCCCGCCTCGTGAATCACCTGTGCGTGTCTACGACTCTCGTCCGCTTTTGCTCCTTCACGCGCACTCGCAAGAGTCTGTGACAACAGCAGAATGGAGTTCAGGGGCGTACGCAGTTCATGACTCATATTGGCGAGGAATTCAGATTTGTATTTACTGGACAGCGCCAGTTGCTCTGCACGCTCATTAAGCTCATTCTGCGCCTCTTCCAACTGCCGATTTCGCTCTTCAGTCTCTTTCTGAGCTGTTTCCAGCGCGCGAGTCTGCTCTTCGAGTTGTTCATTACTCTGTTTGAGTTCCTGCTGCTGAGACTGCAACTCCTCTGTCAGTGTTTGCGAACGCTTTAACGTCTCGTTGAGGCGATTCCGTGACATAGCCGAATCAAAGCCGATCGCGATACTGTCCATAACTTGATTAAGAAGCTTCATGCTACGGTCATCGGGCGCTTGCAAGAAACCGAGTTCAATAACTCCTTTAACATCCCCTTCAAACAAAAAGGGTGTTGCTAAAACGTGTTTTGGAGGCGTCTCGCCGAGAGAGGAGCTGACATTGATGTAATGATCGGGAATATTGTCGAACTGTATAACCCTCTTCTCGAGGATTGCCTGCCCTGCCAAACCTTCGCCTATTCTAAGGGTGAGCGATTTTGCATTGCGTCGGGGGAACGCATAGCTTCCGATCATCCGGTAGTTATGATCCGTCTCCTCATTTTCACCATCCGCGAGGTAGATGCTTCCAATTTGAGCATTCAGGTAACTGGCGATTTGCGATGCAATCTTATTAGCAAGCTCAGCAACCTCCTGTTCACCGCGCATCACATCATTGAGCCGACCGACTCCGGTTTGTAACCAGTTAATATTTTCATTTTCAAAAGTGGTCTCTTGTAATGACGATATCATGGTGTTGAGGTTGTTACTGAGCATCTGAATCTCGCCCTGCGCCTCAATATCGATCATCTGATTCAGCTCTCCGCGGGTGACGGCAGAGGCGACCTCAGCAATGTTACGTACCTGTTTTGTCAGATTTGCAGCCATGGTGTTGACGTTGTCTGTCAGGTCTCGCCAAACACCCGAAGCTTGTGGCACAGCCGCCTGCCCACCCAGAATGCCCTCGGTACCAACCTGACGTGCCACCTCGGTTACCTGCTCAGAGAAGATTGCAAGCGTATCCACCATGGTGTTGATTGTATCGGCCAACTGCTGGACCTCGCCCTTGGCATCCACTGATATTTTTCGTGAAAGATCACCTTGAGCCACAGCAGTTGTCACATCGGCAATCGCTCTCACCTGATCAGTCAGGTTCGTTGCCATACTATTCACGTTGTTAGTCAGATCGGCCCAAACACCAGCAACCCCCGGCACGTCTGCCTGTCCCCCAAGAATACCGTCGGTGCCTACCTCGCGTGCGACACGCGACACCTCCGAACCAAAGATGTTGAGTCTATCCACCATATTGTTGAGGGTTGTTTTGAGTTCGGCTACCTCACCTTTCGCATCAACGGTGATTTGCCGAGACAGGTCGCCATTAGCGACTGAAGTTGCGACTTCAGCGATATTGCGCACCTGATTGGTCAGGTTCCGCGCCATGTTATTAACATTGTCCGTCAAGTCTCTCCAGGTACCTTCGGCCTTTTTGACTTCAGCCTGACCACCCAGAATCCCGTCTGTTCCTACCTGACGTGCTACCTCGGTTACCTGCTCAGAGAAGACAGCCAGAAAATCAACCATAGTGTTGATAGTGTTGGCCAGCTCCTGAACTTCCCCCTTGGCATCAACGGTAATCTTGCGAGACAGGTCCCCGCGAGCCACGGCCGTGGTTACTTCAGCTATATTTCGCACCTGATCAGTCAGGTTATTCGCCATACCATTCACGTTGTCGGTCAGGTCAGCCCAGATCCCTGCAACGTTCGGAACGTCTGCCTGACCACCCAGCACACCCTCGGTACCCACTTCTCGCGCAACACGAGTGACCTCGGAGCCAAAAGTACCCAGCTGCTCCACCATGTTGTTGAGCGTAGCCTTGAGCTCTGCGACCTCCCCTTTAGCCTCAACTGTAATCTGGCGTGACAGGTCGCCGTTGGCGACAGCAGTCGCGACCTCAGAGATACTGCGAACCTGATTGGTCAGGTTACTCGCCATGCTGTTAACGTTGTCTGTAAGATCTCGCCAAATGCCCTCAGCGTTGCGCACTTCAGCCTGACCACCCAGAATACCGTCCGTGCCGACCTGACGCGCCACTTCAGTCACCTGCTCCGAGAATCTGGCGAGCGTATCAACCATCGTATTGATAGTGATCTTTAACTCCTCAACCTCACCTCGAGCATCAACCGTAATTTTGCGTGATAGGTCACCATTGGCAACGGCAGTTGCCACCTCAGAGATGTTACGTACCTGATTGGTCAGGTTATTTGCCATGCTGTTGACGTTATCGGTCAGATCTCGCCAAGTACCCTCCGCTGATTCGACCTCCGCCTGACCACCCAAGGTTCCATCAGTCCCTACCTGACGAGCCACCTCAGTGACCTGTTGCGAGAAGATTGCCAGCGTATCGACCATTGTATTAATGGTGTTCGCCAATTCTTGAACTTCTCCGCGCGCCTCCACCGTTATTTTGCGAGACAGATCCCCACGTGCAACGGCTGTTGTAACCTCAGCGATATTGCGCACCTGATCGGTCAGGTTGGTCGCCATGCCATTTACGTTATCCGTTAGCTCAGCCCAGATACCTGCAACATTCGGTACTTTTGCCTGTCCACCCAGGACACCCTCTGTACCAACTTCGCGGGCAACACGTGTCACCTCGGAGCCGAACACACTTAACTGCTCTACCATCTGATTAATGGTGGTTTTCAGTTCGGCCACCTCACCGCTCGCATCAACGGTTATCTGCCGCGAGAGGTCCCCATTAGCAACCGCAGTGGTGACTTCGGCAATATTGCGTACCTGGGAGGTTAGGTTATCGGCCATACCATTAACGTTTTCGGTTAGATTCGCCCAAATACCTGCAACATTAGGTACTACGGCTTGCCCGCCCAGTAAGCCCTCTGTACCGACCTCGCGCGCAACACGGTTAACCTCTGAGCCAAATACATTTAACCGATCAACCATGTCGTTCAGCGTCGCCTTGAGCTCGGCTACTTCACCGCGCGCCTCAACCGCTATTTTGCGAGACAGGTCACCGTCCGCCACAGCGGTAGCGACCTCTGCGATATTCCGCACCTGATTGGTCAGGTTAGTCGCCATGGCGTTGACGTTGTCAGTTAAATCTCTCCAGGTTCCCTGAGCTCCAGCCACATCGGCCTGGCCGCCCAGAATACCCTCTATCCCGACCTCACGGGAGACACGCGTTACCTCGCCAGAGAACTGTGTCAGCGTGTTAGTCATCTCATTGATGGTTGTAACCAGATCAGCCACTTCGCCACGCGCATTGAGACGCAGCTTTTGCTCTAAATCGCCTTTCGCGATCGCGGTTACAATATTGATCACTCCGCGGATCTGGTTTGTCAGGTTGGTCGCCATTGCATTAACGTTGTCGGTCAGATCTAACCAGACACCCGAGACGTTGGTCACCTTAGCCTGGCCTCCCAGAATGCCCTCGGTACCCACTTCCCGTGCAACACGAGTCACCTCCTGTGAGAAGATGTTGAGGGAGTCGACCATGGTGTTTAGCGTGGTCTTGAGCTCAGCGACCTCTCCCTTGGCCTCAACCGTAATCTTGCGAGACAGGTCACCCTCAGCCACCGCCGTTGCAACCTCGGCAATATTGCGTACCTGATTGGTAAGATTGTTCGCCATACCATTGACGTTATCAGTGAGTTCTCGCCAGGCACCCTCAGCTCTCGGCACCTCTGCTTGCTCACCCAACACCCCATCAGTTCCAACTCTTCGGGCAACTCGTGTTACCTCAGCTGAAAAAACATTGAGTGTTTCGGTCATATCATTGATGACAGTTGCCAGTTCAGCGATCTCGCCTTTCGCCTCTAGACGAAGCGTTTGACGTAAGTCACCACGCGCAACTGCACCGACAACCTTCGATATACCACGCACCTGAAGGGTCAGGTTACTCGCCATATAGTTAAGATTGTCTGACAACTCTGCCCAGACCCCGGAAGCACCCGGCACGACAGCTTGTCCGCCCAACACCCCTTCACTACCAACCTCTCGCGCGACACGATTCACCTCACGGGAGAAAGTGTTTAACTGATCCACCATCGTATTGATGGTGTTCTTGAGCTCAGCAATTTCACCACGCGCTTCCACTGTAATTTTGCGTTCGAGATTGCCTTGAGCCACAGCTGCGGTTACGTCGGAGATCTCTCTCACCTGACTGGTCAGCGTAGACGCCATTGTGTTGACGTTTTCCGTTAACTCACGCCACACGCCCGAGGCACCTTCAACTTTAGCCTGCACACCAAGCCGACCATCGACACCAACCTGATGGGTGATACGTGTTACTTCACTGGAAAAATTACGCAACTGCAGAACCATGTCATTGATCACATTTGCGCTTCGATGAAACTCGCCGTGAAGTTGGTTGCCCTCAATCTGGAGACCGATCTGCTGCTGTAAATCACCATTTGCAACGGCATTGATAACGCGCGTCGTATCAATTATCGGATGTACTAACCCCTCAATCAGACTATTGATTGACGTCGCATTTCGACTCCAACCACCCAGTGTAGCCGGCATGTCGATACGCTGAGAGAACTGGCCCCTTTTGGCGACCTCGTAGTTGATACGAGAGCACTCCTTCTCAAAAAGTTGATTTAGCTCATTGATTTCGTTGAATAAATTTGAAAGCTCTCCCTCAATGCCTGGCATGTCATAGGGTAATCGATAGCTGAAGTCGCCCCGCTTCACAGCCTTCATTGCTCTTAGCAAATGCTGTAGATAGGATCTTGAGGTGAGCCCAAAGACACTTAAAAATGGCGCAGTCGAATTAGTCTGTTCGATTTTTGATGCTGGCTCTTTAAGATTGGTCTGTTCGTCGCCATCTGACTTATTATTATCCATTGAACCTCCGACCAGTTGCGTGACAGCCATAGATTTGATGAAGAGGATCCACCGCTCTACTTTCATATTAGTCAAGATTTAATAATCCGCCCTAAATGTCTCGCTGTTTAAACAACGGATAGCCCCCATTGATTGGCAGCAAAAATCAGACTGAACTACTCTTATATAGATGTAAAAGCTTGCCAATCCTCAACCGATAAGCGGAGGGCGCCCGATGCCCAACTCAGCTTCAGCCGACAGTGATCTCCTGATCACTCGCCGCTTTGTCGAAACACTCATAGGGGAGGTTCTGCCTTTTACGCTGATTTTTAACGAGCACCTGAAAATACGGCAGGTGTTGGGTCTACAGCCGGATTACCTCAAGGACCCAGGGGTTGATCTTTTAAACCAAGGCACGGAAGTCCTTATAGACGAGCTGGCGACACCGCTGCTGGCTGTGTTAAAGCAGATGAAGACCAACCACCTTCATTACTCTCTGCCCGAAGTGCCTCTTTTAGCGAATATGCTCCGTAATCGATTCGTCTCCATGGAGTTAATACCGTTAATTGGCACAGTGGATACGGATGAATTAATTGCCGTACTTTTTTTTGAATACAGTGCACCATCGCTTCAATCTACAGCCGAGACAGCCGCCGATGCTAGCCTTACACCCATCCCTGCTGAAGCCCACCGACGCATCCTTTTATTGGAGCGAGAGCTTTACACTGCTCAAAATGAGCGAGAGGTCGCCCGTAAAGAGCTTCAGATACTTGAGGCCGAGCGACGTCAAGCAGAGGTGCTACTCGAGGTGTCCACTAAGCATTGCGAATCACTCAACATCGAGCTAAGGCTCATGAATGATGAGTACCGCAAAAAAGTTAACGAACTCGCTGATTTATCCAGAGATATAAGTCACATCAACACCACCACCCTTTTCCTTGACAGCGACCTCAGGATCAAACGATTCAGTAAAGGTTGTGAGTTACTTTTTAACCTGACTCAAGCAGACATAGGGCGACCTTTCTCTCAAGTCCAACACCAAATAAAACAGACAGATATCAACCACTTGGTTGAGGGTGTCCTTTATCAAAATGCCTTGATCAAACGAGATATCGAGGATGATTCTGGACATTGGTATCAGCTATCAATTCAAAAATATGAAGAAGAAGACGAGACCGATAGCGGCGTCATAATTGAGTTACTGGATATTAATCGCTTAAAAACATTACAGAACGAATTGTTGGATGCACTTATATCCTAGCGATAGATTAGTCTTAGACGTTCTCGAACTTTATGAATGTAATGCTACTTGAACTATCACCTTGCAGTGCAATCCAGTCAATGATCTATCCTGTTTTCAGCCACCCGATCTGTAGATAGCAAAGGGCAACTTGTTGGTTAGTCAGACCTTAGGTATAGCTCCACGGAATTGACAGATTCATTCAATTCAATATTGTCAGCTCGCGATCGGTATTGTTTGTCTGGTATGGCGTTTTTCTCAGAGCCCGTCCCCTTGCCACTCCCTTCAGGTACCGCTACAAGCACGTCCCTGAAGGGAGTCGCGAGGGGACGGCCTCATCAATGATGACGAGCCAATCATTAGAAATAGAGTCAATAGTCGGTAATAGAAGTTAACTATGCTGACTGATAGTCGCTGTAGCAAGGCGTCAGCCGCCCCGGTCTGCGGATAGCCCGAGACTCTTGATTGACAGGGATGTCAATCACGAAGCGATACAGGGAGGTACTTGAGCGTGTCTCGGGCTATCTGCAGACCGGGGTGGCGATCAGATTGACGGTAATCATTACCCGTCGTGATTGTATCTGCTGGGTATTTCGCAGTATCGGCCGTTATCAGAAGCAGACCCGTATGATTCGGGCAATCAGGGTGATCTGAGTGGCACTTGGAGTATGAGTATTCGCCCCATAACAAAAAACCCCGGCCACAGCGTGGACGGGGTTTTCTGATGATTAGGTGCCTGGCAATGACCTACTTTGATCAGAAGCTGCGCTTCTGACCCTGCGGGCGCCGGCATAGCCGGCGTCCAAACCGGCACCGATGGTGCATCGGTTTGTCACATGGGCCCCTTTGTAGTGAGACTAGGCCACT
>DATHZN010000037.1:0-28059 GCA_035458585.1 Marinobacterium sp. | reverse complement strand
ATAAACCGAAAATCGAGTTTCAACCTGGCGCAGAATATCCTCAGATATCCGCTCGTAAGCTTCACGCAGGGTTCGAGGCAGAAAATTCTGCAGTATGAACTCACGGTTATCCCAACCAAAACTCTGTACATCAAGCCTGGGACGCGCTGTAAACGGGCGACTGGCGCCCACAGCATGCATTCGACCTAGTGTTTGTCCTAATGAGAAAAGGTGATCCATATCATCAAGTTCAGGCGCTCGTCCACCGCGTCGTGGGTAGAGCGCAAATCGGTAATCACCATGGATAAACAGACTACGGCCTTGCTTATCTCGTAATGGGGCCACTACTGAAAGCTCTTGTTCGACTAACTCAAAGCAGAGGTCGTGCTCTTCTTGTATTTGAGCATCACTCCAACGATTCGGACGATAGAACTTGGCAATGATGGGCTGGCCAGCTTCAATACCAACCTGATAGACACGATTCTCATATGAGTTGAGCTCTAATATGCGGTAGTCGCTTAGCCAGCCCTGAGACTCGACAGCATCTATAACGACATCGGGTGTCATCTGGTAAAAGGGTTGGTTATCGCTCATTGTGGCTCCAGTGCATCATGTTCCTTGATTATCCAGTTGAAATAACTCAGTGCCTAGCCCTAGCCCTTGTTTACTGTGCTGGTACAGAGTGAAAGTATCCCGAGAGGCTTGGTGGCCGCTTGTCGCCACCAGCGTCATCACAGCAATCCATTGAGGTAAGTTATGTCAACCTCAGTGTGAAAGAGTCCTAAATAAAGCCGCCTTAACCGGAGCGTTGCTCAGGATGAAGGTAGGGTGAGCAGGACAATCCTTCAGACTCTCTTGCGCAGCGACGCAATCAAGAGAACTGATAGGAGAGATTTAAGGTCAAGTAAAAGCGGGTATCTGCCTGCACAAGCACCCGCCTGAAGCAAGAAACGCCAAGCCAAAAAGCCTGCAGGGCTTTCCGCATTGCCCTCTGTTTCAGGCAGAGGGCTATCAGAAACGGCTCAGTTTACTTGAGCGTCGAGCTCACCTGAGGCGTAACGTGCGGTCATTGCCTCCAGAGAGATTGGCTTAATTTTGGCCGCGTTGCCGGCAGTGCCGAACGCCTCATAACGAGCGTAAGCAATATCAGACATCGCCTTAATGGTTTTGGCCAGATACTTACGGGGGTCAAATTCAGCTGGATTCTGAGCCATAAACTGGCGAATGGTGCCAGTAGATGCCAGACGCAGGTCGGTATCGATATTGACCTTACGTACGCCATGCCGGATACCCTCAACAATCTGCTCAACTGGCACACCGTAAGTTTCAGGTATGGCACCCCCAAACTCATTAATCACCTTCAGCCACTCCTGTGGCACCGACGATGAACCGTGCATCACCAGATGAGTACCAGGAATACGATCATGGATCGCCCGAATGCGGTCAACAGCCAAAATGTCGCCTGTCGGCGGACGAGTGAACTTGTAAGCACCGTGGGAAGTACCAACAGCGATCGCCAAAGCATCTACCTGAGTTGCCTTAACAAACTGCGCGGCCTCCTCGGGGTCAGTAAGCATCTGATCGTGCGTCAACTTGCCCTCGGCACCTATGCCGTCCTCTTCACCCGCTTCACCGGTCTCCAACGATCCTAGGCAGCCGAGCTCGCCCTCGACAGACACACCACAAGCATGCGCCATCTCCACCGTGCGACGCGTAACATCCACGTTGTATTCGTAACTCGCTGGCGTCTTTCCATCCTCTCCGAGCGACCCATCCATCATCACCGATGAAAAGCCGAGTTGGATCGAACGTTGGCACACGGCTGGGCTTGTACCATGGTCCTGATGCATGCAGACAGGAATATGCGGAAACTCCTCGATTGCGGCTAGTATCATATGTCGCAGAAAATTTGAACCTGCATATTTTCGTGCGCCGGCTGATGCCTGCACAATAACTGGAGCGTCAGCGCGATCAGCAGCTTCCATGATAGCGCGCATCTGCTCGAGGTTGTTGACGTTGAAAGCCGGTATACCGTAGCCATGCTCTGCGGCGTGGTCTAACAGTTGGCGCATGGAAATCAGGGCCATAAAGTCTCCCAAATAGCTAGGCGGATGGTCGCCACCAAGCCTCAGTGTTTAGTTGTCGTAACGGGTACGCAGAATCGAAACGGCCGGCAACTCTTTACCTTCAACGAACTCAAGGAAAGCACCACCACCCGTCGAGATGTATGATACATCATCTGCAATAGAATACTTGTCTACTGCCGCTAAAGTATCACCACCTCCCGCAATCGAGAATGCTTTGCTCTGAGCGATCGCCATAGAGAGCGTTCTGGTTCCCTCGCCAAACTGATCAAACTCGAACACACCCACCGGGCCATTCCAGATGATCGTACCTGCACTATGCAATATAGCGGCCAACTGAGCGGCAGATTCAGGACCGATATCCAGAATCATCTCATCATCAGCCACCTCTTCGGCTGATTTAACCACCGCTTCAGCATCCTCGGCGAAGGCTGTTGCTACAACAACATCGGTCGGGATGGGAATATCACACTTTGCCATCAAGGCTCGTGCAGTATCGATCAGATCCGCCTCATAGAGTGACTTGCCCACGGGTTTGCCGGCAGCAGACAGGAAAGTGTTGGCTATACCACCACCAACAATCAGCTGATCGCACTTAACAGAGAGTGAATTGAGCACCTCAAGCTTAGTTGAGACTTTTGAACCACCAACAATAGCTACGAGCGGACGTGCAGGGTTATCCAGCGCTTTCCCAAGCGCCTCAAGCTCATTTGCTAACAGCGGGCCGGCACACGCGATGGGTGCAAAGCGTGCAACCCCGTGGGTAGACGCCTGCGCACGATGTGCAGTACCAAAGGCATCCATCACGTAGACATCACAGAGGGCAGCCATCTTACGTGACAACGTCTCATCATCTTTTTTCTCGCCTGAGTTGAAGCGCACGTTTTCGAGCAGAACCACCTCGCCCGCAGCGACTTCGAAACCACCATCAACCCAATCACTGATCAAACGAACGTCTTTACCAAGTAAACTCCCCAGATGCGCGGCCACGGGCGCCAGTGAGTACTGCTCGTCATATTCACCCTCAGTTGGTCGGCCCAGGTGAGACATCAGCATAACAGCAGCTCCCTTATCCAGCGCCAGCTGAATAGTGGGGAGAGATGCCTGGATACGAGCATCCGATGTCACTTTGCCACCTTTCACTGGCACGTTCAGATCTTCGCGAATCAATACACGCTTGCCGCTAAGCTCCTGATCTTTCATCAGACGTACATTCATTAATAGTTCTCCAGCTAAAAAATAGTTATTTCGAATTCGGTTGTAAGTCGAGCCAGCGCTCAGCGGTATCCAGCATGCGGTTGGCAAAGCCCCACTCATTATCAAACCAGCAGATCAGTTTCAGCAGTTGCCCGCCGGAAACGCGGGTTTGAGTCGCATCAATTACAGAAGAGTGGCTATCGCGATTGAAATCAACCGAGGCGTGGGGCTCCTCGGTGTAACCCAGGTAACCTTTTAAACGGCCCTGAGATGCCTCACGTAAAAGCGCATTAACCTCAGCCTCTGTCGTTTCGCGACTTAGGGTAATTGACATGTCCATCAGCGACACATTGATGGTGGGCACGCGCAGATGCAGGCACTTAAAACGCCCTGAGAGCTGAGGCAGAAGCCTGTCGATACCCTTATCAAGACTCGTATCAACAGGAATGATGGACTGCAGGGCACTGCGTGTGAGTCTCAAGTCAGTATGGTGATAGGCGTCAATAACCGGCTGATCGTTCATCGCAGAGTGCACTGTGGTGGTCAATCCCTGCTCAATTCCAAACGCTTCGTTAAGCAAAGCCAATACAGGAATAATAGCGTTGGTGGTACATGAAGCTGCCGACACAATTCGGTGAGAAGATTGAAGATCAGTATCATTTAAACCGGCAATGATCGTCGCATCTACATCAGCGCGGGCAGGCTGAGAAAATAGCAGCCGCTGTGCGCCGGCACTCAAATGCCTCTCGGCCGTCTCCCGATCGGAGAAGGAGCCAGAGCACTCGAATAGCAGATCCACGTCGAGGTCGCGCCAGGGTAGCTGCTCTGCCTGCGCCTCGCATAAAACCCGGACGGGCTGATCAGCCACAATCAGATGGTTTTGTTCCACCCTTACAGGGCGAGGGAAACGACCGTGAGTCGTATCATAGCGCGTTAAATATGAGACGGTTTCGATGTCCGCGAGCTCGTTGATGGCCACGGGAACCAACTTCCTCTCCAATCCGCGCTCGTAAATGGCGCGCAGAACTGCCTGGCCAATTCGCCCATAACCATTAATCGCGACTCTGTAGCTCATGCGCCACCTTAATTCGGCCCAGTACAAACAAAAATGCCCCGATAAAATTCGGGGCACTTGTTATATCAGCACCAGCGCGATTAAACCAGTGCCAGCGCTTTCGCTTTGATGTTGTCTACTGTGAAGCCGAAGTGCTCGAACAACTCACCTGCAGGAGCAGATTCACCGAAGCTCTTCATACCAACAATTGCACCATTGAGGCCAACGTACTTGTACCAGAAGTCAGCCTGACCCGCTTCAATAGCGACACGTGCGGTCACCGCTGCGGGCAGCACTGACTCTCGATACTCAGCAGTCTGCGCATCAAAACGCTCAGTCGACGGCATCGAAACAACACGCACGGCCTTGCCCTCTGATTCAAGTGCCAGAGCACTCTGCATGGCCAACTCCACTTCGGAGCCTGTTGCGATCAGTATGAGATCCGGTGTGCCAGCGCTCTCTTTCAATACGTAGCCACCCTTTGCTATCGCCGCGATCTGTGCATCATCGCGGCTCTGATGGGCCAGGTTTTGACGAGAGAATATCAGCGCAGTTGGGCCATCTGTGCGCTCAACTGCCTGACGCCAGGAGACCGCCGACTCAACCGCGTCACATGGGCGCCAGGTTTCCATATTCGGGGTGTAACGAAGGCTCGCCATCTGTTCAACCGGCTGGTGAGTTGGGCCATCCTCGCCCAGACCGATTGAGTCATGGGTGTAGACGTAGATCGCGCGTTGCTTCATTAGCGCAGCCATGCGAACCGCGTTGCGAGCATACTCCATAAAGATCAGGAACGTGCCACCGTATGGAATGAAACCGCCGTGCAGTGCAATACCGTTCATAATCGCGTGCATAGCGAACTCACGCACACCATAGTTGATGTAGTTACCTGCCGGGTTGTTCGCACGGACCGGGTCTGAACCCTTCCACATCGTCAGGTTTGAACCTGCAAGGTCAGCCGAGCCACCGAGCAGTTCAGGTAGGATCGGACCCAAAGAGTTGATAGCATTCTGTGAAGCTTTGCGAGAGGCGATGGTATCGCCAGCTGCGTTAACCTCAGCAATCCACTTGTCGGCCTGTTCAGCGAAATCGGCTGGTAGATCGCCCGCTAAACGGCGCAGCAGTTCAGCTGCAAGCTCCGGATAGGCTTCAGTGTAAGCGGCAAGCGCTTCGTTCCAGTCGTTCTCAGCCTGACTGCCTTTTTCACGAGCATCCCATCCCTCTGCGATATCAGTAGGGATCTCAAAAGGCGCATGGGGCCAGTTGAGCTCTTTACGTACCAGGGCGATCTCGTCATCACCAAGAGGCGCACCATGACACTCCTCTTTACCCTGCTTATTCGGAGAGCCAAAACCGATAATGGTTTTGCAGCAAATCAGCGTTGGTTGATCTTCATTTGCCCGAGCCGCCTCAATCGCGTCACGAATCTGATCAGGGTTGTGACCATCGACACCGCGAATAACTTGCCAGCCGTAAGCTTCAAACCTTGCCGGTGTGTCGTCACTGAACCAGCCCTCGACTTCGCCGTCAATTGAGATGCCGTTGTCGTCCCAGAAAGCGATCAGCTTGCCAAGACCGAGCGTACCCGCCAGCGAACAGGCTTCGTGAGAGATACCTTCCATCAAACAGCCGTCGCCCATAAAAGCGTAGGTGTAGTGATCGATAATCTCGTGACCCTCACGGTTGAATTGGCCCGCGAGGGTCTTTTCTGCCAACGCAAAGCCCACTGCATTGGTTATACCCTGACCCAGAGGTCCTGTAGTCGTTTCGACACCTGGGCAGTATCCGTACTCAGGATGACCCGCAGTCTTCGAGTGCAGCTGGCGGAAGCTTGCCAGGTCTTCAGCACTCACGTCGTAGCCAGAAAGGTGAAGGAGCGAGTAGATCAGCATTGAGCCGTGACCATTTGACAGAACAAAACGGTCGCGGTCGAACCAGTGCGGGTTGCTCGGATTGTGCTTGAGGAAATCGTTCCACAGTACTTCGGCAATGTCTGCCATACCCATGGGCGCACCCGGGTGACCTGATTTAGCCTTTTGAACCGCATCCATGCTCAATGCACGAATAGCGTTAGCGAGCTCACGACGTGAGGACATCTGACTTACTCCTGTCGACGTACAAATTTTTTGGGGACATAATTTTCGCCCAGATAAGATTTAGGTTCAAACAAAGTTATATGAAAATTAGTGCTTCTCATGTGAACGTCTAATACTTTTCACCCGGTTTCGCACTTTATTCCTAGCATCAACTGCCCTGACCGCTAAAATACAGGGCTAAGAATTCATCCAATCAATCTGCCTATCTGAAGCTGGCAGAGTAAAAGGACCCTCACACAATGAGCGAATACAGCCTTTTTACCTCCGAATCTGTATCGGAAGGTCACCCGGATAAAATAGCTGATCAAATCTCCGATGCCGTACTCGACGCAATCATCGCGGAAGATAAATATGCACGAGTCGCTTGTGAGACGATGGTGAAGACCGGTGTCGCTATTGTTTCGGGAGAGATCTCAACCAGCTCCTGGATCGACCTCGAAGATCTCGTGCGTGGCGTTATCAATGACATTGGCTACACCTCATCTGAAGTAGGTTACGACGGTAGCACCTGCGGCGTGATCAACATCATCGGCAAGCAGTCCGTTGATATCGCACAAGGCGTGGACCGCTCCAAACCAGAGGATCAGGGCGCTGGCGACCAAGGGCTGATGTTCGGTTACGCCTCCAATGAGACGGAAGTGCTTATGCCCGCTCCGATTACCTTTGCTCACCGTCTGGTTGAACGTCAGGCAGAAGCGCGCAAGTCAGGCCTACTCCCCTGGTTGCGTCCTGATGCGAAATCCCAGGTGACCTGTAGGTACGAAAACGGTAGACCCGTAGCGATTGACGCCGTCGTACTCTCAACACAGCACAACCCTGATGTCTCTCAGTCTGATCTGCGTCACGCAGTGCAGGATCTGATCATCAAGAACGTGCTACCAGAAGAGTTGCTTCACAAAGACACTCAGTACCACATCAACCCGACCGGTAAATTCGTCATCGGTGGGCCTGTTGGCGACTGCGGTTTGACGGGCCGCAAAATTATTGTAGACACCTACGGCGGCATGGCGCGTCACGGCGGCGGCGCATTCTCCGGCAAAGATCCTTCCAAGGTAGACCGCTCGGCCGCGTACGCTGGTCGCTATGTGGCGAAAAACATCGTCGCTGCAGGTCTCGCTGATCGAATTGAGATTCAGGTCTCTTACGCCATTGGCGTAGCAGAGCCGACCTCTGTTTCGCTCAACACCTTCGGTACCGGCAAGGTATCAGACGATAAAATCATTGAACTGGTTCGCGAGCACTTTGACCTGCGCCCATACGCAATCACGAATATGCTTGATCTATTGCACCCTATGTACCGTCAGACAGCAGCCTACGGACACTTTGGGCGTAACCCGTTTGAGATGACTGTGGGTAATGACACCTTCACAGCGTTTCCGTGGGAGAAGACCGATAAAGCGGAGGCGTTAAGAGCGGCTGCAGGTCTGTAAAGATCCTCAAAGGTAAGCATCACCGTTGGTGACCTATTCGGTGGTGCCTTACCCCCCTCGGTTCAGTGCCAGCACCCTCGTTGGCAAAACTCGGGTAGGTTACCAACGGAACCACCTGTCACCAAATCCAACACAGAACAGCTCACTGACTCACAACTTGAGTACAGTAAAGAGATTCGTTCGAGCCCACAGCTATGTCATACTTGCAACGTTAAACCACTACGGATAGAGCGATGCGTATACCTCGCGCCTATGTTGAGGCGAAGCTGAATGTTGGCGCCCAGTTTGCGCTTCCAGATGAGGTGCATAATCACCTGATCAAAGTACTGCGCATGAAAACGGACCAGCCGTTGGTACTGTTCAACGGTGATGGCAATGACTACATGGCGCGCCTGACTGAAGTAGAGAAGCGGCATTCAGCGGCAATGATCGAATCTGCACAGGAGCGAACCAACGAGTCGCCCCTGCGAATCGAGATCGGTCAGGGGCTCTCCAGAGGTGAGCGAATGGACTTCGCCATACAGAAGGCGACAGAACTGGGGGTGAGCCAGATTACACCCTTATTTACCGAGCGATCAGAGGTGCGACTCAACGCTGAGCGTCAGGCAAAGCGGACTAAGCACTGGCAGCAGGTCTCTATCAGCGCATGCGAACAGAGTTACCGCGCGACGCTTCCCTCCATTGCTGAACCTATCCTCCTGAGCGATTGGCTTAGAAGTTGTCACGCCGAGCTCAAACTGGTGCTTAGCCCGCACACAGAACCACTCGTATTAGGTGAACTATCGCGCCCAAATTCTGTGGCGCTGCTGATCGGCCCTGAGGGTGGTCTGGAAGAGGCGGAAGTCACACTTGCTATTGAGCACGGATTTCATCCCTGGCTGCTTGGGCCTCGAGTGTTACGCACCGAGACGGCGCCGGTAGCCGCGGCCGCGGTATTACATTATCTTTGGGGTGATTTCAGCTAGTAGCCCCCTGAACAAGGAACTCGAATGAGCATCAAACTCGGCATCTTGATGGACCCTATAGATACCATCAACTTCAAAAAAGATAGCTCCCTGGCAATGCTCTGGGCAGCCCAGCGCAAAGGCTGGGAGCTCTTTTACTTTGAGCAGTCTGATCTCTACAGTCGAGATGGTGTTGTTAGCGCTCGTATGGCCCCGATAAGTGTCGCTATGAATCCAGAGAACTGGTTCGAGCGCGGCGAGTATAAAGATCGCCCACTGACAGAGCTCGATGTAGTGCTCATGCGCAAAGATCCACCGTTCGACAATGAGTTTCTCTACACCACTCAGCTACTCGCCGTTGCCGAGGCTGCCGGAACGCTGATTGTGAATCGCACTCAGGGGCTGCGAGACTACAACGAGAAGTTGTTTGCTACTCACTACCCAGAGTGCTGCCCACCTGTACTGGTTAGTCGTTCAATAGAGCGCTTGCGGGCTTTTCATGCTGAACATAAAGATGTCATTTTCAAGCCCCTTGATGGCATGGGCGGAAGCTCTATATACCGTGTGGATCAGTCTGGCCTCAATCTGGGTGTTATTCTCGAAACTCTGACACGTTTCGGCCAGCAGACCATAATGGCACAGCGTTATATTCCGGAAATAGTGGATGGCGATAAGCGTATCCTGATGATCAACGGAGAACCGGTTCCCTATGCTCTTGCACGTATTCCGAGTCAGGGGGAGACACGAGGTAACTTGGCGGCAGGTGGCCGAGGTGAGGGCCGTCCTTTGACAGAGCGTGATCGGTGGATAGCCGCGCAGGTGGGGCCTAAACTGGTAGAGCAAGGATTACTCTTTGTGGGACTGGACGTCATAGGGGACTATCTCACCGAGATCAATGTCACCAGCCCGACGTGTATTCGTGAGCTCGATAGCCAGTTCGGTCTGGATATCAGTATGCAATTGATGGATGTGATTGAGGCGAAACTGCAGGCGTGATGGCTCAGGGAGAAGCAGAGCTGAATCAGTTATGGTTCATTGAGAGCAGTGAGCGGTTCAGATTTATGCTGATCCTCGCTCTTGTACTGCACGCCCTGCTGATATTAGCCCTCAACTTCAAATTACCTGAACCACAAGAGCCGGCGCAGACCCTGGAGGTGACGCTGGCGCGCTTCGATGATCAAAAAGCACCCGAAGAGGCAGATTTTTTAGCCCAGACAAACCAACAAGGATCTGGGGAAGCACTCGACAAACATCAGCCATCCACCCGCGAACGAGCGATTTTTGCCAGCGAACAGACGCAATTGCAGTCCGCTATGGCGGCCCAGGTGATCAGCCAACCCGCAAAATTACAGCCACTGGAGAGCATGACTCAACAGCAGGCTGAAGATGTTCTCAATGAGGCGAATCAGCCAAATGGCTTCCAGGAGTTGGTGACGACTGAGACTGACTCTGATTTT
This sequence comes from Marinobacterium sp., assembly GCA_035458585.1. GTDB lineage: Bacteria > Pseudomonadota > Gammaproteobacteria > Pseudomonadales > Balneatricaceae > Marinobacterium_E. The sequence continues at coordinate 17,818 of DATHZN010000037.1, read as the reverse complement.
AAGGCCAGTATGCAAGAGTTACTTGAGGCGAAAAGCGCTCCGCCACCTCTCGCGGGTACCTCTACCTCAGTATTTGCACGGAGTATGGAGATCGCTAATCTGCAGGCGAAGCTAATGCAGGAGCAGGAGAAGATGGCGCGCCGTCCAAAAGTGACCCGCGTGACTTCAGCCTCTACCCTTGCACATGAAGACGCCGACTACTTAGAGACCTGGCGGCAGCGTATCGAGACATTGGGTAATCTCAACTACCCTGAAGAGGCACGACGCAAAGCAATTCATGGTAGTTTGAGAATGCTGGTCACGCTTCGTCCCGATGGTAGCGTGCAGGAGGTAGATATTCTGAAGAGTTCGGGTCACGCCATGCTGGATGACGCTGCCATTCGTATTGTGCAACTAGCAGCACCCTTCCAGCCCTTTCCACTGGAGATGCGTGAACGTACAGATCTACTCGAAATTATCCGAACCTGGAAATTTGAGAAAGAGACACAAGTTTACTAACTGGGCTTACCCAGTCGGGAGTTATGCATGAGTCTGAATAACCAGCTCAAAGATCAGTTTCTACTGTCGATGCCGCACCTGCAAAGCGACTATTTCGGTGGCAGCCTGATCTATCTTTGCGAGCACTCCGATGAGGGGGCGATGGGGCTTGTGGTCAATAAGGGTTCCGACCTCAATTTCACAGAGATTCTGGAGCAGCTTGAGATTGAGCCAAGAATCCCATCACTGGATGGGGTACCCGTCTTCGCGGGAGGGCCCGTTAACACAGATCGCGGTTTTCTCCTCCACGGACCTGCGGCCGGGGAGTGGAAATCCACTCTGAAGCTGCGTGACAACCTCTACCTGTCAACCTCTATCGATATTCTTGAAGCCCTGGCGAGAGGTGAGGGGCCGAAGGATTATCTGATCGCTTTGGGCTACTCAGGTTGGGGACCCGGACAACTAGAGGATGAACTAGGACGCAACCTGTGGTTAAGCTGCCCGGCGAATTTAGATATACTATTTGCGACCGACCCAGAACAGCGACTCACAGCCGCTGCAAAACAACTGGGCATAGACATTAACCTTCTGTCCGACCAAGCCGGACACGCATAGACAAGGCGATTGATGTCAGAGCAAATTGCCAGCGCACTGGGATTCGATTTTGGTCTGCGCCGTATAGGCCTGGCTTACGGCCAGACGATCACCTCCACTGCCCGACCGCTGGACCCTATCAGTGCCCGCGACGGAATTCCCGACTGGGCTCTAGTCGACCGAGTGGTTGCTCAATGGCAGCCTGAAGTGATCGTTGTTGGTTTACCCTTAAATATGGATGGCAGTATCAGCGATATGGCCAGGCGCGCGCGCAAATTCGCTAACCGCCTGCACGAACGAACTAAGATTCCCTGCTACCTCTATGACGAACGCCTCACCTCGTTCGAAGCAAAAGAGATGCATATCGCTCGGGGTGGCGGCCGAAATTTTGGAACAGAATCAGTAGACGGTCTGGCAGCACAGTTGATGCTCGAAGCCTGGTTTCAACAGGATCGACTTATCCCCAGTCACACTCGACTCGAGGAACTTTATGACTAACGCAACGCTCGATGCGGAAATTCTGCTAGAGAATCTTTGCCGCGATACTCAAGCGCATTTGCAAGAGCGCGCTATCGAACAGCCTTATCTAATTGGTATACGCACGGGTGGCGTATGGCTGGCAGAGCGCCTCGCCAAACACCTGGGCCTCGGGGATCCCGTTGGGGTACTGGATATCTCTTTCTATCGAGATGACTTCACCCAGCTTGGCCTTAACCCTAAGGTGGGTGCGTCGATGCTACCCGCGCCAACTGAAGGTCGTGACATTCTGCTAGTCGATGATGTGCTGATGACCGGGCGCACCATTAGGGCGGCAATGAACGAACTATTCGATTTTGGCCGCCCTAAATCGGTCAGCTTACTGACACTGCTGGATGTACATGGCCGAGAATTGCCGATACACGCTGATGTGACAGGGGGCAGGCTCACGCTTGCACCTGGCGAGCAGGTGAAACTAGATGGGCCTGAACCCCTTAGTCTGACCCTGAGTCACCGTGAACAATAGTTGAGGTGTGATGATGTTTGAAGCGAAACAACCCCATCGTGTGCAGCTAACGGCCAGTGGTCAGTTAAAACATTTTATCACCACCGAGGGTCTACCCATCGAGCTGTTGACCGAGATTCTTGATACGGCAGACTCCTTCGTGGGTGTGGGCGCCCAACAGGTGAAGAAGGTGCCTCTGTTGCGAGGTCGTACCGTAGCCAACTTATTCTTTGAGAACAGTACCCGCACGCTCTCGACCTTCGAGCTAGCGGCCAAGCGCCTCTCCGCTGATGTGTTAAACCTGAATATCGCTACCTCTTCCACCAAAAAGGGGGAGACTCTAAAAGATACACTTATGACGCTGGCCGCAATGCAGACCGATATGTTTGTTGTGCGTCACTCCGATAGCGGAGCCGCTCATTTCATCGCCAGCGAGCTAACGCCGGATGTGGCCATTATAAACGCCGGTGATGGCCGCCATGCGCATCCGACACAAGCGATGCTCGATATGTTGACAATCCGCCGCCACAAGGGCGACTTCACCCAACTGCGCGTCGCTGTCGTCGGTGACGTTCTGCACTCCAGAGTCGCGCGCTCGCAGCTGCATGCACTGCGCACACTCGGAGCAGCGGAGGTTCGTGTTATTGCACCGCGCACGCTGCTACCTCGTGATGTAGAGAGCTTCGGCGTTAAGGTCTATCAGGATCTAACTGAAGGACTGCGTGATGTGGACGTTGTGATGACACTTCGTCTTCAGCGTGAACGGATGACCTCCGCGTTACTGCCAAGTGAATCGGAGTATTTCAAACTCTACGGCATCAACGATGACCGTCTCGCGTACGCGCATCCAGACGCTATTGTTATGCACCCAGGTCCTATCAACCGCGGCGTTGAGATCTCTTCAGCCGTGGCCGACGGCAGGCGTTCCGTTATCCTCGATCAGGTAACGAATGGGATTGCCGTGCGGATGGCTGTTATGTCAATGGCTATGAGCGGTCAACAGGCCGAGCGCCAGTTGCTAAACAGCGGCGCAACAGAAGGAGCAGTATCAGATGAAGCTTAAGATCGCGGGCGGCCGCGTGATCGATCCGACACAGAGCCTCGATGAAATTGTAGACCTCTACGTAGAAGATGGCGTCATCCTTGCGCTGGGTGAGGAGCCCGAAAATTTTGTCGCTGAAGAGGTAATTGACGCCAGCGGACAGATTGTTGCTCCGGGCTTTATCGACCTCTGTGCTCAACTGGGTGAACCCGGGCAGACGCGACGAGGCACTATCGCCAGTGAAACAGCCGCCGCCGCAGCAGGCGGTATCACCACGCTAGTAACGCCCCCTACCACATCGCCAGTGGTGGATACAACGGCCGTTGCTGAGCTTATACAAGATCGTGCGCAGGACTCAGGGTTTGCTCGTGTTCTGCCACTGGGTGCACTCACCAAAGGACTCGAGGGGGAACAGCTTGCCCCCATGCATGCTCTAGCAACTTCGGGCTGCATAGGCTTTACCAATGCACGCGAGCCAATTGCCAGCTCGCTGGTGTTACTACGCGCGCTTGAATACGCTGCAACCCATGATCTGCTAGTCGTGTTTCAGGCCGAGGATCGTACATTGGTCGCGAATGGCTGTATGCACGAGGGATCCACGTCGACGCGTCTGGGCCTGATTGGTATCCCTGCTGCGGCTGAAACCATCGAAGTATCACGTTGCCTGCTGCTGGTGGAGGAGACCGGCGTGCGTGCGCACTTTGGTCAGCTCTCCTGCGCTGGATCCGTCACCCTTATTGAGCGCGCACGAGCGCGAGGTCTGCCCGTGACAGCCGACGTATCGGCTCACCAGTTACTCTTAACAGACGAAAATGTGGATGGTTTTGACTCACTTTTCCACCTCAACCCACCGCTGCGTTCAGCCAGCGACAGAGATGGTCTGCGTAATGGTCTAGTGACCGGCACCATCGCGGCGATCTGCTCGGATCATCAGCCACAGGATGAAATTGCCAAACAGGCACCATTTGCAGCCACTGAGATCGGCATGAGCAGTCTTGAGACCCTGCTGCCCTTGTCCCTAATCATGGTCGATCAGGGTTGGCTGGAACTGCCGCAGTTGATTGATCGACTCAGTGCGGCACCCGCCGACATACTCGGCATTGAGGCAGGCACTTTGGCGGTGGGAAGTGCAGCCGATATCTGTATTTTTGACCCCGAGATGCGCTGGTCACCGACAGCCGACCAACTGCGTTCTAAAGGTAAAAACACGCCCTTTAAACAGATTGAGCTCAAAGGTCGGGTCACAATGACGCTGCTGGGTGGCGTGCCCGTGTTCCGTCTTTAACTAATACGATCCGCTCGATAATTTAACAAAAAGCCGCGACCCCTCGGGAGTTTTCGCGGCTTTTTTCATAACTGCGTCAGCAAAGGGAACCAGAGTCGGCTCCTCTTGATCGCCCACCCAATGGCGGCACTACATCCCTTTGACGTCGACGCTACCTTTAATATTCATGTTGTCATCCTCCTCCTGCAGAGTGAAGGATGGCACATCGTCGGAATCCAACTGTTCGTTCGTGTCAGCGTTGAGCTTGATCATCAGACGCAGGTCGTTAGCCGAGTCCGCATGGGCCAATGCCACCTCGTAGGTGATAATGCCATCTCGATAGAGGGTGAACAGGGCCTGGTCGAAAGTTTGCATACCGAGGTTAGTCGATTTCTTGATAACGTCCTTAATCTCGTGAACCGCCCCTTTACGCACCAAATCCTGAATCAGCGGTGTATTAATCAGCACCTCGATCGCAGCACGGCGCCCTTTACCATCCACCGTAGGCAACAGTTGCTGCGCTATGATCGCTTTAAGGTTAAGCGACAGATCCATCCACACCTGGTCATGATTTTCCGCTGGAAAAAAGGAGATTATGCGGTCGAGAGCCTGGTTGGCGTTGTTCGCGTGCAATGTCGCCAGACAGAGGTGGCCCGTCTCTGCAAATGCCAAACCGTACTTCATCGTATCGGCTGAACGAATCTCACCCATGAGAATGACATCGGGTGCCTGGCGCAGCGTATTTTTCAGCGCCACATCAAAGGATTCGGTATCCAACCCCACTTCACGCTGCATAATGATGCTCTTTTTATGGTCGTGAATATACTCAATCGGATCCTCAATAGTGATTATATGACCCGCATGATTTTCGTTGCGATAGTCGATCATGGAAGCGAGAGAGGTCGATTTACCTGTTGAGGTGCCGCCGACAAAGAGTATGAGACCGCGTTTGGTCATCGCCAGATCGCGCAGAACTGCGGGTAGCCTAAGCTCATCCATAGAGGGTATATGGCTTGCGATCGAACGAAGCACCATGCCGGGTGAATTCCGCTGAACGAATGCACTGACACGGAAACGGCCAATACCCGGAGCACTGAGGGCAAAGTTACACTCGTTGGTACCCTCAAACTCAGCCAACTGTTTATCGTTCATCGTGCTGTAAACCAGAGCACGTGCCTGAGCAGGGTTAAGTCGCTCTCTTGTCAGCGGTTTGATCGTGCCGTCAACTTTGATGGAGGGGGCCGCGCCAGCGGTCACAAATAGATCCGAGCCGCCACGCTCAGACATCACTTTAAGAAGTTGCGTAAAATCCATATTGGATCTCCCTGCTTAGAAGATTGAAGGGTCTTTCGCGCGGACCCGCGCTGTCTCACGAGAGATCATCCCCTTCTTCACCAGATCCAGTAGTGACTGATCGAGTGTTTTCATGCCGTAAGCGGCACCGGTTTGAATCGCAGAGTACATCTGCGCCACCTTATCCTCACGGATCAGGTTTCGAATCGCAGGCGTACCAATCATGATCTCGTGTGCGGCGCAGCGTCCGCCCTTAGTCTGCTTCAATAACGTCTGCGAAATAACGCCTTGCAAAGACTCCGACAGCATCGAGCGCACCATACCCTTCTCTGCAGCAGGAAAGACGTCGATGATACGGTCGATCGTTTTTGCGGCAGAGGTGGTATGTAGGGTTCCAAATACAAGATGCCCCGTCTCTGCGGCTGTCAGTGCCAGACGAATAGTCTCCAGATCTCGCATCTCACCCACCAGGATAACGTCTGGATCCTCACGCAGTGCTGAGCGCAGTGCGTTGGCAAAGCTGTGTGTATCACGATGCACCTCTCGCTGATTAATCAGACACTTCTTGCTCTCATGAACAAACTCAATTGGATCCTCAATCGTGAGAATATGGTCGGGTCGGATCTCATTGATATAGTCAATCATGGCTGCCAGGGTGGTCGATTTACCCGAGCCGGTGGGTCCGGTTACAAGCACCAGACCACGAGGCTGCTCGGATAGATCCCGAAACACCTGACCCATTCCCAGGTCATCAAGCGTTAATACCTTGTTAGGTACCGTTCGAAATACTGCACCCGCACCACGGTGCTGGTTGAAGGCGTTAACACGGAAACGAGACAAACGGGGCACTTCGAAAGAGAAGTCGACTTCTAGATTCTCTTCGTACTCCTTACGTTGTTTATCGTTCATGATGTCATACACCAGGGTGTGGACCTGTTTGTGGTCCATCGCCGGCAATTTGAGTCGGCGCACGTCACCATCAACACGGATCAGCGGTGGCATACCCGCGGTTAAGTGCAGGTCGGATGCGCCCTGCTGTACAGCGAAGGACAAAAGTTCTGTAATATCCATGTAGCCAGTACTCTTTACAAAAGATGCTCTAAAAATTGCGTAGCCAACGACATCTCATCGGCGCGGATAAGAAAAAGGTTTCCTAATACTCAATGAAAAGCTTAGCAGAGAGTTTCCAACTTGTTCGGCAACAGATAGCAGAAGACTGCACGAGAGCCGAGAGATCACCCGAATCGGTCGCGCTGTTGGCTGTCAGTAAGACCCGTAGTGCCGATGAAATAAGAGCTGCGGCGGCTACGGGACAGACAGCCTTCGGCGAAAACTATTTGCAGGAGGCGCTGGATAAAATTGAAGCGCTGAGCGATTTATCTCTCGAGTGGCACTTTATTGGTCCTATTCAGTCCAATAAAACTCGCCCAATTGCAGAAAACTTTCATTGGGTCCACTCCGTCGACCGTTTGAAGATTGCCGAGCGTCTGTCGAACCAACGCCCACACTACGCCACGGACCTGAATATCTGTATTCAAGTCAATATCAGTGCTGAGGCGCAAAAAGCAGGCTGCTCTGTAGAGGAGTTGCCTGAACTTGCGCGCGCAATTGCTGCGCTCCCGAAGATCTGTCTACGCGGATTGATGGTGATTCCAGAGGCAACAGAAGATGACCAACTTCTGCGCACTAGATTTCGCCAGACAGCTGAACTACTGGAGTCACTCAAACCAGAGATTCCCACTCTGGATACGCTCTCTATGGGAATGTCAGGCGATCTGGATGCCGCCATAGCGGAAGGCTCAACAATGGTCAGAGTCGGAACCGCACTCTTCGGTCCGCGAATCGCACGTAACTAGCCTGTCCATAATTGAGGAGTAGAGAATTGAATCAACCCACCATCGCCTTTATCGGCACCGGTAATATGGCTCGCGCTATTCTGGAAGGACTGCTCAGTGATGGCTATCCTAGCGCATCAATCTGGGCAACACGCAGACAAGTGGAACTGCTTTCGGATCTGGCTGAGCAGGGGGTCAATACATCAGCGGATAACCAAACTGCAGTTGCCGCTGCTGACGTCGTCGTTATCTCTGTTAAACCTCAAATGATGCGAGAGACACTCCAAGGTCTGGCACCGGCACTACAGGCGCGCCAGCCCTTGATCATATCCGTGGCGGCAGGCATTGATGCCGCCGCACTGGAGCGCTGGGCTGGAGGAGATCTAGCGGTGATCAGATCCATGCCAAACACTCCTTCACTTCTGAAACGCGGTGCTTGCGGCCTCTACGCCAATGACAGAGTCACCGATCGTCAACGCGCAACTGCCGAGCAAATAATGAACGCAGTAGGAATCACTCTCTGGTGCGAAAACGAGTCAGGTATCGATCAGGTGATCGCAATCTCTGGCTCCGGCCCTGCCTACTTTTTTCTCATGATGGAGAAAATGATTGAGGCGGGTATGGCATTGGGTATGGATGCCTGCAGCGCGCGGAAGTTGACATTACAGACGGCCCTTGGGGCGGCTGAGATGGCCAAGCAGACCGGTATAGAGCCCGCTGAACTGCGTCGGCGGGTCACTTCACCGGGAGGCACTACAGAGCAGGCGATTCTCAGTTTTGAGCGCGACCAGCTCGGTGAAACCGTTGAGCGGGCCATGACAGCCTGCCGAGATCGTGCCGTCGAGATGACAACGCAGTTGTGTAAGGAGTAGAACGGCTTTCGAACCGTCATAAACATACTCTATACTGCCTAAAATCTTTTTTTACAGGACTCACTATGACCGGCGATCCGATTAGTCTGATCATTCGCACACTGGGCGAAGTCTTCGCTTTTATCTTTATCCTGCGATTTATTTTGCAGGCCTCTGGTGCGGACTACTACAACCCTATTTCTCAGGCGATTGTGCGCTTTACATCTGTACCCTTGGCTCCGTTGCATAAGCTGATACCACGTTTCAAACGCTTTGATGCTGCACCGCTAATCGTTGCGCTGTTGATCAAACTAGCCGCCATTCTGCTGCTTGTTTTCATGAACCAGGGTGGTATCCCTAACATCGCTGCCGCGCTGCTTTTTGCGCTATTCTCGCTACTTGATAGTATTCTTACCATCTACTTTTGGGCGGTCATTGGAGCGGTGATCCTCTCTTGGGTTGCCCCCAACTCCTACCATCCCGGGCCGCAACTGATTCTGCAGATTACCGAGCCTCTCTTTGCAACGGCACGAAGGGTGATCCCTCCAATTGGTGGTCTGGATCTATCGCCGATTTTGATATTTCTGGTCATTCAGATTGTCCAATCACAGATATCGCGTCTGGTCATGTAAAGACTGTTAGAATGCCCGACAAAGGGGCCGTTGGCCCCATTTCTAGTTTGAATTGGAGATAAAGGCGTATGCCTGAAAGCCTGCCACCCAACTCAGTTGGCATTGTTGCACCGCAATCGCTCGCCTTCGAGCAACCATTGGAGCTCTCCTCCGGTCGCGTTCTGCCACGATATGACCTAATCATTGAGACCTATGGCGAGCTGAATAGTGATAAATCCAACGGGGTACTAATCTGTCACGCGTTATCAGGCCATCACCACGCCGCGGGTTACCACTCTATGGAAGATAAAAAGCCGGGTTGGTGGGATAGCCATATCGGCCCAGGTAAACCGATCGATACCAACAAGTTTTTCGTCGTTTGCCTCAATAACCTAGGAGGTTGTCACGGCTCAACGGGGCCCAGCTCAATTAATCCAGAAACCGGTCAGCTCTATGGCCCTGACTTTCCAATCGTTACTGTACGTGACTGGGTCAACTCACAAGCTCGCTTGGCCGATCATTTTGGTATTGAGTGCTGGGCTGCGATCGTGGGTGGAAGCCTGGGTGGGATGCAGGCTATGCAGTGGGCAATTGACTATCCGGACCGGCTTAAGCATGCACTGGTAATCGCCTCATCGCCCCGATTAACAGCACAAAACATCGCTTTTAATGAGGTGGCTCGTCAAGCCATCAGTAAGGATCCAGCGTTTAATAATGGACGCTACTTTGAGAGCGGTGATATCCCTAAAACGGGTCTGGCGCTGGCACGCATGATCGGTCATATCACCTACCTTTCCGATGATGGAATGGGGACCAAATTTGGTCGAGATATGCGACAGAAAGAGTTAAGTTTTGACTACGACACTCAGTTCGAGATCGAAAGCTATCTGCGCTATCAGGGCGAGCGCTTCTCCACCGCCTTTGACGCCAATACCTATCTGCTGATGACTAAAGCGCTCGATTACTTCGATCCGGCGTCAGAGCACGGCGATAATCTTGCGAAAGCACTGAGCCACTCTAAGTGTGGCTTTCTTGTCGCCTCATTCACCACGGACTGGCGGTTTTCTCCCGCGCGATCGCGTGAAATCACCGACGCCTTGGTAGAAGCGGGTAAAGAGGTGTGCTACGCAGAGATAGAATCAAACTACGGCCATGATGCCTTCCTGATCTCGAGCCCCCGATATGATGCGGTTATGGCTGCTTACATGCAGCGCGTGGAGAAAGATATGGGGGTGAGCCATGCGTGCTGATCTGGAGATCATAAAACCCTGGTTTAAGCCCGAGTCTCGTGTCCTTGACCTTGGCTGCGGCGAGGGCGAGTTGCTCGAAGACCTGCAGCAGAGCCTTAACGTTCGCGGGCTTGGCTTAGAGATCGACCCAGATAATATCACCGCCTGCATCGCCCGTGGGGTCAATGTCATCGAGAAGAACATCGACGAGGGACTCGCCTCAATCAAGAATGACTCATTTGATACGGTTGTCATGACACAGGCGCTGCAGGTCATGAATCGCCCGGACTTGATAGTCGAAGAGATGCTGCGCATCGGTAAAGAGGGTATTGTCACCTTTCCCAATTTTGCCCACTGGCGTGCCCGTTTCTATCTAGCTATGCGCGGCAAAATGCCAGTATCTAAGTTTCTCTCTTACGAGTGGTATGACACACCGAATATTCACTTCTGTACCTTCAAGGATTTTGAGCGGCTCTGTATCGCGCGTGACATCCGAATCATTGAGCGTACCGTAGTGGACCATACGCACCGGGAGCGCTGGAGTAATAGACTCTGGCCAAATATGCTCGGTGAAATCGCGATCTACCGTATCACTCGCAGGAGAACATGATGGTCAAAGCACTGGTACTGCTCTGTGCAGCACTACTCACATCCCTAACTCAGGCGGAGCAGAGCCTGACAAAGAATGGCTATGAGATTCATTACAACGCCTTTAACTCCAGCTTCATAACACCTGAAGTGGCCCAGAAAAATGGCCTGACACGCTCAAAAGTATTGGCTCTACTGAATGTATCCGTATTGAAAGTGGATGCAAATGGTGGCAAAACTCCGGTCACTGCGATTATCTCCGGCGAAGCCCGGAATCTGCTGCAACAGATAAAACCTCTGGAGTTCACGAAGATCGATGAGGGTAATGCCATCTACTACCTCAGCAGCTTCCGCTTCAGTGACGAAGAGCTCCTCAACTTTGTATTAAAAGTTCAGCCAGACCCAAACATGAGCCCGATCGAAGTCCGCTTCAGCCAGACCTTCTACGAGGATCGCTAACTATGTCAACAAAGCTGGTCCTCGCTTCTGGCAACAAAGGCAAGCTACGAGAGTTCGATGAGATTCTCCAGCCAATGAATAGAGCGGTTGTAGCGCAGGGCACTCTGGGTGTGATCGATGTCGAGGAGACCGGGCTGAGCTTTGTTGAGAATGCGATTCTCAAAGCACGCAACGCATGCGAGCATACGGGGCTTCCAGCGATATCAGACGACTCAGGCCTCGAGGTCGACTTCCTTGAGGGGGCACCCGGCATCTATTCAGCGCGGTACGCCGGAGCAGGTGCCTCAGACACGGAAAATATCGATAAACTACTCACCGCGTTGCGCGGCGTGCCGGAGGCAAAGCGTACCGCCCGTTTCCGTTGCGTGTTAGTTTGCATGCGTCACAAACTCGACCCAACACCACTCATTTGTGTCGGGAGCTGGGAGGGACGCATACTTGAAGTGCCCCGAGGTGATAATGGCTTTGGCTACGATCCTATTTTCTGGAGCCCCGAATTTGAGTGCACTGCTGCCGAGCTGACGCCTGCTCAGAAAAGATCTGTTAGCCACAGAGGCAAAGCCGTCAGCATGCTGACTCAACAGATAGCTGAGTTCCTCGGGTAAGCAGGGTGCCTCATTCCGCGATACCGCTGTCGCTCTACATCCACGTGCCCTGGTGCGTACGCAAATGCCCATACTGCGACTTCAATTCTCATCAGGTGCGCGATGAGATCCCGCAGCAACAGTACGTTAGTTCCCTCATCGAGGACCTCAGGACCGAAGCATTGCTGGTACCAGACAGGCCAATCCACTCGATCTTTGTTGGTGGGGGCACACCCAGTCTGTTCACCGCTGAGGCTTACGAGCAGATACTGACGGCAGTCACTGACCTTTTCGCTATTGAACCTGGCGCTGAGATAACACTGGAAGCCAACCCTGGAACCTTTGAGCGCGAGCGGTTTCTGGGTTACCGCGAAGCTGGCATCAACCGGCTATCTATCGGCGTTCAAAGTTTTAACAGTGGTTCACTCTCCTCACTAGGGCGGATACACAGTGCTGACGAGGCGATAGCCGCGGCTCAGGCTGCGCGGGAGATATTTGATCGCATCAACCTGGACCTTATGCATGGTTTGCCCAACCAGACCCCGGCGATGGCCGTAGCTGACCTCAAACAGGCGCTCGCGCTCCGACCCGATCAGATTTCCTGGTATCAACTGACGCTTGAGCCGAATACAGAGTTCGCCGCACGGCCACCCCGGCTGCCTGTCGAGGAGTCTCTCTGGCAAATTCAAGAAGAGGGTCAATCACTGCTCGAAAGCGAGGGGTTTCGCCAGTATGAGATTTCCGCGTTTGCCCAGCCAGGCGGAGAGGGTCAGCACAATCTAAATTACTGGCACTTTGGCGACTATATTGGTATCGGAGCGGGTGCTCACGGTAAGGTCTCCAACTGGCGAGACGATCAGCTCCTCATTACTCGACGTCATAAACAGCGTCAGCCCAAAGGCTATATGGCAGTGGAGAGCCGACTAGCAGGTAAGGAGCAGATACCATCTGAAGATCGTGCCTTTGAGTTTATGCTCAACGCCCTACGCCTAACAGACGGTTTTGCGACCGATCTCTTCGCGCAGAGAACAGGACTTGAAATTGACACCCTATCGGCACAGCTCAATGAGGCTCAGAGCAGAGGCCTGCTGCAGATAACGCAGGGTATTGCTCTACCCACGCGTGAAGGGCGACTGTTTCTCAACGACCTGCTTGAACTGTTTCTAGATTGATCAGAGGCTCGCAATCGCGCGCGGTAAATCAGAGAGCTCTTCAACGATGAGGTCAGCCTCGATTTGATGCGGGTAGTCGAGCCCCTCAGGGTTAACCCATATCGTTTTGAAACCCAGCTCCTTGGCTGCCTTTACATCGTTAATCGGGTGATCACCGATATGAACGGCTTCAGTCGCAGTGACACCCGCGTGTTCAAGTGCCTTCTCGAACATCAGAGGGTGAGGCTTGGCTGTACCCACCCCGTCCGCGTTGTACTGAAAGTCAAACCACTGCGCCAGTGGTGTCAACCGAATCTCTGCATTGCCGTTACTCAAAGCGCCAACGAGGTAGCCCGCCTCTTTTAACGCCGTTAGCATATCGCGGACATCCTTATAGGGCTCGACCGCATGTCGATGTTGATGAAACAGTTCGAATGCACGATTTGCCCAGTGCTTCGAATCCTCTTCTGAGTACCCGACCTCCTTGTAGCCAAACTCAAGCAGCCGTAGGCGTATCAGCGTCATTGAGTGAGTAATCTCCGGGTAACGTTCGAGTAGTTGGCGACGCAGCTCAGAGCCCTCGTAGAGATCCTCCAACACATAGCGCTCGGTGAAGGCGGGGGTGTGCTCCTGCATCCACTCCCAGCAGAGCCTGTTTGCCCTGATCACAACAGGACTCACAGCCCAGAGGGTATCGTCCAGATCAAAGGTAACCAGCTTAATCTTCGTCATCAGTACTCTCCGTCGGTCTGGACTCAGTTTTGGTCTCAGATCTGTTGTCAGGTTTAGATCGTGCGCGCGGATGGGCTGAGCGGTAGATCTGCTGTAATTGGTTGAAGTCCAGATGGGTATAGATCTGGGTGGTGCTAATGTCGGCATGACCTAAAAGCTCCTGTACAGCTCGCAGGTCACCGCTCTGGGCCAGCATTTCGGTAGCAAATGAGTGACGCAATTTGTGTGGGTGAAGGCTACCACTCACGCCTGCAAGCTCACCCCAGCGCCTCATTCGCTGCTCCACCGAGCGACTACTTAGCCGCCGACCACGCTGGCCGACGAACAGCGCAAGCTCGTTGTATGCCACTAGTGTATTACGAACAGGCAACCAACGTTTTAACGCCACACAAGCCTTACCGCCCATGGGAACTTGGCGCTCTTTGCGACCCTTACCCATCACCCGAATCGTCGTATCGCGCAGATCCAGATCGGAGAGGTTAACACCGACTAACTCCGATACGCGCAGACCACTGGAGTAGAGCAGTTCCATCATAGCCAGATCGCGAATTTCCAGTGGCGCATCAGTCTCTATATCGAGCAGATCATCGAGAGAGTCAGCACTGAGTGTTTTGGGCAGGCGCCGCGGAACTTTGGGTGCCTTAATATCCAGCGCAGGGTTAGTTTGCGTCAGGCCCTCACGATTGAGGAACTTATAAAAGCTGCGAAGGGCTGAGAGTAAACGCTGCAGGCTCCGCCCGGAGAGCCCGTCGGCATGGAGCTCAGCAATTGCACGACGCAGAGGCTTGTCACTAAGATTAAGCCAACTCTGGGATTCTAGACGGTTGAGCTCTTCCCGCGCCTTTGCCAGATCACGGCCATAACTCTGAAGGGTCTGGGGGGATAACTGGCGCTCGACGCGCAGATGCTCCAAAAAGCGGCGTTCGAGCTCAGTATCCTGCATCAATTCCAGCCCTAGCCAGAGTGGCCCATGAGACGGGCCAGAATTCGGCTCAGAACCTCGCCAATATACGCTAGAAATACTGTACCTTGGCTGGACTGAAAATAGTGCGGGTCATATGAGCCAATCACCAAAACCCCCAAGGTCTCTCCCTTGACCAGCGGTACTGCTGCAACAGAGCGCACGGGCTCCTTTGGATCGCGGAACAGAAATCGCGTCATGGCATCACTAAACTGTCCGCAGCTAGGCAGGTTAGTCTCAATCAGCGGTTGTACCAGCGAGGTTTGAGAGCGAGGTAAAACCCGCAAATTATTAACATCTAGGGGCGTATCACTAAAGAGAATCAGTTCCACTTCATCACCGCTGAAGTCGCCACAGAGACTCTCTTCCAGTGCAATGCTTATCTCATCAAAGCTATCAGCTTCGAGTAGTGAGAGCACCATACGTTTAGTCTTCTCAAACTGACCGTCATTGTGGCGTGCAGCGTCGATCATATCAGAGAGGTGAGTCTGAAGGGTCTGCGCTTTAGCACGCAGCATGCTGGTTTGACGCTCGACCAACGAAACCGCCGTGCCAGACTGATGCGGCACGTAGAGTTTCTCTAATAGCCAGCTCTGGCGTGAAAAGAAATCAGGATTGGCCGCGAGCCACTCGGCGATCTGCTGCTCATTTATTCCCTGACTCATAGAAAAATCTGCCCCTCGTAAACACTCGCAACAGGCCCTGTCATCAACACAGGTGAGCCTTCACCCTCCCAATGGATCTGCAGGTCACCGCCCGGCAGATGGACCTTAACATCAGCATCCAGCAACCCCCGCAGCACGCCAGAAACTACGGCGGCGCAGGCGCCAGTGCCGCAGGCTTGAGTCTCGCCCGCACCGCGCTCGTAAACACGCAGGCGTATCTCATTACGATTGACCACCTGCATGAAACCGATGTTAGCGCGGTTAGGAAAGCGAGCGTGGGACTCCAACATAGGTCCTAACTCTTCGACCGGTGCACGGTCGACCGAGTCGACCAGTATTACGCCATGGGGATTGCCCATCGAGACTGCGCCCAGTTCAATATCGCCATGCCCCTCGAGCTCAAAACGGTAAACCGTCGACTGTTGATCTGCTGACAGGGGGATCTGAGCAGGATCAAGTTCAGGGGCGCCCATATCAACCTCGACCATGTCACGGCCGGTAATGTTGAGGACCGCTTTGCCGCGCGCGGTTTTCACCTTGATGATGTCGCGCAGTACCAAACCTTTATCTCGAACAAACTGCGCAAAGCAGCGGGCACCATTACCACAGTGCTCCACCTCAGACCCATCAGCATTGTAAATGCGGTAGTTGAAATCCATATCGGGTTCGGAGGGTGGTTCTACCAACAACAGTTGGTCAAAGCCGACACCGCGATTGCGATCAGCCAGTTGACGCACCAGATCCGGGTTGAGACGTACCTTCTGTGAGATAGCGTCAATCACCATAAAATCGTTGCCCAAACCATGCATTTTGGTAAAGCGCAGTTGCATTACTCCACCTCAGCCAGCAGATGCTCACCACGAATCAGATCTTCAAAGGTTTCGCGCTCGCGCACCACCTGGAAGCGATCGTCATCAACCATCACCTCAGCGACACGCGGGCGGGTGTTGTAGTTCGACGCCATTACGAAGCCGTAAGCACCCGCCGAGCAGACCGCCAATCGGTCTCCAGGAGTAAGTGCCAACTCACGATCTTTTCCAAGAAAGTCACCCGTTTCGCATATAGGACCCACTAAATCCCAATGCTTGCGCTCAGCGGTAGACACCTCACGCAACGGGATGATCTCCTGATAAGCACTGTAAAGTGCCGGGCGAATAAGATCGTTCATCGCTGCGTCGATAATGGCAAAGTTCTTATCACCATTCTCTTTTAGAAACTCTACCTGCGTCAGCAGTACGCCGGCATTTGCTGTAATTGAGCGGCCAGGCTCAAATACCAGTTTAAGGTCACGGTCACCGAGACGCTCACTGATTGCGTCGATGTAAGCCGCGGGTGTGGGTGGGGTCTCATTTGTGTAACAGACACCCAGACCGCCGCCCAAATCAAGATGACGAATATGAATACCCTGCCCAGCGAGGGTATCAATGAGTGCCAGTAAGCGATCTAGGGCATCAAGGAAAGGACTTAGCTCTGTCAGCTGGCTACCAATGTGGCAGTCGACACCGACCACCTCAACATTGCTTAACGCTGAGGCTTTTGCATACACCTCTGGCGCCGTTTCAATGGCAATACCGAACTTATTCTCTTTCAGACCAGTCGATATATAGGGGTGAGTTCCAGCATCTACGTCTGGATTTACTCGGAAAGAGACCCTGGCCACCTTACCACAGCTGACAGCCACTTCGTTTACGCGGTAGAGCTCGGCTTCCGACTCGATATTGAAGCAGTGAATTCCCACCTCCAGCGCGCGCGCAATTTCATGAGCCTGTTTTCCGACACCCGAGAAAACGATCTTCGACGGATCAGCACCTGCTCTGAGTGCACGTTCCAGTTCACCGCCTGAGACAATATCGAAGCCGGCTCCAAGACGTGCCAGCACATTCAAAACAGCCAGGTTAGAGTTAGATTTCATAGCAAAACAGATAAGCGCTTCACGCCCCTCGAGCGCTTGCGCGTATCCGAGGTATGCCCGCTCCAGAGCTTCGCGCGAGTAGACATAAACGGGTGTACCCACCTGATCAGCAATTGCTGAAAGCGACACCTCTTCGCAATGAAGATCGCCATCGCGGTATTCAAAACTATCCATCATCAATCTCTTAACCGTTGGTTTGCTCGCTTGCGGCATCGCCCGGGATCGACAGTGGGCCTTTCTGACCACAACCTACCAACACCAGACTGACGATAATCGCTGCCATCAGTCGCATACGTGCGCCTCCAACTTAAACGTAAATTATGGTGCCGATTATAGCCTGAGAGCCGCGATTGAAGCGACAACAGAAACATTTTGATCTGCGTATAACCCATTGAAACTGATATACTCGGGTCTTTAGTTTTCACGAGCAGGAGCTGTGATGAGCGACGCCCTCTACCTAAGCCGTGTTGAAGAGACCCTTAACCAGATCGAAGAGCTGCTGGACGACGCTGAGTCTGATCTCGATTACGACAATAACGGCGCGATGTTAGTGATTAAATGCCCCGACCGCAGCCAGATTATCCTGAC
>DATHZN010000036.1:0-65818 GCA_035458585.1 Marinobacterium sp. | reverse complement strand
CTAGTAGCAGCGAAGCGAGACCAGTACGCCAGCAACACATCATCTAAGACTCCTTATTTTTCGCAACTTAACTCAAGAATATATACCCGAAGCTTAAGTAAACGTTAAAAATTAGATTCTGTCGAATTAGTTGAACTTTGTCGTCTGATCTTCTGGTTATTTGTGGCTATCGGCGCAGTGGTTCCTGTCAGTTTGCTATCAGGAACGGTTTTAATGGAGCTGTTTCAATTTACCAAGATCACCCGATTATCAGACTAGATGACGCAACCTTATCGGCAAAACCTCTAGCATCATCTAGCCTTACGCAGATGGGTGCAAAATTGAGCAGCTTAGGGCCGAGATATCCACTGTAAAGCGTTGGTCGATTATGCTGGTTAACTGGACTCCGATGAGTTGGCTATCACCAGCTCTTGCCCGGGACGAAGTGTGGAGTTGATCTCCAGGTCGTTCCACTCTAGCAGTTCATTGATACTCACATCATTGGCTGCCGCGATCCGACTGAGACTGTCGCCCGCTTGAACGGTGTAGGCAGTGTTGACCGACTGAGACGCGTTAGACGGTTGGTCAACATAAACAACGAGCTGCTGTCCGACGCCGAGCGTCTCGTTAACACCCATCTCGTTCCATCGCGCGATCTGCTGGGGCGTCGTGCCGTGAAGTTGTGCAATACCCCAAAGTGATTCTCCCGAATCTACTTTGTGGATCTGTTTTGTTTTGCCGCGAGGGGCCGATCGATTGAGGCGTTTTTCAGTACGCTGATCTTCACTAAGTGCGTATTCGTTGGCGCTGACGAGTGCAGCGGGTATCAGCAACGACTGGCCAACCCGTATCAGGCTTCCATCGAGTTTATTCGTGCTGCGTACAGATGATACGCTGGTGTTGAATCGATTGGCGATCGCACCCAGAGTATCTCCGGGTTTGACCTCGTATCGAGCCCAGCTCATGCGCTCGGTCGCGTCAATTTGTGCCAGACGATCAGCAAAGCTCGACGCTTTGTCTACTGGAACCAGCAGACGGTGCGGACCTTCGGGATCAGTTGCCCAACGGCTGTAGCCGGGGTTTAGTTTGTACAGCTGGTCGAGGTTAATACCGGCGAATTCTGCAGCAAGTGCTAGGTCAAGTTGGCCGCCTGTCTCAACTATTGCAAAGCGAGGCTCATCCGCCAGCGGCGTTAGCGTAAGACCGTGCTTTTCTGGATTTCGGAAGATTTCAGCAATCGCAAGTAACTTGGGGACATAGGCTCGGGTCTCTTTGGGGAGATCGAGGTGCCAAAAGTCAGTCGGTTTGCCCAAACGCTTATTTTTCTTAATCGCTTTGCGAACAGTGCCTTCGCCTGCATTGTAGGCCGCCAGAGCCAATAACCAGTCGTTATCGAAGTAGCTGTGGAGGTAGTCTAAGTACTTGAGGGCTGCATTAGTTGATGCGATAACATCGCGGCGCCCGTCATACCACCAGTTGCGCTTGAGGCCAAAGTGGTCTCCGGTTGAAGGAATAAACTGCCACAGACCTGCTGCGCGGGCGGGGGACTTTACAAAGGGGTCGTAGCTGCTCTCAATTACTGGGAGCAGTGCCAGTTCGGCAGGCATACCTCGGGCCAGTACTTCTCTGAGGATGTATTGGTAGTAATCAGACGCCCGTACAATGGTTTTATCCAAGTAGCGGTCATGTTTCGCGTACCATTTAATGCGCGCAGCGACGGCCTTGTTATCGTTTGCCTGAGGTAGAGCCATATTCTCACGCGTCAACTGCCAGAGATCTTTGTTCTCTTGCTGCTCTTCCAGCTTAAGAAGAACTGATTTTACCCGGGCATCAGGTGCATCAGAACTGGCACGCTTGACGTAGCGGATCGGCGCCTCTTGCGTAGCGCTTGCACTGGAGTGTGGCTGTGTAACAGACTGACAGCCACTGATAACCAGTAGTATGAGCGCCGTTATTGCTAATCGCGCGTTGCTAACCATTACGTAAAACCTGACAGATGTGACCCGAATTTTGCCGAGGATTTTACGTGTCGACTCCGTTTAGGTCAAATTTGTTAATTTTACATTAAGGAAAATAGCCTCAGAACTGGTTCTTCCACTCCCGTACTGCCGCAAGGACCTCAATTTCATTGCTCAGCGCTCGCCCTGTACGATGTTCAGCGGCGGCCTTAACGCTGCCCTCACGGGTGCGCATATAAGGGTTGTATTGGCGCTCTGCACCGATGGTACTGGGTAGCGTTGGGCGATTCTCTTGGCGCCGCTCAGTGCACATTTCCAGCGCACGGGTTATTGCCGGGTTTTGCGGCTCGACGGCTTGGGCGAAGCGTAGGTTGGCAATGGAGTATTCGTGCGTGCAGTAGACTTCAGTTTCGTCCGGCAAAGACGCGAAGTAATCCATCGCTGTTTGCATCTGTTGAGGGGTACCTTCAAACAGGCGACCACATCCGGCAAGGAAGAGCGTATCGCCGCAGAAAAGCTGTGGGCGCTGGTCAGGTTGGTAATAAGCGATGTGATCAAGTGTGTGTCCCGGCACCGCTCGTATCTGCAAACGGTTATCGAGTATGTTTATCTCATTGCCATCCTCGAGCGGGTCCGTAATACCGCTGAAGGGACTGTCTGCCGGGCCATATACGGGAATGTTAAATCGCTCTCTTAAAGCCTCCACACCGCCTGTATGGTCCCAGTGATGATGAGTAACGAGAATAGCTGCCAGCTGAGCATTGTGTGTACGAAGGTAGCCAGTGACGGCCTCGGCGTCACCCGGGTCCACTACAACAATCTGATCCTGAGTATGGCCGTGGAGGGCCCAGATGTAGTTATCATCGAACGCAGGGATTGGATGGGCGTGTAGCATGTTGGTTGGCTCCTTGGGCTTGTCGGCACTATTGCTATATTAAATACTAGACTCAAGGGATAGTGAAAGCGGTTTGGTAATAAGATGGATATACAGAACAGAAATCTCATATCTCAGCTCAAACACTGGTATGACAGCCCGCTGGGACAGACGATGCTGGACCAAGAGCGCCAGTTGATTGACAAAGCACTCTCAGAGGTTCAAGGCAACCGCTTATTGCAGGTGAGCCTTGATGGGCGCCGCTGGTTCTGCGAGCACGCCCGCGCCAAACACGGCGTACTGCTCGCACCACAGGTGGAGTTGGGGATGGAATCAAATACACTGGTGGCACGCCCTGAAGAGTTGCCGGTGCAGTCGGCCGTGATAGATATCTTGGTGATGCATCACGCTTTTGAGTTTTCCGCAGATCCTCATCAAGTGTTGCGCGAGGCTGCACGGGTTTTGCGCCCCGGTGGGACCCTCATTATGCTGGCGTTTAACCCACTCAGTCTGATGGGGCTGCACTCCATTATCAGAAGGCGGGAGAATGCACCCTTCAGTGCTAGGATGCTGGCCTCAGGAAGGTTAGAAGATTGGTTTCGATTATTACAACTCTCACCTTTAAAAACACGCTCCTGCGGTTACGACTACCCCCTAGAAAATGCCCGCTGGCGCCGTCGTTTACGCTGGCTGGGCGCTATGGTTCGAATGTTGCCAGGGCAAAGCGGCAATTTGGTGATGCTTACTGCACGTAAAGATGTAGCCGGTATGACACCCCTGCGCCCGGAGTGGAATAGACGTCTACTTGGTGGTCTTCAGGTGATAGAATCCAAGGCTGGAAGATCGGGGATCAGGCGAAATCAAAGTTGAAATCAAGCCTAAAAGTAGTAACGATTTATACCGACGGGGCCTGTAAAGGAAATCCAGGACCCGGTGGTTGGGGAGCTGTGCTGCGCTATGGCAGCGCAGAGAAGGAGATCTGGGGCGGAGAACGAGAGACCACCAATAACCGTATGGAGTTGCTGGCGGCAATTTCGGCACTGGAACTGTTGAATCGCCCCTCTACTGTCCATCTTTACACCGACTCTCAGTATCTTCGAAAAGGGATCACCGAGTGGTTGGCTAATTGGCGTCGCAAGGGCTGGAAAACCGCTTCAGGAAGCCCGGTCAAAAACTCTGATCTATGGAAACGACTGGATGCAGCGCGTGCTGAGCACCAGATAGATTGGCGTTGGGTTAAAGGTCATAGCGGTGATCCGGGGAATGAAAAAGCTGACGAGCTCGCTAATCGCGGCGTCGCAGAAAACTTGAACAGGGGTAGTTGACGCGTGGTACGTCAAATCGTTTTGGACACAGAGACCACCGGCCTCGAGGCTGATGCGGGTCACAATATCATAGAGATCGGTTGCGTAGAGATGCAGGCGCGTAAATTGACGGGTCGCACCTACCATCAATACATCAATCCTGATCATGAGATAGATGCTGAGGCGATGGAAGTTCATGGTATTACGCACGAATTTCTCGCAGATAAGCCCAAGTTCAAAGAGGTCATGCTGGAGTTTGTTGAGTTTGTTCGCGGCGCGGAGTTAATAATCCATAATGCTGCATTTGACGTTGGCTTTCTCGACGCCGAACTAGCACGTAACGGCTTCAAAGAGCGCATTAGTGATATCTGCTCGGTGACGGATAGCCTGCTAGTTGCACGTAAAAAGCATCCAGGACAGAAAAATAGTCTGGACGCCCTCTGTCGTCGCTATGACATTGACAATAGTCATCGAGAGCTTCACGGCGCACTTTTAGACTCGGAGATTCTTGCTGACGTCTATCTGGCATTGACGGGCGGTCAGACATCACTGATGCTGGCGGTTGGGGATCAGGACGATGGCAGCGAGGGTGAGGCTATCCGACGGGTTGCTCATGACGCTGCGGCGAGTCTGCCTGTCATAATGGCCGATGAGGCAGAGTTAAAGGCGCACAATCAATTCCTGGATCTTTTGGATAAGAAGAGTGATGGTGCTGTGTGGCGCCAAGTCACAACCAATCATTGAGTCGCGACGAGTCCTCGTAGGTGCGCCAGAATCTGACGCACCGCGTTGCCGCGAGTCTGACTTAGCTGTGCCTCAAACCCCATCTTGACCAGTTTATCCTCTAGTCTTAACAGATTGATCTCGTCCGGACGCTTTGAATTGACCTCTGCGCAGATAAGGTAGAGCAAGCCCCGCATCAAGCGGGAGTCAGCATCCGTCTCAAGGTGTAATTGACCTTCGGTCAGTCGTTCCAGTCGCATCCAGCTGCGTGTTGCACAGCCCGTAATTTCCCATTCGGGTTGGCGAAGGTCGGCAGAGGCAGCGGGCAGATTCGCGCCAAGGTGCAATAACGCAGTGAAGCGGGATGGCCAGTCAGCCGCTTCCGTAACACGTTGTAAAGCGTTACTCAGGTCTGCAGCTTCATCTAAGGTTGCGCCCCCAAGCAACTCTGCAAGGGCATCTAGGAGCCGATCAACCTCCTGTTCAGTGTTGTAGAACGCAAACGAGATTCGTAGGCTGGCATCTACATTCAGCAGCTGCATCAGTGGTTGAGCACAGTGATTACCGGCACGAACCGCGATGCCGAGGGTGTCCAGATACGCTGCAACATCGGCTACCTGATGCTTCTCGAAGGTGCAGCTGAGTAGCGCCACCCGGCACTCCCCAGCAGGCAAGACGGAGACACCGTCCAGTTTTTGGAGGCCTGCTCGAGCACGTTCGAGCAGATGTTGTTCGTGCGCCTCACAGGCGTGGCGATCAAGTCGTTCGAGGTAGTCGATGGCGGCTGCCAGGCCAAGTGCGCCACAGATATTAGGCGTGCCAGCCTCAAATCGAAGCGGTGGGGGAGCGAAGCTAGTTTGTGTGAAACTGACGCTATCAATCATCTCGCCTCCTGTCTGCCAGGGAGGCATCTCCTCGAGTAGCTCGTAGCGGCCGTAAAGCACGCCTATGCCGGTGGGAGCGAAGGTTTTATGTCCCGAAAAGGCGTAGAAATCGGGGTTGATATGTTTGAGATCAACATCAAAATGAGGCTGTGCCTGGGCACCATCTACGAGTGTCCAGGCGCCCGCTTTACGCGCCTCTTCCACCATCTGTTTTATCGGATAGATGGTGCCCAACGCGTTGGATACCTGAGTCAGTGCGACCAGCTTGGGTTGGCGCTTCAAAAGCCGGTGATACTGCTCTAAGTCAATATCGCCCGAGGGAAGCAGGTCGACTATTAGTAACTCAGATCGGTGGCGGCGGGCGAGTTGCTGCCAAGGGACAATATTGGCGTGATGGTTCGATGCCATTAGCAGAATGCTGTCACCAGGCTCGAGACGCTCAGCGAGAAAGGCTTGCGCGACCAGATTGATTGACTCTGTTGTACCTCGAGTCCAAATTATTTCTCGCGCATCTACGTTTAACCACCGAGCAACGCGTGCCCGCGCAGTCTCGTAAGCCAGAGTCGCCTCGGCCGCCAGATGATGAGCTGCTCGATGCACATTTGCATTCTGTTTGCGGTAGTAATTGCTAATAGTATCAATCACAACCCGAGGCTTTTGTGTGGTTGCTGCGTTATCGAAATAGGCCAGAGGCTGCCGACCAACGCGTGTAGCCAGGATAGGAAAGTCCGCGCGCAGCCGCTTGAGCTCCTGCTCAGTCATGGCGTTGCGATCTGATCCACTGACTCTGCCAACGTGCATAGAGCATGGCTCCGTTAAATAGTACTACTAGCAGTAGAGATTCAATCCAGCCCAGGGTAGCCAGTTGAGGCTGAATCGCGGTCATCACAGCGCCCAGAAAGTAGATCAGCAGTACGAAACAGAGCCAGGCGTGCGGTCGCGGTTTGCCGCTGAGTACTGCAGGAGTGAAGCCGATCAGTGGGACCATGTAGACCAACCAGATGACCCAGGGGTGATCAGAGGTCGCCGGTGCCAGCCAGAGGAACCTGAGGGTGTAAAACGCCAGTAATGAGATAAAACTGATACGAGTAATCAGGCCAGAAATCTTTGCTTTTGATTCGAGTGTCAAGCTCGGGCTCCTTAATCTTGTGCAAGCTGTTGAGCCAGGCGTCCAAGGCGTTTGCCCTGAATACGCGCCAATTGGCGTTCATCACGGTTGATCGGATTTTCGCCACTATCACCCGCCACATGCCCAGCTCCGTAAGTAGAACCACCGCCGGTTCCTGAATGAAGTGGTTCGGCACTGAACGGAATGCCGCTAATCAACATTCCGTGGTGAATCAGGGGAAGCATCATACTCAGCAGCGTACTCTCCTGGCCACCGTGCAGCGTGCTGCTGGAGGTGAAAACGGCTGCCGGTTTATCAATTAGCGCACCACCGATCCAGAGATTCGAGGTCTGCTCCATAAAACGGTGTACAGCACTGCTCATGTGTCCAAAGCGTGTCGGACTGCCAAGTGCCAGTCCAATGCAGTCTCTAAGGTCCTCTACCGTACAGTAGAGTGTGCCATCAGCTGCCGCATCACCGCCCTGAGTGTCGTTTTCGGGCAAGGTGCGAAGGCGCGCTTCAACGCCAGACTCTTCAATGCCCTGTGCAATCTGGCGGGCCAGTTTTGCAGTAGCGCCGTGACGACTGGTAAAGAGAACAAGTACATAGGGTGACATCAGAGTATCTCCAGAACCCGCTCTGGAGGACGCCCGATACGCGCTCCTTTTGCACTGATCACAACCGGGCGCTCCATCAGTTTTGGTGTCGCTACCATCGCGTCTATAAGCTCAGTCGCAGATGCGCTGTTGAGCTCCAGATCGGTCTGTTTGAACTCATCCTCTTTGCTACGAACCAGCTCTTTAGCTTCGATGCCCAGTTGAGCGATAAGCAGCTCAAGTTCAGCTCTACTCAATGGCTGTTTGAGGTACTCACGCACCTCAGGTTCTACTCCCTGTTCAATCAGCAGAGCCAGAGTTTGTCTAGATTTAGAGCAGCGGGGATTATGAAGTATTGTGACTGTCATCGTATTTAGCCTGAGGTTGTTACATTGCTAAGCGCTTAATACGCACTATTGTATAGTTTGAGGGTTTAACGAACTAGTTGGAGTTTATTTTGTCTGAAGTTGCGACGCTGTTGCGGGCTGTCCCGAGGGTTCTGGTGCAACTACCTGGTCGCTTTCTCGCTGAGCAAGGGGTGTTACACTCTGCTGCATTGACGTACACGACGCTTTTCTCGCTGGTACCGCTAATGACCCTGAGTTACGCGGTGTTGGCGATGGTGCCCTCATTTCAAGGTCTATCAGGGCAGTTGGAAGATATGATCTTCTCTAACTTCCTGCCTGATACCGGCACCGCCATTCAATCCTCCTTGGCACAATTTGCCGCACAAGCGCGTTCGTTGACGCTGGTAGGGGTTATTTTCCTATTCGTGACGGCACTCCTGATGATGCGCAGTATTGAGGCGGCTTTGAATCGGATCTGGCAAGTGAAGAGCAAACGCAAATTTCTCAGCAGTCTGCTGATCTATTGGGCAGTGGTTACACTGGGCCCCCTGCTAATCGGTGTGGGTGTGGCTTTGAGCAGTTATCTTTATGGTTTGGCTCGTCTGGATCAACTCAGTGGAGGAGCTGATCTTCTGGTGATCATTCCCTGGGTAGTCACTGCTGCCGCGTTTACACTGATTTACGCTGTTGTACCTCATGCGCCTGTGCCTTGGCGTGCTGCTCTGATTGCGGGTGTTTTAGCCGCGCTGATGTTCGAACTCTCCAAACGCGGTTTCGCAATTTTTATTACGCAGTTTCCCACTTATAAACTGATTTATGGTGCTTTTGCTGCAGTACCCATATTTTTGGTTTGGATTTTTATCTGTTGGTGCATTTTTATTGCCGGCGCAACGCTCTCCCGTCTGCTGAGCGCTCCAAGCGGATCGTCAGCGAGTCCGACTTCGGATCTACATCTGGCATTAAGGCTAGTGGCGCGCCTGGCCCAGGCGCAGGTTGAGGGGTGTAGCATCAAGCCTGCGACATTGTTAAAGCAGGTGCCGGGTATGACAGCGGCTTCTCTTGAGGGGCTGTGGCAAGCACTACAGCCGCTTGACCTGCTAGCGCGCGACGAAAATGGCGACTGGCTGCTCAAACGTGAATTACATCGGATTAGTGTGAAACAGGTGGATCAACTCTTCAATCGCACTCAAATGCAATTGAGTGCTGGTGCAGCCGATTGGGAACGCACACTGCAGTCAAAACTCTGTGCATTGGAGCAGGGACGGTTGGCGCAGTTTGATTTATCCTTAGCGCAACTCTATTTCGGGGAAGAACTAGATGGAACAGAAGCTCACACTTCATCTGCTGATTAGCGGTCGTGTGCAGGGTGTCTGGTTTAGGCAATTTGCGCGCCAACAGGCTGAGTCCTATGGTGTCTGTGGCTATGTCCGAAACCTACCCAACGGCCGGGTGGAGGCGGTGTTGAGCGGTGAATCCGGTGCAGTTCGTCAGGTTGAAGCATGGCTGAATAAGGGGCCTGAGTTGGCGCTTGTGACTGAAGTTGAAGCCGCTGAGGTGAGCTATCAACCATTCGAGGAATTTGAGGTCAGGCGCTAAGGCCTAACCTCAGGAGTTATACCTTAGGCGTTTAGTTTCGCCATCAACAGATTGACAGCATCATCAAGTGCCAGATCAGATGACTCGGCGTCGCGTCGCCCTTTGTACTCGAGCTGGCCGGCCCCGATACCGCGATCCGAGATAACCAGACGATGTGGAATACCTACCAACTCTACATCGGCAAATTTCACTCCGGGACGCTCCTTACGATCATCTAGTAGTACCTCTACACCACGACTTTTGAGTTCTTCGTAGAGTTTATCTGCAACTGCACGAACGTCCTCGGATTTGTCATAGTTCAGGGGCACCAGCGCAATCGTGAAAGGGGCGAGGGCTTGCGGCCAGATAATGCCGCGGTCGTCGTAGTTTTGCTCAATGGCTGCTGCGACTACGCGTGTAATGCCGATGCCGTAGCACCCCATGGTCATGGGTACAGCCTTACCGTTTTCGTCGAGAACAGTCGCATTCATCGCCTCAGAATATTTCAGGCCTAACTGAAATATATGACCCACCTCAATACCTCGACGGATGTTCAATTTACCTTTACCACAAGGGCTTGGGTCACCTGCCTCAACATTACGAATGTCTGCGACACGTCCCAGTTCAACATCACGTCCCCAGTTGATGCCAAAGTAGTGTTTGCCATCAATATTGGCTCCAGCACCAAAGTCCGATGCCGCAGCGACGGCGCGGTCGACTATGACTGGCACGGGTAGATTAACTGGACCAAGAGAGCCGGGGCCGGCACCGACCAGCGCACGGATCTCATCCTCGGTAGCCATAGTCAGTGGAACTGCTACCTCAGGCTGCTTCTCAGCTTTGATCTCGTTCAGCGTATGATCTCCGCGAACCAGCAGGGCGACTAGATCAGCATCAACCTCATCAGAGGCATGAACAAACAGGGTTTTAATGGTCTTCTCGATCGGCAGGTTGTGCTGCTCGACCAACGCAGCAATTGTTTTCGCGTTGGGTGTATCGACGAGTCGCATCTCTTCAGTTGGCGCCGCTGGGCCTGCGGGCGCGACCGCTTCAGCCATCTCAACGTTTGCTGCATAGTCGCTGCTGTCAGAAAAGGCGATATCATCCTCACCTGAATCGGCCAGAACGTGGAACTCATGTGAGCCTGTTCCGCCGATTGAGCCGTTATCCGCTATGACTGGTCGGTAGTCTAGCCCGAGGCGATCGAAGATGCGGCAGTAGGTGTCGTAATAGACGTTGTAAGTATCGACCAGTGATTCCTGGTTGATGTGGAAGGAGTAACCATCCTTCATCACGAACTCACGTGAGCGCATTACGCCGAAACGTGGACGAATCTCATCACGAAACTTGGTTTGGATCTGGTAGAAGTTTCCGGGTAGCTGCTTGTAGCTCTTAATTTCGCGACGAATTAAATCGGTAATGACCTCTTCGTGTGTCGGACCAACGCAGAAATCACGGCCATGACGGTCGTTTAGTCGTAACAACTCGGGACCATACTGTTCCCATCGGCCGGACTCCTGCCAGAGTTCTGCTGGTTGCACTGCGGGCATAAGAAGCTCCTGCGCGCCAGAGGCGTCCAACTCTTCGCGCACGATACGCTCCACTTTGCGCAGTGTGCGCAAACCCATAGGCAGCCAGGTGTAGAGGCCGGAGGCGAGCTTACGGATCATGCCAGAACGCAGCATCAACTGATGGCTGATGACCTCCGCGTCGGCGGGTGTTTCTTTGACTGTGGCGATGAGAAATTGGCTCGCGCGCATCTTCTGGCTTCCCGTGGATTTGAGTCTTGTGAAAAAAGAGAGCGTATTTTATGGGGCTAAGGCCGCAAGTGCTAGCCCCGAAAGACGATGGTCGGCAGATCAGGCAGTGATCGCTAGGTCAACCTCAATCTGATCAAGAAAGGCCCCGAGCTCTGGAAGTTGTGTCTCATTAAATACCGGAATGCCTTTTTGTATCAGTTCTTGTGCAGTGACACCCGCTCCAGCAACAGACTTACCGCTGAACGATCCACCCATTACCGAGTTATTTCCACAGGATGGGCTGCCAGCTTTCATCAGCGCGGCGACACAGCCGTGCTTCTGTGCCAACTCAACGGCGAGTTCTGCACCGAGGAGAAACTCATCGGTAACATCGGTCTGATCTGAGGCGATGATTTGTAGAGGGAAGCGGCTTTCAATCCGAGCAAAAGGGCGAGGAGTTGAGAGGCCGCCGGCAACCTCAGGACAGACGCTAATGAGGCGTTTTGCCTGCTGTAGTTCGTTAATAATTGGGTTGTGAATGCGGTTATCGCGACCGTCATAACGGACGGACTCGCCAAGCAGACAAGCGCTGACGAGAATCTTGGTTGAACTCATATGGAAGGGTATCTGTATAGCTGTAAATTGTTTTTGTTTTGTGTTTCAGACTGATCTGACGGAGCGCACTATACAGAAGAGTGGGGGATGCTACAAATGCAATCCCCATTTTTGGACTTACGCCTTAAGCAGGTCTTTTATCTACCATGAATGTAGCAGTGCCAGTAGCTATCTGTTTGCCCTCGACCCAGACGTGAGTATCGCAGCTCACACGGCGGCGGCGCTCGTCGATCGCTGTCACGACGATCTCAGCGCGGGCAGTTTGGCCGATAAATAAAGGCGCTTTAAATTTTAACGACTGTTCAACGTAAATAGCACCAGGTCCCGGTAGTTTTGTGCCCGCGACAGTGGAGATCAGCGCTCCGCTCAGCATGCCGTGTGCGATGCGTTGACCGAACATCGTTGTCTTAGCGTACTCTTCGTTGATGTGAACGGGATTGGTATCACCTGATATACCTGCGAAACCGTAAACATCCGCCTCTGAGATCGTTTTGGCAAAACTGTCGCTCATACCCACTTCCAGATCTTCAAGGTAGTAGCCGTGTAGTTGATCCATCTATCCTCTCCTTAAACTTCGCAATCATCATCTTACGAGTGACGCTCAATGGCAACTGTTCCTGTTGGACCAAATCAGGTATCTTTAGCGTTTATTTTTTAACAGGATAGCTTGACCAACCATGATCATCACACCAAAGATCCGCGGGTTTATCTGTACAACGACTCACCCAACTGGCTGTGAGGCCAATGTGCGTGAGCAGATCGCTAAGACACAGGCTCAGGGCAGAATTGAGAATGGTCCTAAGCGCGTATTGGTAATTGGCGCATCTAGTGGCTACGGATTGAGTTCGCGTATTACGGCCGCTTTTGGTGCTGGCGCAGCGACCATCGGTGTCTTTTTTGAAAAGGCGGGTACTGAACGTAAGACGGGTACAGCGGGTTGGTACAACGCAGCGAGCTTCGATGCGCTGGCGCAAGAAGCAGGGCTCTATTCAAAGTCACTCAATGGCGATGCGTTTTCCAATGAAGCGAAGCAGAAGACGATTGATCTGATAAAGGAAGATCTGGGGCAGATAGATCTTGTTGTCTACTCACTGGCGTCACCTGTTCGCAAAATGCCAGATACGGGCGAAGTTGTACGCTCAGCGCTAAAGCCGATTGGCGAGACGTACCGCTCAACTGCTATCGACACTAACAAAGATCAGATTATTGAGGCAGAGGTGGAACCTGCCACCGCAGATGAGGTCGAGGCTACGACCAAAGTGATGGGTGGTCAGGATTGGGAACTTTGGGTCAACGCGCTGGCTGATGCGGGTGTTCTGGCCGAAGGTTGCAAGACGGTTGCTTACAGTTATATTGGAACCGACATTACCTGGCCGATTTATTGGCACGGTGCGTTGGGTAAAGCAAAGCAGGACCTGGACCGCGCTGCAAGTGAGTTGGATGCGCGCCTGAAAACGATGGGTGGGCAGGCAAATGTGGCTGTTCTCAAGTCGGTTGTTACCCAGGCATCCTCAGCGATCCCAGTCATGCCGCTATATCTGGCGATGGTGTTTAAGATCATGCGCGCACATGGGCTCCACGAAGGTTGTCAGGAGCAGATTGATCGTCTGTTCCGCACAGGTCTTTTTGGCGACTCTGCGCAGATGGATGAAGGTAATCGCTTCCGTTTGGATGACTGGGAGCTGCGAGATGACGTACAGCAGGCTTGCCGTGATCTCTGGCCTACCATCACAACCGAGAACCTGTTCGAGTTGACAGATTACCAGCTCTACAAGGACGAATTCCTCAAGCTCTTCGGCTTTGGCGTCGAGGGTGTTGACTACGCTGCAGACGTTAGCCCTGAGGTGAGTTTCGATCCCATCAATATATAGCGCTCAGATTTTCTTCAGAAAGAAAAAAGCCGCTAAATGCGGTTTTTTTTTATATTTACATTAGTATAAGTATTATTCAATGGATGTTAGGGCGCGTGTATGTTCTGGAAACTTTTGGCGCTCCCACTGGTGCTGATGCTCGTTGTTCTACTAATTGTGCTGCTGGGTTTTGGCACGTTTGCAGAGCGTGAACATCGACACTTTGACATTCTGAGGCAACAGCAGCTTGAGTTGCTAGAGCTACGTCTCGAGGAAGCCTTTGCGAAAGCAGAAAGGCGAGTTGACGCACAGCGCGATCGCTATGTTCAGGCCCATCGCTGGGCTGAGCAGCAACTCTCACAGGGTCAGTCCGACCTTGTGCAGCTCAGCAGAGAACTGGCTACACAATTGCAAATGCAGGTAGATATCTACTTAGTTAGTGCTGATCTCGTGATTTATGAGTCAACCTTTGAGCCCGATCTCGGTCTGGATTTCAAAGCACCTATGTTTGAAGATGCACAAGCCGCCTTTCGCCGAGTCGATCTAAGTCCGCAGGTGGACTTGGGATCAATAACACGCGAGATCGTCAGCGGTGACTTCAAAATCTACACTCTGTCTCGCCTGCCGGATGGAAACTACCTTGAGTTGGGGTTCGTTGATCCTCAGCTTGCAACGATCTACGAACAAGCAGAGCGGGAGATGCTCGCGATTAGCAGTGTCGAGAGTGTCAGTCTTTTTCTTGATCTCAATGGGACGCTGCTGAGTCCGTTGACGGATTCGGCTCTGAACCGCCCTGCAGCTGTCAGAGAAAAAGGCGACATAGCGGAATTTCTTCGTGAGCAGCTCAAACCCGAAAGAGAGTTCTTTCGGCAAGTACAAGAGAGGGCTTCTTTACCCGTCGTGGATCAAGAGCGTTCCGGTAAACTCACTTTCTATGTGGAACTTGCTCGAACAGAGGTGAGTGAGGATGTGGAACACCGATATCTGGCGCGTGTCCACTCGAGCATTCAAAGTGTTAGTCCGTTTGAGCAGTATATTCCCCAGATGGTGTTGGTAGTGTTCCTGATGCTGATCTGCCTGGTATTCTGGCTGCTCTATGTCATCCGCTACTCTGTAATCTCACCTATGCAGCAGATTCGTGCGGCGATTGAGCAACATGTGGCTGTAAAGTTGCCGAGCAGTACACGAATACCTAAAGAGATACACTTCATAGCGCAGAGCTTCAACTCATACCTTCAGCAATCATCCGAGTTGAACGGTGAACTGCGCAGGCAAGCAACGATCGATCCGTTGACGGGCCTCAGTAACAGAGGGGAGCTAAACAGCAGTTTTGAAGAGCTAAAGCGCATGTTCACGCGTGAACAGCTTTGGATGGGGGTTGCCTTCATCGACCTTGATCGCTTCAAAGACTACAACGACCTCTACGGTCACGATGCGGGAGACTCCGCCTTGCGGGCGTTTTCCCAAGTCATGCGTAGCTGTTTCCAGCGACCGACAGACCGCATCATTCGTTACGGCGGTGAGGAGTTTGTGGTGTTGTTTGGCTGTGATAGCGAGCAACATGCGGTTGAACTGGCGGAATCGGCTCGAGAACGTTTTGAACAGGCTCAGATAGAGCACAGCGGTAATCCACCTTACGGAGTGTTAACGCTCTCCTGCGGTCTGGTTGTATTTGAAGCGTTCCGTGATGTGAGTGTTGAAGAGATGTTGCGACTAGCGGATAAGCAGCTCTATACCTCCAAATCGGCTGATCGTAATGTGCTGAACTTTAGTTCGGTGACCGCGGTATGATGGTCTAGCCAAATTCCAGTGGAGGTATTGATCTTTGTCGCTCAGACGCACGTAGTTGGTTACACTGTCTACCCTTCGACTAGAGTCATGGACGCATGAAATACAAAGGTTTCCCTGAATTCAGCCACTACCAAGCAGACCGTATCGGTGTTCTGGTTACCAATCTAGGTACGCCGGACGAGCCGACCCCGAAAGCGTTGAGACGCTACCTGAAAGAGTTTCTCTGGGATCCTCGTGTGGTAGAGGTCCCGCGTCCGATCTGGTGGGCGATACTTAATTTAGTGATCCTAAATATCAGACCGAGACGCTCGGCCGCCGCCTACCAAACGGTCTGGACTGAGGGTGGGTCACCCCTGTTAATTCATACTCGTAATCAGGCCGAAGCTTTGCGTCAACGCCTCCAGTCCGAATATGGCGAGAGAGTCGTGGTCGATTTCGCAATGCGTTACGGTAACCCTTCAATCCCCTCTGTGCTCGACCGTATGCAGGCTCAGGGGGTACGTAAGTTGGTTGTGCTGCCCCTCTATCCCCAGTACAGCGCATCTACATCGGGCTCAACGTTTGATGCCGTCGCGGCTGACTTTCAGCAAAGGCGTTGGATTCCCGATTTCAGGTTTGTGCGCAGCTACGCTGAGTACCCCGCGTATATTGAAGCGATGGCGCAACGGGTAGAGCGGCACTGGTCAGAGAAGGGTCGATCGGATCTGTTGCTGTTCTCCTATCACGGGGTGCCTAAACGATACCTGTTGTCGGGCGACCCCTATCACTGTGAGTGTCACAAAACCTCCCGACTCTTGGCTGAACGCCTAGGGCTGGCAGCCGAACAGTACAAAACAACCTTCCAGTCCCGTTTCGGACGTGAGGAGTGGTTGAAACCCTATACCGATGAGACGTTGAAATCCCTACCGGGCGACGGCATCAAAAGTGTGCAAGTGTTCTGTCCTGGATTCTCATCAGACTGTCTTGAAACCATCGAAGAGATTGGTGAAGAGAATCGTGAATACTTCATGGAATCGGGTGGTGAAAGGTATGAGTATATAAGTGCGCTCAACGATGAGGCCGCACATATTGATGCACTGGAACAGGTTATTCGCCGAGAGGTAGGACATTGGTTTGACCAATCGCCCGAAGATGTTCAGGCGCGTGGCGATCGTGCGGTTGCGATGGGGGCAAAAAAATAATCTTGCGTTGTTTGCGATCTGTGACAAGAATAGAAGTGATAAAACCCAGAGGGAGGGCTGTCCGATGTCAGGCAAGCAATCAGGTAATCAACCTCATCCAAAATTTATGGACGCCATGCGCAAGCTCTCCGCAATGACAGAAGAGGAGCGCCTCTCGGAAGAGAATCGTGATCTCTTCGAACAGGCAATCGCCTACGCACCGCTGGATATTCAGCCGCAACTGATTGCGATACAGAAAAAGTACGAACATCCACTGCACTGAATCTGACGCGACGGGAGGGGCTATTAACCCTCCCACGCGTAAAGTTCTCTACTCTTAGAGTACTAGGCGACCCGCTTAGCTTCGGGATGTTGTTTAATAAAGGCGAGTAGGGTCGCATTCAGCACAGCAACACGCTGTAGGTTGTTACCTCGTCTGGCTGCTTCGATATCATCGAGGATAATTCGGCGAATTCGTGACTCACCATTATGAGTGATTAGGTAGTGGCCTAAAGCAATAGCTATCATTGGGTCGAGGTGCTCATGCTCAGCAATCGCATCGATCTCTTGTTCGTCCAGCTCACTCATCTCCAGACACTCTTCGTATGTCAGCATCTCTTTACCCTCATCATTTGTAGCCTAGCTAAAAAAGAGTAGACGAGTTGGCACCTATTTCCAGAGCATAAACACGCATAGTTTTCATAATCAAAAAGAATTGTTTGATACAGATTTGCTGCAACAGCGAAATGATTTGTTCAAAAGATTAGTGGGTGAGCTTTGACCCCATTATCTGTCGTCTTGGCGGAAAGGCAGGTGATTTTGCAGTTGCAAAATTCGCTGTTCTACGGCGGCGCCCTCCTGCTCTAAAAAATTGGAGATAGCAACTCTGAAGCGCTGATCGTCGATATAGTGATATGAGTGCGTCGGGGTAGGAACGAAGCCCCTTTTTATCTTATGTTCACCCTGAGCTCCCGGATCAAATCGGGCTAACTTGTTGTTAATACAGAACTCTAGCCCCTGATAATAACAGGTTTCGAAGTGGAGACTGTCGAACTCCTTAGTGCAGCCCCAGTAACGGCCGTAGAGGGTGGATGAATCGTAAAAGCTCAATGCACCTGCAACATATTCATTATCCTGACGGGCCATAACGAGTAGAAGTTGCTCAGGCATCTGTTCGAGCAGCGTGTGGAAAAAAGCCTTACTTAGGTAGGGCTGTTGGCCTCTGACCAAGTAAGTCGTGACATAAAAGTCATAGAAGGCGTCCATATGTGCAGCTTTGATATCGCTTCCAGTCAGTTGTTCAAAGCTGATTCCCTGTTCGACGCTTTTGCGACGCTCCTTGCGCACATCCTTGCGCTTGCGGGCATTAAAGCTGGCAAGAAAGTCGTCAAAGCTCGCAAAATCCTGGTTGAACCAATGGTACTGACAACCCTGACGCTGCATCATGCCGGCTGCAGTAAGACTGCTGGCATTCGCTTGAGGGAAGAGGAGGTGAGCGCTTTCAACTTTGTATTCCCGGCAAAGCTTGCGCAGAATTTCAGCTACGAGTGACGCGCTCTCTTCTGACTCAAGACGCGACAGCCAGCGTGTGCCTGTTGCCGGCGTGAACGGAATGGCGCAGAGCAGTTTGGGGTAATATTGCTTACCCGCACGCTGGAAGGCCTCGGCCCAGGACCAGTCAAATACATATTCACCCCAGGAGTGGTATTTGAGATAGAGCGGCAATATGAGTTGTGTATTACCGGCCTTCTGTACCTCCACATGCAGTGGTTGCCACCCAGTCTCCCCGCTGACTGAGCCTGACGACTCGAGCGCAGCAAGAAATTCATATCGCATGAAGGGGTAGTCGCTCTTTGGCATGTCATTCCAACGCTCGGCGCCTATGGCAGCGATGCTGGCGTGTGTGATGATCTCAAACATAATGGGCTATATTGAAGGAAACAGGCTGGTATTCATATCGATATTAGCGCTACGAGGAATTATAAAAGATGGATGAATTAGAGCTTGAATTTAAACTCGATCCGCAGTTGGCAAAAGATACGGTACATTTGGGAGATTTCCCACTCTCTCAAGTACGGTTAATGAATGACGCTAACTACCCTTGGTTTGTATTGGTACCGCGCCGTTCCGGCGTTACAGAGATCTATCATCTAGGTGAGAAAGATCGGCATCAACTGATGCGTGAAGCGGCGGCATTAGCAGAGAATCTGGCTGATATTTTCGCTGCGAGAAAGATGAACGTCGCTAACCTGGGTAACATGGTTTCGCAACTGCATGTCCATGTCATAGTGCGAAAAGAGTCAGACGCGGCCTGGCCGGGTCCTGTTTGGGGTAGCGTACCGGCTAAACCCTACGCATCAGATGAGCTTGAGATTATTCGAGCGAGGCTTGATACACTGCTCGAAGGAGAGCTTGAATTTATACCGAGCTAAACCACTAACACCCCTCTACTAAGCGGATCCGCTCTTTGAGTCGACGCTTTTTTAACGCTGTGGTCGATTAATTTGGGTCTGTCACAGCATTGCAAATCGGGTATACTTTCGGCCTTAATTTTTTGGGGGTGCACGGCGGCATTAATGCCGGGTGCTGTGCGCAGTGACGCAAGGCCTCCGATCGAGTATTTACCATGCCGGGAAAACCGGTAGAAAGTACAGGACAGCAAAACTATGCGCAGCCACTATTGCGGCGACCTTCGCGAACAACACATTGGACAAGAGATTACACTGACGGGATGGGTGCACCGTCGCCGTGACCACGGAGGTGTTATCTTCCTCGACCTGCGGGATCGAGAGGGGATCTCGCAGGTTGTATTCGACCCGGATCGCGAAGCGAGCTTTGCGCTGGCTGATAGCTGTCGTAATGAGTTTGTAGTCAAAGTAGCAGGTCTTGTGCGTGCACGCCCCGAGGGGACGACCAATCCCAATATGGGGACTGGTGCAATTGAGGTGCTGGGCAAAGAGATTGAGATCCTCAATAAAGCGGAAACACCGCCTTTCCAGCTCGACGAGCATCAGCAGGTGGGTGAAGAGGTGCGTCTGCGCCATCGTTATGTTGACCTGCGCCGCCCTGAGATACAGCAGAAGCTGCGTTTTCGTTCGAAGGTGACACATCAGGTGCGCGCCTTCCTTGAGAATGAGGGATTCCTTGATATCGAAACTCCGATTCTGACGCGCGCCACACCGGAAGGTGCACGTGACTATCTGGTGCCAAGCCGTACCCATGAGGGTAGCTTCTTCGCGCTTCCACAGTCACCTCAGCTTTTCAAACAGCTACTGATGGTCTCTGGGTTTGATCGCTACTACCAGATCGCTAAGTGTTTCCGTGATGAGGATCTGCGCGCTGACCGTCAACCTGAATTTACCCAGATCGATATCGAGACCTCCTTCCTTGACGAAGCGCAGATCATGGAGATCACCGAACGCATGATCCGAGGGTTGTTTAAAGATCAGTTGGGTGTGGATCTTGGTGAGTTCCCTCATATGCCGTACTCCGAAGCTATGTCACGCTACGGCTCAGACAAGCCTGATCTTCGTATATCGATGGAGTTGGTGGATGTAGCTGATCTGGTTGCTGGCGTGGACTTTAAAGTGTTCTCCGGGCCTGCGCAGGATCCAAAAGGTCGCGTTGCAGCGCTGAGAGTACCGGGTGGTTCTGAGTTGACGCGTAAGCAGATCGACGACTACACCAAGTATGTCTCCATCTTTGGTGCGAAGGGCCTTGCATGGATCAAAGTCAATGATCTGACGGCGGGTGCAGAGGGCCTGCAGTCTCCAATTGTTAAGTTCCTAGGCGAAGACGTTGCGCTGGCGATCATGGAGCGTCTGGGAGCGAAGAATGGTGATCTGGTATTCTTCGGTGCCGACAAAGAGCGGATTGTTAACGAAGCACTGGGCGCACTGCGAATCAAAGTGGGTGAAGATTTGAACATGGTTGAGCGGGAGTGGGCACCTCTTTGGGTAGTCGACTTCCCTATGTTTGAAGAGAACTCAGACGGCAGCCTGACGGCCCTGCACCACCCGTTTACCGCGCCGAGCTGTACTCCTGAAGAGCTGCTAGCGCAGCCCGATGGCCAGTTATCGCGCGCATACGATATGGTACTCAATGGTACTGAACTTGGTGGTGGTTCGGTTCGTATTCACGATCAGCAGATGCAGAAAGCGGTATTCAAGGTGCTCGGTATTTCAGACGAAGAGGCTGAGCAAAAGTTTGGTTTCCTGCTTAACGCGCTGAAATACGGTGCACCACCGCACGGCGGATTGGCCTTTGGTCTTGACCGTCTGATCATGTTGATGACCGGCTCGAACTCTATCCGTGAGGTGATTGCGTTCCCTAAAACCCAAAGCGCAGCCTGCCCGATGACGGAAGCGCCGGGTGAAGTGAGTGCTGCACAGCTGCGAGAACTCAATATTAAGCTCCGCAAAACGCCGTAGGTGCACGACAGGACAAAATAGGAAGGGGCGCAAGCCCCTTTTTTATTTTGTTAAAGTCAGGTCTGACTCGGACGCCGATGGAGGAATAGACAATGGCAGGTCACTCTAAATGGGCCAACATTAAACATCGTAAAGCCGCACAGGATGCGAAGCGCGGAAAAGTATTCACCAAAATCATTCGTGAACTCACCGTTGCTGCGAAAGAGGGAGGGAGTCATCCGGAAGATAATCCACGTCTGCGTGCGGCCGTCGATAAAGCGCTGAGTGCCAATATGAAGCGCGACACGATCGACAAAGCTATTCTGCGTGGAGCCGGAGGTGGCGAGGGGGAAAATTACGATGAACTGACCTACGAGGGTTACGGTGTTAGCGGTGTCGCAATTATTGTCGAGACGATGACAGATAATGTGAATCGAACCGTCTCAGGTGTGCGCGCAGCCTTCAATAAACACGGAGGTAATCTCGGGACTAACGGCTCGGTTGCCTACATGTTTGATAAACAGGGGCAAATCACTTTCGCTGAGGTCGATGAGGATAGTCTTATCGAGGCAGCGCTTGAGGCTGGTGCCGAGGATGTAAAGACCAACGAGGACGGTTCCTTTGATGTGTTCACTGATTGGACTGAGTTCATGGATGTTAAGCAGAGACTCTCTGAAGCTGGCTTTGAGGCGGTGCATGCAGAGGTGGGTATGATTCCGCAAAATACCATTGAACTTGATATGGAGACGGCGCAGGGAATACTTAAACTGCTCGAAGCATTAGAGGATCTGGATGATACGCAAAACGTCTATCATAATGCCGTGATTCCTGAGGAGGCGATCTAGGCGAGTGGCATCTACCTATCGAGCATATTTTCTTCTGGAGTTTAATGTTAAAAACCAAAGGTCCCGTTGGCTGGGGCATCAAGCAGGTCCTCTACTATAAATAGAGCTGATAACGCTTAAAATTAATATGATGATGACCGGAGTTCTTATTAGGAGGCGTTATGCAGAGTGTGAGTCATCCGTTCCATCTAGCCTTTCCAGTGACCGACCTGGAGGCTGCACGAAAATTCTACATTGAGATCCTCGGTTGTAAGACAGGCCGTGAGTCTGATAAGTGGATCGATTTCGATTTTTGGGGCCATCAGGTAGTGGCGCATCTGGTGAAACCTGAGGATCACCCGGCCGCGGCCGTTAACGGTGTCGATGGTAAGTCGATACCGGCGATGCATTTTGGCCCCATATTGAGCTGGGATGAGTTTGAAGCACTGCAGGCAAAGCTTGAGGCGGCTGAAATTGAATTTGTGGTTGAGCCCTACATCCGTTTTGAAAATCGTAAGGGGGAGCAGGCGACAATGTTTATTGCTGACCCAAGTGGTAATCACCTCGAGTTCAAAAGTTTTCGTCACCTTGAAATGCTATTTGCCAAAGACGACGAGCTCTATCAGTAGGAGTACTTGGCATTGGGGCCGCCCTGCAAGGCTGTTATCATGCGATTAAACAAGCGAAGCCATAGGGGCTAGGCATGCTGATATTGGGTATCGACCCAGGTTCAAGGATAACCGGTTATGGTGTCATCAATGCGTTGGGTAACCAAGCAGAGTATGTTGCTAGCGGATGCATACGCATTGCCGAAGCCTCCCTCCCAGATAAACTTAATCAAGTTTTTCAGGGCATAGGGCAAATCATAGAGCAGTACCAACCGCAAGAGGTCGCGATAGAGCAGGTCTTTATGGCACGCAATGCTGATTCAGCACTGAAACTAGGCCAGGCGCGCGGTGTTGCAATCGTAGCGGCCTCTTCACGCGGCGTTGATGTACATGAGTATGCGGCGCGGCTGGTTAAACAGGCAGTGACGGGAGCCGGTGGTGCTGATAAGGCTCAGGTCCAGCAGATGGTTGCCCGTATACTGAAATTACCGGGCTTGCCTCAAATCGACGCAGCCGATGGTCTCGCTATTGCGCTCTGCCATGCGTACACTCGTCAAGGTTTGATTGCGACCGCTGGATCGCGTAAGTCTGTGCGCAGCCATCGCTGGCGCTTGTGAATTTTATAGCCCTAGAGTGAGTGAGGACCCGGAGTGATTGGACGCCTGATCGGTGAGTTAGTAGAGAAGACCCCTCCAGCGCTGATGGTTGATGTCTCTGGCGTGGGTTATGAAGTCGAAGCGTCGATGAATACCTTCTATAAACTGCCAGACGTGGGAACCTTCGTGACCCTATACACCCATTTCGTGGTGCGTGAGGATGCGCAGTTGCTGTTTGGTTTTGCGGATAAGCAGGAGCGCTCGCTGTTTCGACAGTTGATCAAAGTAAATGGTGTCGGACCAAAACTGGCACTCACCATTCTCTCGGGTATATCCGCTGAGGAGTTTGTTCGCTGTGTACACAACGAGGATACCGCTGCCTTAGTACGTCTTCCAGGTGTCGGTAAGAAGACGGCTGAACGCCTGATTATCGAAGTGAAAGATAAGCTGGCTAAGCTAGAGATGCCGACAGCGGTTGAGTTTGAACTCGGCCAGATTGAAGTGCCAGGGGCGAAACTCTCTTCGGCTGACAACCGAGTTGATGCCGAAACCGCATTGGTTGCTCTGGGCTATAAGCCACTGCAGGCAACCAAAGCAATAGAACAAGCTGCAGATCAACTGACAGTAGGAGCATCGACAGAGGAGTTGATACGTCAGGCGCTAAAAACCATGGTGGCGGGGTAGTTTAGGTGCAGATAGATGCAGACCGTTTTGTATCCCCGGTGACCGCTCCGGGCGAAGAGGCGCAGGATCGTGCGGTTCGGCCCAAGACGCTGGCTGACTACGAAGGTCAACCGCGGGTGCGCGAGCAGATGGAGATCTTTATCCATGCTGCACGTAATCGTAATGAAGCACTCGATCATACACTGATATTCGGCCCGCCGGGTTTGGGCAAAACGACGCTGGCGAATATTATCGCGAATGAGATGGGTGGGCAGATCAAAACCACCTCGGGCCCCGTGTTGGAAAAAGCAGGTGATGTTGCTGCCATGCTTACCAATCTTGAGCCGGGAGATGTGCTCTTTATCGACGAAATTCACCGTTTGAGTCCAAATGTTGAAGAGGTACTCTATCCTGCGATGGAGGATTATCAACTCGATATCATGATTGGTGATGGTCCAGCAGCTCGCTCAATCAAACTCGAACTTCCACCCTTCACGCTGGTAGGTGCGACCACCCGTGCGGGATTGTTGACCTCGCCGCTGAGAGATCGCTTCGGTATTGTTCAGCGGTTGGAGTTCTACTCTGTTGCCGATCTTAGCCATAT
This sequence comes from Marinobacterium sp., assembly GCA_035458585.1. Taxonomy (GTDB): domain Bacteria; phylum Pseudomonadota; class Gammaproteobacteria; order Pseudomonadales; family Balneatricaceae; genus Marinobacterium_E. The sequence goes on along the minus strand of DATHZN010000036.1, from coordinate 41,611 downwards.
TGTGACTCGTACGGCGCAGTTAAGCGGATGTGAAATCGATGCTGGCGGTGCGCATGAAATTGCTCGTCGATCGCGTGGAACGCCGCGAATCGCTAACCGGTTATTGCGACGTGCCCGTGATTATGCGGAAGTTCGGGGTGACGGAAGGATCTCTGAAGCGATGGCAGATCTTGCACTCAACATGCTGAATGTTGATCAGCAGGGCTTTGACCATATGGATAGACGCATGCTGCTGGCGATGCTGGAGAAGTTTGGCGGTGGACCAGTAGGAGTCGATAGTCTTGCTGCAGCGATCAGTGAAGAGCGTGATACGATCGAAGACGTACTGGAGCCTTATCTGATACAGCAGGGTTTTGTTATGCGAACGCCACGAGGTAGGGTGCTCACGGATCTCGCTTACCAATACTTTGGTGTGGATCGCGGAGCTCTTGAGCGCTAGTAGTGCGCGTTGACTCTACTCTTGGGGTAGGTTCTGAAGTTTGCTCAGCTCAAGTTTGTAGCTCCAGGGTAAGTCGCTATTTTTCCAGCCATTTAAGATTCTCTGGCCGGCCGAGGGTCCAATGCGCACTTTGTCACCCTCGTACCCATCGGTGATGGAGTAGACTTGAGTAAATCCAAACTGAGCCAGTTCATTGGCTGCTTGGGCGCTGCGTGATCCGGAACGGCATATCAGGATGAGCTTCGCACTCTCAGGGAGTCCGCGTTGATTAACCAGTACTTTCACCTCATCCACAAATGAGTGATTCGGACTCAGAGTAAAGTTCGCTCTCTTGGGATCGAACCGGCTGTTTACATCCAAACGCTGGTATTCAATATGCGCGTCCGCAACGGTAGGCATCCCGAAAAATTGATCTCGGCTAACGAGCGAATATCGATAAAAAGTACCCGGTCTTCGTCTCTTTTTAACTCATAGGCGTCCTGAGCTGTGAGGTAAAGTCCCAGCGATGAGCGTTTAGCTCTAGGTAGCTCTTGGGCGCTCGACTGCAGGCTGAGTATCAGTAGGGTTATAAAATAGACTCTGGCTTTATTGAGACCATAGGCCATAATCCACCTCGGCTAAATCTATGGGCATCGATTTGGTTTAACCCCCGACTTGCAAATACGCCAATGAAAGCTCTGCATATGACAGTTAGACTTCAGCAGCTATTCATCCCTGAGACGATATTATCTCTCGCTTTCCTTGTGCCAAGTTACTGAAATTGACCGTAAACTTTTTCAACTTGTATTAATATCTGGCGCTGTTATTGTGAGCGAGCTAACTATTTCGGGGGGATTATGGCCTATCAATGGCCTGTGCGTGTCTACATAGAGGATACTGATTTTGGTGGCCTCGTTTACTACGCCAATCACCTCAAGTTTATGGAAAGGGCCAGAACCGAATCTCTTCGTGCAGCTGGCTGGTCGCAGGCAGAGCTGATCGAGGCCGGCATAATCTTCGTTGTCGGTCGGGTGAATGTGCGCTATCTCGCGCCTGCCCGTCTTGATCAGGAACTTTGCATAGAAACAACCATCAAAGAGCACAGAGGTGCGCGTCTATTATTCGCGCAGGCTGTTAATGATCGTCTCTCTGGTCAACAACTGAGCAGGGGTGAGGTTGAGGTGATCTGCGTCGAGGCCAGTCGTATGCGAGCTTGTCGCTGGCCAACGGATTTGATTGATACCATGCGGGCAAAAGTGCCCGAGTTATGGACTGAACAGGAGTAGGGTGTGGACGATAAATTATCGATTTGGAGTTTGGTGCTGGAGGCGAGCTTTATTGTTCAGCTTGTTATGCTGACGCTTATGGCAGCTTCTTTCCTCTCCTGGGTCATGATTTTTCAACGTCGAGCAGCGCTGGCGAGAGCCAAAAAAGCCTTCAAGCAGTTCGAAGACCGCTTCTGGTCGGGTGTCGATTTGGGTCAACTCTATCGCGAGTCCAACGCTAATCCGAATCTTGAAAGTGGGGCGGAGAACCTATTTCGCGCAGGGTTGAAGGAGTTCACACGATTGACGCAACAGGGCAGCGCGGATCCTGACGTCGTTATGAATGGCGTTCAAAGAGCCATGCGTGTAGCGATGTCCCGCGAGGAGGAGCGTCTTGAGCGCCACTTACCGTTTTTGGCGACGGTCGGCTCCACCAGTCCCTATGTCGGTCTTTTTGGAACTGTGTGGGGTATTATGAACGCTTTCCGGGGGTTGGCGAATGTGCAGCAGGCGACACTGGCATCCGTCGCACCTGGTATTGCCGAGGCACTGGTTGCGACGGCGATTGGTCTTTTCGCTGCGATACCTGCGGTGGTGGCTTACAACCGTTTCTCCGCCCAGACCGACGGCCTGTTAGCGAGTTATGAGACATTTGCGGATGAGTTTTCCAGCATCCTCTACCGTCGTGTGCACGCCAACGGTTAATTGGGGTTCTAATGATTCGACGTACGCGCAACAAGCGCAAATTAAATGCAGAGATCAACGTAGTACCCTATATCGACGTCACGCTTGTGCTGCTGATCATTTTTATGGTCACGGCCCCGATGTTGACGCAGGGCGTCGATGTTGAGCTGCCTCAGGCCGCCGCTGAACCGGTAGAGACTGAGGATAACGAACCGCTGATTGTGAGCGTCAATGCCAATGGTGAGTACTTTGTAAATTTGGGCGAAGATGAGATGCGGCCGCGGACTGCGGATGACATCGCTACCTCAGTCGGTCGAATTTTACAGGTCAACCCCGGTAAGCTATTGCTGGTACGGGGGGATCGCAACGCCAGTTATGAGCAAGTGGTGCGCCTGATGGTGCTGTTGCAGGGTGTCGGCGCTGAGCGTGTCGGGCTGGTCACGGAGTAGCTCAGTGCGCTTAGATCAGAGTTATCTACTGCCTGTTGCCTTTGCCACACTAGTGCATCTGGTCGTTTTGGCCGTGATCTCTGGCTTCTGGATTGGTGAGGCTCAGAGCAAGACCGAGCGTCCGCGTCACATACAGGCGCAGATGGTTGATCTGACAGCTTTGAGTGACCAGAAAGCGGCGCAGCAACAGATTGAAGTTGATAAACAGCGACAGATTGATGAGCAAAATCGTGCTCAACAGCAGCAGAAACAGTTGGAGGCTGAGCGTCAGCAGCGCCGGGAAGAGCAGCAGGCTGAGGCGAAGCGTAAAGCCGAAGCTGAGGCTCGAGCGGAAGCGGATGCTCGAGCCAAGGCCAAAGCTGAGGCTGAGGCCAAACAACTTGAGCAGCAGAAAGCAGAAGCCAGGGCTAAAGCGCTAGAGAAGGCCAAGGCTGATGAGCAGGCTAAAGAAGCTAGACTCAAAGCTGAGCAAAAACGTAAAGCTGAAGAGAAAGCTAAAGCTGAAGCCGAGGCGAAGGCGAGAGCAGAAGCGGATGCCAAGCGTAAAGCTGAGGCCAAAGCGAAGGCTGAAGCGGAAGCGAAACGTAAGGCTGAAGAGAAACGTAAAGCCGAAGCTGAACGGGCGCGTAAAGCCGAGGCGGAAGCCAAGCGACGGGCTGAAGAGCAGGCGCGAGCAGAGGCCGCACGTCAACAGGCGGCAGCAGAGGAACGTGCTAACCGTGTTGTTGGAGACATTCAGGGCTATATTCAAGGCCTGTTGCAACAGGCCTGGCGGATTCCGTCGACTGCGCGCAACGGTATGAGTGCTGTGATCGCGATCAACCTTTTCCCTAGTGGGGAGATTGATCAGGCCTATGTCCAGACCAGCAGTGGTGATGAAGCCTTTGATCGCTCTGCACTACAAGCTGTTTACCGTGTCGAACGGTTTGAGCGTGTTGCCGATGTTGACCCAATAATGTTTGAACGGCGTCTGCGTCGTGTTGTTGTAACTTTTAGACCAGAGGGATTGAGATGGTGATTTGGCGAGTGATAAGAACTCTGATGCTAACCCTTGCGGTGTTGCCGTTCATGTCACGGGCGGAGCTGGTGGTGGAGGTTACGCAGGGTGTTTCAGAACCTACTCCCGTAGCGGTCGTCCCGTTCAGTTGGAGTGGCACTGCAGCTCTTCCTGAGGATGTGGCCAAAATTATCGACGAGGATCTGAGTCGCTCGGGTCTCTTTAGTACCCTCGCTCGCACAGCGATGCTTAGCCTCCCTTCAAGCCGCGAACAGGTGTTTTTTCGTGACTGGCGTATGACCAAGAGTGATTACTTGGTGATCGGGCGCATTGAGCCGGTCAACGCTACCCGTGTGAGCATCACTTACGAACTCTATGACGTGCTCAAAGAGCAGAACCTGATGATACAGCCGCTCGAGGCAGATATTAGCCAATTGCGCGATGCGGCGCATTTTATGGCCGACAAAATTTACGAGAAACTTACCGGTAACCGTGGGGCATTCTCTACACGCATTGTCTATGTGACCGCTGAACAGTTTGGCAATCAGCAGAGCCGCTACCGTCTTGAAATGGCAGATTGGGACGGCAATCGTCCGAGAATTATTCTCGAATCCAAAGAGCCGATTATGTCACCAAGCTGGTCGGCTGATGGTAAAAAGGTCGCCTACGTCTCCTTTGAGTCGGGGCGTCCAGCTATCTATGTTCAGTACTTGGCTAGCGGCAAGCGCGAGAGAATACAGTCGTTTCCCGGCATTAATGGCGCCCCGAGTTGGTCACCCGATGGTCGGCAGCTCGCGATGGTATTGTCAAAAGACGGTAACCCCGAGATCTATGTGCTCGACACCCTATCCGGTGACCTCCAGCGTGTGACCAATCACTACGGTATCGACACCGAACCGAGTTGGTCGCCTGATGGACGCTCACTGGTATTTACCTCAGACCGTGGAGGCTCTCCGCAGATATATAAGCTTGATATCGCTAGCCGGCAGTTAACGCGTCTCACTTATGAAGGAAACTACAATGCTAAGGCTAGCATGACACCTGATGGGCGGTTTCTTGCATTGGTACATCGCTCTTCAGGTTCAGGTAATAAGTTTTCAGTTGCCGTGCTGGATTTGAGAACCGACAGACTCGACATATTGACCGAGACGGGTTTAGAGGAGTCTCCGACCATAGCTCCAAATGCAAGTGTTGTTCTTTATGCTACGCAGGAGGGTACCCGTGGTGTGCTATCGGCGGTTTCACTCGACGGCTTCGTCCGTTTCCGTATGCCTTTGCGGCAGGGTGATGTGCGTGAGCCTGCCTGGAGTCCTTTTCTAAACTGATGCGGTGGGTGTCTAATCTAGCGCGTTGAGTACGGACGCTAGCACTGCAAGTATGGTCAGACCGGTCTGTTATACGGGGTCTGTCTATACTTCTGCCCCGTTGTAATGATCAATTTTTAGGCTTGGTTGTAATTTTATTACATATAACCAAGCCGAATTTCCATATGCCAAATTAGTTGGTATGTCGCCCTGAAAAACCCCCAATTTACAGGGGTTCATTTCCCAGTCCGAGTAGAAAAAAACGCTTGTGCTCAGGTATAATTAGCCGCGATTTTAGGGTGGGTTTGTGCATGTTATGTCAGTGAGTTACCAAATCACTGCACAGATTGCACAGGTCTGAACAATTTATTGGGGATTGGATATAGCGAATGATCAAGATCAACAAAGGTCTAGATCTACCGATTACAGGCGAGCCAGCACAAACCGTTTCGGCGGAAGTAGCGGTCACGTCTGTGGCTATTCTAGGTACGGATTATGTTGGGCTTAAGCCGACAATGTCTGTCAAGGAAGGCGACCAGGTAAAACTGGGTCAGGTGATCTTTGCCGACAAGAAAAACGAAGGCGTGCAGTTTACTGCACCCGGCGCGGGTGTCGTGAAAGCGATCAACCGTGGCGAGCGCCGTGCGTTGCAATCAGTGGTGATTGAGCTGAGTGGAGAAGAGGATGCAGTTGAGTTTGCCTCTTACGACGCTGCACAGCTTGATTCTCTGAGCCGCGAGCAGGTTGAGGACAATCTGGTCGCATCAGGTATGTGGACGACCATTCGTACGCGTCCGTTTAGCAAAGTACCGGCACTGGGTTCTACTGCTAGCTCAATTTTCGTGACCGCAATCGATACAAATCCGTTGGCCGTAGATCCGCAAGTTGTCATCTCCTCAGAGAGTGAAGCCTTTGCTCAGGGTCTGACCGTACTGACGCGCCTTGGCGCTGGAAAAGTTTTCCTATGTGCAGCACCGGGCATGCAGTTGCCACAAGTCGCGGGCGTTACAACAGAAATTTTCGAAGGAAAGCATCCAGCAGGTAACCCTGGTACACACATTCACTTCCTTGATCCGGTGAGTCGCACCAAGCTGGCTTGGTATGTCGGCTACCAGGATGTGATAGCCATCGGTAAGTTGTTTACATCAGGTAAGCTCAGTGTTGACCGAGTTGTCGCTCTGGGTGGTCCGCAGGTCAACGAGCCGACGTTGTTGAAGACGCGTGTAGGTGCCGATCTAACTGAGCTGACAGCAGGTCGCCTGAAAGAGGGTAATAACCGTGTGATCAGTGGCTCTGTCTGGAATGGTACAGCTGCCAGTGGCCCATTGGCCTACCTTGGCCGCTATGCGACTCAGGTGAGCGTGCTGCGTGAGGGTAATGAGCGTGAGTTTATGGGCTGGGTGGCTCCCGGTTCGGAGAAGTTCTCTGTTCTAAATATGTTTGCCTCAATGTTTTCGCCCGGCAAGAAATTTAACTTCACTACCACCACTAACGGTTCTGAGCGCGCAATGGTGCCAGTTGGACAGTTTGAGCGTCTTATGCCGCTCGATATTCTGCCCACGCAGCTGCTGAGATCGTTGGTTACTGGTGATATCGTGACTGCAATGCAGTTGGGTTGTCTTGAATTGGATGAGGAAGATCTCGCGCTCTGCACCTTCGCGTGCCAGGGTAAGTACGAGTACGGTCCGATTCTGCGTGACAACCTCTCTCGTATTGAGAAAGAAGCTTAAGGAGAGTCTGGTATGAGTATTCGTTCGATTCTGGACAACATGGAGCCGCACTTCCACAAAGGCGGTAAGTACGAGAGCTGGTATGCGCTTTACGAAGCAGTCGATACCATTTTCTACACTCCAGGCAAAGTGACTCGAGCAGCTGCGCATGTTCGTGACGCGGTTGATCTTAAGCGTATGATGATCCTGGTATGGATGTGTACCTTCCCTGCGGTATTTGTGGGTTTGTATAACGTCGGATTCCAGGCAAACACAGCAATGGCTGGTCTCGGTTTGACTGAGGCAGAAGGCTGGCGTGGTGCTATCATCTCTATGCTGGCGGGCTACGACGCCTCTAGTATTTGGGATAACATGATCCACGGCGCGATGTACTGGTTGCCGATCTATGCAACAACATTTGTTGTGGGTGGTTTCTGGGAAGTTCTTTTCGCTATGAAGCGTGGACATGAGGTCAATGAAGGCTTCTTTGTAACGTCCATCCTCTTCTCTCTGATCCTGCCTCCTACAGTTCCACTTTGGCAGGTTGCGCTAGGCATTAGTTTCGGTGTGGTAATTGGTAAAGAGGTGTTCGGCGGCACTGGTAAGAACTTCCTTAACCCTGCGCTAACAGGCCGTGCATTCCTTTTCTTTGCTTACCCGGCACAGATGTCAGGTGATGCGATCTGGACTGCGGTTGACGGTTTCTCCGGTGCAACTCCGCTGGGTCTGGCAGCAGCCGGTGGCGTAGATGCTATTTTGGCAGCAAACGTAACTTGGATGGATGCGTTCCTGGGCTCGATTCAAGGCTCAATAGGTGAAGTCTCGACGCTCGCTATACTGATTGGTGGCGCAGTGATCGTCTACGCGCGGATAGCAGCCTGGCGAATTGTGGCCGGTGTTTTCCTTGGTATGGTGGCGACGTCTACTCTGTTTAATTTGATCGGTTCTGAAACCAACCCAATGTTCGCATTGCCATTCTACTGGCACCTCGTGCTTGGCGGTTTCGCTTTCGGTATGTTCTTTATGGCGACTGACCCTGTGTCATCTTCAATGACGAACAGCGGTAAGTGGGCGTTTGGTGCGCTGGTTGGTGTCATGGTGGTATTGATCCGCGTTGTTAACCCAGCATTTCCAGAGGGCATGATGCTTGCGATTCTGTTTGCAAACCTATTTGCACCACTGATCGACAACTTTGTCGTCCAGGCAAACATTAAACGGAGGCTCGCACGTAATGTCGGCTAATAACGATACTATCAGCAAGACGGTAACGGTAACTGTCCTGCTGTGTGTTATCTGCTCGGTAGTTGTATCAGCGGCCGCTGTTATTCTTAAGCCTAAGCAGGTAGCGAACAAAGACCTCGACCGAAAAACTAACATCCTCGCGGCAGCTGGTCTCGTGGAACCTGGTAAGTCGGTTGACGAGCTCTTTGCAAAGATCACGACGAAAGTGGTCGATATGGAAACGGGTAAGTTCACAGAAGCTGTGGATGGCGCCTCTTTTGATATCCAGAAAGCATCTAAAGATCCTGCGCTCTCGGTTGCGCTCGATCGCGCAGATGACAAAGCGTCTATCAAGCGCCAGCCTAAATACATGCCTGTTTATCTGGTCGAGGGTGCCAACGGTAATCTCGATAAGGTGATCTTGCCTGTTCACGGTTACGGTCTCTGGTCTACGCTTTACGGCTTCCTTGCACTTGAAGGCGACCTCAACACAGTCGTTGGTCTGGGCTTCTATTCTCACGCTGAAACTCCAGGGCTCGGTGGTGAGGTGGACAATCCTATGTGGAAAGCCTCTTGGCCTGGCAAAAAAGTCTACGCAGAGGACATGATGAGTCCGGAACTTGGCCTGATCAAAGGTAAGGTCGACTCATCTACTCCAAATGCAGAGTACAAGATTGATGGACTTTCAGGGGCAACACTTACAGCCAATGGTGTGACCAATCTGGTGCAGTTCTGGATGGGTAAGAACGGTTATGCACCGTTCCTGGCTAATCTTCGTGCAGGAGGTGCCTAAGCATGGCTAAGACACAAGAGATCGTAACGAATCCAATCGTTGCGAATAACCCAATCGCCCTACAGATCCTTGGGGTCTGTTCGGCGCTTGCGGTAACATCAAACATGGCAACAGCCATGGTTATGACACTTGCAGTAATTGTCGTTACAGCGTTCTCTAACCTGTTCGTATCAGTGATCCGTAATCACATTCCGGGCAACATCCGAATCATCGTACAGATGACCATCATTGCTTCTTTGGTAATCGTGGTTGACCAGTTTCTGAAAGCCTTTGCTTATGAAATTTCTAAGCAGCTGTCAGTATTCGTGGGTCTTATTATCACCAACTGTATCGTAATGGGCCGCGCTGAAGCTTTCGCAATGAAGAACCCGCCGATGGCGAGCTTCATGGATGGTATCGGCAACGGTATTGGCTATGGCGTGGTACTGCTTTTCGTCGGTTTCTTCCGTGAACTATTCGGTTCAGGTTCGCTGTTCGGCTTCGAGATTATGCCGTTGGTGACGAACGGTGGTTGGTACCAGAGTAACGGCATGCTGCTGTTGCCACCGAGTGCCTTCTTCCTGATCGGCATCTTTATATGGATCATCCGTACCTACGATCCCAAGCAGGTTGAGAAACCTGAGTACGAGATGGCTCCAAACACTAAAGGAGCGGCGCACTAATGGAACAGCTCATTAGCCTCGCTGTAAAGGCGATCTTTGTTGAGAACATGGCGCTGGCGTTCTTCCTGGGGATGTGTACATTCCTGGCGATCTCGAAGAAAGTGCAGACAGCCTTTGGTCTGGGCGTTGCAGTTGTTGTGGTACTGGTTATCACAACGCCTGTAAACAATCTGATCTACAACCACCTGCTGCGTGAAGGTGCGCTGGCATGGGCTGGTTACCCTGAAGTTGACCTGAGTTTCCTTGGTTACATCTCTTACATCGGCGTAATCGCGGCGATCGTACAGATCTTGGAGATGTTCCTGGATAAATTTGTGCCTGCGCTCTACAACGCACTGGGTGTATTTCTGCCACTGATCACAGTTAACTGTGCGATCATGGGTGCGGCGCTGTTCATGGTAGAGCGTGACTACACCTTCAGCGAGTCCGTTGTTTACGGTGCAGGTGCAGGTGTTGGCTGGGCGCTGGCGATCACTGCGCTGGCAGGTATTCGTGAGAAACTGAAGTACAGCGATGTCCCTGAGGGTCTACGTGGTCTGGGTATCACCTTTATCACAGTCGGTCTGATGGCATTGGGCTTTATGTCGTTCTCGGGCGTACAACTCTAAGCAACCAGGTCTGGATAGGAAGGATTTAGCTATGAATGCAGAAATAATCGTCCTTGGCGTGGTGATGTTTACAGTGGTGGTACTGGCACTCGTTGCTGTTATCCTCGCTGCTCGCGCTAAGATGGTAAGTTCCGGTGATGTGACCATTGAGATCAATGGCGACCCGGAAAAAACAATCACTGTTCCGGCTGGCGGAAAGCTGCTGCAGACCCTTGCTGATAAAGGTGTATTCCTTGCGTCAGCCTGTGGTGGCGGTGGTACTTGTGCGCAGTGTAAGTGTGAAGTACATGAGGGTGGTGGCTCTATGCTGCCAACTGAAGAGTCTCACTTCACTATGCGCGAAGCGAAAGAGGGCTGGCGTCTGAGCTGTCAGGTGGCAGTGAAGCAGGACATGAAGATTCAGGTTGAAGATGATGTCTTCGGCGTGAAAAAGTGGGAGTGTACGGTCGAGTCAAATCCGAACGTCGCAACCTTCATCAAAGAGCTGACACTGCGTCTGCCCGAAGGCGAAAACGTCGACTTCCGTGCAGGTGGTTATGTACAGTTGGAGTGTCCTCCACACGAGATCCACTACAAAGACTTCGATATCGAAGAGGAGTACCACCCAGATTGGGATAAGTTCAATATCTGGCGCTACTCTTCCAAGGTGACTGAGCCGGTAATTCGTGCCTACTCAATGGCAAACTACCCAGAAGAGCGTGGTGTTGTAAAATTCAATATCCGTATTGCGACCCCACCTCCAGGCCGTGACGACCTGCCTGCTGGTCAGATGTCTTCGTACGTCTTCAGCCTCAAGCCGGGTGATAAAATCACTGTTTACGGACCGTTCGGTGAGTTCTTTGCCAGGGACACCGACAACGAGATGGTATTTATCGGTGGTGGTGCGGGTATGGCTCCAATGCGCTCACATATCTTTGACCAGCTCAAGCGGTTGAACTCTAAGCGCAAGATCAGCTTCTGGTACGGCGCTCGTTCGATGCGAGAAGCTTTTTACGGTGAAGAGTACGATCAGCTGGCAGCCGAGAATCCTAATTTCGAGTGGCATCTGGCGTTGTCAGACCCTCTGCCAGAAGACAACTGGGATGGCTACACTGGCTTCATTCACAATGTGCTTTACGAAAACTATCTTAAGGACCACGAAGCTCCTGAGGATTGTGAGTACTACATGTGTGGGCCACCGATGATGAACGCAGCGGTCATTAATATGCTGTTGGATCTGGGTGTGGAACGAGAAAATATCCTGCTTGACGACTTCGGTGGCTAAGCATGATCACAGGCTTTAACAGTCTGGTTAGATGGCCGGTAGCTCTGCTACTGGCCGTTTTCGTTCTAACCGGTTGCGATTTTCTCTATCAAGAGAAGGTCGTAGGTTTCGAAGGTCGCACCATGGGAACGACCTACAGTGTCAAGTGGGTCGATGCCAATGAAGCGCGTGTTCAAGGGCTTCAGCATCGTGCTGACGCAGCTTTGGCACTGGTCAATAAACAGATGTCGACCTATGACCCGACCTCTGAACTCTCTACCTTCAACAGTCTGCCAGCAGGCAGTGAGATGGAGGTGTCCGATGAACTCGCTTTCGTTGTGCGCGAAGCACTCAGAATAAGTGAGGTGTCGCAGGGTTCCTTTGACGCGACCGTTGGTCCACTGGTAAACCTCTGGGGTTTCGGCCCCGATGGTCGTATAGAGAAAGCACCAACAGACGCGGAGCTTGACGCACTGCGTCCGCGTGTTGGATACGCCAATATAAGGGTAGAGGATAACCCGACACGCCTTGTCAAAACGGGCGATCAGTATCTCGATCTATCTGCAATCGCCAAGGGCTATGGTGTCGATGTATTGGCTTCTCTGCTTGAGCAGCAGGGTATTACCAATTATCTGGTGGAGATCGGCGGGGAGTTGCGTGCTAGCGGTATTAAGCCTGAAGGCGAGCACTGGCGCATCGCGATTGAATCGCCGGAAAGCAGTGGGCGGGCGATCGGACGTATAATCAACGTCAAGGATACGGGTATAGCGACATCGGGCGATTACCGTAACTACTTTGAAGAGAACGGGGTAAGATTCTCGCATACAATCGATCCAAAAACGGCGCGTCCGATTACTCATCGGCTGGCCTCTGTAACTGTTCTTCGCCCAACCTGTGCCGAAGCGGACGCATTGGCAACCGCGTTAATGGTTATGGGTGACGAGGCGGGATTTGAATTTGCGAGAGAGCGCGGGATAGCTGCGTATTTTCTGGTAAAGGATCCTGACTCAGACGGTTTTATAGAGCGAGCCACAACCGAATTTGAAAATTTTGTACAAACAGAGGAGTAAGTCATGGAAGTGATGATTATGACTTTTGCTGGACTGCTACTCATCGTTGTCGCGATGTCTGTAGGTGTTCTGTTAGGGCGCAAACCAATAAAAGGGTCTTGTGGCGGTATGAGCGCGTTAGGCATGGATACGGCTTGCGATATCTGTGGTGGTCGTCCTGAGGATTGTGACGGAGAAGAGTCGCAGAGGAAAAATAAGATTGCTAACAGCGATCTGGCCTACGAGGCTAAGTGATACCAGTAGTTCGGGCGCTGCGGCGCTTTTGCCATAGCTAAGGGGAAATTGATGGCAGTTTATGAGTACGACGTAGTAGTAATTGGGTCTGGTCCCGCAGGAGAGGGCGCCGCCATGAACGCTGCAAAGCGCGGTCGACGTGTCGCCGTTATAGAAGAGCAGACTCAGGTCGGTGGTAACTGTACTCATAAGGGTACTATTCCGTCTAAGGCGCTACGTCACTCGGTGAAACAGATCATCGAATTCAATACCAACTCCATGTTCCGTGATATCGGTGAGCCACGTTGGTTCTCTTTCCCTCGCGTGCTGAGTCGTGCTGCAAAGGTGATGGCAAACCAGGTGATGCTGCGTACAAATTTCTACGCGCGTAACCGTGTGGATGTCTTTTTTGGTAGCGCTGAATTCGTTAGTAAAGGCGAGTTAACGGTGAAGTCTTCCGCTGGTCTGGTGGAGACACTCAAGGCCAAGAATGTGATTATAGCGACCGGTTCAAGTCCCTGGACGCCTAAAGATATAGACTTCAAGCACAACCGTATATACAACTCCGACACCATCCTTAAACTGAGTCACACGCCCCGTACACTGGTTATTTACGGTGCTGGTGTAATCGGAAGTGAGTACGCGTCGATTTTTAGTGGCCTCGGGGTTAAGGTCGATCTGATTGATAACCGGGATCGGCTACTCTCGTTCCTCGATGGTGAAATCTCAGACTCTCTGAGCTACCACTTCCGCAATTCGGGTGTGCGTATCTTTCATAACGAGGAGTACTCTTCCGTTGAGGGGGATGAGCACGGCGTGACGGTCTGCCTCAAGTCCGGTAAGAAACTGCGGTGCGATGCGTTTCTCTGGTGCAATGGTCGTACCGGTAATACGGCTAAGCTTGGTCTTGATAAGGTGGGACTCAAGGCTAACTCTCGCGGTCAAATTCAGGTTGATGACCACTACCGTACTGAGGTTGAGGGTATCTACGCGGTCGGTGACGTGATTGGCTGGCCAAGTCTGGCATCTGCAGCGATTGATCAGGGCCGTTCTGCCGCACAGGATCTGCTGGGATCCGAGGATTTTCGCTTTGTTAATGATGTTCCAACAGGCATCTACACGATCCCAGAGATCAGCTCAGTTGGCAAAACGGAAGAGGAACTCACTAAAGAAGCCGTTCCTTACGAGGTTGGGCAGGCTTTCTTTAAGGACACGGCGCGTGCACAGATCTCGGGACAGCCAGTGGGCATGTTAAAAATTTTGTTTCATCGCGAGACGTTCGAGATCCTCGGTATTCACTGCTTCGGCGATCAGGCCTCGGAGATTATCCACATCGGTCAGGCCATCATGGCGCAGAAGGGTGATGCCAACAACGTAAAATACTTCGTCAACACCACCTTTAACTATCCAACAATGGCAGAAGCGTACCGCGTTGCTGCCCTTGCCGGCCTGAATCGTATTGACCATATCTGATCAGTTGAGGTCAGGGCAGCCGGTCAGCTGAGATATACCGGTGAGGCATGCAGGAAAAAGTGCATCATCCTTGTCGCTCTGAATCTGGTAAGAGATAAAAAATGGGAGCCGATGGCTCCCATTTTTGACAGGTTAAAAACTCTGTAGAGTTACAACTCGGCGTTGTGGAAAACCTGCTGTACGTCGTCATTGTCGTCCAGAATCGCCAGGAATTTCTCGAACATGGGCATATCTTCTTCGCTTATCTGAGTGTAGTTCTGAGGGATAAACTGGATTTCATCGACCTCAAACTCCTCGATACCCATGCCCACCAGCGCTGTCTTGGCTTTAAAGTACTCAGTGTTGGGTGCAAAGACGGTCAGCTTGCCCTCTTCATTCTCAACATCTGTTACATCCACATCAGCTTCTAATAGCGCCTCAAGGACGGCATCCTCATCATCGTGCGGGAACACAAAAATCGCACTGTGGTCGAACATATGGGCAACTGTGCCGGGCGTGCCGATTTTTGATTTCGATTTCACAAAGGCCTGACGTACATCGCCAAAGGTGCGGGTAGGGTTGTCGGTTAGACATTCGATGATCGCCATACAACCGCCGGGGCCATAACCCTCGTAGCGCGCTGGTGCGAAATCCTCACCGCCACCGCCCGCAGCCTTTGCAATGGCTTTATCTATTACATGGGCGGGTACCTGCTCGCGCTTCGCTTTATCCATTAGGCTGCGCAGTGCCAGGTTACCCGCGGGATCTGTACCACCAGCTTTGGCTGTGACATAGATTTCGCGTCCGAAACGACTATATAACTTCGCTTTCATATCGGAAGTTTTAGCCATTGATAGTTTTCGGTTCTGATACGCTCGGCCCATAAGGCAAGTGCTCCCTTGTGTTATTCGAAGAGGTGATTATATGGAATGCAAAGGCTTGGAACCAAGTGATTTTCCACTGAAAGAGGGGCCTTTAATTCATAGATTGAATCAGAACAGAGATCCTGAAATCTAGCGCTCTTCGTCTGAGTGCTTAGCAGTCCCGTAGTACTCATCTTCGTAGTAGCGGCCTTTGACACTGAGTTTGCGTTCAAGCCAACGGTTGTAAAACTTCCACACGAAGAAGCCCGGTGTCATGACCAGCATGATTCCCAACATTAAACCGACACCCGAGTGTGAGTTTGGAAAAAAGTGACTGAGGGCAACTGTCAGGCCGAGTCGTTCGCCGATGTAATACCAGAGTATCAGGCCCACAAACCCGAGGGCTGCACCAAGATGGTGTAGCAGTTTACTGTGCGATGTATCAGTAGGTTTAGACATGGTGTTAGTGTCGCAGATCCTCATCTTCCGGGTCTATATTTTCTATGCGACGTTGGCGCATTTGTGCGCGGATAATGGTACGTGCGAGGATAGAGCGGCAGCGCTCGGGCATCTTCAGATAGTGAACACCGATTTCGTACAGACCACCGACCGCCTCACAACGAACGACCTCTCCATATAGAAGCAGACCGATAGAGTCGTTCGGGAAGATTAGCTTCAGAGCCAGTAATGTCTTAATTTCAAGCGGTTCAGAGGCTTCGAATGCTAGACCGGATTCACTTAGATTGGCATCTACGATATGCGCGTCTTCGATATCAAGGTCCCCCCTGACAAGCGTTTTACCGATCAGCTCTATCTTTCGATTGAGCAACTCCAAGCAGGCGGCAACCTGTGGTTGGGTTTCATTGACTCGATTGAATAGGCCAATAAACTCAGTCTCTAGTTCTGCAAGGTGTAATTGCAGCGTAAAGTAGGGCGATACGTTAAACTGTTGCGGTTCATCAGAGGCTAATATTGTCTTCATATCTACCCGATGATATTCCAGTGCCAGTGGATAATTGATACGGTAGTAGTTACGGCGCTCTCTTGTTGCCAAAATTGTTCCCCGCGCTTTGAACCTCTGTTTATTGATTCAGTATAGGATGAATTAGCACAAATGTTTTCCCCTTTCTCTCTCTATGTAGGCTGGCGCTATACGCGTTCTCAGAGGGGTAATCTATTCATATCCTTCATATCGCTCGTGTCGATGCTGGGTCTAATGCTCGGAGTAGCTGCCTTGATTGTTGTGCTCAGTGTGATGAACGGCTTTGACCGTGAGCTCAAGCAGCGCATATTGGGTATGGTGCCACACGCTGTGGTGAATGGTTATGAGGCCCCGCTACAGGACTGGCAACCCCTGCGGGAGCAACTATTAGCCGGTGCTGACGTTGAAGGGGTAGCCCCCTACACTCAGGCTCAGGGGATGTTGAGTGCCAGCGGACGGGTGCAGCCGGTCCTGGTAAATGGTATTGATACAGAGCTCGAAGCCACTGTCTCGATAGCGGCTCAGCAGATGGTTAGTGGAGAGCTAAGCGAACTGAAGGCGGGCGCATACAACATCGTTTTGGGAGAGCTCCTGGCTCGATTCCTGGGTGTCCAACCAGGCGACAAGGTTAATCTGGTTCTACCAGAGGCTTCGGTCAGTGTTGCTGGCGTTGTCCCCCGCATGAAACGTTTTACAGTTGTAGGAATCTTCTCAGTCGGAGCAGAGCTGGACGCTAATCTGGCTTATATTCATCTGGCTGATGCTGCACGTATTAAGCGCATGCCTGCGGGCAGCGCAGAGGGATTACGAATCAAGTTTGTAGATCTATTTGAAGCGCCTGTCAGGGTACGTGAATTGGCACGAGATCTTCCAGTGGCCGTCTATACCTCAGACTGGACCCGAACCCACGGCAATCTGTTCCAGGCGATCCAGCTAGAGAAACGCATGATCGGGCTGCTACTCTTTCTGATTGTCTTTGTCGCTGCATTTAATATTGTTTCAACGCTGGTGATGGTGGTGACTGATAAACGAGCCGATATCGCAATTTTGCGCACCCTCGGCGCGACTCCGAGCACGATTTTGCGTATCTTTATGATTCAGGGCTCACTGATCGGCTTACTGGGAACATTGCTCGGTTCAATTCTCGGTGTAGTACTGGCGTTAACCGTATCCGATTTGGTGGCTTGGGTGGAGCAGCAGTTCGGCATTCAATTCCTCTCGGCTGATGTCTACTTCATCAGCTACCTACCCTCCGAGCTTCAACTCCCCGACCTCTTAACAGTCGTGAGCGTGACATTGGCGATCAGTTTCTTTGCCACCATCTATCCGGCTTGGCGTGCCTCCAGAACTCAGCCTGCGGAGGCGCTGCGTTATGAATAATCTCGTGCTAGAAGCCAAGGGGCTTAGCCGGTATTTCACCGATGCGGAACATCGGCTTGAGATATTGAATGATCTACAGTTGGCTGTCTCCGCTGGTGAGCGTCTGGCAATTATTGGTAGCTCAGGCAGTGGCAAAAGTACCCTTTTGCATCTGTTGGCTGGCTTAGACAAACCTGATGCCGGCGAGGTGCTGGTGCAGGGGGAGTCTTTCAATGGGTTGAGTGAGGCGGCTCGTGCAGGTATGCGAAATCGTCACTTGGGATTCGTGTTTCAATTTCATCACCTGCTACCTGAGTTTAGCGCGTTGGAGAATGTGGCTGTTCCGATGCTACTAGCTAATCAGCCTATTAATCACGCTCGTGAACGGGCTACACGGTTGTTGGAGCAAGTGGGGCTAGCTGAGCGTGCCCGGCACCGCCCTGCGAAACTGAGCGGAGGTGAGCGCCAGCGCGTGGCTATTGCGCGTGCTCTGGCCAACAGCCCGGGCTGTGTTTTAATGGACGAGCCAACGGGAAACCTAGATCCGCAGACGGCTCACGAGGTTGAGACCTACCTGCAGAGACTTAACACAGAACTTGGTATCGCGTTTGTTATGGTGACACACGACCATGACTTGGCGACACGCATGGATCGAACCCTTCTACTTAACTCAGGTCGCCTTGAGTCGGTCTAGCACCGAGAGAGGCTCCCTGATGTCAGTTTTCAAAGTCGCAATGAGTGGCCGCGCCCCATAATTTAAGTGCTAGCGATCCTTCATGCGTCGCTTACGACCGCGCTCACGGCTGCTCTGAACCTGCCAAATCCATATTCTGTTAATGATCAGATATGCGATGCCGGCGAATAACACACCACAAATAAGGGAGCCGAGCATCATAGGCCACCAGATAGTGTGTATCTGGGCTTCTATACCGGCGAGACTCCAACTGATAGCTACCGGCTCGGTTCCGAGAATCCAGGCGCCAAGCTTGTAGGTTGCGAAGAATATCGGAGGGATAGTGATCGGGTTGGTCAGCCAGACGAGCCCTACCGAGACGGCCAGATTGCCGCCAATCCAAAGTGCCAACAAAGCAGCAATAAACATTTGACCGGGTAGGGGGATGAACGCGCAGAAAACGCCGATCATAAAAGCTCGGGCGGCAGAGCGGCGACTCAGATGCCAGAGATTCGGATTGTGTAGATGCTCACCCAACCAACTGAGGTGCCTGTGCTCCTTCAGCTTTCCAGGATCTGGCATGTAGCGTTTAAAAAGACGACGAGGCATGCGTGCTCGAGGGTGTATTTACTGAGTACTGATTATGCCAAGACAAACCGGATAAGCCAATCAGCTTCTCCCCCTCTGCTAAACTGAGTTGTATAGAGTGGAGTGGATCACGGATGATCGGATATCTACTGGGTCTGATTCTTGCGGCAAGGATGCCAACACTGGACTGGACTCATCTTTTAGCGTCAATGGGCTTATTACTGCCCCTTATACTCCTGCGTCTGCCGTATCGCCTGCAGTTAGTGAGCTGTATGCTGGCTTTCAGTTACAGTTCGGTCTGGGGTCTATATCAGCTGGAGCATAGGCTACCTCAGGCGGTAGCTAAGGTTGACGTTCAGCTCAGGGGGCAAATCGATACGCTGGTTCTGAAAGATGATCGAATCCAGCGCTTTGAGTTGCAGCTGATTCAAGCGCCTGAGGCCTTTCCAAGGCTAAGGCGCGTGCAATTGACACACTATAGTGTTGAGCCGGCTCTCAAACAGGGTGACCAAATTACGCTGATAGCCCGTCTGCAGACCCCCCAGCGCTTTTTAAATTTTGCCAGCCCCGACTCCAAACGGCGTGCGCTCCAGCGCGCAATCGATGCTCGAGGTTATGTGCGCGAGCTACTGGCGCACGAGCACGAACCAGGCCTGCGCCAGCGTCTTTACGATCAGTTGATGCAAAGACTTCCGCCAGATAGTGCAAACACCCTCTCTGCTGTTGTTCTGGGAGAGTCCTCGGGTTTGCAGGATAAACAATGGTCACTGTTGCGTGCGACTGGCACAGTCCACCTAGTCGTGGTGAGCGGTTTGCACCTTGGGGTGTTGACGCTCGCGGGCCTGATCATAGGGCGTAGTCTGCTTTTTCCTCTGCTGTTACTGAAGCCAAGTTTTGCTCGTCTGATCTGGGGCTTACCTGTGGTGCTGGCGCTCACTTTGGCGAGCACCTATCTCTGGCTGGGCGGCGCAGGACTTGCGCTGCAGCGCGCGTGGGTGCTTGTTGCCCTGTTGCTCACTGGACGGCTTTGGGGCCGTAGCATCAGTTTACGGACAAGATTAAAAGCGGCATTAGTCGTCGTCACACTCTTAGATCCGCTCACAGTGCTGGATTTGGGGTTCTGGTTATCCTTTGGCCTTGTCTGGCTGCTGTTGCAGCACGCGAGGTGGCGCACGAATTCACCTCGTTGGCTGGTACCCTTGAGAGTGCAGCTATTTTTGAGTATCGCGTTATTGCCGGTACTGCTCGTTGGTATCGGGCAGCTCAATTTAATTGGTGTATTTACAAATCTATGGGCGATCCCCTGGCTGAGTTTCGGCGTTATGCTGCTTCCAATACTCTTACCCTTGGCATTGATGTCGAACGTTTTCGCTCAGTTGGTAGCGCTTTGGAGCGACGCTCTTTGGCGAGGATTGGCGTTAAGTGCAGATCTGGGGTTAAGCAGTGATTGGACACGCCCCCCTGAAGCTTTTCTTCCCCTGGCTCTCGCGGGCATCTTGCTTCTTCTGTTACCACTAAGGTTAAGGCTTATGGGCGCTCTAATGTTAATGCCTCTCCTGTTATACCCGGTTGAGCGAGTGGAGGGGTTTAGGGTCAGGATGATGGATGTTGGGCAAGGGCAGGCGAGCATAATTGATCTGCCCAGTAGCCGCTGGATCTACGATACCGGTCCCTCTTTTGGCGCTAACTTTTCCGCTGCTGAGCTCACGCTGATACCCACGCTCAAGAACGAGCCACAAGTTGAGCTTCAGGGGCTGATTGTTAGTCACAGTGATCGCGATCACTCGGGTGGCCTCGGGGCACTACTTCAATATCGCCAGCCCTCGCAGATCTATTCCGGTCAACCTGAATTAACAGGCGGGAAGTTGTGCAGAGAGGGGCAACTTTTCATTGATGGCGAGGTTGAGATGAGATTGACGGGGATTACCAGACCGATTAACGATAACGACGCCTCCTGTGTGGTTTTACTCAGTTACCGCAGTTGTCACCTTTTGATGGCAGGTGATCTCTCCTCGGGTGCAGAATTGATCTTACTGCGCCAGTTTCAACCGCTATCCCTCACCTGGCTGATGCTCTCACACCATGGTAGCCGGAGCTCAACAAGTGATGCCTGGCTCGACTTTTGGAGTCCCCAAACGGTACTGCTGTCTCGGGGGCGCAATAACCCTTTCGGTCACCCTCATCCTGAGGTGATTGAGCGGGTTGAATCTCGTCGGCTAAAGTTGGTCGATACCGCGATCGACGGTGAGATTGAGCTGGTTGCTGATGCTCAGGGGTGCAGAACCGAGACATTTTCTGAGCGTCAGCGTCGGTATTGGTATTAGTGCGCTGACACCCTAGGAGTGCTGTGCTAGAGTCGAGAAAACTGGATAAAAATGATTAGATTCGTTGAATCGATTAGGGGGAAGCTCAGTGTTTGAGCTGATTAAAGCGGGCGGGTGGCTAATGCTGCCAATTATTCTTTGCTCGGTTGTAGCCTTAGCTATATGTATTGAACGTCTGATTGCTCTGCGCCATGATCGGATAGTGCCCAAAGGGCTGCTTGGATACGTCTGGGCGCTCTACAAAGAGAAACAGATAACCACTGACCATTTGAATCAAATCCGAAATAAAAGTGCTTTAGGTACTCTGGTTGTCGCCGGTCTGAATAATGCGAAACATGGTCGTGATCAGATGAAAGAGGCGATTGAAATGGCCGCATCGAGCGTCGTACATCAGATGGAGCGATATCTTAATACCCTGGGTACCATCGCTGCGATAACACCGCTCATCGGGCTACTCGGCACGGTGATTGGGATGATAAAGGTATTTACTGAGATCATGGTTCAGGGGACTGGCAATGCGAATGTGCTAGCCGGAGGAATTTCTGAGGCCCTGTTAACGACCGCTGCGGGGCTAGCTGTGGCCATACCCGCTGTTGTTATGCATCGCTATTTTCAGCGCCGAATCGCTGAGTTGGTTGTCGAGATGGAGCAGGAGTCGATAAAGCTGGTTGATATCGTCCATGGACATCGCGAAGTGGATATCAAGTAGGAGTCTGAGTTGAAGTTTCAACGCCATCAGGCTGATGAGATACATGTCAATCTGACACCGCTGATTGATGTGGTGTTTTTGTTGCTTATCTTCTTTATGGTCTCCACGACGTTTACCCGTGAGACCCAACTCGAGGTTGACTTACCACAGGCTGACAACTCAGTCGAAGTGAGTCAGCAGCGTCCACTTGAGGTGATTATCACCGCCGAGGGCGAATATCGTGTTAATGGTGAAGGACTGGTCAATTCCCAGGCGCGTACCCTGCGCATGGCTCTTTCCAAGGCATCTAACGAAAACTTTAGCCAGCCGCTCACGATTAGCGCTGATGCACGGACGCCTCACCAAGCGGTGGTCACCGCTATGGATGTCGCGGGTGGCTTAGGTTTCAACAAGCTCAGTATTACGACGCGCGAAAGTGAGTAATTGGTTGCAACACGCCTGGTATAGAGGTTCGGGGTGGCTGGTGTTGCTTCGTCCACTCTCCTCGCTGTTTAACTTTCTTGCGCAACGTCGTCGAAAACAGCAACAGTCACAAGCGGTAAAGCTTAGCTGCCCAGTGGTCATTGTGGGCAATATCTCGGTCGGTGGCAGCGGCAAGACGCCACTATTGCTGGCGCTGATTGAGCTCTGTCAACGGCACGGCTTACGCGTCGGTGTTGTTAGTCGAGGCTACGGTGGCAAAGCTCATGACTACCCGCTGACGGTCGATTCGCACACGGATCCCTCACTTTGTGGTGATGAGCCCGCAATGATCGCGCGTCGTACCGGTATTCCACTGATAGTGGATCCCGACCGCGTACGTGCTGCTCAAAGGCTTTTGCAGTTGCACCGAGTCGATCTGATACTCAGTGACGATGGACTGCAGCACTATCGGTTGGATCGACAGCTTGAGATCGCCGTGGTTGACGCTGATCGTGGGTTTGGAAATGGCCGCACCCTACCTGAGGGCCCACTGAGGGAACCGCCATCGCGCCTTTCGGAAGTGGATTTCGTGGTATTAAACGGCGATGGCAACTTCAGCTACCCGGGAGCGCTTAACTACAAGCTAAAACCCACCGCTCTGCGCCACATCCGTACCGGTCGATTGATTGAGCCAAGTCCGAAAGCTCTTGGGGTAGAGGAGGTCAGTGCCATCGCCGGCATTGGGCATCCCCAGCGTTTCTTTGACACTCTGAGTGATTTAGGATTTTCAGTCGTTAGTAAAGCGCTGCCGGATCATGCAGTGATCGATGCCGGTGTACTTGAGCCCTTCGATGGTAAAACCTTGCTCATGACGGAGAAAGATGCGGTAAAATGTGAAGCAATAGCCAGCGACAAATGCTGGTCGCTGTGCGTGAATGCGCTGCTTGATACCGCCGCTGAACAGCGTCTTTGCACCGCACTGCTTAGTCTGATAGAGCCTCATCAATCTGGAGATATTAATGGATCCTAAACTACTCGATATCCTCGTGTGTCCCGTGAGCAAGGCGCCACTGGAGTGGGACAAAGATCGCAATGAGTTGGTCTGTCGTGCAAGCGGGCTTGCGTACCCGATCAGAGACGATATTCCTGTGATGCTTGAGTCGGAAGCGCGTACTCTCACATCAGATGAACGTCTGCAGGATGGATCATGAGTTTCACTGTTGTCATACCCGCGCGGTTTGCTTCAACTCGCTTCCCCGGTAAACCTCTTGCGGAGCTTGGTGGTAAGCCCATGGTTGAGCATGTCTACCAGCGTGCCTGTGAAAGTGAGGCGAGTCGTGTAGTGATTGCGACCGACGATGAGAGGATCGCCGGTGTGGCTGAGAGGTTCGGCGCTGAGGTTGTAATGACTTCTGCTGAGCACCCAAGCGGCACAGATCGCCTGCAAGAGGTGGCCAAGAGGCTCGGTTTTTATGCGGATGAGATTATTGTCAACGTTCAGGGCGATGAACCACTGATTCCGGCCAAGATTATCAATCAGGTGGCTCACAACCTCGCAGCACGTCCTGAAGCAGCCATTTCAACACTGGCTGAGCCGATCGAGTCTGTCGAAGCACTGTTAAATCCCAATGTGGTAAAGGTCGTTACAGACCGGGAGGGCATGGCCCTCTATTTTAGTCGCGCGCCAATCGCCTGGCCACGTGATGCGATGATGCAGAGTAGTCATCAGCTATCGGAGTTGCCGAACGGATTTAGCTGGCGCCGACATATAGGAATGTATGCGTATCGTGTGCGATTTTTGAATGACTATGTGAGTTGGTCGCCGGCTCCAATTGAGACCTGTGAGTCTCTCGAGCAGCTTCGTGCGCTTTGGAACGGTGCCAAGATACACGTGGATAATGCGCTGATTGCCCCACCAACCGGCGTAGATACTCCGGAGGATCTGGAGCGCCTTCGCGCATTGATGGATTGATCGATGATCTCTAAATCTGTACTGTTCGTTTGCTTGGGAAATATCTGCCGCTCTCCAACCGCCGAGGCGGTTTTCCGTCAGCGCGCAAGGGCCTTTGACCATCTTGACCTATGTGTTGACTCGGCAGGAACCGGAGCCTGGCATGTGGGTGAGAGTCCTGACCCGCGATCGCAGGCAGTGGGTAGACAGCGTGGTTACCCGATGTCTGATCTGCGTGCGCGCCAGGTGAGCGTCGAGGACTTCCACCAGTTCGATTACATTTTGGCAATGGATAAGAGCAATCTGATCCATCTTCAGCAGATGGTGCCCGCGGAT
This sequence comes from Marinobacterium sp., assembly GCA_035458585.1. Classification (GTDB taxonomy): domain Bacteria; phylum Pseudomonadota; class Gammaproteobacteria; order Pseudomonadales; family Balneatricaceae; genus Marinobacterium_E. The sequence continues at coordinate 17,336 of DATHZN010000036.1, read as the reverse complement.
TATCAGGGCGAGCTGCGCCTGTTTCTGGATTACGCCGATACCCATATTTCAGAAGTGCCGGACCCCTACTATTCGCAGGGTGATCAGGGCTTTCACCAGGTTATCGATCTGATTGAGGCCGCAACGGATGGCTTGTTACAGCAATTGGAGCAGGCTGGTCGATGACGTTGGAGCTCCAGACTCAGTTTGACCTTACAGCCTTGAATACCCTCGGACTTAAAAGTGTGGCGCAGTACTTCACCGCCATTACTGAGGCCGAGAAGATTCCGCAGCTGTTTGACTATGTAGAAGCCCAAAATCTGCCGGTTTTCTGGCTTGGAGGGGGAAGTAATCTGGTTCTGGCTGAGGTTGTTTTGGGGGTTGTGGCTCAGCTGAAGCTAGGCGGTATTGAACTTATCGAGCGCTTTGGCGAAACGGTATTGCTTCGAGTGGGTGCTGGTGAAGGTTGGCACTCCTTTGTTCACTGGACGTTGCAGCAGGGGTACTTCGGACTGGAGAACCTGGCGTTGATTCCGGGGTCGGTGGGCGCTTCCCCAGTACAAAATATCGGTGCCTACGGCGTTGAAGTTTGTGAGTTGGTCGAGCGCGTCAACGCATACGATGCGCATACTCAGGAATGGGTAACACTCAACGCTGAGGAGTGCCTTTTCGGCTACAGAGATTCACTATTTAAGCGCAATCCCACTCGATTTGTGATTACCAGTGTCGAGTTTCGACTCAGTTGCCAGTACCAGCCCCGATTGAGTTATGCGCCACTGGCACAACGTTTTGCCAACAAGAGTCAGGTTGATGCACTGTCAGTCTTCAATGCGGTTTGTGATATCCGCAGCACAAAACTTCCTGATCCGGCTGTACTGGGCAATGCGGGCAGCTTTTTTAAGAACCCGGTCATCAGTCATTCCCAATTTGAGCAACTGCAGACCCATTATCCCGAAATACCCAACTATCCAGCTAACTCAGGTCGCAAACTGGCAGCTGGCTGGCTAATTGAGCAGGCAGGCCTCAAGGGTTTTACCCTTGGCCGCGTCGGCGTACATAAACTGCAGGCGCTGGTACTGGTCAATTATGGCGGTGCTAGCCGCACTGACATTGAGAAGCTGGCTGCTTTGGTGCGTGAGAACGTGCAAAAAAAGTTCGGTATCTATTTGGAGCAGGAGCCGATCTCCTATCCACCTTCCTAATGTGCTGACGGCGGGTTAGAGGTTGATCTGTATGGTCAGTCTTAGCTCAAACTAAAAAGCCCCGTTACCGAGAGATAACAGGGCTTTTCTCTGTTGTGGATAGCCTCTTAGTTAGAAGAGGTCTCCTCCTGCTGCTGTTTACGTTTCAAACGTGGGTCGTTTGCAGCACGACGGCGACGACGAGGAGCATTGGCTTCCGTAGCAGCTTCATCTACAACCGGTGTCTCGGCAGAGGCTGCATCTGCTGAATTATCAACCCCTTGTTCAACTGAGGCTACCACAGCTGCAGGTACTTCAGTCGCTTTTGGCTCTTGCTCTGCCGATGGCTCACCTTCTTTAGAGGGCTCTTCTGTAACCAAAGGCTCTTCGCTCGATGATGGCTCTTCACCGTCTGAAGGCTCTTGACTGGCTGAAGGCTCTTCACCAGCCGATGGCTCTTGACTGGCTGAAGGCTCCTCAGCAACTGCAGGCATCTGGGCTTCAGCTATCTCTTCAGCGACGGGCTCCTGAGACTGAGCTTCTTCTGCTGAGCTTGGTTGTTCCAGGGCTGAGGATTTCTCGGTAGCTGAGGGCTCTTCAATGGCTGAGAGCTTCTCAACAGCTGAGGGCTCCTCAACAGCCGATGGCTTCTCAACAGCTGAAGGCTCTTCAACTGCTGAAGGCTCTTCGACAGCTGTTGGGTTTACGTTTACTGCGGCCGATTCAGTGGACGCTATCTCGTCGGCAGCTTCCGCGGCATGCTCATGCGACTGAGCTGTCTTGCCTTCGGCTATATCAGCTGTAGCCTGATCAACGGCTCCCTCAGCAGCCTTGACCTCGGTCTCAGTGGTCGACTCAGCGCTCTCTTCGGCAACGAAGGGGTTAGTGCGTTCGGCTTGACGATCTGTGTTAGCGCGACGCGACCGACCACGGCGTTTGCTACGTTCACGCTTGGGCTGCTGACCCTCGTCGTGCTGCTGATCATCAGTAGACTCGTTGCTATCGGTCTGATTTTGATCATCATTCTCGTTGTTACGTCGATTGTTACGGCCACCGCGACGGCGACGGCGTGAGCGACCCTCGTTGCGGCTATCGGAATCCTCCTCGTCCGATTTGCCAATCTCTGGCAAATTCTGCTCCTGCTCAACGGTTATGACTTCATCGCTGTCACGACGCTCTTGCTGGCCACGACGTCCACCACGACGGTTGTCATTACGGCGGCGGTTTGAACTGTTGCGACCACCGCGGTTTCCACGATTACCGCGGTTGCCACTCTCTTCTTCAGACTCTGTCTGATCGTTCGCTGGCGTCGTCTTATCCGAGGTTGACTCTTGGACAGTGCTTGCACCAAACAAGCTCTTGAGCGAGCGCATGATTCGCTGGCCCAGGGATGGGACGGATGCCGAAGCAGGTGCGGCTGCGGCAACCTTGTCGACTGGGGTTGATTGCTCTTCCACCTTCGACTCTGCGGGTGCAGCCGGCTGTGGCGGATTTGTAGTTTGCAATACACCCTGTACTGCTGCCTGTTCGCGGCGAACAGGTTTTACCTCTTCCGCCGTGTCCTCTTCACTCTCGTCTGACTGAATGGTGTAGCTCGCATCGTTGAGCGTTGTGAGAGTGTTGTCATCTCGCAAACGAACCACCTCGTAGTGCGGCGTCTCCATGTTAGGGTTCGGCACAACGACCACGCGACACTTATTGCGCAGCTCAATCTCGTGAACCTGGTGACGCTTTTCGTTCAGCAGGAAGGTCGCCACGGATACCGGCAGGATCGCTCGAATCTGAGCCGTACGATCTTTGCCTGACTCCTCTTCGATCAGACGCAAAATTGACAGAGCCAAGGACTCGATATCGCGAATGGTGCCCTGACCGTGACAACGAGGACAGACGTGTCCGCGGCTCTCTGCAAGCGACGGACGCAGTCGCTGACGTGACATCTCAAGTAAGCCAAAACGAGATATCCGCCCCATCTGCACGCGCGCGCGATCAAGTTTCAGCGCTTCCTGCAGGCGCTTCTCGACTTCGCGCTGGTGTTTGATTGGCGTCATATCAATAAAGTCGATGACCACTAACCCACCCATATCGCGAAGACGTAACTGGCGAGCGATCTCGTCGGCTGCTTCGAGGTTGGTGTTCAGTGCGGTCTCTTCAATATCGCCGCCGCGCGTGGCGCGGGCTGAGTTGATATCGATAGAGACAAGTGCCTCCGTGGGGTCAATAACGATAGAACCACCCGATGGCAGCTTAACTTCCCGCTCAAACGCAGACTCTATCTGACTCTCGATCTGGAACCGGTTGAAGAGCGGGATCTGCTCTTTATACTGCTTGATACGTGGCTCATAACTTGGCATCACCTGGCGCACAAACTCGAGTGCCTGCTGGTGAGCGCCTGAATCATCAATTAACACTTCGCCGATATCAGCGCGAAGGTAGTCACGAACAGCGCGAATGACGACATTGCTCTCTTGATAAATCAAGAAGGGTGCGGCACGGTTATTCACATTCGTGATCGCTTCCCACACCGTGGCTAGGTAGTTAAGGTCCCACTGTAGCTCTTCGGTGCTACGACCTATACCGGCGGTGCGGATGATTACACCCATTCCCTTTGGGATCTCAAGGCCTGACATCGCATCCTTAAGCTGAGTGCGCTCTTCACCCTCTATGCGACGAGAGATACCGCCAGCACGTGGGTTGTTTGGCATCAGTACAAGGTAACGGCCGGCTAGGCTGATAAAAGTGGTCAGTGCAGCGCCTTTCGAGCCACGCTCCTCCTTCTCAACCTGGACGATAACTTCCGTTCCCTCTTTTACAAGGTCGCGAATGTTTGGGCGCTGACCACGCTCTGCTGATCCATTGAAGTACTCACGCGAGATCTCTTTGAGAGGAAGGAAGCCGTGACGTTCAGCACCGTAATCTACGAACGCGGCTTCGAGGCTTGGTTCTACTCGGGTGATCTTACCTTTGTAGATATTTGCCTTTTTCTGTTCACGGTTGGTCGATTCAATATCCAGATCGTAGAGACGTTGGCCATCGACCATCGCCACGCGCAACTCCTCTGGCTGAGTTGCGTTGATAAGCATTCTTTTCATTAAAATCAGTCTCTTAGGGCCGCGGCGGCAGGCATTGAGACGCAATTATGGCTGGACTGGTCTTTCGGATTCGACGCGATTACTCCCGAGTTTTTAAACCGGTAGTTTGCGGACCTACGGTGGAGGAAACGCCGACCTATGTCGTTATAGTTACTTGCTGTTACTGCGCAAATGAAGTCTGTCGCGCAGGTTCCGGGTAAGCGTGCATCTCCACCTGCAACCAGTCGCCGAGCGCATCAGCGATTCTGCAGGCGTAGCCTGGATAAACTCTATCGTTTCGCTTCAACGCGCGGCCAAGGTTTAATGAGGACGCGGCGCTTGAAGCACATAGGCTGAAGGAGGCGCGAGCGACAGGGAAATGGTCTCGTCTGTACTCGCCGCTAAAGAAGCTCTGAAATTAGTTAAGGCTTTCTCCGGTCAGCAGCGGTAGAATATAGCAATTACCACCCCTATCAGCAATTAATCTTACTGTTTATTCATGTCCAACAGCGACAACGCCAACTTAAACGCACCTAAAGTTCAATTTGTCGAGATCGAGCCAGATCTTGCCGGTCAACGCATTGATAACTTTCTGCGAACTGCTCTCAAAGGGGCGCCCAAAAGTTTGATCTACAGGCTGTTGCGCAAGGGCGAAGTTCGTGTGAACAAAAAACGGATCAAACCCGAGTATAAGCTACAGGGTGGCGATGTTGTCCGTATTGCACCCGTACGGCTACCTGAAAAGGGAGAAGCTGCACCGGTCAGTGACTCGTTAATCGCCCATCTGGAGTCCTCCATTTTGTATGAGGATGAACGATTGATGGTGATCAACAAGCCCTCCGGTCTTGCTGTCCATGGTGGTAGTGGGGTATCGCTGGGGTTAATAGAGGCAGTGCGTAAGCTGCGTCCCGAAGCTCGCTTCCTTGAGCTGGTGCACCGTCTTGACCGTGATACTTCCGGCTGCATTATGATTGCCAAGAAGCGCTCGATGCTGCGCGTACTGCATGAGGCGCTGCGTGAGCGCAAAGTGACAAAGATTTATCAGGCGCTGGTTGTTGGGCGTTGGGAGTCACGGCACAAGCAGATCGACGCACCATTACTCAAGGCTGAGGTACGTTCCGGTGAACGATTTGTCAAGGTGGATGCGGAAGGTAAAGCATCCATCACAGACTACAGAGTCTTGCGCCGATTCGGTGATTTAGCCACCTTGGTTGAAGCGCGCCCAAAAACAGGTCGCACGCATCAGATTCGAGTCCATTGTCAGTTCACTGGGCACCCCATTGTAGGTGATACAAAGTACACGATTGACGAGGACAACCAGCGTTTCAGAGTGTTGGGTTTCAAACGATTGATGTTGCACGCAGCAGGTCTGGTCGTTAGCCTTCCACAAGGCGAGGTTCTGGAGGTGAGCGCACCTCTGGATCCATTACTTGTGCGTACGATGGATAAGCTGCAATAAAGTTTCTGCGGAAAAACAGATAAATGTCAGATATAGAACAGCGTATTTTTGAAATTTCGGATCAACTCTTTGAGCAGGGTGAGCTGCCAAGCCTGGAGCGTCTGGTTGCTGAAACCGGTCTTGATCGGCATCAGGTCGAACTGCCTTTTTCTCGTTGGACTGCTGCATTCATAGAGTCCCGTCACACCTCGCATCGGCAGATTGATAAGAGTCGCCAAGCACCGCCTGAGATGCTGCAGATGCAGATTCGACAAATCTGGACGGCAGCGCTTGATGAAGCCATTGGAATTGTGCGAGAAGAGGTGAGCGCCACCCGTGTGAGTGACGAGGAGGAGCGTCGCTCAGTGCGAGACCAGGTTCGCGATGCTGACGCACGCTACCGTGAACTGGAGCGTAAGTATCGTGATCAAACCGCCTCTATAGACAAGGCGACGCAGACCACTCGTACACTGGAAGCGGAAATTACTGTTCTAAAAGCTAACCTCGCGTCTGAAACGAATCAGCGGAAAAAGTTTGAACAACAACGTGCCAATGCTGAATCTGAGTTGTCGCAGCTGCGTAAACAGTACGAAGACGGTAAAAAACTCTTTGATCAACGGATTAAAGAGGAGCAACGCCAGGCGTTGGAAGCTGTTAGTCGAGCTGAGGTCGAAACACGCCATTATCGCAACGCGTTGGAGAAGGTACGTGATGAGTCAGGCCGTAGCGAGGCTGAACTAACGCGTCAGGTGCATGAGTTGCAGGCACAAAATGCACGTAAGGATGCCCGCATCGACATGCAAGAGGGAACAATTGCGGACCTCGAAAAAGAGCTGGACGAGTTGAAACAGACGCTAGCCAGCTATAGCCGTGAAATCTCTGCTGTGAATGCGAAGTTGCTTAAAGAAGGGAATAGCACTCGCCGTCAGGAGGCGCGGATTACCGAGCTTGAAGAGGAGAATCGCCGTCTGACCCAACGTCAGAACGTTTCTGCGAATGAAGCATCGAAGCGGGAGAACAGTCTACGCCAGCAGATCAAAGAGCGCGATGAGCAGCTGACCCGTGCGAATGCTCGTGTTAATTCACTGGAGAAGCGTGTGACGACCCAAGAGGATCAGATCCGTCGTCTGAACGCTCGACTCTAAACAGATTCAGGTCCACGCACAGGCATATCTCTTTTTGATATGCTTAGATTCAAGTGTTATATTAGTATGTACTAACGATCTGGCCAGAGCAGCCCTTGTGTATCAGCTGCTCTTTGCTTCATTTGGAGTACGTCATGAAACTGCAACAGCTGCGCTACATCTGGGAAGTGTCCAAACATGATCTTAATGTGTCGGCGACCGCCCAGAGCCTCTACACCTCTCAGCCAGGTATCTCCAAGCAGATTCGTCTGCTTGAGGACGAGTTGGGTGTTGAAGTCTTTGCACGCAGTGGTAAACACCTGACGCGGATTACTCCTGCCGGAGAGGCGATATTGGAGATCGCTGGAGACATCTTGCAAAAAGTGGACTCCATTCGTCAGGTTGCGCAGGAGCACAGCGACGAGCGTAAGGGAAGTTTGTCGGTTGCAACTACTCATACTCAAGCTCGTTACGCGCTGCCTACCATCATTAACGATTTTATTAAGAGTTATCCAGACGTATCGCTGCACATGCATCAGGGAAACCCAGTGCAGATCTCAAGTATGGCGGCAGATGGCGATGTCGACTTTGCAATCGCGACAGAGGCGATCGGCGGACATTCAGATCTTGTGATGATGCCTGTATATCGTTGGAATCGTTCGGTTGTCGTACCTAAAACCCATCCGCTGGCTCAGGTTGAGAAACTCTCCCTGCAGGACCTCGCGCGGGTGCCTATTGTGACATACACCTTCGGCTTCACCGGTCGAGGAGATCTCGACAAAGCCTTCCGTAAAGAGGGCCTTGAACCGCGTATCGTCTTCACCGCGGTAGACTCTGATGTTATTAAGACCTACGTTCGTTTAGGGCTTGGTGTGGGAATTATCGCGTCCATGGCGGTCGATGATCAGCTCGATAATGATCTGGTTGCTCTCGACGCAAGTCATCTATTCCCTGACTCGGTTACAAAAATAGGCTTCCGCAAGGGGACCTTCTTACGTGGGTATATGTATGAGTTTATCCATGCTTTTGCACCTCACCTGACAGTTGAGATGGTGGAACGGGTTCAGGCTTGCTCTAACAGAGCGGAGGTGGATGAGCTCTTTGCCGGACTGGAGTTACCCCGCCGCTAACCTGCTCCGGCGAAGCAACGTTGAAACCTAATCACTTAATCGCTAGAGTGTCGGGCTGATTTTAGCTGGAGGCTTTTAAGTGGAACTTGCATGTCTTGACCTCGAAGGTGTTCTGATACCGGAAATCTGGATTGCGTTTGCAGAAGAGACCGGAATTGAGGAGCTCAAAGCAACAACTCGCGATATTCCTGACTACGATGTGCTGATGAAACAGCGCCTGCGTATTTTGGATGAGCATGGGCTGAAGTTGCCGCAAATACAGGAAACTATCAGTCGCCTGACGCCTCTGCCAGGTGCCCAGGAGTTTGTCGACTGGCTTAGGGCGCGATTTCAGCTGATTATTTTGTCCGATACATTCTATGAGTTCGCAGCGCCTTTGATGGCTCAGCTGGGTAACCCGACGCTCTTTTGTCACAAGCTTGAAGTGGATCACACAGGTCGGATTACCGACTACACCTTGCGCCAGAGAGACCCTAAGCGCCAGTCAGTAAGAGCCTTCCAACTGCTGAACTATCGTGTCATCGCTGCCGGTGATTCCTACAACGACACAACAATGCTGAGTCAGGCAGAGCAGGGTATTCTGTTTCATGCACCGCAGAATGTGATTGATGAGTTTCCGCAATTTCCGGCCGTCCACAACTATGAAGATCTGAAAAAGGCCTTCATTACGGCCAGTAATCGCGAACTTAGTCTCTAAGCATAGCTGGCTGGGTGCTAAGCCCAGCCCTTATACAGTCTATGACTCGCCGCTCTCCTTCAAATGCTCAACCAGGCATCTTTGAACATGCCGGGCATCGAATTGCCTACCGTATCTATACACACGCTCAGGTGACCTCTGGTCGCAGGCTAGTGCTGTTGCACGGTGCGGGCGTTGCGGGGCGGCATACCTGGGAGAGTTTGCAGCATTTCCTCACGGGTTGGACAGAGATCCTGGTACCCGATCTGCGAGGGGCTGGCGATACAGAGAGTCTTGATCAGCAGGAACACCCATTTTTGGTTGAAGAGCTTGTTGCTGATTTACAGGCGCTTCTGAACAATATCGGCTGGAGGCAGTTTGATCTGGGTGGTTACTCGTTGGGCGGACTGGTGTCCATGCTGCTCAAACAGCAACTCAGGGGTCAGGTAGAGAAACAGTTCCTTCTAGAGAGTGCTGCGCTTGATCGCATGGATTGGCGCGAGACGGTTTCGGTGCGTCAGCAGTTTGCCGCCGCGGCTAAAGTGCTACATCAGCAGGATTCAATATCGGGCATCAAGCAGTTTCTCGATACCATCTCACCCAATCGAAGGGTGAGTGAGCAGGTCGAAAGACTCACAATTGACCGCCTGGGTGAGAGGGCTAAGGGTTTTGCACACTCACTGGAGGCGGTAAATGCAGCGATTAATCAGATCGATCGAGAAAAGCTCTTGGGCGCTCAAGGCGATGTCAGCAGTTTTATCGGTAGCCTAAGCGTGGAGCCAATGCACGAGCTTCACCGCTCACTAGCTGAACGTATGCCCAACTGGCACTATTTCTTAATCCCCGGAACCGATCACTCTCTTCCCTACCAAAAGCCTCGACAGATTGCGCAGTTGATGAATCAGGAGCTAGCGCGGTATCTGAACCGCTCTAGCTAAAAGCGCGATTCGGCTTTCTGATAGCCCCTCAGTACTATCCTTAGGTCTAAACTGTCGACAATCTTAGCCTTTTGGCGGATTGTTCTGCCCTAATTCGCGTGGATAATAGCGGTATTCAACTAAAATTGTCGACAATCCATGACTCAAGACACGCATCCAGTTTCACACCAAGACGAGAATCGCACACTCGCCGACCGTGTCTGTCAGCAGATCATAACGGCGATTATTAAGGGTGAGTTAGCAACTGGCACCAAGATATCCGAGACCGAACTCGCTCGAACCTACGGTATTAGTCGAGGCCCCTTGCGCGAGGCCTTACGCCGTTTGGAGAGTCTGCGCTTGGTAGAGCGTAAGCCACACATCGGTGCGCGTGTGGTTGAGCTGAGCGTCAAAGAGTTACTGGAGATCTACCGTGTTCGCGAGGCACTCGAGGGGATGGCATGTCGTCTGGCTGCGGTTTTAATGCCACAGGCTGAGATCGATAGCCTACGCTCGCTGCTCGACCAACATCAGCAGAACATCGTTCAGCAGGAGGGGCAAGCCTACTTCCAGAAAGAGGGTGACCTAGACTTCCACTATCGTATCGTTATGGCCTCTGGGAACGCCAAACTGCAGGAGCTCTTGGCAGCAGATCTCTACCATCTGGTCCGCATGTACCGTTATCAGTTCAGCCTCTCCAGCTCACGACCAACACTGGCCTTGCGCGAGCACCACCAGATTCTCGACGCAATTGAAGCACGCGATGAAGAGCTTGCGGAACTGCTGATGCGACGTCATATCAGCGCGTCGCGACGTAATATCGAATCCAAATTGAACGAATCTCAAGAGATTAACCAGCAGGAGAGTAAGTAATGGCTCAATCTATGTCCCCAGGCGCTCGTTTTCGTCAAGCACTGGCTGATAACAAGCCGCTTCAGATCGTCGGTACTTTTAACGCTTACAACGCAATGATGGCAACGCGCGTGGGGCATCAGGCTATCTACCTCTCGGGTGGCGGTATCGCGAATGCGTCATATGGTTTACCAGATCTGGGTATGACTTCTCTGAATGATGTAATGGAAGACGTGCGGCGTGTCACAGCCGCCTGCGATACCCCATTGATGGTCGATATTGATACTGGCTGGGGCGGCGCCTTTAACATTGCGCGGACGATCAAGGAGATGATTCGCGGTGGAGCGGCGGCGTGTCATCTTGAAGATCAAGTAGCGCAAAAGCGCTGCGGTCACCGACCCAATAAAGAGATTGTTCCGATGTCGGAGATGGTTGATCGAATTAAAGCAGCTGCTGACGCAAAGACCGATGATGACTTTTTTATCGTCGCGCGCACTGATGCGTTCCAGATGGAGGGTCTGAACGCTGCGGTGGAGCGGGCTCAGGCTTGTCTGGAGGCGGGCGCTGATGGCATTTTTGCTGAAGCTGTTCATACGCTGGAGGATTACAAAGCCTTCTCGCAAGGGATCAATGGCGGACATCTCCTGGCTAACATCACAGAATTTGGCGCGACGCCACTGTTCCACAAGGATGAACTGGCACAGAACGGCTGTACGATGGTGCTCTACCCACTGTCAGGCTTTAGGGCAGCGAATAAAGCGTCTCTGAATGTCTATGAGCATCTGCTAAAGGACGGCGATCAGAAAGCTGTAGTCGACACGATGCAGACGCGTATGGAACTTTACGATTTTCTTAATTACCACGATTTCGAGCAGAAACTGGATGCGCTGTTTCAAGAAGGTAAGAGCAAGTAATTAACTCGCGACGTTAGTCGTTTTATTTGAGGTCGAGAGGAGAGAGTAATGGCTGAAGCAAAAGTGTTATCGGGTGCGGGTCTGCGCGGTCAATCTGCTGGTCAGACAGCGCTGTGCACCTGTGGTGTCTCGGGTGCCGGGCTGACTTACCGCGGTTATGACATTAAAGATCTGGCAGACAATGCTCAGTTCGAGGAAGTGGCCTACCTGTTGCTTTACGGCAAGCTGCCAACTCAGGTGGAACTGGATGCCTACAAAGCGCGCCTCAAAGGTATGCGTGCGCTGCCAGCGGCACTCAAAACTGTACTAGAGAATATCCCAAAAGACGCTCATCCAATGGATGTGATGCGCACCGGTGTCTCAATGCTGGGTAACCTGGAGACTGAGGAGGACTTCAGCGAGCAGCTTGATCACATTGACCGGATGCTCGCTATCTTCCCGGGTATTATCAATTACTGGTATAACTACTCGCACAACGGCATCCGGATCGAGACAGAGACTGACGCAGACTCTATAGCTGAGCAGTTTCTTTGGACCTTGCACAATAAGAAGCCAGAGGCACTACACACTCAGGTTATGCACGCCTCGCTGATTCTCTACGCTGAACACGAATTCAACGCATCCACTTTTACAGCGCGTGTCTGTGCCTCAACCCTCTCTGACATACACAGTTGTGTAACCGGTGCGATTGGTTCGCTACGCGGGCCACTTCATGGTGGTGCAAATGAGGCGGCTATGGCGATGATCGAGCATTGGCAATCGCCGGAAGAGGCTGAAGAGCAGATCCTCGGAATGCTGGCCCGCAAAGATAAGATCATGGGCTTCGGTCACGCTATCTACAAGGATAACGACCCACGCAACGCGATTATTAAAGGTTGGTCTAAAAAGCTCTCAGAGCAGGTGGGGGACACACGCCTTTACGCTGTCTCTGAACGGGTCGAAGCGGTGATGTGGCGTGAGAAAAAACTCTTCTGTAATGCGGACTTTTTCCACGCTTCGGCTTACCACTTCATGGGTATCCCGACCAAGCTATTCACGCCAATTTTTGTCTGCTCGCGCGTATCAGGGTGGACGGCGCACGTAATGGAGCAGCGCGCTAACAATCGCATTATCCGCCCAAGTGCCGACTACACCGGTCCAGAGTCATCGGTGTGGGTCGACATTGCTGATCGTGTTTAATTAAGGGCGTTTTATAGATGAACATTGAATACCGTAAAACCCTTGGCAATACTGGCCTGGATTATTTCGACACTCGCGCGGCGGTGAATGCAATTGAAGCAGGCGCCTATGCCAAGCTTCCGTACACCTCACGCGTACTGGCTGAACAGCTAGTGCGCCGCTGTGAGCCAGAAGCGCTGACTGATTCTCTCAAACAGCTAATCGAGCGTAAGCGTGATCTGGACTTTCCCTGGTACCCCGCACGTGTGGTTTGTCATGACATTCTTGGCCAGACTGCACTGGTTGATCTTGCAGGTCTGCGTGATGCGATAGCCGAGCAGGGTGGAGATCCATCCAAGGTGAACCCCGTCGTACCAACCCAATTAATCGTCGATCACTCGCTGGCAGTGGAAGCGCCTGGGTTTGATCCAGAGGCGTTTGAGAAGAACCGTGCGATTGAAGATCGCCGAAATGAAGACCGTTTCCACTTTATTGACTGGACGAAGACGGCGTTCGAGAACGTTGATGTGATACCAGCCGGAAATGGCATCATGCACCAGATCAACCTAGAGAAGATGTCTCCCGTCATTCAGGCGCGCGATGGCATAGCATACCCTGACACCTGTGTTGGTACTGACTCACACACGCCACATGTCGATGCACTGGGTGTTATCGCGATCGGTGTAGGTGGTCTGGAAGCTGAAACAGTGATGCTGGGTCACCCCTCTATGATGCGCCTGCCCGACATAGTCGGCGTAAAACTCATAGGGAAACGTAATCCGGGAATCACCGCCACTGATATCGTGCTGGCGCTTACCGAGTTCCTTCGCCAGCAGCGTGTTGTAGGGGCCTACCTTGAGTTCTTCGGTGAAGGGGCAGACTCACTATCGATTGGTGACCGCGCGACCATCTCTAACATGACGCCCGAGTTCGGTGCCACCGCTGCGATGTTCTATATCGACGGCCAGACGATCGATTACCTTAGGCTGACCGGTCGTGAGTCTGAGCAGGTGGCTCTGGTTGAACAGTACGCGAAAGAGACGGGGCTTTGGGCGACTGACCTTGAAGATGCACAATATGAACGTGTTTTGGAGTTTGATTTGTCGACTGTTGTACGCAACATGGCAGGTCCATCCAATCCACACCGTCGATTACCAACGAGTGCGCTCTCCGAGAGAGGTATCGCCGACGGCGCGAAACTCGCCGCGGCTCGACAGGAGGAGTCTGAGGGGCTACTTCCTGACGGCGCGGTCATCATCGCAGCTATCACCTCATGTACCAACACCTCTAACCCACGCAACGTGGTCGCTGCAGGCCTTGTAGCCAAGCGCGCGAATGAGCTCGGACTGGTGCGTAAACCTTGGGTGAAGTCATCTTTTGCACCGGGTTCGAAGGTCGCCAAACTCTATCTCGAAGAGGCAGGTTTGCTGTCAGAACTTGAGAGAATGGGCTTCGGTATCGTGGCTTATGCCTGTACCACCTGCAACGGCATGTCGGGCGCGCTTGACCCTGTCATTCAGCAAGAGATCATCGATCGCGACCTCTACGCGACGGCCGTTCTGTCGGGCAACCGTAACTTCGATGGCCGAATCCACCCGTACGCGAAGCAGGCATTCTTGGCATCACCACCTCTGGTGGTCGCTTACGCGATTGCAGGTACCGTACGTTTTGATATCGAGAACGATGTTCTGGGTACCGATAACAACGGTAACCCTGTCACCTTGAAAGATATCTGGCCATCGGATGAAGAGATCGATGCGATCGTTGCTAAGGCCGTTAAGCCAGAGCAGTTCAAGCAGATCTATATTCCAATGTTTGACCTCGGTGAAGTTGAGAAGGCGCCTAGCCCTCTCTACGACTGGCGTCCAATGTCGACCTACATCCGTCGTCCGCCATACTGGGAAGGCGCGCTGGCAGGAGAGCGTACGCTTAAGGGCATGCGTCCACTGGCGGTGCTCGGTGACAACATCACCACTGATCACCTGTCGCCCTCAAACGCGATCCTGGCCTCATCTGCAGCCGGTGAATACCTGGCGAAGATGGGTCTACCCGAGGAGGACTTTAACTCCTACGCGACTCACCGTGGTGATCACCTGACAGCTCAGCGCGCAACTTTCGCTAACCCGAAACTGCTCAACGAGATGTGCCGTGACGCTAGCGGCGAGATCATCCAGGGCTCGTTGGCACGTCTGGAGCCAGAGGGTGAGACTCAGCGCATGTGGGAAGTTATCGAAACCTACATGGAGCGTAAGCAGAACTTGATCATCGTTGCTGGCGCTGACTACGGTCAAGGCTCATCACGTGACTGGGCTGCAAAAGGGGTTCGCCTGGCGGGTGTTGAAGCGATTGTGGCTGAGGGCTTTGAGCGGATTCACCGAACTAACCTTGTAGGTATGGGAGTACTGCCGCTGGAGTTCAAGCAGGGCGAAACGCGCAACACGTACTCAATAGACGGTACAGAGACGTACGATGTTGAGGGCGAGATCTCTCCACGTGCGACGCTGACTGTCATCATGCATCGTCGTAATGGCGAAGAGGTGCGTATTCCTGTGACCTGTCGTCTTGATACAGCGGCGGAAGTGCGAGTTTACAAAGCGGGTGGCGTACTGCAGCGCTTTGCTCAGGACTTTCTGGAAGGCAACGCTTAATTGCCAGTGGACGGCGCCGCGGAGTGCCCGGGTCTCCATTCCAGACGCGCCGTAAACACCGCCGCGCGCTTGCTCCTGCGTCGCGCGGCATACCGTTCATCCATGAACATATCCATGGGGCTCGGTAGTCGCCGTCCAGGCGACTAACGGTCTGAGATCGGAGACCAGAACACTCCGTGGCACCTTCGATTTTCTATGGTCGTTGATTTTGGTTTCTCAGATCATCGACTAACTGAGCGAGGAGTGTAGTGGCAGGGGTTTCAAGAGTTTTGCCGGCAAGGATGCCGGCACTAAGCCCCCAGGGATGGGTTTACGGCGCCTCTTGAAATGCCTGCTCCTGCGCTCCTCAACCAACTATTGGGAGAGAGCCAATGGCCTTTGTTCCTCAAATAAAAGTACCGGCTACGTACATGCGTGGCGGTACGTCTAAGGGTGTATTTTTCAGTCTAACTGACCTACCTGAGGCTTGTCAGGTGCCGGGAGAGGCGCGGGATAAGTTGCTGATGCGTGTGATTGGCTCGCCCGATCCTTACGGTGCGCAGATTGATGGTATGGGGGCAGCGACGTCGTCTACTTCGAAGACGGTTATTATCTCAAAGAGCACTCAGCCCGGCCACGACGTGGATTACCTTTTTGGGCAGGTAGCGATTGATCGTGCATTTGTTGATTGGTCAGGTAACTGCGGCAACTTGTCTGCTGCCGTAGGGCCTTACTCGATTCATGCAGGTTTGGTGGATCCAGCCAAAATTCCCGAGAACGGTATTTGCGAAGTTAAGATCTGGCAGGCGAATATTAGGAAAACCATTATCGGTAAGGTACCCATTACCAACGGTCAGGTGCAGGAGACAGGCGATTTTGAGCTGGATGGTGTGACTTTTCCAGCAGCGGAGATTGAAGTGTCCTTTATGGATCCGGCTGATGGCGAAGGATCTATGTTCCCGACAGGCAACCTTGTCGATGATCTTGAGGTTCCTGGCGTTGGCACCTTTAAAGCGACAATGATCAACTCAGGTATCCCGACGATCTTTCTTAACGCTGAGGAGATTGGTTACGAGGGTACTGAGCTGCGTGAGGCGATTAACAATGATCCGGCAGCGCTGGAGCGTTTCGAGAAGATGCGCGCCTACGGTGCGATGAAGATGGGTCTGATTAAGGACCTCAAAGAGGCGGAAACACGTCAACATACGCCGAAGATCGCTTTTGTCTCCAAGCCCAAAGCATATAAAGCTTCCAGTGGAAAAGAGATTGGAACCGGCGATGTGGATCTTCTAGTTCGCGCGCTCTCTATGGGTAAGCTGCACCACGCGATGATGGGTACAGCGGCAGTGGCGATTGCCACTGCGGCGGCAGTACCCGGTACCTTAGTGAATCTGGCTGCCGGCGGTGGCGAGCGGGATGCGGTGCGCTTTGGTCACCCGTCAGGCACGCTTCGAGTGGGCGCTAAAGCGGAGGAGATCAACGGTGAATGGACAGCTAAAGCTGCCATCATGAGCCGCAGCGCACGACTGATGATGACCGGTTGGGTACATGTACCCGCTGATACGTTTTAATTAGCCTGTGTTTGAATACGCTACAGAGATTGGGGAGCTAAATCTTCCCAATCTTTCATAAAGTTTCATCTCATCCGTTTCTTCATCCTGACTTTAGGCGTGTGGCTATCAGTATCGGCTGTCAGCCAACAACTCGGTGTAATTGATTGATAGAGAGCTGCTAACCTTAGTCATCGGTAGGCTAGCAATCTTTACACACACATCGCGCGCACTGCGTTGAGGATTTTCTAGAATCTGTATCACAATGTCAGGCACTCGCTACGAAGGAAATGGTCGCAAACTCGGCTAACTTGTAGGCAATCTGTCAAAATAGACGCATTCGATAAAAAGATCGCATTGAAGTCTTAATACTCTTTGATGTTGCGCCCTGAACAATCGGCCGCTGGGTACAACAAGGTCTTTCGGCAACCAAGTGATGAGGTGTCGGTGATCTATTTTCCGGAAACGCGATGCTAAAGAGTGCTCATCTTAGCGTGTTATTGATTACTCTGTTGTTAGTCTGAGTGGATATTTCTACACTGGCGTTAGAGCAGAACCCAGTTGACTGTGATAGATTACTCCGATGTTGAAAAAGCCGTTATCTAACTCCAGCGAACAGACAGCTTCTGTTTCATGCAGCGCGCAAGATCTGTTGCAAGGGCTCTCCGTTGCGACGATATGTTTTGACGCCCAGGGAACCTGCGTGTGTTCCAATCAGGCGT
>DATHZN010000035.1:0-3119 GCA_035458585.1 Marinobacterium sp. | reverse complement strand
CAACTGCCGGATCTGTTCAGCCGCAATAAAGCGGTGCTCCTCGTTGCAGATCAGCATCGCTTCAGCCGATGATAAACCCTTCACTCGACTGAGTGTCGCTTGCAGCATGGTCTGCGCATCGGCCAAGGGTAAAAACTGTTTGGGATAGAGTGAGCGCGACAAGGGCCACAGGCGCGAACCGGAACCGCCCGCCATTACAACTGTTTTAATCACCTCTTCATCTCCTATGTCATTTGGTCAACGGACATCGAGAGCCCAGACCATAAATTCTTTAATTAGGCGCTTGCAGCAGCCTCTAAACGTAAGGACTCAAGCACCCTATCAACCTCTGGTGCCCATTCAGAATCCTCAATATCGAACGCTAGTCTCAGAGCTGTCGTATCCAATCGCGAATTCGCCGGCCGCGTAACCGGCGTCGGAAACTCCGAACTCGGGATCGGCGAAACCTCGACCGGATGATCCACTAACCCCATCTCAATCGCACGTTCAATAATCGCCTGCGCAAACTGATGCCAGCTCACATAAGGCCTTTGGCAGTAGTGGTAGGTACCCCAGGCAACAGCACCCGTTTTCTCATACTGAACGGCAATCGTTAACAAAGCTTCGGCAATACCACGAGCGCTTGAGGGCCCACCAAACTGATCAGCTACGACGGTCAGACGATCGCGATCCTTAGCCAGACGCACCATGGTTTTTACAAAATTATTGCCCTGTACCCCAAAGACCCAGCTGGTGCGCAGGATAACATGACACTCAACGCGCTCACGCAGTGCGCGCTCGCCAGCCTCTTTGCTCTTGGCATAAACAGCGAGCGGACTCACCGGATCATCTTCTGTGTAGAGCCCCTCTTTGGAACCATCAAAGACGTAGTCCGTGGAGATATGCAGCATCGGGATATTGGACGCAGCACAGGCGTCGGCGAGTAGTGCTGTACCTGTCTCGTTGATGGCATAAGCCAGCTCTGCTTCAGACTCTGCTTTATCAACCGCAGTGTAGGCAGCAGCATTGATCAGGAGATCGGGTTTGTATTTTTCAAAAGCCGCTGCGATAGACGCCGCATCGGTAATATCCAGGTCAGAACGATCGAGTGCGACTAGATCTAGTCCCTGCTCTTTACCTTTTTGAGCAAGAGCACTTCCAACCTGACCTCGTCCGCCCGCTACCAGAATTCGCATGGATTAAACCCCTCCATTGGCGCGAATCTGCGCCAGTGTAGGAAGCGCTTCATCTTTTGCAGAGAGCGCTGGATCTTTAATTGGCCAGTCGATACCCACCTCAGCGTCGTTCCAGATCAATCCGCCTTCATCGTCAGGGAAGTAGAGATCGGTACATTTGTACTGGAAATCAGCCACATCAGACAGCACACAGAAACCGTGCGCATAGCCTGGCGGGATCCAGAGTTGGCGATGGTTATCTTCGGTCAGCTCCACACCGACATACTGCCCAAAGGTGGCGGACTGAGGGTTAACGTCGACCGCCACATCGTAAACAACACCGCGTGGGCAGCTTACCAACTTACCCTGAGGGCGTCTCTTTTGAAGGTGTAGACCTCGCAAAACGCCCTTCTGTGAGCGTGAGTGGTTGTCTTGTACGAAAGGAAGGTTGATACCTGCTTCGGCGTATCGTTCCGACTGAAAAGTCTCTTTAAAGAAGCCGCGGTGATCGCCAAAAACTTTGGGTTCGATTATCAACACGCCCGGCAGTCTTGTCTCGATTACATTCATCGCGACAGACCCTCTTCAGCGATCTGGGCTAGGTACTGACCGTAGCCAGTTTTCTTCAGCGCTTCAGCTTGTTGCAGTAACCGCTCCTTACTGAGCCAGCCATTGCGATAACCAATCTCTTCCAGACAGGCTACTTTCAGGCCCTGACGTGCCTCAATGGTCTGCACATAGTGCCCCGCCTCCATCAGCGAGTCGTGCGTACCCGTGTCCAACCAAGCAAAACCACGACCCATCAGGCTTACGTTCAGTTCACCTAATTCTAAGTAGGCGTTGTTTACGTCAGTGATCTCAAGCTCACCACGAGGACTGGGTTTGATATTTTTCGCTATTTCTATGACACGGTTATCGTAGAAGTAGAGTCCGGTTACAGCGTAGTTTGATTTGGGATTTGTAGGCTTCTCTTCGATAGAAATCGCTCTGCCGTCCGCATCAAACTCCACTACACCAAAGCGCTCAGGATCCGTTACATGGTACCCAAATACGGTGGCGCCGGTCGGTCTTGACGCCGCTTCGCGAAGCATGCCACTGAAACCGTACCCGTAGAAGATGTTATCGCCAAGAATCAGACAGACATTATCATCGCCAACAAACTCTTCCCCAATGATAAACGCCTGAGCAAGTCCGTCTGGTGAGGGCTGCTCGGCGTAGCTCAGCTCAATCCCGAAATCAGAACCATCGCCCAACAGATTCTTAAAGTTCGGCAAATCGGTTGGCGTAGAGATCACCAACACTTCACTAATACCCGCCAACATCAAGACAGAGAGCGGATAGTAGATCATCGGTTTATCGTAGATCGGTAGCATCTGCTTTGAGACGCCTTTCGTGATTGGGTGTAGCCGGGTACCCGAGCCACCCGCGAGAATAATACCTTTCATCATTAATCCTTATTCGGGCTTAAGCCGCACCTTTATCTTCACCAATGCGATCCAAGCGGTAATTACCGTCTAGAACCCGCTGCCACCAATCACGATTCTCCAGGTACCAGAGCACAGTCTTGCGCAGACCGGTTTCAAACGTCTCCTGTGGCTTCCAGCCAAGTTCTCGCTCAATTTTGCTGGCATCAATGGCGTAACGCAGGTCATGCCCTGGGCGGTCTTTGACGAAGGTAATTAGATCTTTATAGTTCGCGACACCCGCTGGCTTTTCAGGATGAAGCTCCTCAAGCAGGTCACAGAGCGTGTGTACCACTTCGATATTCTGTTTCTCGTTATGGCCGCCAATGTTGTAGGTCTGACCGACCTCAGCAGTTGTGGCAACCAGCACTAATGCGCGTGCATGATCCTCTACAAACAACCAGTCACGAATCTGATTCCCTTTGCCATAAACCGGTAGCGGTTTACCCGCTAGCGCGTTCAAAATCATGTGAGGGATCAGCTTCTCAGGGAAGTGATATGG
>DATHZN010000034.1:0-12710 GCA_035458585.1 Marinobacterium sp. | reverse complement strand
TCTCTTCTTCGAACTTTGGCGTCAGCTTCTG
The DNA here is from genome assembly GCA_035458585.1 of Marinobacterium sp. Taxonomy (GTDB): domain Bacteria; phylum Pseudomonadota; class Gammaproteobacteria; order Pseudomonadales; family Balneatricaceae; genus Marinobacterium_E. Next base: position 12,679 of record DATHZN010000034.1, on the reverse strand, counting down.
CATTTCGATCATGTGACCGTTGTTTACAGTCGCGATAACCAGCTCAGTACCGGCGTGTGAACCAGCCAGAGCGGCTGTTGAGGCAAGGATACTACCGGCTACGGCAGCAGAGAGCATTTTAAGTTTCATTGCGTTACTCCTGATGGATTATTCTTCTTAGACCTCGTTCTAGTACGCTAAAACAGCATTCAACGTCTTCTAGCCAGAGTCTGCGCATCAGAGTAGCACCACAAGCTGCACTGTTTTTAAACGATCCGCTCAGAAGGTTAAACTTTTATGCATGTTAATTTCGCACCTGCGGAAAAATGTGCGAGAAAGTTTAATCCTTTCAATTAAGAGTTCCGGGTTAGATAGTTTCTATTGATGAGGCAGCTTGAATACCCAGTCGACCGCAAGCGTCAGATTTACTTCAAGGCCTCATCGCAGAGCTGTTTGAGCTTTAGGGTATCAGTCGCATCGTTGACCCAAGTTGTTATTCCATGCTGCTGCAGCGCGGTCTCCAAATCAGGATGCGGCTGCGCTAAAACATAGACCGCTGAAAGTCCCGCCCAGGCAAGGTGACGACGTAACCCCTCCATGTGAGGGCGAACCGCCTCATCCGGCATATCAATGTGATAAATCAGGCCATAAATCTGGGTATCCTGGCGCAGGATGCGCGCAGCTTCAGGGCCAGACGCTGCAACGGTTATGGGGTAATTAATCACCTCTGACCACTGATCGGCCAGTGCCTGATCCCCCCCCAGCAAAAGAAAACCTGGTTTGCGCTGATCATTGAGTTCCAGACCGGCCATCGACATCGCAACATTAATACGCGCAGGGTCTATGCTGCCCCAGAAATCAGCACCCAGCACGCGTGTTACCTCGTCGATGGTAGTTATACCGCCGACAATCGCTTGAACGGCTACCTTCGCCAAACTGCGATTAAGCTCCAGATCAGGCTCCTCCAGATATCGACCGAGACGCATGCGAGCACGTGCCTCCGAATCAGGCTGATAGATCTCAATCAGCGGGAAACGCCCCAGATACCCAGTAAAGTGGCACGCCTCGCATCCTATAGCCCTCAGCGGAGGCGTCTCGCTAAAGTTATCAAAGAAGAGCTGCTCCAGAGGAGCACGCTGCTTAACCACCTCAGCACAATGAGGACAGACCTTACGGGCCATGCGCTGTGCCACAGCCGCTTTCAGACCATCAGCTAACTGCCCTTGTGTCACGCCGAGGTCAACGAGGCGCTGAATACTGCCCAGCGCATCCTGAGTATGTAGGGTTGAAAATACCAGGTGTCCCGTCATAACAGCACGCATCGCCATCTGTGCGGTTTCAGCATCCCGGATTTCGCCCACCAGAATGATATCGGGGTCCTGTCGGAGCATCGATTTCAACACAGTATCAAATCGACGCCCACGCCCCTCATCCACTTCAATCTGGCTAATACCCTGCAGCTGATACTCCACCGGATCTTCCGCCGTCATGATATTAATCTCAGGCTTGTTCAGACCTGCAAGCAGAGAATAGAGACTGGTCGTCTTACCCGATCCTGTGGGACCCGTGAACAAAATTAATCCCTTAGATTGACGGCATATCTGCCGCAGTGTCTGTTGATCACGTATCGGGAAGCCCAACGCTTCAAGCGAGAAATTACGCCCCTGATTAAGCAGACGAATAACCAACCGGCTGTCGTTGTGGCTGGGCAGGTACGAGATCCGCAGATCGTAGGTATTGTCGTTGATCTCTACACGCAACCGCCCATCTTGCGGCGTGCTATGGTTTGAGATATCCAGGTCGGCCTGAGTCAGAATGAACCGAAGTACAGAGTCCCTCACCGTCACCGGCAGGCTAGTGCCGCGCATCAGCATACCGTCTACACGGTAGCGCACCAGACCACCCCCCAGGAACGGCTGGATGTGAATATCACTGGCACCCAGTTTAACCGCATCATTAAGTATGTGCTGGGTGATGCGCGCAATTGCCTCATCAGGACTAACTTTGGCCCGCTCCAGCTCCTTCTCATCCACCCAAAGCGTACGTCCGGCTTCTCCGATGCTCGCTGAGTAGAAACGGTTAAGCGAGTTGGCGATCTGATCCGGCGGTGAAAAGAGCAGTTCAACCGGATGCTTCAACGCAAAACCGAGCTCCTTCGCTAAATCATCATTAAGCGGCGTTGCGCACCCCAATTGGAGATGGTTCTTCGTGTGCCCCGCAGCAACGACCAAATATTTTCGCGCAATGGCCTCGGGGATACGCTCGATCTGGCTTGCACCGATACGATCGAGATCAACCACGGGGATTCCGCTTTTGCTGATAATCTTGAGTAGCTCATCGGTACCCAGACTCAGCTTACGACCGATAATTGTCCAGGCATGACCGGTATCCTCGGGCAATCTCAAATTGGAGAGCGGTTCGGCATAGTCCGGGTTGCTGCGTACCAGCAAATCAACGAGCCACTGCATGCGTTACTCCCAGCTGAACTGTAAATTGCGCCCAGCCATAGTCTGGTCTGCTGACGCACCCATGTAGTAAAGCGTGTAACTACCCTTACCTTCGTAAATAACAGCAATCCAACGATCCAACACTGGGTCTTCGAAGGGTTGATCGAGAAGTTGCCCATTCTGGAAGCGCGTCGTCAGGATCTGCTGAGCACGATCATACATGGCCTCTACCGACATAGTCTCAACCGGTTTAGCTGCATCTAACCCCATTCCAATCAGGATATGCTCGGCCTCATAGGCGACAAGAATCACTAAGCATAGCCAAAGTAACCCTGTCACCTTGACCTTCGAACGACGCTTCACCCGCTTTACCTCGGGCGTATCTTGCACATCACTATCCAGAGCGACTGCAATTAACTCGTTTAAAGTACTCACTTAACTGACTCCCCTATCGCTCAGCAGCTGAACCCAGATTTAGGGTCCCAACTGCTATCTGAATAGACCTTATTAATCGGACAAAGGTGGTGCCACAAACCGTTTTGTCGGCAGTGTTTCTCATCGCTTGGAGCACGCGTAGTACACACACCTGCAGGTGTAGGAGGCCTGAGCGGATTCGTGTTCGACGTTTGTCCCGCGCCCACACTGGGTGTCTGAGCGATTACGCTTCCCGTATTTGAATTAGGAACCAGAGAAGTTTGGGAGGGGCTCGTGGCTGGCGGATTTGCAACCGCCGCCGTAGCAACAGGGCCTGTAATTTTGGGACAGGGCTGAGCCGTGGTGGAGAAAACCAGGCCAACGGCCGTCGAATATAAGCGAGTTTGGGTCGAGGGGCAGTCAGCAAGGCCATTGGACAATGCGCCCGACCCGCTACAACTCTGAGGGACAGGGCAAATATAGACTTGGGTTTGAGCCACCACAGGCGCAACCTGAGGGACTGATTGCGAAATTTTAGGTGGTGCAACTACTGCGACCGGGGATGGGGCTAGTCGCTGACACGAATCGGCAGGATCAGGATTTGTAACGTAAACGACCAAAGCAGGCGCGCAGTAATTGGCTGGGCGTTCAGTTATAGGTCGAGAGCATGGATTATTAGGGTCAGTAATTGAGTGGTAAACTCTTTGATCCATCGGGCAGGTTGGCACGAGTTGGACTTGCTTACTCGTTGAAACTACCTTGGGTTGTTTTTTATCTGGAACACTCGGATTTTGAGTGTTAGCTGTGCTTCCATTTTGTGAAGCCAAAGTTTTGGCCGTCGTAAAACCACAATCTAACTTTAAATACAGAGCATCACCTTGCGGAGATAACTTCGCTTGAAGAGATTTGGCAGGTGCGAATGTTGACGGCGGCAAAATCGAAAGAGCAGCGTCAGCAATATTTCTCCCTTCAGTATCGTTCGGGTGAAAAACGACAATTGGACCTGACTTGCTGCCTACCGTAACATAAAAATGTTCCACATGACTGCCAATCACACCGAGAGTCTTGGAGGAAGAGGCATCTCCCGTTGCCAAAGCAGTACAATAGTTCAGTCTCAGTGCATCGTACTCAGTGACAAGGTCAGCCGCTTTAGCGCGATACACATATTTCTGATACGCCGGCAGCGCTATGGCAGCCAAGATACCAATGATCGCCACCACCATCATCAGCTCAATTAAGGTAAAGCCTCTGTTTTTCATTGTTATATCCAATACCTAAACCTTAATTGACTATAGACTATTGCGACTCGTCTGAAATACGAAAAGCCTGAGTGATCGAGCTGCTGGATTCCTACTTAGAATCCCAGTATAAACAGACAAACCTATTTCAATTTAAGGGGTTAGCTATGCAGTACACCAAACTCGGCCGCACCGGCGTGGACATATCACGCATCTGTCTGGGTACCATGACCTGGGGCCGACAGAACGTGCAGGCGGAAGCGGATGAGCAGATCGAATATGCGCTTTCGGTCGGCATTAACTTTTTTGATACGGCCGAGATGTACGCGGTTCCCCCGACCGCAGAGACCTACGGTAAGACCGAGGTAATTATCGGCGACTGGCTGGCCCGTAACCCAGGTAGGCGCTCCGAGATGATCATCGCGACCAAAATAGCCGGACCGGGACTCCCCTGGGTACGCAATGCTGGTCCAATCACCGGCAAAGCGGTCATCGAGGCGGTAGACAATTCACTCAAACGTTTGCAGACAGACTATATCGATCTCTATCAACTGCACTGGCCCAACCGCACCTCGCCGCACTTTGGTAAGCACGCGCCCAACTTTTTCCGCTTCAGCGATATTGATGCGGCCGATCACGAAGCGCAGATGCTTGATATCCTTCAAGGGGTTGATGAGTGCGTAAAAGCAGGCAAGATTCGCTACTTTGGGCTATCCGATGATACCACCTGGGGTATCAACACTTACCTCAAACTGAGCGACAAGCACAACCTGCCACGCGTCGCTTCAATCCAGAATGAGTTCAATTTGCTACACACCAAAGACTGGCCTTTCCTGATTGAGAACTGTCTGCATGAGGACATCGCCTACCTCCCTTGGTCGCCTTTGGCGGCAGGTATGCTTAGTGGTAAATACGCCAATGGAGCGGTACCAGCGGGTAGCCGCTGGAGCATATCAAATCCGGCATCGCTGCATCGTGACACTCCGGCTGCTCATGAGGCTATTGCAGCCTACGCGGAAGTCGCTAAACGACATGGGTACACCCCTTGTCAGTTGGCACTGGCCTGGTGTGATCAGGTAGACGGTGTCAGCTCAACCATTATCGGCGCTACCAGCATGAGTCAGCTAAAAGAGGATATCGCCGCATTTGAAATGCCCCTGGATGAGGAGGTTCAGGCAGATGTCGCGGCTGTGCTGCGCCAATACCCACAACCATTTTAAACAAGACCAGGTAAAGAAATGAGGTTGCACCTGTTCTCAGATCTACATTTGCCATGAATGGCAAATGCAGAGTGCCCGGGGAGATGTCCAAGAACAGGACACCATCCACGTTACGCAGAGGCAAGCGTACTGCTAACCTGCCGCGAGGCTGAGAATAGGTACCACAATGGGTGTCGCTGAACTGCTAGAAGTTCTGAATACTCACATCAGCAGGGAGTGAGTTTTCGATTATAAACTTCGCATTGGCAAGGTCGTTCCCCCGAGCGCGCGCTTCTGCGGCGTGCTGATCCAGACCATGATCCAGCCAACGTTGAATCAAACGCCGTTCCAGCTCCTCGATCGGAACTTCCAAATAGACACTCAGGTCCCAGAACTGTTTCAACTCACGCCAGATCGGCTGATCCAATAGCAGGTAGTTCCCCTCAAGTACCAGCAGCTCAACATCAGCTGGCACTTCAACGGCACCCGCGATCGAAATATCTAAGGCTCGATCAAAAGTAGGAGCGATCACCTCCTCACCCTCTACCAGGCGTTTGACCATCGATAGGAAGCCTGCAGCATCGAAGGTTTGCGGAGCGCCTTTGCGGGTAAGCAGATCCCGGGCATTGAGAATCCGATTGTCGAGGTGGAAACCGTCCATCGGCACTAGCTGTACCTTACGACCCGTCTGTTTCAGATGATCTACCACCGCCTCAGCAAGGGTCGATTTACCTGCACCGGGGGCACCCACCACGGCAACCAGACGTCGGCCTTCAGTTGGCAGTTTATCGAGATGTTGTGTCAGCGCTTCTATTTGAATCTTCATAATTTACTGAGGTTTAACTAATTTCTTGGCAGGAGCGAATAAACTCGCGGCTACTTGACCCCATTTCGAAAGTCGCTCCTACACCATGTTCTTCAGCTGGGCGATTTTCTTCGCTCTACCTCGCATGCTCAAACGGTAAAGCAACGGAATAACAAACAGAGTCAAAATAGAAGAGAAACCCAGCCCCCAAACAATCGACGTCGCCACCGGCCCCCAGATCAATGAGTCACCGCCTAGCCCCGCTGCCAGCGAGAAGAGGCCAGCAATGGTGGTCAACGTGGTGATCAGAATGGGGATGACACGCCGACGCGCAGCGTAAAGCGTTGCATGCATCAGCCCCATACCCGCGTCGAGACGACTATTCGCCGCGGAGATTAAAACAATTGCTGCGTTCACGGCAATACCTGCGAGCGCCACAACACCATAAAGTGTAAAAAGACTCAGAGGATTTTGCGTCAGAATCAGACCGAGCACGACGCCAGTGAACGCCATGGGTACGGTCGCTAGGATCATCAGCGGCTGCCAGTAGCTTCGGAACTGAGTACCCAAGATCATGTACATCAGACCAACACCGAAAAGGAAAAGCAGAGCGATGGAGTCCAGGCTCTCCTGAATATCATCCAGTTCTCCTGAGTAATCGAGATCAATATTGGGGTAGTTTGAAGCGAACTCTTGCCACCTCTCGGCCACATAATTGTTAGCGGCAACCGTATCCAGACCACCCTCTACCAGATCCGCCTCAAGCGTTATCGCACGCCGGAAGTTGTAGTGACGAATGTTGCCCAGCGACTGACGTCGCTCCTGCTCAACCAACTCTGATAATGGGATAGCCCCACCACCGGGTAGAGGCATGCGGTAACTCAACAGTCGTTCGAGCGTCGGGCGTGACTCGGGCAGCGCACGGACCCGCACATCAAGTTTCTCACCCTGGTCACGCATACTGGCCACTATCTCGCCGTCTACGAGTAAACGCAGCGTACGGCGTACATCGACAGGATTGAGACCTGCTCGATTGATGGCATCGGTATTGAGCTCAAGTTCAAGCTCGTAGCGTCCACGAGCAGCATCATCTTCAATATCAATGAAATCTGAATGGGTGCGCATAATAGCGATCAACTCATCGGTCGCCTGACGCAGCTCCTGGTAGTCGTCCCCGCGCACCTTGATGGAGATCGGTTTCGACACAGGAGGCCCACCCGCCATGCGCAGGAAGGAGACGCGCACGGGACCCACCACGGAGGTCACATCGGCACGCATCGCTTCGATCATCTCATCAACTTCACGTAACCCATCCGCCTTGGGGTTGAGTCCGACCAGAATCTGGCCGTAATGCTCCCCGATTCGAGGTTCAGTCTGGGTAAACATCTGACCTGCGTATGCAGCAATCTCTCTGACCTCACCCTCCTGTATGTGCTTGCGCACTTCAGTCTCAACCCGGCTAACTAACTCCATGGTTCTGGAGACGGGTGTGGCAGGCGGCATCTCTACATTGACATAAAAGAGCCGCATCGGATCTGAGGCGAAGAAGTCCATCTTGATGTAGCCCTGACCAAGCGCCCCAACGGCCGCCACAAACGGCAGGATGGCCAAAGGAAGGGCCACAACAGGACGACGGAGAGCCTTGATCAGAAGACGAACATAGATAATCTGAATTTTGTGTGTCGCTTTCTCGCGGATACGCTGAATACCTGAGCGTTTGACGAAATTAACCTTCGCAGCCAACACATGCGATGGCAGCATCCAGAACGCTTCTATCAGGCTGATCACCAGCGCGATGGAGACCACCATCGGGATGACTTTCATGAACTTGCCCAGAATACCGGGTAGCAGCATAAGCGGTAAAAAAGCCGCAATCGTCGTCAGCACTGCCGCGGTCACCGGCGCAGCGACCTCATGCAGTGCACCTTTCACCGCCGCAAGGCCATCAAATCCCCGTTGCAGCCGATAGTAGATCGACTCCACCACCACGACAGCGTCGTCGACGAGCATGCCCAGTACAATGACTACACCAAGCAGCACCGTCACGTTGAGTGTCTCACCCAAGTTGCCCAGCACCCAGAAGGTACCTGCGAGTACAAAAGGAATCCCTATGGCGGTGAGTAGCGCAATTCGCGTGCCGAGAAAAAGCCAGGCCACCACCAATACCAGTATCAAACCGATCAGCGCGTTGTTCTCCATAATGGAGATCGATTTGCGCGTAGCGATAGTCTGGTCATCAATCAGCACCAACTCGACACCCGTATCATCTGCAAACCGGTTGCGCTCATCCATATAAGCCTGCACCCGTTCTACCAGTTCCAGTGTATTGGCCGACTCTTTCTTCATCACGGCTAAGAGAACTGCCGGTTTCTGGTCAACCCGGACCAGATAGCTCGCTTTCTCCCGGGCTCGCTCTACTTGTGCAACGCGCCCCAGGTTAAGCTCGCCCGCCGCTCCCAGAACCGGACGCTCCGCCAGATAACTCGGATCGGAGGCGGTGCCAACCACTCTCACCAGCCAGTTCCGGTCGCCCTGCCTCAATGATCCAGCGGCTTCATCCTGAAAAAACGCGCTAACCGTATTCGCGACCTGTTGCGGCGAAATATCGAGATTCTCGAGCTCTGCTAGGTCGAAGTTAACCTGAAGTTCCGGATCCGGCAGCGCCACAGGATCAACACGTGAAACACCCAGCAGTCGCTCAAGGTCTTTCTTCACGCGCGTTGCCTGCGCACGCAGGTTCTCGTCATCAGCCAAGCTAGTCACTGCCAGCGTCGCTGACGGAAACGCGTTAGAACTCGTGATCTCCAGTATCAGCGGATCCAGTGCCTCATCGGGGAGTTCGGCCTCCGCATTTTGTATTTCTCGTCGCAGATCGGCGAGGCGCTTATCAAAGGTGCGCTCATCAATATCTACGAACCGCACGAGCATACTGGATATACCCTCACGCGAGTTACTGGAGACAAATTTCACGTCGGCCAACGAGCGAATTGCGTCCTCCAGAGGCCCCGTTACTTTCGACTCGACGTCACTGGCCGATGCCCCTGGTAATACCGTGGTGACAATGATCCAGTTGAAGTTAATCGTCGGGTCCTGCTGGCGAGGCAACTGATTATAGGAGGCGAGACCGATAAACAGCACCAGCACAAACGCGAGGTTTGCCAGCACATGGTTGGTAATAAAACGCTGAAACATCAACGTACCTCGGGATCGCGCAGACTAATTGGATCTGCGTCACTAACCAGCAGGCGCCCCTCGGTGATTACCTGAGTTTCAGCATTCAGATCGACCACAAACGGCTGACCTTCAATGGCATGGGGCGTTACGTAGAAAGTCGCCTTGTCACCTTCGACCAGCATCACACCCAGTTGCGACTCCTCGCCTTGCTGGCGACGAACCAGCAGTTCGGCTGGCAGATGTGGCTGACTGGCCTGCCACAGCAGACGCCCGGCGGCGCCCGGTGGTGGTGACGCTCCAGGGAAGTTGAGTCGTACCTCTTGGGTTCGCTGACGCGAGTCGATCACCGGCACTACAACTCGTACCTTTGCAGGGTACTGACGATTTAAATATTCAAAACTCAATACTTGCCCCGACTCAAAGCTCTGCGTGGGAGGCACACGGGCACTGAGTTCAGCATCGGCAATCTGCACTAAGCGCAACAAAGGTGTTCCAGGTGCGGCCAATGCACCGAGCTGTGCCTGACGCTGCGTCACAACACCGGCAAATGGCGCGTGAATATCACAGCGGTCTACCGATATCTGTGCCACTTTCAGTTGCTGCTGCTGCACAATGCGGCGCGCCTGAAGCGCTTCGAGCTCTGTAGCGCGCTGCTGCAAGCCCTCATCGCCGAGGTTACCCGCTTCATTCAGGCGTTTTGCGCGCTTGTATTGGTCCTCCGCCAGACTCAACTGCACATCTATTTCGCCCAGTGCGGCATTCTGAGTATTGAGTTGTGCCTGATAGATAGAGCAGTCGAGCTGAACCAGTAAATCCCCAGCAGCCACAGGTTCGCCCACTTCAACGTCGATCGCCTCAATCTGTGCACTGAGTTGGGCACTCAGAGAGGCATCTTGCTTACTTAGGACTTCAGCGGGTGCGCTGAACTCTGGGTAGAACGCCAGCTGTTCCAGCGTAGCGGCAGTGACAGTTGTCTGCGCCTGAGCCCCAGTCACACCATATAAAGCGCCGAGCGCAACCAAAATTCGGCAGAAAGCCATTGATAACTCCAAACAAAAGGGGTGGGATTAAAACAGTTTAGACTATCACACTGGACTTTTTATATCCGTTCGCTCCTAGCCATGTGTCAGCAGGTCCCTATTACGAGATAGCACGGGTGTAGATCACCTCGGGAGCGACTACATATTAGGGTAGTTGGGTCCGCCGGCACCCTCAGGGGTCACCCAACGGATATTCTGAGTGGGATCTTTGATATCACAGGTCTTGCAGTGCAAACAGTTAGCACTATTGATTTGCAAACGTGCTACCCCCGCCTCTTCGAGCACCTCATATACACCCGCTGGGCAGTAGCGCTGTGCCGGCTCTGCATAATCCGGAATGTTGACACTACCAGGTATTGAATCATCCAGAAGTTGCAGATGGCAGGGCTGATCCTCTTCATGCGCAGTGTTTGATATAAAAACTGATGAGAGTTTATCAAAGCTGAGTTTGCCGTCAGGTTTCGGGTAGTCAATCCGCGTGCACTCGCTCGCCTTCCGTAATTGTTGATGATCTGCATGGGTATCATGCAGAGTAAAGGGGAGTCGTCCGCCGAAGATGTTCTGGTCAAGGGTGTTGAATGCACCGCCCAATAAAGGGCCGAATTTGTGCAGCGCCGGGCCAAAGTTACGCGACGAGTAGAGCTCTTCGTAGAGCCACGAGCACTTATACTTGTGAGTAAATGTACTCGCTTTAGTGCTTGCGGCTACAATAGCCTCCACCACGCTCTCTGCCGCAAGCATGCCGGATTTCATCGCCGTGTGAACACCTTTAATGCGCGAAAAGTTTAGCGTGCCGGCGTCACAGCCGATCAGCAGACCACCCTCGAAGATCATTTCTGGCAGACAGTTAAAGCCACCTTTTGCGATAGCACGCGCGCCGTAAGAGACTCGCGTTCCACCCTCCAGATACTGCGCCAGTGCTGGATGGTGCTTCATTCGCTGAAATTCATCGAACGGGCTAACCCAGGGGTTGGAGTAGTTAAGGTCAACAATCAGTCCAACTACGACTTGGTTGTTTTCGGCATGGTAGAGGAAAAATCCTCCGCTGGTACCGTCAGAGAGCGGCCAGCCACTCCCGTGGATGACCAGCCCCTGCTGATGACGTTCGGGCTCGATATCCCAGAGCTCTTTTATTCCAAGCCCATAATGCTGAGGATCTTTACCGGCAGCCAGATCAAACTTGTCTATAAGTTCCTTACCAAGATGGCCTCGACAACCCTCACTGAACAGTGTGAATTTTGCTTCGAGTCCCATGCAAGGTACGAAGTTATCCTTCTCTTCTCCGTTAGCACCAACACCCATTGCACCGGTGAGCACACCCTTCACACGGCCTGTGGCGTCATAGAGCACCTCAGCAGCAGGAAAACCGGGAAAGATCTCTACACCCAACTCCTCGGCGCGCTCCGCCAACCAGCGTGCAAGGTTCCCCACTGAAGCGATGTAACACCCTCTATTGTGCATAGTTTTTGGAGCGGCAAAGCTGGGAACCCTAACCGACCTGGTATCACTCTGAAGCAAAAGGATCTCATCCGCTTTCGCCTCTATCTTTAGAGGCGCACCCTGCTCTCTCCAATCTGGAAAGAGTTCGTTCAGCGCTTTCGGATCGACTACAGCGCCCGAAAGTATGTGAGCACCCACTTCGGAGCCTTTTTCAACCACACAAACACTCAGTTCTGGACTCAACTGCTTGAGCCGGCAGGCGGCAGAGAGCCCAGCAGGGCCAGCACCTACTATCAGAACATCAAACTCCATTACTTCATATTCCATCTGGCTCTCCTACTCTCGCTGTGCGTGCCCGGGTTCTCTGATATTTCTGCGCTCTTAGAATTGATCATCTTCTAATTCAAATACGCTATCCAGACCGGCCATCAACGTTTGAGCGTGTTGCTCTACCCGGGGCAGATAATGCGTTGCATAGAAGCAGGCGGTCGTGACTTTTGCATGGAGGAACGACGCTCCATACGTGCTCTCCTCCGTCAGAAGAGCCTTGGCAGCCACGGCCGATCTCGCCATCATCCAGGCGCCGCACAGGTAACCCATCAACATCAGAAAATCAAAAGCGACGGCCCCCATGAGCTGCCGGTCTCTACCAGCCCTCTCCAGGATCCACACACGCACCTCCTGCGTGCGAGCGAGCGAGGCTCTGTAGCGTTCAGCAAAATCATCCAAACCACACTTATGTAAATCCTTTGCGACACTGGTCATCTCATCAAGCAATGCCGCCAGAGCAGCCCCCTGATCAGCCAGAGTTTTGCGCCCAATCAGGTCAAGCGCCTGTATTCCGTTGGTCCCCTCGTAGATTGCCAGAATGCGTGCATCACGATAGTGCTGTGCAGCGCCGGCTTCTTCGATAAAACCCATGCCCCCGTGTACCTGTATATTC
>DATHZN010000033.1:0-4674 GCA_035458585.1 Marinobacterium sp. | reverse complement strand
TCTCTTCTTCGAACTTTGGCGTCAGCTTCTGCATTTCGATCATGTGACCGTTGTTTACAGTCGCGATAACCAGCTCAGTACCGGCGTGTGAACCAGCCAGAGCGGCTGTTGAGGCAAGGATACTACCGGCTACGGCAGCAGTAAGCATTTTGATTTTCATTTTTTACTCCTGAAGGAATATTATTTTTATCCAGACGCCCGTTGCTTATACGCTAATGCGAATTCAGAGGTCACCCCCTCAGCGTCTGTGCAACAGAGTAGCACCACAGATCGTCATACATTTGTACCGTTTGAACAAAGTGTTGTACTTATTTGCACACCTCTTTCGCATCTGCGTAAAAATCTGCAATATAAGATCACATCAATCTGGCTCATGTAATGGGGTACTTTCTCTCAACCCTTGCACCGCCGGTGCTTAAAAACATAGGAAAACCAAAGATGTATATCGGTCTCGATCTTGGCACCTCAGGCGTCAAAGCTCTTCTGATGGACGCAGAGCAGCGAATTATCGGCTCTGCAAATGCGTCAATTAGCGTCTCCCGTCCTCAAGCTGGCTGGTCAGAACAGCATCCGCAGGAGTGGGTTGGGGCTTGCGATAAGGCCATGGAACACTTGCGTGGTCGCTTCCCTCGAGAATTCGCTGCAACTGAAGCGATCTCTCTATCGGGCCAGATGCATGGCGCGACACTTCTCGATAGCAGCGGAGAGGTGATACGCCCCTGTATTCTGTGGAACGACACACGTAGCCATGTAGAGGCAGCAGAGCTGGATGCCAATCCTCTGTTTCGCCAGCTATCCGGCAATATTGTCTTCCCCGGATTCACTGCGCCAAAGCTCTGCTGGGTAGCTAAACATGAGCCGGCAAACTCCGCCCGCGTTGCTAAAGTACTTCTCCCAAAAGATTATCTGCGATTCTGGTTAACCGGTGACTATGTATCAGAGATGTCGGACGCTGCTGGTACTAGTTGGCTGGATGTTGCCAAACGTGACTGGTCACCAGAACTACTGGCAGCTTCAGGTATGCGCGCCGAACAGATGCCACGACTGGTTGAAGGCTCTGAGGTATCTGGCGAGCTGCGTGCTGAACTCTGTTCACGATGGGGCTTCGTCAAAGTGCCTAAAGTGGGTGGTGGAGCAGGTGACAATGCAGCCTCAGCAATAGGTATGGGGGTTGTTCGCGAGGGGCAGGCGTTCCTCTCACTGGGGACATCAGGCGTTCTGTTTGCAGCAACCGCCGGCTACAAGCCCAAAGCCGAGAGCGCCGTCCACGCCTTCTGTCATGCCATACCCAACACCTGGCATCAGATGGGAGTCATACTTTCCGCTACCGATGCACTCAACTGGTATGCCCGTATTGCAGGTAAAGACGCAGCCGTTTTAACCGCTGCACTTGACGACAAACCTAAGGGTCCTACCTCCGTGCGTTTTGTACCTTACCTATCAGGTGAGCGCACGCCACATAACGATGCACGAGTACGCGGCTCATTTATAGGGCTTGAGCATCAATCCGATCAGGCGAGCCTGACTCAGGCGGTACTCGAGGGTGTCTCATTCGCTATTCGCGACAACCTTGAAGCACTGAAGAGCGCAGGTACAGAGCTGAAATCAGTGGTTGCAGTGGGTGGAGGATCAGGGTCGAAATTCTGGCTACAGACACTGGCAAACACTCTGGACTTGCCAGTGGAACTTCCCAGAGACGGAGACTTTGGGGCTGCATTTGGTGCAGCGCGTCTTGCTCAATTGGCTGTGACCGATAGCGACCCATTGGAGCTGCTCAAGACACCGGTGATCGATGCCGTGTTTGAGCCGACAAATCAGAGTGCCTATCAGGAGGCATATCGACACTACAAGCGGATCTACCCAGCTGTTCGGGATTTATCGCTTTCTGCTCCAGGATAGAGCGACACGACTGAACAACTCAGCTGCGCGGACGCTTCGTATTAATCGGCGTCATGTCAGCGCTGTGCGCTGATAAACCTAGCAACTACCAAGTAAATACCAAGTAACTACTTAGTAACTATGGATGCTCAATACCCGCACTTCCCTCTCAGGCGTGCTGGTAACGCATCTGGGCATTTTTACGGAACTCAGTGGGTGTCATATCGCGCAGTTCGGCGAAACGGCGGTTGAAGTTAGCCACTGTATTAAAGCCCACCTCGTAGCAGATCGTGCTGATGTACTTGTCTGTCTCGGTTAGCAACTGACAGGCTTTATTGACCCGTATCTGGTTTACAAAATCGGTAAACGAGTTACCTGTCTCTTTACGGAAGTAACGGGAGAAGCGACTCTCACTCATACCGAAGCGTTCCGCTACGTCACCCATGTATAGATGCTGATGAAAGTTGTCAGAGATAAAATCTACGATCTCGCTAATACGTGATTGGGCCTTGTGGTCGCCAAAGTTCTGCAACTGAGCTGAAGAGAGCAGCTTGTAGTTGTCATGTTGCGCAAGGTCACTCAGCAGCTCCATGAATGCGGCCATGCGGCGTGTGCCCTGGGTATCGCGGATATGGTCAAGATGACTCGACACCGAGTCGCTTATGCCGAAGAACTGAATGCCATTTTTAGCCCGCTCTAACAGCGGAAAGATGGAGCGCATCTCAGGAATATACTCCGCCGCGTGGCGAATCGGATCGTCAAGAAAGATAAGGCAGCGATCGCGCAGAGGGGCAGCATCGCCGTCCTCGTATTCGGTTGTTATCCAGTTGTGGGGGAGCCTGGGGCCGGTCAACACAAGATTACCGGGCTCAAAGTTGCCGATATAGTCACCAATAAACATCCGTCCGCGCGTCGCGGTCACCAGATGCAGCTCGTATTCGTCATGCTGATGCCAGCGAATGAGTGGGCTAGGAGAGCCGTGCTCGACAAAACGCAATAAACCGTCAACCTGAGGCTCGTACCCCAGTTCGGTACCACGTTGATAGTTCTTCTCCATCACCGGCTTTTGCAAGGTGTTCAGACTACTTCTATGGCTCCCCATACTGTCACCTCTCTTTATTGTGCAGGGAATGGGACAGCCTTAGCTGTCCCGGCCTCGAATTTTACCCGATTCAGGCTGCTTTGCGCCTATAAGAAAACGCCTGAACTCGATCATAAGCAGTTCTTACCGCTTCGACCAAACGAGGGTCGCCTGCCAGATCGTTGAACAGTAGTCTGTCCTCGCACAGTGCGCTGACCGGGTCAGCCCCATCCAAGATCGCCTCGGAGCTACCAGGCTCCATTAACTGATCCTCGTAACGGTAGGGCACCTCGCCCGCACGTTCACGCCGCAGAAACTCCAGGAAAAGAGCCGGCAGTACAGCGACACTGTCAATTGGCTCGTTTCTCTGCAACCGATCTCTAATCGTCGGCAAAATAAAGCCTGGCACCTTAGAATATCCATCCATCGCCACTCGAGCATTGGTATCTAGGATGTTCGGGTTAGAGAAGCGATCCAATACAACATCGCGGTACTTCTCAAGATCCAGCGGACAAGGCTGAAGACAAGGTAACACATCTTGGGTTACATAATCATATGCAAACTGCCGGACTTCGCTGTCCAGTGTACCCTCATGGATATA
This sequence comes from Marinobacterium sp., assembly GCA_035458585.1. Lineage (GTDB taxonomy): Bacteria > Pseudomonadota > Gammaproteobacteria > Pseudomonadales > Balneatricaceae > Marinobacterium_E. The sequence continues at coordinate 1,114 of DATHZN010000033.1, read as the reverse complement.
TGTGTAACCAGCCAGCGTTCCCGCCCAAGCGATGCAGCTGTGGGTTGCATTGAGCAGACGTATCTTCGCCTCTTCATACGGGAGGACATCTTCTACCAGTTCAACGCCAACCTTCTCCCAGGCTGGACGACCCGCAACAAAGTGATCCTCAATGACCCACTGAATAAAAGCTTCAGCACTCAAAGCAGCGTGATCCTCGACTCCAGTAGCGGACTTCACTCGTTTCGCTACCTCAGGCGTTGGGCGCGGTGTGATCCGGTCGACCATAGCATTGGGCGCGCTCGTGTTCGCCTCCACCCATGCCAGCAACTCAGTTTTGCCCTGTAGCTCAAGGAACTGTTTAAATCCTTTAGCAAAACGGTCGCCGTTAGAACGCAGATTGTCACAATTCATCAGGGTTACGGGACCCGCACCGGCCTCACTGCGCGCGGTCAATAGCCGAGTGAGTGCGCCGTAGAGTGTGCAACAGGTTTCACCCTTGAGATCACTCACCAGGTCCGGATAGCTCTGATCTAACTGATCCAGAGCATCCAGATAATAACCAGCTTCGGTCACGGTAAACGATATAATGCGCGTTGTTGGCTGGGCAGCGATCTCGGTTAATCCTTTAAGCTCGGCGTCCCACGCGACGACTCGTTTGATTGAGCCAATCTCTTTGTAGTTACGCGCCCCCTGAGAGGTGACCGTCTCGAGTGTATAGCGCCCTTTTTGAGCGATCATCGCGGCGATCAGATCTTCTCCGTCTGGTCGAATATTTCCACCTGCAATCTCCCAGCCGGTATCACCGAGATCGTGCAGAAGTTGCATGTAGAGGGCTTGGTGAGCTCGGTGGAACGAGCCCAAACCCAGGTGTAGTTGTGTCAGTGCCTGACTCATAGAGCCCCCTTAGCGAATCGCTTTTCCCTGAGCATCGAAACGATGCACCTGTTCTGGATCAATCTTCACACCCACCGGTGCCTCCGGACGCAGACTCGTCTGCTCGTACTGACGCACGATGATCATCTCACCGTCTGCCAGCTCGACATGGATCAGCGTCTCGTTACCCAACGCCTCAACCATCTCAACCTTACCCTGAAGGTCACCACTGCCCGCCTCAACCAACGTGAAGTGCTCC
>DATHZN010000032.1:0-23702 GCA_035458585.1 Marinobacterium sp. | reverse complement strand
ATTCTTTGTACGACAAATGAGACAAGTTGTATAAATAGACCAAAGAGTACCTAAGAGATATTGGGGGCTTTTATGAATATCCAAAACAGATTTTTGGAGAGCTACGCAGCTTTCACCACCCAGAGCGAACGATCTGGAGATCTACGCGTGTCTGCGCCGCCCCGCCGTCTCGAAGCCTTAGAAACCACTGTTGAAACCGCTACCGGTAGCGCTGCAAGCGAGAATCCTGTCGATCTTAGTGATTTCACCAGCTTTCAGGCGATGATCAAACGCGAGCTCGAGATGCCCCTTCAGACAAATACTGGACTGGGCGCATCAGGCCGCACACTCGATCAGATCGCAGAAGAGGTCCGCAACGGTAGTTACACCGTGGACGCAACAGCAACTGCCGCAAGACTTAACAACCTCGAAATCCTTCTTCGCTGAGTGCATATCCAAATATAGGATTGCAGTTTTGAGCTGAGCCGCTAGAATTCTGAACTTCGCGGAGTCGAAGCCCTAGTAGCTCAGCTGGATAGAGCAGCCCCCTCCTAAGGGGCAGGTCGGACGTTCGAATCGTCTCTGGGGCGCCACTCTTAATACCGCCTAAGACCGCACACACTATTGAATTTCTGGGCTCAAGCAGTCAGTATAAGTGTCAGAAAATTCAACTTATTCGCCTAACACGGAAATCCCTATGGCTATGGATGACACTCGCTATTCAGAGCGTGCGCAAACCTCACGAATCCTTTGTCTCGATGATGAGGAGCCAGTACTGAAGTCTCTTCGCAGGCTGTTGAAGAACGTACGTTACGAAGTGACCTGCTACACCTCAGCCGTAGAGGCGCTTGCCTACCTCGAGAAGAACGACGTTGATCTGATTATCTCCGATATGCGCATGCCAGAGATGAACGGTGATAAGTTCCTCACGAAGGCAGCCGAGATAGCTCCTAATACCGTTCGTATCCTTTTGACGGGTTACGCTGATCTGGATTCGACCATCAATGCAATCAATGATGGCAAGATTCATCGCTACATGCAGAAGCCTTGGGACAACAACGAACTCTTGGATATTGTTGCTTCCGAGATCTCCCTCAAACAGCGTGAGGATGAGCGCAAGCACTATGAGAAGCTGGTAAAGTCGCTCTCTACTACGGACGGACTTACCGGCCTGTTGAACCGCGGAGCTTTTTTTGAGCAATTAGAAGCACAGTGCGAGTGTGGCACCCTTATGACGGGCATGGCCCCTTCATACCTTGTATTGCTAGATGTCGATAAGTTCTCAGCGATCAACGAAAAAGTCGGCCCACAGACCGGTGATGACGTATTGAAGCTGGTGGGTCGTATGATGACCTGCAACTTGCGTTCAGGTGATCTGATAGCTCGGATTGAGGATGACGAATTCGGTGTCCTGATTAACCAGTACACCAAAGAGGATTGCATCGATACGGTCATCGAGCGTATACGCAACTTCATGACAGAACGTACCTTCCTTGTCCGCAATCACCCGATTGATCTTACAATCAGTCTGGCCGCTGCACCGATTGAGATCGGTTCCAGTGCCGATGCGGTATACAAACGCGCCAGTGATGCTATGTCCAAAGCTCAGGCTGAGGGCGGTGATCGCTATGAGATAGCCGATTAAGTCATAAAGTCCAAAACAAAAAATGGCAGCTAAGGCTGCCATTTTTTGTGCGCAGCCTGAACCGCACAGCCAAGAGTTAGAGATTACTTTTTAAAGCGGACAACCAACTCGTGTAGCTGCTGTGAGATACCCTGCAACACCAGTATGCTCTCCGAGCTGTCACCCGCTTTGGCCATAGAGTTATTGGCTAGTTCGGAGATGTTCACCACCTGACGGTTGATCTCCTCTGATACATGCGCTTGCTCTTCTACAGCCGCCGCCATCTGAATGGCCATATTAGCGATACTGCTTACCGACTCAGAGATAGAGTTGAGCTTATCTTCAGTTTCAACCACTTTTTCCAGTCCACGTTCGGCATCTTTGTGTCCTTCCAGTGCGACCGTTACTGAGCGCTGTGCACGATCTGTCAGCTCATTAATAATCTTGTGAATATCTTTGGTCGAATCCTGAGTACGTTTAGCGAGTTCGCGAACCTCATCTGCAACCACCGCAAAACCACGACCGTGTTCCCCCGCGCGCGCAGCCTCTATAGCCGCATTCAGTGCCAATAGATTCGTTTGGTCGGCGATCTGCTCAATAATCTCAGCGGCCTTGGCTATGCGCCCTATTTCTGTCGACAACTCCTCAACTGAACCACTAATACCGCCGACAGTGTCTTTGAGTACTTCAATGGATTGACGCGTTGTGACAGCAACATTCTTACCCTCGCGCGCCATCTCATTTGCATGTTCTGAGCGCTCAGCTGTCTCCTGTACGTTTCGCGACACCTCATTGATCGTGGTCGCCATCTCGTGCATGGCAGCCGCTACTTGGTCGGTTTCAGACTGCTGCTTGCGCATCTCTTCGGCTGCCTGATTCGACGTTTGCAAGCCGATCTGGGACTGTTCTGACACGCGCGATGCCTCATCCTCAATTCGAGTTAAGACCGTGTCCAAATGAGACTTCATCGCGAGAATACCCACTTTAAGCCCACCCAGTTCGAGCGAGTCGTCGGTATAAGAGATTGCAGCTAATGGATGCTTAAAGCTGTCGGACAGCAGCTTGTCGAGCTCCGTCACCAGGTGAGCGCGTTTACGGTTGGCAAATACCGTCGCAGCGATACCACCAATTAGCATCAGGCCAGCGGCTAGTTGAGGCTGTGCCATCACAATGGCGAGAACAGCCAACAGAACAAACAGACCCAGTGTCGTCCACTCATTGACCAGACTGGGTCCGGGGTATTTAACCCCTTTCTCACGAATCTTGGCATACAGCGAATCTGCACGCTCTACATCCTTTCGATCAGGGCAGGTACGCACAGACTCATAGCCGATCACCTTTCCGCCCTCTGTCACCGGCGTAACGTAGGCATCAACCCAGTAGTGATCACCGTTTTTACAACGGTTTTTCACCAGCCCCATCCAGGGACTCCCCGACTTTAGGGTATCCCACATAACCTGGAACGCTTCGGGGGGCATATCAGGATGACGGATCAGGTTATGCGGCTGACCAATCAACTCTGAGCGGCTATAGCCACTGATCTGCTCGAAGGCATCATTACAGTGCAGGATGTTACCCTGTAGATCGGTGGAAGAGATTAGTTTTGAACCGGGAGGAAATTGAACTTCATTATCTGTTACAGGTAAATTTCTACGCATTGCCTCACCACTCGTGTCGTACAGTTGATGTCTGTTCAACTGTTTGAATTACTCTATTTATAGACCTCAGAGGCGGTTCCCGCAAAAACTCACCTCGCTTATTCTTGATCTGCATCATTTTGTTTCAGGGGCAACCAAATTTTGAAGCAGGTCCCCTCACCCTCGTTTGATTCAACTTCGATCTTGCCCCTGTGAGCTTGGACAATCCCGTAAGAAATTGAGAGCCCTAAACCTGTACCCTCTCCGATATCCTTGGTGGTAAAGAAGGGGTCAAAAATTTTCGCTTTTACCTCGGCCGACATTCCTTTTCCGGTATCAGCAATCTCCAGCACCACACCGTCATTTTCGGCATAGGTTCGTATGCTGATCTGACCGCGCTCTTCAATTGCCTGCGCTGCGTTAACCAGAAGATTAAGAATGACCTGATTCAACTGTGACGGGATGCAGAAGATATTCGGTAGCTCTGATAACGCCTCTTTGAGGTCTGCTTTGTACTTGATCTCATTGAAGGCGATTGTCAGTGTTGAGATAACGCAGTCATTGAGGTTCGCCTCTTGCCACTCAGTGTTACCCGAGTGCGAGAACTCACGCAGATTCTCTACAATCTTCCTCACACGGCGAACACCTTCGATCGAGTCATTTATTAGGTCCGGAAGCTCTTCATAAATAAAATCGAACTGATAAACCGCCTTCTGACGATCCAGTTCTGCTTTGAGATCCGTGTCTTCAACCGCTTGTTCAAATTTATCGATCATCTCAACGATCGACTCTGCGTAATCCTTCAGGCAGATCACGTTAGAGTTGATAAACGAGAGGGGATTGTTGATTTCGTGTGCTATACCTGCCGCTAACTGCCCAAGCGAAGCCAGTTTCTCAGTCTGGACCAGTTGAGCCTGGGTCTCTCTGAGCTTTTCGTACAAGTGAGCCTGTTCCGCCTTATCAGCCTCAAGCTTGTCGTTTGCATGCTCTAAAGCCGCTGTACGTTCAGATACACGCCTCTCAAGGTCAGCATTGAGCTTTTCTAACGTCTCAGTCAACGTTTTCAGCTGTCGATTGGAGTTCTCCAGCTTCTCTCCCATGGCAACCAGTCCATCCGAGGTCTGCTGAATCTCTTTAACCTCAAAGTGACGTCCAATTTGGCGGTAGTCGCCAGCACCTATCGCCTCGATCATTGTCGCAAGCGTCTGCATTGGAGCCGCCAAATGGCGACTCAAACCCAACGCTTTGCGGTAAAGCCAGAGAAAGAAGATCAGGTAAAAAAACACAAGTCCAGCCAGCATCCATAAACCCACCTGCTCAAATCGCTGCTGGAGAGCGTTTGCTTCACTGAATATCGCCTCTTCGTCTGCTACCAGTGCCAGACCCCAACCTGTATCAGGGATCGGGTTGTACGATACCAGCTTGTTGCGTCCCTGAAGTTGCAGCCTAATAAGTCCTGCAGACGCAGACTCAATCTTATGTGCCAACTCACGGGTATCATCACGTGCCAGCACGTTAAAATCATCTGGTTTAAAAGTGTCCTGCATGATTGCGGACTCATAGCTGTGCTCGGTCAGTTCATCCAATCCCCAATCCAATTCCGCCTGAGGCGGGAGCGCCATCAGGACCCCATCACGCCCGATGAGCACAGCATAAGCGTTCCAGGGGATCTGTAATTGCAGAAGATCATTAATGATATCCTTTACCAGGATATCCAAGCCGACCACACCCTCTAGAAAATCACCCCTATAAACGGGTGCCACCGAGGATGCCATCCACCCCTGCCCAGCCGGGTCTATATAGACATCGGTCCAGACCGGCTTTCGCTGTGGATTATTTACAGCATCTGCGTCGTAGTAGAAGTTGTAGTCAGGTATGCGTATATCCGGAGGGTATTGCGACGCCGTGTCAAAATAGGGGTAGATGCGGTTGAAGCTGTCATGGGTGTTGAAGTAGGCCTGTGCTACCAGCGGACTATTCTCCACCAGCGACTGCATCAGGTAGTCCGTGGAAGCCAATCGCCACGCCTTTTCGCGCTCAGCAGTGCCAATTTGCGTCACATTAGAGTAGAAGGCCGCGGCGCCACCGTTGTCGATCTCTGTCGCCCATGCGCCCTCGGGTGTTGTGAAGTAACGTTGTTGTTCTTGCGCAGGGACCGGATCACGAGACATGAGTGCTCGCAGCGTCGCATCAGCGAGCAGCTGTGTTTGCACTGAAACTGCACTTAAGCGCGTCGAGATTAACTCCGCCTCACGCGCCGACATACCCTGCAGCTCCTCGCGGACCTGAGACTCCAGATGGAGCACATTCTGATCACGAATGTAGGTATTTGTGGCGAAATAAGCAGCAAGCAGAGCAACTTCAATCAACAAGATGGGGATAAGTGCGCTTTTAATATAGGAGCGCCAGATCAGGCTGAGAACCGTAAATCTGGGTTGATGACTCACTGGCTATCAGCCCCTTCATCAACCTTAGCCAATGGCAGGCGCAAAATAAAACGAGCACCAGCCGAGTACCCCTCATCTAAGTAGAGTTGTGCATTGACCGTCTCTAGCAACATACGCGCTCGATAAAGGCCCAGTCCGGTTCCATCGCCGACGGATCGGGTGGTGAAGAAGGGATCAAAAATCTTCTCCCGATGCTCGCTCGGTACACCGGCTCCCGTGTCACAGACGGACAGAAGCAGGTGTTCATCATCCAGCTTAAAATCGATGCTCACGCTGCCACTCTCTTTAACGGACTGGCAAGCATTTTTAAGCACCGTATAGAGAGCTTCGACTAATGCATCATGAGACCCAGTTATCTTGGGTGGTATTGCTTTAGGGATGCTGACGGCGCATTTGGGAAGATCGCTTTCACCCAGTCGTGCAAGCGCATCCGTTATCGCACTCTTGGGACTCACAGTCGAAGCCCTTACAGATTGACTGTGCTGCAGTGCTGTCATTTTCTCCACAATCACTTTGACACGGTCGAGACCTTTCTGGGTATCACTGAAAAGTTCGCCCAGATCCTCATTGATAAATTCGTAGTCCAACTCGCGCAGCAAATCATCCAACTGAGTGGAGTCCAGCGGCGCTTCTCCCCTCACCGCTTCGAGCAACCTACTAGTCAACTTAGCGATGGAGTCTTGATACTCTTTGAGCGTAGCAATATTGGAGATAACAAATCCGAGCGGATTGTTAATCTCGTGGGCAACACCAGCCGTGAGTACGCCAATCGTGGCGCGTTTCTCAGACTCCAGGAGCTGCGTCTGAGCGCTCTGAATTTGCACTATTGCCGATTCTAAATCCGCATTCAGCTTCTGGAGTTCGTAGGTCCGAAGTCGCACCTTGTCTTCCAGTGTTTCGTTGAGTTCGCGTAACTCATCTGTCAGTTGATTCATCTGTAGATGGGAACTCTCGACTGCTCGCGTCATCTGGTTAAATGCCTTACCGACGACGTCTATCTCGTCCTCACCCGGAACCTCTACCCGACGACTCAGATCCCCTTCTCCAATCGCCTGTGCGGCATCGCGCAGGGCTGAGAGTTTATGCGTAAGAAAACGCCCCAACATGAATGAGAAGAGTGCTACCAGCACCATCTCCAAAATCACGATGGTAAAGCTCCAGCGCTTAGCTCGATCAACGATCAACTGTATAGGATCTGTACTGAACCCAACCTCAACCCAGCCATAGGTCTGGCCACTTTCACGGATCGGCGCTCGCACATCGAATACACCATCATTAACATCGTCAATCGTCAGATCAGTGATCGGCTGGAGATCCTCCGATCCTCCTGAGGACGCGAGTAACTGCCCCTCTGCGTTTATGACACGCGCGTACTCTAGGCCAGGGTTGGTCATCACCTCATTAACGAAGGCATAGAGCGTTGCCAGATCAAAACCAAGCACCGCATCTTTAGCAGTTGTTGCAAAGAGTCGTGCAGTTGTCTCCGCGCGCGTCTCAAGCGCTTCGGAATTTGAGTCCCGGATATAACCCAGCATCATGAAAACCAACGAAATTAGCAGTACGGCCTCAATCAGCGCGACGCCAAGAATCGTTTTGACACGAATAGAGTTACGAATGAACTTCATTATTTAACCAATGGATCCAGAAGTGTTATTCCCAGAGAGCGAACATCGTCCCAATCGGAATCGTTGGACGCTTGCCAGCGTTTGATCTTCAGATTATCGAGTAACACCTGTCCCTCTTCGGTGTTCGACATCTCCACAAAGGCTTGTGTCAGCGTTTCTCGCGTAGCGGTATCTACACGGGGGTGGGCTGCAACAGCGTGAGGTGTGTACGGCTGCGTCTTCCACAGCACCTTCAGCTCATCTCGTGCCTGTTCAGATGTGGCATTGAAGGTTCTCGCAATGCCTCCACCAGCGGGAAAAAACCCTTTCGCTACATTCAGGTAAACCGAGTCATGAGAAGAGACATAAACAGGCTCGATCTTTATTCCCTTCGAGGCAATCTCGGCGCGCGGAATCACTGACGCTGCAAACGCCGCCGGAGACGGGAAGGCCAGACGTTTGCCATTGAGCTGCTCCAAATTTTCGATACCGCTATCTTTGCGCACCACTATGATGCCCTGGATAGACGCATCGCCTCGGCGCACCATTGCTCTGAACCCACGATGCTCGTTAAAAAAGGTGAAGTGGTAGGGGTTCATATAGGCGATATCATAGTCACCATCCAGAACACGTTGTTCAAATGTTGGTATGTCTGCCGCGGTCGCAAAACGCAACTCGATCCCCGTTTTATCCTTCAGATATTGAAGTATCGGCGTCCAGTTGGCTGCAAGCACTGTCGCGGACTGCTGAGGCACCACACCGAGGGTGAGAGTCTGTGCGTGTGCGAGCAGAGAAACCCAGGCCAATGCGCCAACCACTAGCTGTTTAAATTGTATTTTCATGTTTCTCCTCAACAGGTCTGTAAGTCAGCCTTACAGGCATTTCTTATACTTAGATTCTCTATATTGTCTAACAGCGATGGCTCGAAATCCTTGCGACTGATCAACTGAGTGGCATTTACCAATTGCACTAAAACAGGTTCACCCTCTGGCAGAAATTCACTGTTCTGTAACTCGAGCGCACGAGCAATCTCCAAGGGGAACCCCCAGAGCATCATTAAAAGCGCGCCTGAGCTAGCATGCTCATCCTGTAACTGCTCATACTCCTCACCAACTCGCGCTGAGCAGTCGAGGATAACCAGCTTCCCGATATTGTGCATAAGCCCCGCCACCCAGCAGTCTGCTTTGACTGCCTTGGAGTAACCTGCCCGTTCAGCTAGCGCCTGCAACCTGGCTGCAAACTGCTGCGATTCGCTCGAGAGTTGCGCCATTTTCTCATCAGTTAACTTGGGGTTATCGGATGAGAACAGTCCAGAGAAAAGCACCAGATGTTTCACCATATTAAGACCGAGACGCATGATAACCTGCTGAGTATCTTTAGCAGGCGTAATGAAACCGAACAAGGCAGAGTTGGCGATGTGGAGCAGACGTGCCAATACTTGAGGCTGACACGATATCACCTCAGCGATCTGATCGACATCAGGTACCTCTTTCCCCAGTTCAGCTGAAACCCTACGGTACACCTCCGGCAGCACAGGCAAGGATGTCAACGCACCAATACAAGCGCGAAGTTCCTCACTCATCGTCAGTTGTGCACAGGCTATTGCCCGGGTCAGCGCACGCTCCAGATCCTCTTTCTGAAAAGGTTTAGGTAGAACAAGGTGTGCAATCCGAGCACTTCCGTAGAGGATATTTTCGTGCGCCGATGAGGTCAAAATGACCCGCAACGCAAAGGGCGCTTGTTGGAATAGGTTATGCGCCGCTGATAAGTCCTCTCCCAGCAGTGAATCATCTAAAACCAGAACCCAGGGGTTATAAGATTGCGCCAGCATTAGGGCATCATCAATGGACTCACAGAAGTAGAGCTGCCACTCCCCATGCCCGCGGTGCAGGACGCGTCGGGCCGAACGCAGTATCGCAGGTTCAGGATCAGCAAAAATCAGGACTGGCTCCAAACCCATGTGACTCACTGATCACCTCTATTTGCGTACCAGGCCAAAATCTCGTCACCAGAGAGAGGTTCTGACAGCCCATAACCTTGATAAGTAAAACTGTAACGTGTCCGCACAAATTTGAGCTGCTCGTTGTTTTCAACGCCTTCGAAGCTGAGTCGTTTACCCCGCTCCAAAATTCGATCACACAGATTAACCAACATCTCTTGACGGTTAGTCTGGGTGTCAAGGTCGTGCAGAAATGCCCTATCGAGTTTAACGGCGTCGACTGACAACGACTTTTCACTATTGAGGTAAGCATGAGCCGCCCCTTGATCGTCCAGTGTCATCTCTACACTTTGAGATCGGAACCACTCCAGATTTTGCAGACAAGCGGGAATCGCGCTGGAAAGTGCAGACTCGCCCACATCCAAACTCAATCTGCTGAGATCAAAGCTGTAAAGTGCCAACTGATTTTGCAAGAGAGTGCGCAATCCCGGCCAACTGAGTTGGCGCAATGAGAGGTTTAGAACAAGCTTAACTTCGGACGGAAGTTGCAGCGCAACAAACTCCTTGAGCGCCAGTCCAATCTGGATTTCAGTAAACTGTTCGGTATAACCCAGGAGGTCAATATGCCGGATCAAAGAGGTTAGGCTCAGGTTTGACCGGTCAGTTAAGTCGCAACGTATTAAGGCCTCCAACGCAACTAACCGGTCCTGATCGCTGTTTATCGGCTGAAACACCAGACTAAAATCACGGTGGTTAAGCGTATCGGCGAGTGCTGCTGACAGCGAGCTATTCAGCAGTCCCGTCCAGTTACTGTCAAGAAACGCTGCCTCTTCAGATTGCGTTTGCGCTAAGGCCAACAGCAGTGAGCGGATCTGGTCGACACCCTTGCCCTCGGGCATTTCCAGATGAGACCAGCGCAGCACCGGTGTCTCCCAACCGACGGCTATCTGCTGCTTGTAGATCTGCACCTGTTCAAGTACCGCTTGTAACTGAACCTTGGGTGTCAGTAACACCAGGGTGTAGCCGCTCCAATGGCAAAATTCGACGTTTGATGGCAACTGTTCAATCAACTCGGTAACACGCTTTGCTAGCGCCTGCTTAACATTCAATCCCGATCCCGGCATCAGCACGCGTGGTGAAACAAACTCAAGCGCAATCAAGCTGTGACCATCTGTATGATCAAGGTGATCTACAAGCTCAACCGGAAAACAGCGCTTATGTCCGGACTGCGCTGTGGCAAGAAGCTGAGATTGATCTAGGTCCAGGTCTATATGTTTTTGGAGAGCGACTGCAAAAGCATTCTCAGTCTGTTCAAGCAGTTCATGGTCCTGCCAGGGTTTGGATATGAAGCGGTGAACAACACCTGAATTGAAGGCACTGATTACCTGTTTGAGTTCGGCGAACCCGCTTAGAATCATGCCCACACAGGCGGGGTCAAGCTGACTTGCCTGCTCCAACAGCACCCCACCGTCTGCGCCCGGCATACGAAAATCGGACAGAATAACGTGAATCTCATTCTGCGCCAGAACGCTTAACGCCTCTTCAGCGCTTTCAGCGGTAAAGATCTGATAACCCGCCCTGCGAAAAAAGCGGCGAAGCGCCCGGAGGATACCTATTTCATCATCAACAAGAAGTAACTTGCGTTGCACGGAGAGCTCCCTTAACAGCTGCTAGGTTACTCCTCTTCGAGGATACCGCGACTATGCACCCCGACAAGACTTTTAACGCACTCAAGTAACTGGTCGTTATCAAACGGCTTGGTTAACACCGCATCAGCGCCAATGTCCATCGCTTTTTGCAAGGCATCGCTACCCAGTGCCGAGATTACAATGATCTTTGTGCCGGCGATTTCGGGCGTTTCGCGGACAAAGCTGAGGACGTCATATCCACTGAGCCCAGGCATACTAAGGTCAAGCGTCATTAGCACAGGGCGGTCTTTCATCAACTTAGTACCGCCCTGGAAGCCATCAACTGCGACGTCAGTTACAAACCCGTTACTGCGCAGCACTCGTTGAATCGAACGAGCAATAGCGGGTTCGTCATCCACGATCAGCACTTTACGGTTGTCATCGCCGGCCAACTCCGGTGGAATCGGTATGTCATGCTCAACCAAGAAAGCAATGAAATCTTCGACCCTGACACGGTTGTTTCCGCGCCCTGGCAATTTAAACCCCTTCAGCGCACCACGCTCGATCCAGCGAATGACAGTCCGAAGGTTCACGTCACAGAGTTTGGCGATTTCGCCTGTACTTAATGTCTTCATAAATATGGTTTATTCGTGCTTTGAGCGTTATTGTATTCCGTGGTCGTAGAAATGCTTATGCTACACGTGCCACTGCCGTTAAGTCGTAACAAAAGCATAGACCAAAAATTCGGTGTAAATGTCATTTCTTGCAGATTAGTTACATTTTTCTTTTTCTGCCAAAAAGTAGGGTTGAATGAGCGAAACGAATACCAACAGCCGAAGACAACCTACCATCCTGTGCGTCGATGATGAGCCGACTATTATCAGTTCGCTCAAGCGTGTGCTGCGTCGCGAGGACGCAATAGTTCTAACTGCCCTTTCAGGAGAAGAGGCGCTGGAGATTCTTAAGCGCGAAAATGTTGACCTTCTGATCACTGATATGCGCATGCCAGGTTTAACCGGGGCTGATCTGCTCGCTGAAGTAAAGCGCCTTGAACTTGATCCGGCTCGTATACTGCTCACGGGCTACACAGACGACGATCTACTCAAAGATGCAATTAACGAAGGCGGGCTAGACCGCTATTTACGTAAACCCTGGGTAAACGAAGAGCTACTTAGCGCGGTACGACAAGAGTTGGACCGTCACGCACTGCGCCTTGAGAACAGAGAACTAAATGCTGAACTGGCTCAAAAGAATGAGGCTCTGCTCAAACTTAACGAAGGGTTGGAAGAGACGGTACAAGAGCGTACGGCTGAACTCCAGTCGTCCAACCACCGACTGGAACGGAGTCTGACCGACCTGCGCGAGTCCCACCGAGCGACCGCCCGCATCTTCTATAACTTGTTGAGTCTTAGTGAACACCTTGGGGGAGATCAGGCCATTTTGACTGGCAAATTGACCGCACTGATCGCCCAACAACTCGGGCTCAATAAAGAGCTGATTGGACAGATTCGTCTGGCCGGTATCCTCGGAGAGCTTGGCCTTTTATGTATGGATTCAACACTGCACTCCCGGCCCTGGTATGAGTTGAGCGAAGAGGAGCGTCAACGCTACATTACCCATCCGAATTACGCCACACAGGCGATGGCTCCTGCCACTCATCTGAGTACCGCGTCAAACGCCATCAAGCATCAATTTGAACGGTTCGACGGCAAAGGTTTGCCCGACAAACTTCAGGGCGATCAGATACCGATGACTGCTCGCATTCTGGCGGTATCTCGCGACTACGTTCGTGCCCTCAATGGTGTTTTGCAGAAAGGGCGGCTCTCATCGTTTTCTGCCTACAAAGAGATAGAGCGAGCATCCGGCTACATTTACGACCCGGACGTCGTTGCCGCTCTTCAGTTGGTTCTTCCAAAACTCAATGAAGAGGTGGTGGAAAAAGATGAAGCCGTATTGTCTACGGCCAAACTTCAGAGCGGTATGACGCTCTCCCGAGATCTGTTTAACAACCGGTCGATACTGCTGCTGCCAAAAGGGAAAGTGTTGACCGACTCAATGATTAACAAACTTCAGCAGATAGAGGAGGCCGATGAAAGCTTCCTTGACGTATATGTCTATCGAAAAAAATAGTGGGTGCTTACTGCAACAAGACACCCAAAGCACCTTTGGGTAACTCCTTGATGGGAGCCTCACGCAGAAACTTAAGACGGTCCTGACGTTGACGCGCTTCATCGCTTAGCTGCATCCGCTGGGTCAGTCTCAAATAGCGATCCACCATTCGCAGTCGCTCTTCACGCCGTTTACTGTCATCCCGAGCGGACTCGAGGAAGAGTTGCGCCAAGTTAAGATAGGCCAACACGTTACTGGGATCATACTCCGTCGCCATACCAAAATATCGAATCGCCTGAGCGGGCTTGCCAGCCAGGTAGTGCTTAATACCAATACGGTTAACTTTGGCAGACATCTCAGGATCTCGCTTGGGTGCCTCAACAGCGGCTACCGTTTCTGGCACGCTAATCGGTTCGAGAATCGGTGCAGGATCATTATTTAAAAGCTCTTTCTCTTTATTCAGGTTAAGCGGCTGAGGCAAACCTGAATTAATTGCATCGGCGCGCGAAAGGGCCTTAGAGGCTGCCTCTATCTCACCAGTGACCAGATAGGTCTCATTAAGTACCAGTTCAGAGCGAACCTTCAAGAGGTCATCTTTGGGGAACTCTCGTTGAGCCTGCTGCAATATCTCACGAATCTCAGCTGTCATTGCTGCGTGAGCTTTATCGGGCATAGACTGTAACTGCAGACGCGAAATGTTTGCTAGGCGAAGATGCGGCTCAGCACTGTGGAAACAGCTCTTACGACCAAGATTGATCGTGCGTTTGTATGCAGTGCGGGCCACGTCATAGGCGTTGCTTTGGGTCGCGACCCGGCCCAACTCCATTTGCCTTGGGATGCCAAGCGGTGCCTGTGCCGTGGCTTGAATTAGAGTCTCCCGTGCTCCGTCTAACTCTCCCTGAAGTTCTTGTACCCGCGCGAGGAGATCGTATGCCTGCATGAACAACGGATAATTCTCCATAATATCGGTGAGCAGTTTCTCCGCTTCATCAAGGCGGTGCACCGCGATGTAGGCTTGCGCCAGAGCAGCACCTAACTCCTTCTCCGGCGCCTCCCAATAAAAAGCCTCTAGCAGTTGAAGCGCTGCGGGGGCCTCATTCAACTGAATCAATGCTCGAGCACGGATAATCATGGCATCATGGTAGGCAGGGTCAAACCGGGGGATACGGCGACAGGCTGCAATAACAGCCTGCGGATTACCGGACTCAAGAGCTTCATCAACGGGTCGCAATGCACGTTTAAGCTCTACCAGAGCGGACATTCTTTGGTGTAACTCTTCTCTGCTAAATGGCTTGGTGATCAAATCGTCAGGGTGACTATCAATCGCTTGCAGAATGACCTCCTGTGAACTGTCGGAGGTCATCAGAATCCACCCCGAGGTCGGTCGCATATAGCCTCGGAAGCGAGCCTCCTCAAGTAGCTGTATGCCCGTGGTCGCGTCACGACCGTTATGACCTAAGAGCACAATGTCGAAGCGCTGCTCTTGCAGGAGACTCAAGACACTACGACCCAGGCTCTCTACCGAAAGGTTCTGTACACCAAGTTCACGCAACATGTAGTAGATAGCAGAACGCATGGGGCCGCTGCTCTCCAGCAACAGCACATTGAGCTTTGAGTACTCTCGTTGCGATAGTGACAAGTTAAAATCCCGGTGTTTCAGATACCTGTTCGGTAACTATAGATAACTTGAGAAAGATGGGGAAAGCCCGATCGGGTTCTCAGGCATAAAAAAACCGAGCGACTGCTCGGTTTCACGTTTACACCTTCAGACCTTAGCCTGCTTATGCTGCACCGGAGCTAAACGGTTGGCTCCCGTATTTACGGGGCGTCAATAGAGGCTCGATTTAGCTAACTAAAAGTCAACCAGCATAATAATTGCCAATACCAGAACTGCGAGGAAAAGCGTCTCACTGACCATCAAAACCATTGGTCTCCACCCCATTTCAGCCAACTCTTTGAACGAGGATTTCATACCTAGACCAACCATCGCCAGAACAAGACACCATCTCGATAACTCAACCATTGAGGTTGCTGCAACCTCGGGTATAGCACCCATGCTGTTAAATGCGACGACAAATATGAAGCCGAGCAAAAAAAGCGGTAACGGAGATTTACTGGTGCGGGCTGAGGCATGCTCTGCCCCCCAATTCACGGTGATTAACGAAATGAGAATCACCACGGGGACGAGCACCGAGACGCGCAGCAGTTTGGTGAAGGTGGCAATGTCACCGATCTCATCAGACATCATATAACCGGCACCGACCACCTGAGCAACGTCATGAATAGTCGCACCCAGAAATACCCCCGCCGCTTCAGGTGACAGCTCCAATGCTGAGACAATCAGCGGATAAGCAATCATCGCAACGGTGCTGAGTGCCGTTACACAGACGACTGTAAAAATAAGATTACGCTCTGAATCCTTATTTTGCGGAAGTACTGCAGAGACCGCCAAAGCAGCCGAAGCCCCACAGATCCCGACTGAGGCGCCTGTTAGAACGCCTTTCTCCCGAGATAGCCCCAGACGGTTTCCAAGAAAATATCCAAAAAGGATAGTAGTAGGTACTCCCACCAATACAATGAGGATTGGCATTGGGCCAAGGCCCAGTAACTGCTCAACGGTAATGCGCGCACCCAAGAGCGCGATACCGAAACGCAGAACCGTTTTGGCACAAAATTGAATGCCAGCAACGCAACGACCCTCAGTCGATAGGTAGTTGAGTGCCATACCCATCAGCAACGCATACAGTATGACCGGTCCACCGTAATGATCAGATACAAAAGTAGATGCCATTCCGATGACCAGGCACAAGAGCGTACCTGGGGCCAGCTCCTTAGAACGCGCTATCAACTGGTTTCCGTTTGTCACGATGCTGCGCACCATTTTAATTCTCCTGGGCTTTTTATGTGCGAGTTAGCAACTGCAACTCAGCAATTAATCCGTTATCTAACGCTTACTAAAGCAGCTCTCAGGTCAGTTCCGAGAGATATTGATGATTGGCCGTATGGCAGACGCTAATTCTGAGTTCTACCGGCTGCGCGTTGTAGGTATATGCCACGCGGCGGATACACAACAGTGGGGTGCCGACCTCCACATTGAGCTGCTGCGCGTGAGACGTGCTAGCCGATATCGCAGACAACCACTCACTCGCACGCGTCACAGAGAACCCGAAGCGTTTCTCATATAGCTGATAGAGGGTATTGGGCAGGTCATCAGCCAGCTCCTCTAGCCCCGGAGTAAGCCGCCAGGGCACGGTGATCCGCTCAGTAACTACCGGCTTCTCATTAAGAAACCGGTTGCGATTTATTCTTACCACCTGATCACCCGGTTCGAGTCCCAACTCACGCGCCTCATCCACATCGGCCTCACCAAGATGCATCTCAACGAGACGGCTCTGTGGAATCTGCTTTTGATTATCCGCGTCAACCAAATTGAGGAAGTGGAACAGTGAACGGTTCGTTGTGTGTTCTGCAACGAACGTACCCCTACCCTGACTACGTCTTAATAAGTTCTCAGCGGTCAGTTCATCTAGTGCTTTTCGAACAGTGCCCTGGCTCACTCCAAATTCGGCCGCAAGCAACGCCTCGCTCGGCAGAATATCGCCCGGCGCCCACGACCGCTCAGTCAGTCGCATCAGCATTAACTCCTTTACCTGCTGATACAGAGGTTTGAAGCTCGGCGCTTTAATTTGATCCATCTTGAAAACAACCTCTTGCCATCCACTGATCAGGAGTGTATCGTAAATCTCAGTCTTATATAAGACATAAGACAAAAGATATATTTTAGATTACAGAATTTAGACCCAGACATGAGATCTACATGTCGGATCGCTCAATAGAACAAATCTGAGGAAAGAGAGATGAGTGAAACCCACTTTTTGATTCACGACAAAGACGACTCTGTCGGCGTTGCAGTAGTTGAGACTATCACAGCTGGCATGGACGTTGTCGGTTACAAGATGGACACCGATGAGAAGGTAACTCTCAAAGCACTGAGCGATATCCCACTGGGTCACAAGATTGCACTGCGCGATCTGGCCGAAGGCGACACACTGATCAAGTACAACGTTGATATGGGCCGCGTTGTGGCACCGATCAAAGCGGGCGAACACGTGCACGTTCATAACGTGAAGACTAAGCGCTGGTAAGCGATCCGTGCCTTTTTGCACCGATCTTAGACTTTCTACTTTGAATCAGCGCAGTCAATGAGCGCTATGGAGAACACAATGAGCAACAAAACTTTTATGGGCTACCGCCGCGACAACGGCCGTGTAGGCATTCGCAACCATGTCGTAATTCTGCCACTGGACGATATCTCCAACGCAGCCTGCGAATCAGTTGCAAACAACATCAAAGGCACCATGGCGATTCCTCACGCATATGGCCGTCTACAGTTCGGTGCTGACCTTGAGCTGCACTTCCGCACTATCATCGGTACAGGCGCTAACCCGAACGTAGCGGCAGTTGTTGTTATCGGTATCGAGGAAGGCTGGACTAAGCGCGTTGTTGATGGCATCGCGGCTACCGGCAAGCCTGTTGCTGGTTTCTCAATTGCACGCAACGGCGACATCAATACCGTCGCTGCCGCATCACGCAAAGCTAAAGAGTTTGTTCACTACGCAACTGGTCTGCAGCGTGAAGAGTGCCCAATCAACGAACTGTGGGTTGCTACTAAATGTGGTGAGTCTGATACCACTTCTGGTCTGTCTGCGAACCCAACTGTTGGTAACTTTATCGATAAGATGTACGAAATGGGCGCTACACTCTGCTTCGGTGAAACATCTGAGATCACTGGTGCGGAGCACATTGTTGCTGGTCGCGCTAAGACTCCAGAAGCAGCAGAGAAGTTCATGAAGACTTGGTCTGCTTACAACGACTTCATCCTTAGAGAGAAGACTGACGACCTATCCGACTCTCAGCCAACCAAAGGCAACATCGCGGGCGGCCTGACTACCATCGAAGAGAAGGCTCTGGGTAACGTTCAGAAGATTGGTAAGAAAGCTCAGTACATTGACGTACTGGAGCCAGCTGAAGCGCCAGCTAAAGGTCCAGGCCTTTACTTCATGGACACCTCTTCAGCAGCTGCTGAGTGTAACACTCTGCAGGCAGCCGCTGGCTACGTGCTACACCTCTTCCCAACAGGGCAGGGTAACGTTATCGGCAACCCAATCATGCCGGTTATCAAGATTACTGGTAACCCACGCAGCGTTCGCACCATGGGCGAGCACATCGATCTCGACGTATCCGCTATCCTGCGCCACGAGATGACGCTGGACCAGGCAGGCGATGCCCTGATCGACGAAGCAATCCGTGCAGCTAACGGTCGTCACACCTGTGCCGAAGTACTGGGTCACGTTGAGTTCAGCTTGACTAAACTGTACCGCAGCGCATAAGTAACACCCTTCGTGGAGTTCAAGGCGGTCATATGACCGCCTTTTTTTTGAGTAGCAGATATGGCGAAGATAGATGCTCACAGCTTAGAGAAACTGCTGACAGAGATTCTAATTAAGCACAACACCTCAGAGTCTAATGCAGCCTGCGTAGCACGAGCCCTAGTCAACGCGGACATTGATGGCCTCCACTCGCACGGTGCCGCCCGAATGTACGCATATGCTAAACAGGCAGCAAACGGCAAGGTGGATGGACATGCTTCACCCGAATTAACGCATGCTGCAAGCAGCGTTTTCTGCGTGGATGCCGCTGGAGGCTTTGCCTACCCTGCCATTGAATTGGGACTATCAGCTGCATCTAAGTCGGTAAGAATGACAGGAATCGCGGCCGTCAGCATCGGGCAATCGCATCATTCCGGTGCAATCGGCCAATTTATTGAACCCCTTGCCAGAGATGGTCTTATCGCTCTGGCTTTTTCAAATGCAACCGCTGCTATAGCGCCCGCCGGCGGCATCAAACCCCTGTTTGGCACAAATCCAATCGCATTCGCAACACCGCGCCAAAATGATTCACCTCTACTAATCGACCTATCCCTGAGCAAGGTGGCGCGCGGCAAGGTCAAACTGGCAGCCGATGCTGGCAAAACCATACCTGAGGGTTGGGCAATAGATTGTGACGGGAAGCCAACAACGGATGCTAGCCGCGCGCTTGACGGCGCTCTTAACCCGATTGGCGATAGCAAAGGAGCAGCACTGGCCCTAATGCTGGAGCTGCTGTGCGCTGGCCTTAGCGGTTCTAATTTTGCCTATCAAGCGGGATCGTTTTTCACCGAAGATGGTGTACCACCTCGCATAGGGCAACTCTTTATTTTGATCGATCCTAGCTATTTTAACCCGCGTTTTGTGCAACACGCGCAGCTACTCTTCGAAGAGATTCTAAATCAGGATGGAACGCGACTACCCGGAGAGCAGCGCTATTTGCGACGCGAGCAGTCGTTGGGGGAGGGTATTAATCTTGACCCGACCATCATGAGTCAGCTTCTAGCACTGGCAAAGATTTAATTAGACGGGGCAGTCACCCAGAGATTCGCGAATAACTACCGAAAACGGAATATTTTCACTTTGCACGGGCGTACCGGATTCAACTGCAGCAAACAAACGCTCGCCCGCCACCTCCCCCATATGCTTGTGACGTAAGCGAACTGTTGTTAGCGGTGGAGTTAACACCTGTGCCAGAGCGATATCATCAAAGCCCGTTATCGAGAGATCGTTCGGCACCCTCTTTCCGAGGAGATAAGCCTGACGCAAGGCTCCAGCAGCCAACACGTCGTTAGCACAGAATACACAGGTAATCTGAGGATGCTTGGCAAGCATTTTATCCAAAGCTTCAGCACCCAACTCATGATTGTAAACCACCTCTGTTAGCCGACCGGCAGGCACCTCTATGCCCTCATCTCGGAACCGATCAAGCGCGCCTTGCACTCGATCAGTAGCGCGATCATTCCACGCCCTGATACCCGAAAGTATTCCTATCTGACGGTGTCCGCGCTGGATGATTTCATCGGCCATTGCGGCGCCTGCTGCGTAATTATCGAAACCGATCTGCGGCTCCTCCCAGTTAGGTCTAAAGCACCAAGAGAGACAATAGGGCACATTGCGCGCCTCAATCAATTTTCGCGTCTTAGGATGGCGCTCCGTACCGATCAGCAGTAAGGCCGCGACCCCATGAGCAATCAGCCGCTGGACCTGCTGATACTCCTGATCGGGATCATAATCAGAGCTGGCGACCAATAGGGTGATGTTGCGCTTATTCAACCAGACCTGCATCGCCTCAATCCCCTCTGCAAAAATCGCATTCTCCAGAGTTGGAACGATGGCACCGATAACGTCTGCCCTTCGATTGGCAAGTGCTCGCGCGTTGAGATCCGGTACGTAACCCAGAAGTTCAATCGCATGAGATATTCTCTCGGCTGTCGATTTACGAATCCGCGCGGGGTCGCTGAAAAATCGTGACACTGTTGCTGTTGAGACCCCAGCGATGCGCGCTACATCCTGAGCTGTGGGCCGCTCAACGAGCTTTTCATTCACATCCATATTCATATCCCAACAGAATCACATCCATATTGATAGCATCCGACGCACAGAAAACAGACGCTTGCATATATTTCATGTAAGCGGTTACATTTTTTAATGTAAGCGCTTGCATTTAGTCTCATATTAGGCGTAAAGTAACTCTGCAGGCAATAAAATTCGATAATAAGGAAGCCAAATGACATCCACCAAATCGCTGGTAGTAATTTCAGCCCTCCTCTTTATTGTGTTTTTTTTCAACGTCCTGCTCGGGGCATTCGCACAAGCGAATTTCTTGTCGGATGTAGGCGAAGCGCTAACGCTGTTCATCGCAGTCTTAGTATTTGTCGCCGCAATGCTGGCTTCTGAAACCAAAGCCAAACACTAAAAAACACCCAGAGGAATTAGAACGTGACCGATAAAAATAAAATCTTCCAGGAAGAGCGTCGTAACTTTCTTAAGTTAGCCGGCAGTGCAGGCTTTACAGCGGCAGTTGTAGCCGGCGCAGGCGGCATGCTGCTATCGCCTCAGGCTATGGCGCAGACTGCGAAAGAAGAGCGTGAGCGTGAGGCGGCAGCTGACCACATCATGACACTTGCGACTGCGTACCCAATTGGAGCCAGCCGCGACTACCCAATCATGCAGTTGGACGTAAAAGAGAACATCCAGAACGCTACCAACGGCAAGGTCTACGTTAAGCTTGCTCCAGGTGGACAACTGGGTGCAGGTGGCGCACTGGCGCAGAAAGTACAGAACGGTACCATCCAGTGTGCACAGCACTCGCTTGCCAACTTTGCCCCGTTCGCTCCGGTAACAGACCTGATCAACCTTCCTTACTTCTGCGGCTCAAACCAGAAATTCACCAACTTGACTCAGTCGGACGCATGGAGAAATACGGTTCATCCGCTTGTTGAAAAGAACGGCTTCAAAGTACTTCACTACGTCGTTATAGACCCTCGTGTTGTCGCAATTCGCAAAGGTGGCAACAAAGTTATCACTCCAGACGACATGGCTGGCATTAAGTTCCGCGTACCAGGCTCAAAAATGCTTCAGCAGTACTACCGCATGGTTGGCGCAAACCCAACTCCGGTTGCATGGGGTGAGACCCCGTCGGCTATCAAACAAGGGGTTGCAGACGCACTGGATCCATCAGTAGGCGCTCTGAATACCTTTGGTTTCCGGGATATTCTAAGCCACGTTACTTTCACTCAGGCTGTGCCAGACTCACAGGTCTACTCAATTAATGCAGAGTGGTTCAATAGCCTGCCAAAAGATGTCCAGGACGGTATTGAGTTTGCTGGTGAGATGAATACTCAGCAAAACCTTGCCAAAGTTCCAGCGGCTCGTTCTTTTGCTATGTCTGAACTGCGTAAAGCGGGTGTTGAGTTCCATTCATTAACTCCAGACCAGCTTGCAATGTGGGAAGCTGCGGGTGGCTACCAGCTGAGCGAGTGGGACAGCTTCAAGACCGAACTTGCAGGTTCTATGGATGCCTTCAACAAGCTCGCTGAAGGCGCTATGCAGCAGAGCCGCTTCTACGTCCACGACGCTTAAGTCGTTGCCATTACGGTCGGCCTACGGGCCGACCACAGTTTCTGGAGAAAATCATGTGGTCAGCGTTAGATAAAAACGTTGAGAGATGGGCTTTGCTTGTCTTTTACACAATGCTAGTCGGAACGATGGCTGTAGAAGTGATTCGCAGAGAGTTGTTTTCCTACTCATCGGTCTGGGGCGAAGAGATCGTTCGTTACAGCTTCATCTATCTTGCGTGGATCGGGGCGTCTGCGGCTGTCAAAGATCGCGCACACATACGCATTGATGTGATCTACAACTTTGTATCACCTCGCATCAAGGCCGGTCTCTATCTCATCAGCGACTTTATTATGTTGTTGGTTTCGATGCTCGCTTTCTACTACTCAATTGAGTCAGTCTGGATTGCGTTCAAATTTGAGAGTGTAACTCATGGTCTGCGCACCTCGCTTGCGCTGTTCTTAGCCGCAGTTCCCATCGGTTTCGGCCTTGTCTGTATCCGCATAGTGCAATCGATGCTGCGCGACATCAGGGACATCCGCAAAGGCGAAGCCGTCTATGAAGGCGCAACCCTGTTTGAATCGGAAGATAAAAAATGAACTATTTAATGCTTGCGGAGCAGACAGTTGAGCTTGGGTGGTCCTTCTACCTGCCTCTTATTTTGTTCGTGCTCTTCGTAGCCATTGGCGTGCCGGTTTGGGCGAGTATCGGCGTCGCAGCAATTACCATGCTAGTCATGTCTGGCGATCTGCCGCTGTCACTAGTTGGTGAATCGCTATTTGATGGGATCGACCACTTCGCGCTGACTGCCGTACCTCTTTTTATCCTGACGGGCGACGTACTTGTGCGCACCGGACTCAGTAAGAAGTTTCTGGACGTAGCCGAAGCTTTGACCTGCTGGACACGCGGCGGATTCGGTTCTGCAACAGTTCTGGTCTGTGGCATGTTCTCAGCGATCTCCGGCTCTGATGCTGCAGGAGCAGCTGCCGTCGGCCGCATGACTATCAGCCGGTTGGTTGAGTCAGGCTACCCACGCCCCTACGCCTGTGCACTGGTTGCTGCGGGTGCCTGTACTGGGATACTCATTCCGCCCTCGATCGCATACATCATAATCGGTCTAGTGTTGGGTATATCTGCAAGTACGCTTTTCCAAGCTGCCGTCATTCCCGGAATCCTTATCCTGGTATCTATCCTGGCAACTAACACTGTGATGAACCGGCTCAACAACTGGGAAAACAGTGATCGGCTTACCGGACGCGAGTGGGCGGCTAACGTTGGCAAATCAATCAAGAACGGTTGGTATGCGTTTATTGTACCCGTCATCATTTTCACCGGGATATTTTCAGGCAGTCTGACACCTACCGAAGCAGGCGCGATTGCGGTCGTCGTTACCATTATCCTGGGATTCATACTTGGAACACTCAAACTGAGCGACTTCCCAAGCATGCTAATCAGCTCAGCCAAAGTGAACGGCGTGATTATTCCAATCATTGCTTTCTCACTGCCATTGGCGCAGGCGCTAGCGATCATGGGTGTACCACAGGGCTTCGTGTATGCCGTTACGTCGATGACCGATTCACCCGAGATGATCATTTTCCTAATGATATGCATTTTGGTTGTGGCCGGCTGCGTAATGGAAACAACACCGAATATCGTAATTCTGGCTCCACTGCTGCACCCGTTGGCAATGGAGATCGGTATGAACGAGATTCAGTTCTGCATCATGATGATCACCACGCTCGGGGTCG
>DATHZN010000031.1:0-3957 GCA_035458585.1 Marinobacterium sp. | reverse complement strand
TCGAAATAGCCTCGCAGACGATCAACAGATATCGATTCGGGTGCAGATTCGATGTCCTCAGGCGTTAAGCGAGAAATCCTTGGGAATTCGGTTAATCGAAGCCCGAGTATTGCAGGGTTTTGCGGTCTCTCTCTGAGCGCGTATCGAGCGATGTCTCGTGTGGCTCCACGGTTGTCGACGTTGATGGAGCTGAAGCCTTCGATATGGTTGTCCACTACGATCAGTCGCTTCTGCTGGCGCAATAAGTGCTCGTAGGTGCGGCCCTCGTTGGTGATCATGCCATAGGCGATATATCCGTCCACCATGGACTCATGTTGGCGCTGTCGCGTGGACTGGTCCATATCTCTGGCTGATAGCAGCAACATGTGCAGATGCGCCTCGTCAAACACCTCTGCAAGCCCCGCAAGGAAGTGTGATGCCACATAGTCGTTCATGCTGTAGGAGAGGCTGTCAGTCAGCACGACACCTACAACACCCGATCGTCCCGTGCGCAGGTAGCGTCCGGCCGCGCTGGGGCCCTGGTAGCCCAATCTTTGGCACTCTCTAAGTATGCGCTCTCGCAGTGCCTCAGAGAGCTGGTCGGGGCGGTTAAAGGCGTTTGAGACGGTGGCAGTAGAGACTTCCAGAATCCGCGCGACGTCCTTGATGGTGAGTTTTTTTGTTTTTCTGTGGGGCATAGGGTTAGCCTGCTATTCGCCTATTAAGGAAACACTGCCGTGACTGCCTAACATTTATGCTGTCGAGTCACGACTCACTCCTTTGCATTTTTAGCCAGAAATATCTGCGTAAAGTGCCTGATAGGGTGGCAACTCAATTTGGCTATCAACGAAGCGGCCAGTGAAGCCATGTTCGGTATGTACCTTCAGAATTTCACCATCATAGGGAATGTATATGCTCTCGCCCGTCATATTGATGCCGACGAGTAGAGTTTGAGTGTCGCAAGAGCGCTTAAAGACGAGCGCGTCTCCGGTACCCTCGAGTATTTCAATCTCTCCCGTGATGAGTGCCGGCTGGTGTTTACGCCAGTTAATGAACTGACGCACTGAGCGCAGTGTTGAGCCCTTATGGTACTCCTGCTCGGACACAGAGAGGGAAAGATGGCGTTTATCCACCGGTAACCAGGGCTGAACGATGGCAAAGCCGCCATGATCGGCGTCGCTCCAGGGCATGGGTGTGCGGCAGCCATCGCGGCCTTTGTACTCTGGCCAGAAGGTAATGCCGTAGGGGTCCTGCAGACGCTCAAAGGGTACCTCCGCCTCTGGCAGTCCCAACTCCTCGCCCTGATAGAGACAGACGCTACCGCGCAGACTCATGAGCATTGCCAGCGATATTGCTGGGAATTTAGCCGGATCCTCTTTGGCACCCCAGCGAGTCGCGCTACGAGTAACATCGTGGTTAGACAGCGCCCAGCAGGGCCAGGCATCACCCGCCTGTTCACGGAAGGTCTGCAGGACTGAACGGATGTACGCAGCACCGCTCTCTTTCGCGAGTAGATCGAAGGTGTAGGCCATATGCAGCTTATCACCCCCACTGGTGTATTCAGCCATACGTTGCAGCGGACTGTAGGGGTCGACACCGATCTCACCGACAAGCGCGGTACTGGGGTATTCGTCCATCATCTTGCGCAGTTCGCGTAGAAAGTCGATGTTCTCTGGGCGACTGATATCGTAGACGTGGCGCTGGCGCGCATAGGGGTTGGTTTTGTGAACACCGTTGATTAAGGGTTCGTTTGCTGGCCATACGGGGTTATCACGCAGTTCGGCATCGTGGAAGTAGAGATTGACCGTGTCTAGACGGAAACCATCAACGCCCAGATCGAGCCAGAAACGCATGTTATCCAAATGAGCTTGGCGTACCGCTGGGTTATGGAAGTTCAGATCTGGTTGGCTTACCAGAAAGTTATGTAAATAGTACTGTTCCCGGCGAGTATCCCACTGCCAGGAGCTCCCCCCAAAGATCGACAGCCAGTTATTCGGAGGTGTGCCGTCCTCTTTGGCATCTGCCCAGACATACCAGTCTGCTTTGGGATTGTCGCGGCTCGAACGGCTCTCTTTAAACCACTCATGCTCATCCGACGAATGGCTGATGACTTGGTCGATAATGACTCTGAGGTCAAGGCGATGCGCCTCCTTGATCAGCGCTTTGAAGTCATCAATGGAGCCAAACATACCGTCTACATTACGATAATCCGATACGTCATAACCGAAATCTTTCATCGGTGAGGTGAAGAAGGGTGAGAGCCAGATAGCGTCTACACCTAGAGAGGCGACGTACTCAAGTTTCATGGTGATACCCTTAAGGTCGCCCACACCGTCGCTGCGGCTATCCATAAAACTGCGTGGGTAGATCTGGTAGATAACGCCACCTTTCCACCAATTGCTGCTCTGACTCATTCTTATACTCCAGCACGAACCGCTACAAGCGACATAAAACTTCTGATAAGGTAAGTTTCTTAAACGTTTCAGAAATCCTATCAAATACTGACACATACACAAGCAAAATGTCGTCTATGCGTGGTTCGTGGCGACCCTGGCAGGGTTTTGCAGCTTGGTCTGTCTAAATGAGGAGAAAACAGTGCATATCGATCTACTCGCCGGAGTTCGTTCTGATTCGCCGATGCGTACAGAGGAGTTTGTATGGGGTGTGGCCACCTCCAGTTATCAGATTGAGGGCGCTGTCGATCTGGATGGGCGCATCGATTCGATCTGGGATAGCTTTTGCAGGCAGCCCGGCAAGATTCTTGACGCCAGCTCGGGTGCAGATGCCTGCGACCACTACCACCGCTATCTGGATGATCTGGATTTGATTAAATCCCTCGGCTTCACCTCGTACCGTTTTTCGGTCGCCTGGCCGCGGGTGCTGGATGAGCAGCAGCAACCGAATGAGGCGGGCCTCGCTTTCTATGAGCGACTTATCAACGCGATGCTGGAGCGCGACTTGGAACCCATGCTAACACTCTACCACTGGGATCTGCCGGATTATCTGCAACACCAGGGTGGTTGGAGCAATCCAGACGTTCCGCACATGTTCGCGAGCTATGCGCGCCTGTTGATACAGCGTTTCGGTGATCGCGTGAGCAAATGGTCAACGCTGAATGAGCCCTGGTGCTCTAGCTTTTTGAGTTTCGATCTGGGTCTGCATGCTCCCGGGATGACCGATCGGTATGAGGCGCTGCGTGTAGGTCGAGGACTGCTTCTCGGACATGGCCTGGCAATCGCCGCTATGCGGCGAGAGAAGCCCGACGCCGAGCTGGGGGTGGTGATTAATCCTGATCTGGTGTTTGCTGCAAGCGACTCTGCGTCAGATAAGCTGGCAGCTGAACGCGCTCAGACTGAGCGCAATGACTTCTGGATGAATCCATTAACCGGACAGTGCCCGCCGGCTTGTCTTGATCTACCCAAACTGAAGATGAGTGAGCTCTTTAGCGAGAGTGATCTGCTAACTATCGCTCAGCCACTGGATTTCGTTGGAATCAACTTTTACACCCGCTCTATCGTTAAGGTATCTGACAATATTCGGGGGTACGAGCCGGTTATTATTCCTGATGTCGAGCGCACGCACATAGGTTGGGAGGTCTATCCAGACGCGTTAGAGTCGCTCTTAAAGCTGCTACACCAGAGCTGGCCAATGCCGGCCTGGTATATTACCGAGAATGGGGCAGCGACTGATGATGCGTTAGTGGACGGTGAGTGTGATGATCAGCAACGCCAGCGCTATTTTCAATCCCATCTGGCGGCGGTGGATTGTGCTCAGGCCGAGGGTGTGCCGGTTAAGGGCTACTACGCCTGGTCGTTGATGGATAACTTTGAGTGGGCAGAGGGGTATACCCAGCGTTTTGGTATTGTCTATGTCGACTATGAAACGCAGCGGCGCTACCCCAAAGGCAGTGCGCTCGCATTTAAACGTTTCCTTACAGCCGAAGGGTAAATTTCCGGGAAGTGCCCTGCCGTTTTGAGG
>DATHZN010000030.1:0-14877 GCA_035458585.1 Marinobacterium sp. | reverse complement strand
CGTCTGCATCGATTTGAGCAGTCATTTGAGAGGGTTCAAACTCCCTATCGCATCGAACGATAACGGCTTGGAATCCCTCAAATATCGCCTCTGATTTGGCGCGTTCAGGGGCGCGCGAGAGTAAAAAATTGTGCTGCAATTTCGTTTTTAATTCAGCTTTTTGGTCGGTGTTCAGGCTCAGTATAAATCGATCCACACGCTGCAAGATGTCAAAGTAGCGCTGCAGTGCGGTTGGTGAGAAACGCTCGCTCAGGGCCGACGTCTGGGCTTGTACCCGCTGCGGGTCTGACTGATTGAGCGCCTGCCAGTAGGTTACTGAAGCGGTGCAGAACTCCAGATCGAATGCGAGAGTCTCGAGCAGGCTCTGTGGGGCACCACTCGCATCAAGGCTGTTTGATGTGTCAGTACTCGAGTATGCTGAGTGGCTGCTGATGGCTGCAATCAGCCCAAGTCCCAGCAGAGATCCAATTAGCCGCATCTTCTTGCCACTTGATTTTGAGTCCCCATTTCCCCCCCCCTCAATTGTCGGTAATCAAAAACACTGTCGTCACCACCAGCGTTATGGACAAACTGCCGTGGATCATTGAGCCTACACCCAGACTTTTTAAGGCATCTAAACCAACTTGGATCGCTCCGCTATCTCTTACCGGTCGGATCGCGGTTTTTACATTCAGATTCATCAACATCATGCCCAACCCTTATCAATAGGAGCGGGCTCTTTTCCAAGTGAGCAGTGCTGCGCCGGTGAGGCGATTGCAGGCGTGGGGAGCGCTCAAAAAGCGCTCTCTCAGTATGTAACAATGGACGTGCTGCTGGGGTTTACTCGATCTTGAATTCAGCTCCATGGGCATCCCAGTGCAGCGCTAAGTAGCGCACTAGAAACGCAAGCTCACTGCAGGGCGCCAATTCACTGTGAACTTGCTCACGGATGTCGTCATCCATATTTTGAGTGATCAGGTCCCACTCGAACGCTTCCATCAGTGACCGAGCATCTCTCGTCCAATCGTATTCGGCGTAGTTCATACCAGCTCCTCTTGGTTTATAAGCAGTGTAGTCCGTTGGCTTAGGGTTTTGGGAATCACTTGTTAGCTTTTGCGGCTTCTAGAACGAGCGCGCTCTTTTTAAATGTGACAATCTGAATAAAAAGTTATTAATAACAGTGATTTATATATGGCGTGCAGGATTTTGCACTCTGCAAAGATCTAATCACTGGCGAAAGATAATCGGACCTTTAATCGTCCTAGTCGTACTGTGTTGGTAAAAATGCATGTTGCCAACTTAAAAAACTTAACGTAATTTATGCGGACCGTTGGGGTGTTCCACTTGAGGAACTGAGAGGTGTAATCACCGACCCATTGAACCTGATCCGGCTAGTACCGGCGTAGGGAACGGCATATCCGTTGACTTCGTCGTCTATGGCCGGCTCGAATTTACGAGCAAACCATGACTCATATTGTTCTTACCATCGCAGGATCCGACTCAGGTGGCGGCGCTGGCATCCAAGCTGACCTCAAAACCTTCAGTGCGCTAGGATGCTACGGCGCCAGCGTTATCACGGCCGTGACCGCGCAAAATACCCGGGCGGTTACGGGTATCCATGCGATTCCCACAGCACTCATTCAGGCGCAGATAGAGGCGGTGTTGTCAGACCTAAGGGTCAACGCCATCAAGATTGGCATGTTAGGCG
Source organism: Marinobacterium sp. (assembly GCA_035458585.1). Taxonomy (GTDB): domain Bacteria; phylum Pseudomonadota; class Gammaproteobacteria; order Pseudomonadales; family Balneatricaceae; genus Marinobacterium_E. The sequence continues at coordinate 13,190 of DATHZN010000030.1, read as the reverse complement.
ACTGCGAAGTGATTCGCGCGGTAGCGGATTCACTGCGAACAGCTGATATTCCGATCATCCTCGATCCCGTGATGGTCGCTAAGTCCGGGGATCGTCTGCTGCAAGAGGATGCAGTGGCGGCGCTGATTAGCGAATTGCTGCCGCTTGCAACGCTAGTAACCCCCAATCTTCCTGAAGCCATCGCCCTGTTGGGCGGCTCAAACAATGACTTGCCTGATGATATCCCTGCTCAGGGCAAGGCTATATTGGCAAAAGGTGCCCGAGCAGTACTGATGAAAGGCGGTCACGCTGATGGAGCTGAGTGTGTTGATCAGTTAATCCAGGCTGACAGGCCAGTTCGCTCCTTCACCTCAGCTCGTATTGATACACCCAATACCCACGGTACCGGGTGCACACTCTCTGCAGCCATTGCTGCGGGTCTTGCTCAGGGGCTGTCGCTTGAAGCTTCAGTGGAGCAGGCGCATCGCTATCTTGCCGGTGCAATTCGTGCAGCTGACACCCTGCAAATTGGCCGGGGTCACGGTCCTGTTCACCACTTTCATCATCTGTGGAACCTATGATTAACATAATTGGTGGGGGAGTCGCTGGTTTAACGGTGGGTGCTGAACTCACGAGGCGCGGCGAAAAGGTGACCATTTTCGACCCCAAGGGTTCGCCCGGGCCGCATCACTGCTCCTGGTGGGCAGGTGGCATGCTGGCGCCCCATTGTGAGTCTGAGAGTGCAGATCCTGAGGTGGTCACTTACGGCTTGAGCGCAGCCGCCTGGTGGAAAGGTTTCACTTCCGTTGTAGAGGCCGGCTCCTTGGTGGTCTCCAATCCGCGCGACAGGGCAGATTTAAATCGATTTGAGCGACTCACTCGCGAGCACCAACGCATGGACCGCAGTGCTATTGAGAATCTGGAGCCGGATCTGGCTGGGCGGTTTGCTGACGCACTCTATTTCCCGACCGAGGCGCACCTCAGCCCGAGGCAGGCACTGGCAGACCTGCGTGCCTACCTCAGTAAAAACGGCGCTCTGTTTGTTGATGCTGAGGCTCCTCCGGGGCTTGACGCGGTAGTTGACTGTCGCGGCCTGGGTGCTAGAGACCAGCTAAGAGATCTGCGAGGCGTCAAAGGTGAGATGCTGATGATTCGCTCTGGCGAACTCAACTTCCAGCGTCCGATTCGTTTTTTGCATCCTCGTATTCCCCTCTACCTAGTTCCTCGCGGTGAGGGCGTCTACATGCTCGGTGCGACGATGATTGAGAACAACAGCTTACGCACGATAACCGCACGCTCGCTACTGGAGATGCTGAGCTCCGCTTATGCGATTCACCCAGCTTTTGGAGAGGCGGAAATTCTCGAAACGGGCGTCGATTTCCGGCCCGCGTTCCTCGACAACTTGCCACGCGTTAACCGCAAAGCAGATCGCTACTCCGTGAATGGACTCTTCCGTCATGGTTATCTGCTGGCGCCGGCGCTTGCCTGCCAGTTAGCCGACTGGCTGCTTAACGATATCAAAGGGGGCCTCTGTGCCGACGATCAGTATTAACGGGGAGCGCCTCTTTGTAGAGGCGCAGACACTTGAAGCACTGCTGCAAGATCAGGGTTTTTCCGGCTCCGTGGCAACTGCCGTGAATGAGAATTTTGTGCCGCAAACCCTGCGCGCATCACATCAGCTAAATGAGGGTGATCGGGTTGAAATCCTGGCACCCATGCAAGGGGGTTAAACATGCGACGCTTTTACGGCGAAATGCTGCCCAATGGGCTGATGTTGGGAACCGCCCAATATCCGTCGCCAGCCGTTATGGCCAGTGCCTTTCGTGAGTCAGGTGCCGCCGTTGCGACAGTTTCTCTGCGGCGCGAAAACGCGCAGGGTAGCGGACAGGTGTTCTGGGATCTCATTCGCGCTCTGGATGTTAGGCTGCTACCCAACACAGCGGGTTGTCATAGCGCCAAAGAGGCGATTACAACCGCTCATATGGCCCGTGAACTCTTCAGTACCGACTGGATAAAGCTGGAGGTGATTGGCCATGCAGACACGCTTCAACCTGATCCTGTAGCGCTGATTGAAGCGGCGCGTGTGCTTAGCCAGGATGGTTTCAAAGTCTTTCCCTATTGCACTGAGGATCTGGTGGTAGCCGAGCGTCTTATAGAGGCTGGATGTGAGGTCCTGATGCCCTGGGGGGCGCCCATAGGGTCGGCCCTTGGTTTGAATAATCCGTTTGGTCTGCGCTCGATCCGCAACCACTTTCCGGAGATCGCAATGGTGGTTGACGCGGGCATAGGTTTGCCCAGCCATGCGGCGGCCGCCATCGAGATGGGCTTCGACGCAGTGCTGCTCAATTCAGCCGTTGCCAAGGCCGGTGACCCCGTCTCAATGGCGCGCGCCATGGCCTGTGCAGTTGAGGCTGGCCGGTTGGCATTCGACAGTGAACCTCTGCCTGCGCGCGATATGGCAGCACCTTCAACACCCGTACTCGGACAGGCTTTTCTATCATGATTTTGCCCCGCTTCTATCCAATATTCGACAACGCTGATTGGTTTCGACGCTTGGTACCCCTGGGTATCAAATTCGTGCAGTTACGAGCCAAGAATCTCGCACCCGGCCCACTGCGCGAGGAGATACTGGCTGCAAAGGCTGTTTGCGACGCTCATGGCGCGGTGCTGGTGGTCAACGACTACTGGCAACTGGCCATTGAACTGGGGTGTGACTGGGTTCACCTAGGACAGGAGGACATGGATGATGCAGATCTTGATGCAATTCGTGCAGCGGGCATCCGTTTAGGGCTCAGCACCCATGATCCGGATGAACTCGAGCGCGCGCTCGCCTGGCAGCCCGACTACATTGCGCTGGGACCTGTCTATCCAACCAAGCTCAAAAAAATGCGTTGGCACCAGCAAGGTCTCGACCGCGTTAGCGAGTGGAAAGCCCGCGCAGGTGACACCCCACTGGTCGGTATTGGCGGCCTGAGTGTTGAGCGCGCGAGCAAAGTACTTAAAGCCGGCGCAGACGCGGTCTCCATGGTGACGGATATTACCTGGAATGAAGACCCTGAAGCGCGTGTGCGTCAGTGGTTAGAGGTAACAAAGTGAGCCGTTACACACGCCAGCTTCTGCTCGCGGATGTAGGCGCTGAAGGCCAGCGTTGTCTGAGCCAATCGCAGATTTTAGTCGTTGGCGCCGGCGGTTTGGCTGCTCCTGTATTGGCCTACCTCGCCGGTGCAGGTGTCGGGCATATTCGCGTTGTTGATGGTGATCGCATCAGTGAGTCAAACCTGCACCGGCAAGTGCTGTTCGATACAGACCAGATCGGGCAGTTCAAAGTATTGGCTGCGGCCGCACGCTGTCGCGCACTGAACCCCGATATTGAGGTGGACGCACACCCCTGTTGGTTTGGGCCATCTCAGGGAAGGGAGTGGGTCGAGCAAGCTGACTTGGTGCTGGATTGCGCTGATAACTATGCCGTCAGTTACGCCCTCTCTGACCTGTGCAGAGATACCAACACCGCGTTAATTAGCGGCTCAGTCGTCGGTGATCAAGGCTATATGGGTGGTTTTTGCGGTTCAGCGCCGTCACTGCGGGCGCTTTTCCCAAGTCTGCCGGAGTCGGGCGCTAATTGTGATACAGCCGGCGTTTTTGGTCCGTTAGTCGGCTTGGTGGGGGCGCTTCAGGCGCAGATGGCGCTGCAGCACCTGCTGGGTATTGGAAAGCCCCTAGGGCAGATTTTAAAAGTTGATGGCCGCTCACTGATCACAAGAAGTTTTCGTTTCGACTCAGCCAAGGAGCCCGAGCATCATTTCGTGTTTATCGATAGCGAGCAGATTAGAGACGAAGATCAGGTCATAGAGCTGCGTGATGAGCAGGAGAAGCCGGAGCTGATGACACCCACTACTCGCCGAATTGAGATGGAGCATCTTACCAATTGGTCTCCTGAAAATGGACGTCGACTCGTGCTCTGTTGTCGCACCGGTCTGCGATCTTGGCGTGCAGCAACCCAAATTAAACCCCGTTGGAATGGCGACATTGTGTTGCTAGCCGACCCAATCTAGAGAGAAACTCAATGCGATTAATGATATTTATTCTAGGCCTGCAGTTATCCGTAAGTGCTGCAGCAAACGACAAATTAACGGTTTTGTTGGACTGGTTTGTCAATCCAGATCACGGCCCGCTGATTGTTGCTCAAGAACTTGGGTACTTTAAAGACCAAGGGCTGGATGTCGAGCTAGTGGCACCGGCCGATCCCTCAGCGCCACCCAAACTGGTGGCCGCCGGTCAGGCTGACATTGCCATCAGTTACCAGCCCCAGCTTCATCTACAGGTGAGCGAGGGGTTGCCTCTCAAACGTGTTGGCACGCTGGTTGCCACGCCGCTCAACTGTCTGCTGGTGCTAGAGGATGGCCCAATTAAGACACCCGCCGATCTCAAAGGCAAGACTATCGGCTTCTCCGTTGCAGGTGTTGAAGAGGCATTGCTGACAGCAGTGTTGGGGCGTTATGGAGTCAACTTCAGTGACGTTGAGCTTGTGAATGTGAATTTCTCTCTCTCACCCTCGTTGATGTCGGGTCAGGTGGATGCGGTGATTGGTGCCTTCCGCAATTTCGAGCTTAACCAGATGGATATTGAGCAGACGCCGGGGCGTTGTTTCTATATTGAAGAGGAGGGCGTCCCTGCATACGACGAACTTATCTACGTGGCTAATCCGAAACTGATGGATGTCGACAAAGTACAACGCTTTCTGACAGCCGTAGAGCTCGCCACCCAATATATCGTCAACCATCCAGAAAAGAGCTGGGAGCTGTTCGCGGCTACCTCAAGTGAACTGCAGGATGAACTGAACGCTCGTGCATGGGTAGATACCTTGCCTCGATTTGCACTTCGACCAGCAGCGTTGGATGCAGGGCGTTATGCACGCTTTGAACAGTTTCTGCTCGACTCAGGCCTGACTCAAGAGCTGCAAGCAGTCAGCACTCTTGCAGTGGATATTACGGCCAACTAATGATCCGCATTCAAGGCGCCTGTTCGGTCAACCACCAAAGTTTATTCAGCGGCCTGGATCTGACCTTGGCAAAAGGGAAGTGGACCTGTCTGCTCGGATCCTCTGGCGTTGGAAAATCGACGCTGTTGCGACTCCTTGCAGGCTTGCCCACTGGCGCTGAGTTTTCCGGTGTGATCACTGGTGCGCCTGAACATGTCGCCTACATGGCGCAGCAGGATCTGCTCATGCCCTGGCTCAATGTGCAGGAGAATGTGTTACTGGGCCCTCGCTTGCGCGGCGAGCCTGGTCACCTTGAGCGAGCCCAAGCGCTGCTAGAGCAGGTGGGCCTTGGAGGGTTCGAGCAACGTCCTGTTAGCCAACTGTCGGGTGGCCAGAGACAACGAGTTGCTCTGGCGCGAACACTGATGGAGGATCGCGAACTGGTGCTGCTGGATGAGCCATTTGGCGCACTCGATGCACGCACGCGCTCACAAATGCAGGAGCTAACCGCGGACTGTCTGTATGGGCGGACTGTGCTGCTGGTAACACATGATCCGGCTGAAGCGGCGCGTATGGGCGAGTCGATCTATCTGATGACGGCGCAGGGTGTGGAGTCGATCCCGGCGATGCAAGGTCCCCCTCCGCAGGCGTTTGACAAACCTGAGTTGCTGAAACTTCAGACCCAGCTACTTCATCGGCTCAGGGGAGATACCCTGAAAGGCGGCGTGAATTGAATCGTCCACTCTATGCCATCCTTGTTACGCTGGTTCTGCTGCTGAGTTGGCAGTCTATTGTCTGGCTAACCGGGGTACCGCGTTACATACTGCCTTCACCGCAGAGGGTACTGGAGACACTTTGGAGCCAGCGTAATCTCATCACTGAGCATGCGTTGATCACCCTGTTGGAGGTGGTTCTGGGGCTGATACTGGGTGTGTTACTCGGTGTCGTCACTGCGGTTACCATCGCTTACTCGCGATTAGCACGCATTTGGCTGCGTCCGATGCTATTGATCAGTCAGGCGCTGCCGGTATTTGCACTGGCTCCGCTGCTCACTCTGTGGTTTGGTTATGGCCTGACGTCAAAGGTGATGATGGCCCTGCTGATCATTTTCTTCCCCGTCACGTCTGCGCTGTTCGACGGCCTTATGCGAACGCCAACGGCTTATATTGACCTGGCGAAAACCATGGGTGCTAGCCGCTGGAGTCTGATGTTCAGAATACGCTTCCCTGCGGCGCTACCAAACCTCGCCTCTGGCATACGTTTAGCCGCAGTCTATGCGCCTATTGGTGCCGTTATCGGTGAGTGGGTCGGCTCCTCACAGGGGTTGGGTTATCTCATGCTACTGGCAAACGGCCGAGTAAAGACTGATTTGATGTTCGCATCGATGCTGGTACTGGCGGCGCTATCCGTTGGACTCTATTTTTTGATCGATGCCTCATTGCGACGCATGCTCAGATACTGAGCAATAACCAAGGTGACCTCGGTTCGGTGCGCGGCTAGCTTTCGCGTCATGGACTGGGTCAACTCTCGTGGCCGCAGTGACAAGCGCTCTCTAGGCGAGATGCCACCGAGTTGCCAAAAGACATCCGATTGAACTACTCCGCGCGGCTCTCCAACCGCTCAATGAGCCTGTCCAACTTACGCTCGAGCATCTGGTTGTGTTCGAGTATCTCCTGATTCTGCTTTCTTAGCTCTCGGTTTTTAACTGAGGTTTCAGCAAAACCGAAAAATCCAGACGCGAGGATAGCCCCAATGAACCCAACGAGTCCCACGCCCAGATAAAACACCAGTGCAACGAGCGATCGCCCACCCAGAGTCACCGGGTAGAAATCCCCGAAACCGATGGTTGAAGCGCTCATCTGCAGCGTCCAGAATGCATCTGCGTAGGTGGTGATGTTGGCACTGTCGCCACCCTGAGTGGTCTCGAACCAGAGTAGGGGTACAGCCAGCAGGGCTATCAGGGTATACAACAGGGCGAAGGCTGCCAAAAACAGAAAACTATTGTTGTAGTTGATGACTCCAAATTCATCTTGATGTTTCAACTTTGCTTTGATGCGCTCTACCACTTGCTGCAAACTCCTTGTGAGAATCTCGAATGCGCCTGAGCCTACCAAATTACGCTTGCACACTAAAAGAGTTGCTCGCGAGGCGAAGCCTTGTAGGCTGAACAAATCTTCAATCCACTCGTTTTCGTAGCCAGTAAGAGTAGACAAGGTGGGAAGGGCTATGCAAAAACTATTGAACCGCATACTTAAGAGCGACGAAGAGAGGGAGGCTGAGCGTAAAAAGCGCCTGCAGAACCCACATCACGTGAAGTCGAAGCGTCATTGGGACTGGGATACCGGTTATGGAGAACTCGATATTAAATCGACGTCCAATGACGATCTTGTGGAGGGTTCAGACCCCTCTAAAAGATGAGTGGGCACAGGTTACACCCAGTTTGTAAAACCTGACAAAATACAGAAGTTCCCTAATATCCTGCAGAATCCACTGTATAGGGGACAGATGCAGAAAAAATAAAATGACATTAGTTCAGAGCGAGCAGTAAGCCCTCACGATATTCGTGTTTTTCTGTCATCGATACCCGCTGAGTCGGACAGATCCTCCCCTATGTGCGCCGGGTCAAAAGGTCGGCGGGTAAATATACGTCTGAGCATGGGCTCAAAGAATTCGAGCGGCTTTGTGGGGTAATCTGGATCAAACGACGCCTGATCATATTTCTCACAGAAATCGGCACAGGATTGGTACCAGGGATGATCTCTGTAGCGATCACGTTGGTTTCTGTCGCCGCCTAATTTATCGAGATAATAGTAGTACTGAAATACGCCGTGCATGTTAATAATCCAGGTTACTTCGGGGCGTACATAAGGGCGAATAATGGACGCTGCAAACTGAGCGTGGTTGAAGGGTGCCAGTTCGTCACCCAGGTCATGAATTAACGCTGCGACAACTAGCTCCTCGTCTGCACCATCTTCATAAGCTCGACTTGCGGCTTGTAAGGAGTGCTCTAGGCGACTGACTCGGTAGCCGGAGAGGGTATGCTCAAGGGCTCTCAGCGAATAGAGCATTCTGTCAGGAAGAGCGCGGGCATATCCGTTCTCCAGCTCATCTAAAAACTCATACTCTTTCCGAGTACCGTCTTTCATTTGGGTAAAATTTACAGTTCTCATTTACAAAACTCCCTATACGTTTCTTAAGCCGCTCTTGAGGAGCCTGTAGAGTCCTTTAGGGCCATCGATGTCAATATAACACCCCTGCAGTTGTCGTAATCCCTCGTTGGCATCAAATTCGGTACGGCCATGGAGAATGCGGCTGTTGTGAAACATTTGTACTTGGCCGGGTCTAAGGCTGAATTCCCACCGGTACTCGGGGTCGGCGAAGAGTTCTCCAAGGCGCTGTCGGGCGCGATGGAATAGTTGGGTATCCTCTGCCGACATAAGGGGCAGATAATCGAGTCTCGGGCTGTAAGTGACACCAACCACCTGACCCATCGCGTCCGTCTGAATGATCGTTTGACGTGTTATTAGCTCGATCTCTTTATCAATATGACGATAGCGAACTGGGACTCGGGCTAAAAGCTCATACCCCTGAGGCTGTTCAAGTTTTAGCTGTTCCAGCACGGCTAAGCTATCCACGAGCGTGGAGAGCCCGCCTCGGGTCTCATTGATCAAACAATGTAACAACTGAATGCCGGGAGTTGGATCGCGGTATGGGTTGTCTGTATGGGCCGAGAGCGCACCTGATCGGTAAGCTAAATCATTTGAATCTGGCCGAGAGAAAACCTCGAAGTAGCGCCCAAAATTGGTCTCTCTGATGTGACCAAAGCGTTTGCCTACGGCCGTAACTGCCTCTCTATCATTGGGTACACCGCTGATAATAATGACGCCAAATTTTAGAAAGCGTTCAATCGCATCCAACAGACCCAACTCTGATTCAAGATCGTCCAGGTCGACCTGAAAATGAACTTTATCAATTTCACTTTTCCAAGCGACCGGCGCCGGTAACCCATCATTAAAATCAAAGTCAGGTAAAAAAAAGTCGGTTTTGTAGATCCCTCTGTAGCCATCACTGAAGACCAGTGCCAGATCACCATTGGGCAGGCTGGTTGCGTCTGTTATTGCCAAATCAGCGGGTAAATTGTGTGGGTTAAAGAGTCTCTGCTGCGTGATTAAATCCAGATGACTTTCATCTTGGCAGCGTTCACGCAACCACAAAGGAGTTAGGGTATAGATCGTGTCTTGGACATGCGCGCTTATCGATCGGTTGCCAGGATCTACTTCAAATTGAATGACAGACATGGTGGTGACTCCATCAGTTAACCATTCCAGTGTCTCCGGTCTCTTGTTAAGCTGGAAGCTCACAAAAACTAATACCTAAATTGCAATTTTCTTATGTTAATAGATCCTGAACTCCCGTCGATGAAGGCGCTGGTTGCTTTTGAAGCGACGGTGCGAAGAGGCTCCATGAGTGCGGCCGCAAGAGAATTGGATATCAGCCAGCCGCTTGTGTCACAGCGAATAAGAGCGCTTGAGGAGGATTTAGGTATTGTTCTGGTGGATCGCACCACTAAACCAGTCTGCGCCACCCCTCTTGGAGAGCAGTTCTATGCTCAGATCGCCGGATCGGTAACCGGAATAAAAGCTGCGGTGGTGCAAATGAAGAGGGCATCAACTGAACAAGCCCCCAGAATCAGGATTTCAGCCCACTTTGGTTTTATGTTCTACTGGATACTTCCTAAGTTGCAGATACTGCAAAGTCAGTTTGAGAATATACAGTTTGATATTCAACCATGGATGAAAACTGTAAATGAGAAAATCGGGGACTCAGACATCGTTTTTGACTTCGGAAAATTAGAAGGCATGTACCGATATGAAAAACAGATAATTCCTCAAATTGTAAGACCCGTATGTTCCCCATCCTTTGCGCAAGCCCACGGCTTAGTTGAAAAGCAAAGTTTGCATTCGAACCATGACTATCCGCTGCTTCACATGGATGAAAATAATGCCAGCTGGCTGAACTGGGAAGACTGGGCGAAGATCTTAAATATCAAAACAAAAAAAGCACCGACGACCTTCTACTACAACAACTATCCGCTGCTAGTTGATGCCATCAAAGCAGACAAAGGGATTGGGCTGGGGTGGTATGGATTGATCGATCCTCTAATCGAGGAGGGACAGCTATTTCCACTGGGTCCTGAGATCCGCTGTGATACACGCGGCTACCTTATATGCACCGACTATTACCACACCCATTTGGTGAAGACTCTGGTGGATTGGTTTGAAGCCCAAGTAAAGGGGTCAGACCCCTTTTAGGCACAAATGTCATCGGGTGACCGGGCCCAGCGCCTCAGAAAATGCGTTGCTGAAGAAGGTGATCACCTCGCGAACCTTGCGCGGGGTGTAGCTGCGGGACGTACGCACTGCGTAGACGGTTTCACGCCGGCTGGGGTACTGCTTAAGGATTTGCTGGAGTTCGCCACTCTCGACTGCGCGACGCACGATAAAGTGGGGGAGTGCGACGATGCCCAGACCCTGAACGGCTGCTTCGCAAAGTGCCTCGCCGTTATTGGCACTGAATCGGCCAGTCGTGGAAATTGTATGACCGGCGCTCCCCCACTCGCTGCTGCGGCTGATCAGACTGTAGTGTAAGCACTGGTGAGACGTCAGATCCTCGAGTGCCAGTGGTAAGCCGTGACGTTTGAGATAGCAGGGCGACGCGAAGTATCCAAACTCTATCTCTCCAAGTTTGGTGGCCACTAAAGATGAGTCGCTTAGAGCGCCTATGCGAATTGCCAGATCGATACCATTGGAGAGAAGATCAGTTTGTCTGTCCTCAAGGTGCAGGTCGATACTGAGATTAGGGTGGAGTTGGAGTAGCTGTGGTAACAGGGGTGCAATAATTTCGAGCCCAAAGCTCATCGGTGCAGCCAGACGCAACTCTCCAGCGATTAACTGACTGGACTCGGTGATTCGCTCCTGTGCCTCGTTCAGCGCATCAAAAATATGCTGTACGTCCCGGTAGTATTGCTCGCCGGCCTCTGTCAGATTAACACTGCGGGTGGTGCGCTGAAGCAGACTAACACCCAGAGCACCCTCTAGCGCTGATACCTTTCGGCTGATTGAGGCAGAGCTGGTCTTGAGTCGCTTTGCGGCTCTTACAAAAGAGCCGCTATCGACTACCGCTATAAAGGCCGATAGCTCATCCAAAGAATATTGTTTCATTAATTGTAATAGTCTTTTTCATAAATATATATTTATTACAAATTTATAATCAATGATACTGAATTCATCAAGGTTCTGACGGAGGATTTCACGATGATTAGGCTAAGGGCAGCAAATGAACGCGGGCATTTTCAGAATGCTTGGTTGGACAGCTATCACAGCTTCTCTTTTGGTGAGTACTACGATCCTGCACACATGGGCGTATCTACCTTGCGTGTAATAAACGAAGATCGTGTAACACCGGGTGCTGGCTTTCCTACCCATGGTCACCGCGATATGGAGATCATTAGCTACGTTCTGGAGGGCGAGCTTTCACACAAAGACAGTATGGGCAACGGCAGTGTGATTCGCCCGGGTGATGTACAGCGGATGTCAGCCGGGACCGGTGTCTCCCATTCGGAGTTCAACCCATCAAAGCAAGAGGGGACAAGATTTCTGCAGATCTGGCTGTTGCCCGCTCAGCGGGGTATCGCTCCGGGATATGCGCAAAAACACTTTACTGAAGCAGAGCGTGCGGGTCGGTTAAAACTCCTGGTCTCGCCGGATGGGCGAGATGATTCGATCTCTGCTAACACGGATGCTCTGATGTACGGTGCCATACTCAGGGGTCAGTCTATCAGTATGCCGATAAACGAGGGGCGAACCGTTTATGTTCACCTGGCCAGAGGTGAGGCTGTGATAAACGGAATTGCTATGACAGGCGGTGACGCTCTGACGCTTAAATTTGAGACAGAAGCGGACATTCAGGCCGATGAGTTGGCTGAAGTGCTGCTGTTTGATCTGCCCGCTTAGATATATCAATAATCGATTTGGAGAGCCGTATGAAAGTGATTGGAATTTTGGGAAGTTTGCGAACTGATTCCGTACACAAGCAGATCCTTCGTCACTATAAGGAGTTGGCTGAAGAGCTGTTTGAGCTTGAAGAGGCCTCGATTGCCGGCATCCCAATGTATGACGGTGAAGTGGATAGCCATCCGGCGGTACAGGCTCTTGCAGAGCGTATTGCAACTGCGGACGGCGTGATCTTCTTTAGCCCGGAGTATAACTACTCTATACCGGGAGGTTTAAAGAACGCCATAGACTGGCTGTCACGCGTTAAGCCCCAACCCTTTTCCGGAAAAGCGGCTGCTATTATCGGTGCCAGCCCCGGAAATTTGGGAACGGCGCGAATGCAGTATCACCTCAGACAGGTGGGTGTTTTTCTTGATCTGCAGATAATGAATAAGCCTGAAGTGATGATTGGTGGGTCAGGTTCGAAAATCAAAGATGGGCGCATCGTAGATCAGTCGACTCTTGATTTCCTCACGCGTCATGCACAGGCATTCAGCGAATTTACGCTGAAGCGTTTGGACGCTATCCCAGAGTAATGCATCAAAACCCAAAAGGGGTATGACCCTACCAATTAAGGGGGTCGTAGCCCCGCTTGTCGAACTCAACTGTTTATTCCGAGCCTGTGCTTGGTGGTTCCATTACTTTGATTTGCATGTCGTTGCCTTGAACACATTAGCTCATGGGTGAGAGGTAGCGTTAAATGACAATAGATAAGTCTGTGGTAGTGAGCCAGTATATCTTAACCACTCAAGCCTCTCCGAAAAACGTTAATCCGGCTTAGTTTCTGCTATCCGGCTTCATCTTTGATTTAAACGTCTGCCGCTGACGAGTTCACCAACCACCAAAAACACACGCAGCACGCCATCTCCAGCCTCCGGGGGTGATGGTACATCTGACTACTTTCCATTCGCCTTTACCATATTGACAGAGTGCATAATTCGTATTTAGTATTCTGTATACAGAGTACAGAATACTAAAATAAGGATAAATGGAGTACAGTCATGAATACGAAGGTCAACGAGGTCCCTGGTGAGCAGAGTTTTGACCCTAGCCGGGAAGATCGACTAAAACCCTATGGTGGGTACCATCAGAATCGAGTGCCCGCGCACGACCCTGAATTGACCGAGGTAGGGCCGGGCTCGACGATGGGTGAGTATATGCGTCGGTTTTGGCAGCCCGTG
>DATHZN010000029.1:0-4300 GCA_035458585.1 Marinobacterium sp. | reverse complement strand
CATCGGGCGTTGTCCTTCTGGGCGTTTTTATCGCGTTGAATCTCGTTAATTCGCCATCAGGCGGTGTTTCAGTGGATGGGCTCTTTATGAGCACGATTAACACTGTTGAAATCGCGGTCGCAGCGAAATTGATGATGTCGTTGGTGCAGCGGTTTTCAAAACACACTGAGACACGGGCAATTCAAGGTGCTCTGCTCAGATGCGCGTCCCTAACTGTCGTAACGCTCGCGGCCATAGCCCTCTGCGCAGGTACGTACTTCTCATAGCGATACGACGCGCCTCTGGTGTCAGCAAGTGTCGATTGGCTGCTGTCTAACATCATTGCTTACAGTGCTGTTGGGCTGATGATGATGGGTATTGGGAGTCGATTGAAGGCTATCCGTTTGGATGATTGGGCGGTCTTCGTAGCCATCTTGGTGGTAGCGATTGTGTTCCACAATCCGCAGAACATGATAATTCATATGCTCCTGATTGGATTGTTGATTGTCCTAAGCTCAGCCTATATCAACTTAAAACTGGTGGGTTGGGTACTACTATCGCTTGTTGCCATCGATTTTTATCCGCTCGTAGGTACCTCAACAGCCGACTCCCATGTTCAACATATTGCTTTTACTTCACTCTATGTTCTGCTCGGTGTGTACATCGCATCCACCCGTCAAATCGGCGATCAACTGAACAACGAATTGGCGCTCAGCCACAAATTGCTGGTGGCGAGTTTTGACGCCACACAGATGACCGCGATTGAATACAACGTCCGCACGAAGTTGGGGCGTCTGCTCGAGGGAGGAACCCAATATGCCAGTCCCTCTGACACTATTGAGCTCAATACCGCTATTAAATCTTCCCTTCCCGAAGCTCAGCAGTCATTGTTTCTTGCGTTGCTGGATAAGCACGAAGCCTCGCAAGAGCTGTCGCCGATTGACCCCGCCACGGGTGAGATAGCGTATTGGGGGCTGTACACCGTCGGTATGCCGTATGAGCGCGATGGCGAAACCTACAACCTTCTTCTGCGCCATAAAATCACGCCACTCGTGGTGTCGCGCGAAGCCGCGCGTGAAGCCAATGTGATGCAATCGATTGCGATTAAGGCGGCACAACTCGGTGTATTCAGGCATAACCATGTCACGGATATAGTGACGTGTAACGAGCAGTTGCTTCGCTTGTTAGAGCTCCCACCTGATTACTCGATACAGAAAGAGGATTTGATCAAGGCGTTGCACCCTGATGATCGTAAGCGCGTAGCAAAGTTCATGGAGTCCCGACGAGCAACCCGCGGATCGGGCTCGATAGAGACCCGCAACTTGATAAACGGACAGCTTAAATACTTCAGTGCCCATGTGAGCCACGAACGTAACCAAAAAGGGCAGGACGAGACCTACGTTGCAATTCTCGACGTCACCGACCAGAAGGAAAAAGCCAGTGCGCTGGAGCTGCAAAACCGCTGGCTACAACTTGGTAGCGAAGTAGCGGGTCTAGCCCTGTGGTCGTACGACAAACGTGAGCACAGCGTCCAGTGGAACAGCCGTTACCGTGCGATGATGGGCGTATCAGATGATACTGAGCTTAGCGTTGAGACAGCGTTTCAGATATGGAGTGATCGTCTGCATCCAGAGGATCGTGAACATGTGCTGGCTGAGGTGGCTAAAGCCGATTTGGCAGGCGAGGCAATGCCCTCACTTGAGCAGCGCTACCGCATCATTAACACCAGGGGCGACGTGCAGTGGTTGCGCGTGAACCTAATGTTTGAGCGTGATGCCAAGGGTGTTATTACGCAGATTACAGCCTCTACTTTGGATGAAACTAAATGGGTTGAGCAGCAGCAGGTGCTTGAGCAGACGGTTAAGCGCTTAACCACGTCACGGGAGCTGTTTGAGCAAGTGGCGAGCGCGGCAAACGTAGCATTTACTGAGTTTGATCCTGCTTCTGGGGAGTTTGCGCCCAGTCAGTCCTACCGCGAGATGTTTGAGCTTCCTGAAGATACTTATCCACTAATCTTGCCAGAGCATCATTTCTCACGCTATGCCGAACACTCGCTGCCTACGGTTGAAGCCGCGTTCAATTCCAGTTTGGCGGGAGTGGCCACTGAGATGAACGAAGCAGAGCTTGTGCTACCCAGCGGGGTTCGCCGCATTATCGACATCCGCCCTTCTCTTATTGAGGTCGATGGCCGAATTAAGGTCAACGCAGTGTTCATTGATCAGACTGAGCTCTATTGGTCTCAGAGGCAAGCCAGGGCACTTGCAGAACAACTTGCCGATCAAGCCAGGCAGATAGAGCTTGCGCTGAGTGCGGGTCAGATTTCGGTATTTGAGCTGGATGTGGCGTCAGGTCAGGCGATTGCCTTGTCGGGTCGCCATTCGATTCTCAAGTCTGGAGAGTCCCTACATTTGCTCGAGTTAATAAAGCCACTCTTATCGCCTGATGATGTCCCGCGATTGGAATCGGTACTGAGTGCTGAGAATGCTGAGTGCACCATGCGGCACACTTCTCCAAATGCAGAGAAGCCTGAGTGGTCGAGAGTGATTACAGGTACCCAGTATCAATCGGCTGGCCGTACAAAAAATCTGGTAGTGCGCTTTGACGTTACTGAGCTGCAAGAGAGCGTAGAGACCATGCGAATTGCTAAGGAGCGTCAACGCGAGCTATTTGCGGTGGTGGGGCATGAGCTGCGCACACCTGTGGCCTCAATAGATATGGTGATGCGGGATGAGGACCTATCGCCTGCCGAGAAACTGAGCACTATAACGGAGATAACGCACAGCCTGCTCAGTGTGCTGGAGGATATGCGCACGGTGGTGGCACCTGAACGTGCTAAAGAGTCTCGCGAAGTCTACGCAAACCCCTCTGAGGTAGTGCGCCGAGCGGTATCGCCGTTGACGCAGATTGCGCGAGACCACAATCTCAGTGTCGAGCTTCACCTACCTGACATACCTAAGGACGCACGCTACTTCTTTTCAGAGCAGGCATTGCGTCAGCTTGTGACTAATTTAGTCAAAAATGCAGCACTGCATTCGCACGGTAGCCTGGTACGCGTCTCATTGGGCGTGGAGGCTGGAGCAAAGCTTGGAGATACCTATCAAGCGACTCTGCGGGTCGAGGATGATGGACGTGGTCTTCCTGAAGGCTCCATCGATGCGATGTTTGAAGCCTTCACGCGCGGTGAGTCGAAGGCGAACGGCAGTGGACTTGGGCTGTATATCGCTCAGGGTCTGGCATCAGAGCTCGGTGGCACTATCGAGTACGATACCAGTGAGCTTGGCGGTGCGAGTTTTACGGTACGCTTTGAGCTGACAAGCGAACACACTGCACAACAGGCACAGGCACAGGCACAGGCACAGGCACAGGCACAGGCACAGGCACAGGCACAGGCACAGGCACAGGCACAGGCACAGGCACAAAGTGTAACGCTCAATGGCATGCGCATCCTAGTGGCCGAAGATGAGGCCATGTTACGCATGCTCAGCGAGAAGATGTTAACCAAGCAGGGGGCTCAAGTGACCAGTGTCGAGAACGGCCAGTTAGCACTTGAGCTGTTTGATCCTAGTCAATTTGATCTGGTGCTGACCGATCTAATGATGCCCAAACTGGATGGTCATGGGTTGACGCGAGCCATAAGAGAGACAGGCGCTTCAACGCCCATCATAGCCGTCACGGCGGCGGTGGTCGGTGATGAGACGGATCAGGTTTTGGCGTTAGGGGCAAACGGGTACATTTCGAAACCGATCAGTCCCGAAAAACTGTTGGAAGCACTGAGAAAACTTAACAGGGAGGTGGCGCATGGCTAGGCTGCGGGTTTTTTGTATTGACGATGACCTGTTCACCCTTGGGTACCTTGAGGAGACCCTTTCGGAACGATACACGGTCGGTACCTGTGCTGACGCCAGTGACGCGATAAACCGTTTAGTGGAGTTTAGAGCTGATGCGGTGCTGTTGGATCTGAATATGCCCAATTTTGGCGGGGGTGATGTGCTTGAGCTGATACGCACATTCCCAGAAACCCGTACGTTACCCGTTATAGCACTTACTGGTAATGCGGATTCGGCAGATTTTGAGCAACTGGCGGCTTTGGGAATCAGAGGTTTGCTGGAGAGAGGGGGCACGCCCGAAGAGCTGATTAAGTCGATAGAGACCGCGGTCAGCAAACCAGATTTTTAGCAATCGCGATGGGCAGCCTTAGGTCTGTGGTTCGAACTACTACACCTAAAGCATCGCTCCCGACCCATACGAGACTTATCTCGCCCCGCAGAAAGTTGCTTTAGATTTAAGGCAAGTCTTTTTCTGGAAATTAGGAATAATTCCA
>DATHZN010000028.1:0-15527 GCA_035458585.1 Marinobacterium sp. | reverse complement strand
GTCGCGGCCTATGTGCAGATGCAGGATCCTCTAATTCTCCTCGGCGTTGCACTGGTGTTCGGTGTGGGTCAGCTACTTGAAGGGATGGTTCTGACGCCCAAGCTAGTGGGTGATCGAATTGGACTTCACCCGGTAGCCGTTATCTTTGCGATTATGGCCGGCGGGCAGCTTTTCGGTTTCGTTGGCGTGTTGATGGCGCTACCGGTCGCTGCCGTCATACGGGTGTTATTAACGCACCTCCATCGTGGTTACATCGCCAGTCATCTGTACGACAAACCACGCGCCGGAGACTCGGAGGCTTAATCTAGGTGCAGCTACCCACTCAACTCCCTTTGAGTGTGCGTCTGAGATCAGACGCACAGTTCGACAACTTCATCACGGGTTCAAATGATCTGCTACGAGCTGCCCTCGAGCAGCTGTGCGAGGGACGCTCAAACGAAAATACTGTTTATATCTATGGTTCAGCTGGCACAGGTCGCACGCATCTCTTACAGGCGTGTTGCCATCGTATTGAACAGACCGGCGGATCAGCTATTTATCTGCCGGCAAGTGAGTGTCTAGCGCTCGACCCGAGTATATTTGAGTCCCTGGAGATGTTTGATCTGGTCTGTATAGATGATATTGACCAGTTGCTGGGACATAGCCACTGGGAAGAGGCTCTGTTCCATCTCTATAACCGTCTGCGTGACTTGGACAGGCGGCTTCTCATAGCGGCTTGTGATACCCCGACTCGAGTCGGGGCCGATCTGCCTGATCTGAGCTCGCGGTTGCAGTGGGGGCTGGTCCTGCCTCTGTACGAGCTCGATGATCAGGAGAAGTTGAGCGTGCTGAGTAACAGTGCGATCGCGCGTGGTCTTAGTGTCTCAACAGAGGTGCTGCAGTTTATCCTCAACCACGGTAGCCGAAACCTGTCCAGACTGATGCATCAACTTGATGAGCTCGATCAGGCGTCGCTGCGAGCCAAACGTAAACTGACAATTCCCTTCGTCAAGCAGGTGCTCGGTTGGAACTAGGCCGACTGGTGTTTGAACATCCAGATTTTATTCTGGTCGATAAACCAGCAAATGTATCGGTACACCGAGATCAATCCGAGCAGGGATTTTTGATGGCGTTGAGTCAGGCGCGTCAAGAACCTTTATGGTTAGTGCACCGGTTGGATAAGATGACCTCGGGTCTTTTATTGATCGGTCGCAATCAACAAGCGGCTAGCGAACTCAGCGCTCTTTTCGCTGATCGTAAGGTGGATAAGCTCTACCTCGCTGTCTCAACGGCGAAACCGAGACGCAAACAGGGGATGATTACAGGTGATATGCAGAGTGCTCGTCGAGGTAGCTGGAAATTGGTTCGCAGCCAGAAAAATCCTGCCCGTACGGAGTTTATCTCACGCTCATTGGGCGAGGGAATGCGCCTGTTTCTCTGTCATCCGCTGACAGGTAAGACGCACCAGATTCGTGTTGCACTGAAGAGTGAAGGTTCGCCAATTCTGGGAGATTCGCGCTACGCATCGCAGCAAGATAGGATTGCCGATCGAGGGTATCTTCACGCTTGGCAGTTAGGCTTTGAGTTCCGTTCGCAAAAATTTAGCTTTCGCGCTGACCCAGCACTGGGTGTCTGGTTTGAGAAGGCTCGATCACAGGGTGACTTAGAGGCGTTGCTGAGCGAAAATCTACCCCCACATTGGCAACTCACCTATCTGCCAGTCGCCTCAGATTCGGTCGCGCAGGAGATCTTATGAGTGAAGAGAAGCAGTTTTTTGATTTCAGCCAGCGCAGTGCTGACGAACAGCGCGCCCTGCTGACTCACACCTGGTGTGATCAGTGCCAACAGGCGGATCTTGGTATGATTAAGCCGCAGGAGTACGTTCAGTTCGGCATACGCTTTGTCGAAGGTGAATGTAAGAGCTGTGGTCAGGTGGTTTTTACTGAAATTAGTGACGATGAATTCTGATTACCTTGACCGTTTCGCTGGCGTAGGCCGGCTCTATGGTGTTCCCGCTCTTGAGGCTTTTTCGCGCTCGCATGTCGTTGTGGTCGGCATCGGTGGTGTCGGTTCCTGGGTGGCTGAGGCACTAGTGCGCAGTGGGATCGGTGAAATTACTTTGGTGGATCTGGATGACGTCTGCATCACCAATATTAATCGCCAGTTACACGCGCTCACCTCTTCGGTGGGACAGTCTAAAGTGATCTCGACCTCTGATCGATTGCGCGATATAAATCCTGACGTAATTGTCCATGAAGTTGAAAGCTTTGCGACGCAGGATAATCTACCTGATCTGTTTGAGAACGGTCCGGATTATGTGGTCGATGCTATCGACAGCGCAGGCGTAAAGGCAGCCATAATCAGCTACTGTAAACGTAATAAAATTCCCGTGATTACCACAGGTGGCGCGGGCGGGCTTATTGATCCGCAGAAGATCTGTGTGGCTGATCTGACCAAAACTGAGCATGATCCGCTGGCGTCCAAAGTCCGCTCCATTCTTAAACGACACTTCGGTTTCAGCCGCTCTGGGCGCAAATTTGGGGTCGAATGCGTTTACTCAACCGAACAAGCGCGTTATCCAGCTGCTGATGGGGGTGTCTGCGCGACCAAAGCGTTTGTTGGAGGCGATGTCCGTCTCGACTGCTCAGGCGGGCTTGGTGCGATCACTCCTGTAACGGCAGGGTTTGGATTTACAGCAGCGAGCCGGGTGTTGTTAAAGCTCAGTGAGAAGAGCGCGCGAAAGAGGAAGGCGTTAGAGAGGTAAAACAGGCGAGTACGGAGTGCTCCGTACCCACCAAAGAACTCTTAGCAGACAATAGGGGATTAGATCGCCTGCAGGCGCGCCAGCGTCTTCGAACGAGTGCTGCGCAGTTCGCTTACAAACAGGTTACTAAGCTTTCTGAAGGCAGTTTTTGCCATTGAAGCGATAAACTCAGCTCGCTCTTGACGAGCCTTCAGTTCGATCTGTTCCAGGTTCAGATTTATCTCGGTCATCTCGTACTCCAGTTCAATCGTGCAATTCAGTTCACTTGTTACTCATACTAAAGTTTGAACTTCGCATCGACAAACGATCCTTTCTTCGGGTAATGTTGAGATAATTTCATCTTAGGAAGAGTCCGATGCGCCGATTGCCCCCGCTTAATGCCCTTAGAGTCTTTGACGCTGCTGCACGCCATGGAAGTTTTAACCGGGCTTCTGAGGAGCTCTGCGTTACCCCCTCGGCAGTGAGCCATCAGCTCAAGTCTCTGGAGGAGTTTCTTGGTGTTGAGTTGTTTAAGAGAGAGAAGCGCAGTATCTCACTCACAGCCGCAGGTGAGCGCTACCTCCCCTCGGTACAGATGGCACTGGATGAGGTTGAGTTCGCTACGCGCAAACTGATTACATCGCCCAACTCTAATGTTGTAAACGTTAGCGTAGCGCCGGCCTTCCTGACGCGTTGGTTAGTGCCCCGCATAACACGTTTTCAGGAGCGATACCCTGAAATTGAGCTACGCCTGGAGTCGTCTATCGACTATATCGATTTCGAGAATTCAGACACCGACCTAGCCGTCTATTACGGCAAGGGTCATTGGAGTGGCATAGAGTCTCACATGATGCGCAACATCGACCTGACACCTGTTATCAGTCCGGCACTCATGGAGGAGAAAGGGGGTATCCGTAAGGCGTCCGATCTGTCTAAATTTACCCTGATCAATGTGACCGGCCGCAACCACGAGTGGAGCAAGATCTTGCAGAAGCTCGGTGTCAGTATCAGTAGTATCGCGCATACCATATCCTTCTCGAGTACCTCTCTGGCAGTCTCTGCGGCGGCCGAGGGAATTGGTGTGGCACTGGCCGATAAAGCCTTACTTCAGCGCGAACTCGATACGGGACGTTTAGTCGTGCCACTGGATGTCTCCCTCGACAGCCACAATGCATTTTATCTGGTGTACAAAGAGAATCGTTCTCTGACCCCCGCGATGGAGGCTTTCCGAGACTGGATCCTCGAAGAGATGAGTGAAGACAGACGCTAATGCAAAAGATTCATCCTAAGGGGACTTAAACACTCCTCAGCGGGTGGAGAAGCTCCAGATTGCCTCTATAGTTAGATCGGATGGTCTCAGTCCTGAGACCATCCCAATACGATTATTGGCAGTAGTAGGAGATTGCGTGTGGGATGGTTCAGTAGACAACGCAAGCCGCAGAGCTCACCCCAGACCACGCCGCCCGTTTTAAGGCCTGATGCTGGAGTGCGATCGGTAGAGGTAGCGAGCGCAAGCCTCTCCCGAGCCGCAGAGAACGAGCTGTACAGCCGCGCACAGAAAATTGCGATTCCAGATGACCTCAATTTAAGCTCAGTCGTGAAACATCAGCCCGGTCTCTATCTTTTTATTGACGTCGGTATTCGCGTGCTCTCAAATCCTGACGCGGGTCGCGGACATACATTCAAGATCCCGGCTAATACCTTTCTCAGCCCCAACATTCTCTGTAACTTAGAGGGTTGCAAAATTTTCGCTGAGTCAGCCGGCAGCCTGCTACAGATGAGTGTCGACAGTTTCGCTGGTCTCGGTGACGAGTTGCGAGACTATCTAAACCGACGCTTGTTGGAGGGCGATGCTGCTATGGTATTGGCGGTTATGGCGGAGTACCGACTGCTTGAAAAACAGGCTTATCAATTGGGTGACCGGTTGCACGCCTTGACCCTTCGTAAGCGCTCAAAGTTCGTTGAGAGCGAGTTAGTTGTGGAGACGTTGAAGAAAATTCCCAAGCTACCGGTTTCAACGGGCGAGCTTCTTGGTCGACTGCAGGACACAGAATCATCCTCGGCTGAGATCAGCGAATTGGTGCGCCAGGATCCTTCCCTTACCAGTCTCCTGCTTAAAGCCATTAACTCACCTCAATATGCACTTTCTGAACCTGTCTCTGATGTTAACCGTGGGATAGTGTTACTTGGGTACGAGGGGGTTTACCAACTCATTATGGCGGCGGGATTACGACATACCCTGCCCGATACAGGGCGTTTTCGGCAGAGTTACGACAAAGCGGTGGAGCTCTCTCAAATCGCTTTCTCGCTCTCTGCAGTGACCGGTAAAGGCACGCCCGCCGTCGTCTCTACGGTCGCGCTGCTACACGATGTTGGTCTACTGGTATCCGAACTGTTGAAGAAGCGCTTTAAGGATTTTGCCGGTCTTATCGCAGATGTTGATCGCAGCGAGCTTGGTGGCGAGCTGATGCAGGTGTGGGGTCTCCCTCAAACCCTGTGTGAGACAATCAAAGCCCAACGGTATCCAGAGGTGGCACCACCAGAGCGTCTGGATTCCAGGGTTCGAGATGCGATCTCGTTACTCTACATTGCCGATCTCTTGCACACCTATATGGTGGCACGTAAGAGAACGCTTGCACCTCTCTATCTGCGCGAGTATCTGCAGCAACTGGGGTGGCGCGATAAGTCGCTGGACTCAATTTGGAAGGCTAAGGTTGTCCCTCACATGCGAACGCGCAAGGCAGCGCTGCCGAAAAGTTTGCGCGAGATCTAGTGAATCTGAACGAATGAATAACGACGTTTGCGTGACAAAAGAGAGCGATCATTAGACCTTGAAATTCAGTGGTCCTGATCTACTCAATCAGAGTGTGCTTAGGATGCAGCGCGATCTCATGTTTCTCACTTTGATGAGCTCAGCGTTGCTCCCGTAGAATGGAGTGGTAATCGTGACCGGTCGCTCATTTCAGATAGAACCTTCTTACCCGTCGGAGCAGCTAGCTCGCTGACTTAGATGAAAAGATGACTCGCGCATCATCTGAGGGTAGCGGTTGGTTGAAAAGATTGGCGCGGATCTGGCACATTCTGCTGAGTTCCAACCCATGTCTGATGGCACTCACCAATTGGTCTGGGATAAGAGGCAGGTTGACCTGACCAACAATGCAGTTGCAGCGAAATAGTGAGCCTAGGTTATGACGGGTCTTGCCACTCAGAAGCAGGTAAGAGACGCAGGTTCCGCAGACCCCCTTGGTCTGGGCGATCACAGAATCACTGACGATGTCCGCCGAACTTGTATCGAGAATAACGAGGTCCGGACGTTGCTCTTGGATAGCAGCGAACAGCAACTCGCTCCGGTTGAACAGTTCGACCTGATAGTCACGTCGTAAAAGCCATTGGAGACGCGCCAGAGTGTAGTCGTCGTCGCATAGAGCATAAATTATTGTTCTGTTGTCCATGACTTACACCACCTGTATCAAGGCTTGCTGGTTTAGGGTATATCGACTGTTACAGGACTTTTCTTTAGGACTAAATTTGTCGGTTGTGTTTACTCTGTTAGACAGAGCCAACGCTATGGATATGCTGTAACTAGCAGTCATAAATCTAAGGGTGGGACTGGATAATCTCTGCTAATCATCTAAATTTTAACTATCTCAACCCTTGAATGCGGAATTTTTGATGAAAGGACAGTTTGCAAACAGTTTGCTGGCGCTGACTCTAATAGCGAGTGGTGCAGTACAGGCTGATAGTCGTGAAGCCTGCGATGCCTACCGCATGGAGATCATAGAGCTGCGAACCCTGCTGGACCAAAAGTACGGCGAGCGCCGCGTTCTGCTCCGGGATACTAGCGCTGATACCGCTGCGCGTAATGCGCTTATATCTCAGTACACCGTTGATCCTGACAATATCCGCTTTCGTCTTCTCATGGATAAGTTTCGTGCAGATCGCACAGATCAGTGCGGTTGGTGGCAACAGGCCGATGGAGCTTTCAACTGAGGCCAGTTGTTGAATTAACCTTTGTATCCTTGGCTTCTCACCGCTAATTACTTAGAGCAACAGAACCTAAAATCCCGAGGTCACAGCTTTCAAGCTCTGATTCTTTATAGTTTTAATTCGGTTGTAGAGCCTCAGATTCAGGACTCTGACACCAGTGAACTCATACTGCTCATGGAGCTGATACCTGGCGTAGGGGCTGCAAGATTGATCGGAGACTTTCGCGCTATCTTGGTTAGGCCAAATCTGAATTGTGGCTCACCCCAACCTGTCTGTGAACTCGATCAATATCTCAGGTTTTTGGCGCAGAACTGATTCGCTTTTGAGCCGCGCTAGGCTAGTATTAGCGAAGGCTTTTGCCTAGAGCGGGATGAAAGTAAATGTTTGATTTGTCAGTGATAAAAGCCTTTCTTATTGAGCATCAGCCCTATACAGATGCTGTTGCAATTTTGACACTCACTCTGCTGGGTCTGTCATTGGCTGGGTTCGTACTCAAGCGTGTGCCCGCCAGGTGGCTGGCGCAACAACGTCGTGCCCGAACCCGTCATCTGGTAGGTATGTCTCGTATCCCAGTCGTCCTGTCGATCCTGTTGATCGGGGTAAGCCAACTGGCGTCACTTTTTTTGAGTGACGAAGCGCAGCAGACGCTCGTATCGATCTCCCTTACGGCGGCAACGATCGCATGGGGCCAATACGTCTACCGTGCAACACAATTCATACTGAAGAATATCAGTCTGCAGACGCCGGAGGAGGGGATCATTCGGCCCCAGACGCTGCCACTTCTCGAAAATGTAGCGGCGGTTCTGAATGTGCTGATGGTCGTCTATCTGATATTCCTTGTATGGAATATCGATATGACAGCCTGGCTCGCTTCGGCGGGTATTGTCGGTATTGCCGTGGGTTTTGCGGCTAAAGATACGATTGCCAATCTGTTGTCGGGGGTCTTTATCCTGGCCGACTCCCCATACAAGATCGGTGACTATATCGTTATCGATACTGGCGAGCGAGGTAAGGTGACCCATATCGGTCTGCGATCGACTCGTCTGCTGACGCGCGATGACCTGGAGGTCAATATACCCAACGCCATCATCGCCAATGGTAAAATTATCAATGAGTCTTCGGGTCGCCATGTTAAGTCGCGTGTGCGTATCGCGGTCAGCGTGGCATATGGCTCAGATCTCGAGAGGGTCAGAGCCTTACTTCTACAGGTGGCTGAGAAAGAGCCACAGATTTGTCGGGACCCGGAAGCGAGAGTGAGGTTCCGCACCTTCGGAGCTTCAGGTCTGGATTTAGAACTGCTGGTATGGATAGACGATCCGGAGATCCGTGGACGAGTAGTGGACGCTCTCAACACCGAGATCTACAACTGCTTCAACCGGGAAGGGGTAGAGATCCCGTACACCAAGCAAGACCTCTACATCAAAGAGTTACCCCAAAAGGGGTCAGACCCCTTTATGACGCAAATGTCACCTGATGCCAAATAGTGTTTCGGCGTTCTCATAAGCGATCTTCTTTGCGATGCTGTCAGGTAATACTGATAGCCAGTCACGCGCATCCAGTGCATAGAAGCGAAGGTTTTCCCAGCGCTCCAGGTTATGGGTATCACTGCCCAACAGGAAACGCTCTGGATATGCGATGAACATCCTCTCCCAATCGGGTGCCAGACCTGCCCAAGTTGAGATATCTGGACGGTGTGAGAGGTCTACCCAAAGGTTAGTGAACTTATCTAGGCTAGCCATGACTGTATCCGGGTCCTCAAATCCGGCGTGGGCCCAGATTACTCTGGCCTCTGGCCAGGTCGAGAAGAGTTTGGATACAGCGCCCTGATCTCCATGGATATGAAGCACTAGTTGGTACTGACGCGCCAACTCAATCAAACCTTGAACAGCAGAAAGTTCCATGTGCTGTTCAAATGCGTGAAACTCGCCCAAGGCAACATAGGAGCGGTTACCGAGTTGCTCTGCCAGATAAGTAATAACCGACTCATCGTACATCCATGTCTTTATCTCACCTGGACCGCGGTAAGGACGAAGTGCTGGTAAAAACCTGTCAGGGGCCGCTTCAACCAAATATTGAGTACCCAGGTCGTCGGTGCTTGATACCAACACTTTGTCTATTCCCGCCTGATCGAGTGCGCCGATCACCTGATCCACTGAGAGTCTATTACGTGCATCATTGTTGAAATGGAGGTGGGCATCAAAGATTGGCAGGGCTTCAGCATATGAAAGCTCAACTAAAAGCCCTATTAACCCAAGCCATCGCATTTTCACTACAACGCTCCTGCTGCCGGTAGATCTGATAAGAAGAATCTACACTATAGTTAGGATAACGAAACATCAGGTGTAAGCCTGCCATCCCTTATAGCGAAGAGTTAAGAGCTGGATTAACCATTATGACTGACGCCGTACTTAAAGATTTTTACGTGATCGCTGATCGACTGGTTTTTCGAGTAGTCCTCGGTCTGTTCGTCTATGCCTTGATACTGGCCTACCTGACCGATACCTGGTTACTCGCATTGATACTCGGCGGCGCTATGGTGATAGCACAGGGGGCTGCTCTTAAACTCGCTCCAGGAGGGTTGATTACTCGTCTGCTGGGGGCGGCAATCTTCATGCTGATGTGTGCCCTGCACATACAACAGGCGCAGGGTCTTATTGAGATTCACTTTGGCATCTTTGTACTTTTAGCCTTCTTACTAGCATACCAAGACTGGCGCCCGATTATCGTCGCAGCTGGTGTCATTGCTGTCCATCACGTTGTGTTCCACTTTTTGCAGGCGAGCGGTTGGCCGGTTTTTGTCATGCGTGATACCTCTATGGGCTTTGCAATGATACTACTTCACGCAGGATATGTGGTGGTTGAGACGGGCGTTCTGGTTTGGCTCGCCGTACAGATGCGTCGCCAGACTGATCAGTCGAATGCGCTCTTGACAGCCATTAATCAGATGACTAAAGAGCAGAGCGTAGATTTGAGAATCAGGGCGCAAGGCGATACCGCTTTGGTGAAATCCTACAACAGCTTTCTGGAAAAGCTCGCCACACTGCTCCGTGATATCGGCGGCAGCGCGGCCTCGTTAACTGAGCAGAGTACGCGACTTTCCAATGTGACTGATAAAATGCGCAGTTCAGCGAACGAGCAGCAGCAGGAGAATGATGTAATCAGCTCATCAATCCGCGAGATCAATTTGGCAGTCGCTGAGGTGTCGCAGTCGGCCAATCAGGCGTCGGATAGCGCTGCTGATGTCGATGAGAATGCACGCAATGCAGCGCTACTGAGTGCTGAGACTCAGAGTAGTATCCAGCAGCTTGCGCAGCAGATTGGAGCTGCTGCAGGTACTATTGAAGAGCTGGACGGATACACTCAGGAGATAAACGAGGTGCTGACGGTGATTCAGAGTATTACCGAGCAGACCAATCTGTTGGCTCTTAATGCTGCTATAGAGGCTGCACGGGCGGGAGAGCATGGCCGGGGTTTTGCAGTAGTGGCTGATGAGGTGCGGGAACTTGCTCAGCGCACCCATAAATCGACTGAACAGATTGAGCAGATGATCGGCAAGCTGCAGCGCGCTTCCAATGCCGCTGTGGAGGAGATCAAAAACAGCAAATCGAATGTGGAGCTGTGCGTAGGCAACGTCCACAGCTCAGCTCAACTGATGCAGGAGACCTCTCAGGCGATTAAGAACGTCAGCGATATGAACAACAGTATCGCCGCGGCCTCGACTGAGCAGAGTGCGGTTCTGGATCAGTTAACAGACAACCTGGATCGCTTGGTACAACAGGCCGAGAAAGTCGCACAGCATTCGTCTGAATCTGCCGGTGTTACCGAGCAACTAAGAGCTTTGGCGAATAATCTGAATCAGAATACGAAGAGCTTCAAATACTGACCCTTCTGGGCGACGGGCAGCGATCCCGTCGCCACCCCCTCTCCACTCTATGGGTCACAAAAATCTACAAATGAGTGCTCTTCACTTGGGTTCTGTAGCGAGTTTGCTAGAATTGCGCCGCACTTAACCCAAGCACTGCATTTACGCTGCAGCAAGCCGAGGAAATTATGGAAAATATCGTCGTATCGGCGCTTTATCAGTTTGTCCGTCTGGAACACCCTGAGTCTTTGCGTCAACCGCTTGTGGATTTTCTGAACGAACAGGACATCCGCGGCACACTTATTCTGGCTAATGAGGGAATTAACGGAACCGTTTCCGGTACGCGTGACGCTATCAATGCCCTATACGCGTGGTTCAAAAATCACCCACCGCTTGATCAGGTGAGTTCAAAAGAGTCATTTTTTAACGAACAGCCTTTTTATCGCACGAAAGTGAAACTCAAAAAAGAGATCGTCACCCTGGGAGTTGAAGGTATAGACCCTTTGAAGGTAGTGGGGACCTACGTTAAACCCAAGGATTGGAATGCACTCATTGCGGATCCCGAGGTGCTTCTCGTCGACACACGTAACGACTACGAGGTGGATATCGGCACTTTCAAAGGGGCCGTTAATCCTTCAACCGAGAGCTTCCGTGAGTTTCCTGCTTTTGTGAAGGAGCAACTCGATCCACAGAAACACAAAAAAGTAGCAATGTTCTGTACGGGTGGTATCCGTTGTGAAAAGTCGACCGCTTACCTGAAAGAGCAAGGTTTTGACGAGGTCTACCATCTCGAGGGCGGCATTCTGAAGTACCTTGAGGAGGTGCCTGCGGACGACTCTATGTGGGACGGCCAGTGCTTTGTGTTCGACAACCGGGTCTCCGTGGGTCACGGATTGGAGCCGGGTAACTACCAGCTCTGCCATGCATGTCGAAAGCCTTTGTCGGCGACTGATCGAGAGCACGAGCACTTTGAAGAGGGACTCAGCTGCCATCACTGCTTTGGCCAGGTGACGGAACAACAGCGTCAGCGTTTCGAGGAACGTCAGCGGCAGCTGGAGATTGCCAGGAGCCGCGGTGAGCACCATATCGGCAAGGACGCATTGAAAACGTTTGAAGAGCGCCGACTGGAGAAGCAGGCCAAACGTGAAGCCCAGCGCCAGGCGAACCTTCAAAAATCGTCATAAATCTTTGAAGACTCTGTGCGATTACCTAGCCTTTCGTGCAGAGTGACAACAGCGTTCTGCTGTTGAATGAATTTAGATTTCACAGATAGGGACGCTCAGTTGACGTTCAATAATTCGAAAAGCTCAGATTTTTTGATACGGCTCTTAGCTCTCTCGAGTTCCCCCATCGTCACTAACTGCGACAGTATCTGCTGAACAACGGGCCTCACATCCGCTTCAACCATGCCCGGCTGAAGCGATTGGTCATAGAGCGCTCTCAGCATTAACCAATCCATGGGTGTGACCATCTGATTGGTTGATCGATCGTTGAAGATAGAGGGGAATACGAGGTCTGAGTCATTTGCCAGTCCGGTGATCTGGGTCAGCTCCTCCACAATACAACTGAGCAGACGACCTTGCTGTGAAGCACGGTCCGAAGGAATAAGAACGACAGCATTAGTAATCTCGCCGGTACGGCTGGTTCTAATTTGCGCGGCACAGAGGGCATCAGCTGGGAACTCTCCGACAGCAACCTCGCGCCAGCGTCGTTGCGCATCTCTAGAGGTCACAAAATAGAGCTGCACATTTCCATCAGTGCTGACCCTGTCGATCGCGTGGCCAGTTGCGCTTGTCAGCAGCGCGAGTAGCTCGTCAATCAACTTTATGACGGGCCCTGGAAGGAGGGTCTCTTGATGAATCTCTATCCTGATCGGCAGCAGCCAGCGGCGCAGATGTGTGCGTTCGGCGGCGTACTCCTGTCCCAGAGCAATCTCAACGAACTGATCAACGCTCGGAACAGTCTCAGCGCGTGCTGGATGGACAATTGAGATCGCCCAAATAAGAAGTAAGGCTTTTGTCATGTTGAATTGAGTCTCGGTGAAGGCCTTTTTCAGTCTAGTGAACAGAGTAATAATCACCAGCGTTGATCAGGCTTATAGGTTGGAGCGTAACAAGCGCAGTTTATAGGGGACGGTTATTTTGAAACACATTCGCGCATTGATTTTCGACCTGGATGGCACGCTCGTGACATCAACACTCGACTTTGCCGAGATTCGACGCGAACTCGGCTGCTCTGCTGAGGATGATGTGCTCGAATTCGTTGAACAACTCGGTGGTCGCGAGCGTGAAGAGGCGCATGAGATCATTCATCGCCACGAAGTGAGGGACGCAGAGGCATCAGAGTGGCTACCCGGTGCTCAAGCCTTCATTCACGAATGTCACGCACACCAAATTCCCCTTGCCATAGTCACTCGCAACTCGGATTTTTCGTCGAGGCTGAAAATTGCTCGCAACCAGATACCAATTTCGCATCTGGTAACCCGGGAAAACTCCCGGCCCAAACCCGATCCTAGTGCATTGCAAGAGATAGCTAGAAGCTTCTCCATGGAGCCGGGTGAGATGATGATGGTGGGTGACTACCGCTATGATCTAGAAGCGGGGAGAAATGCTAAAATGCAGACCTGTCTGATCAACTTTGAGTCGCTGCCTGACTACGCTCATCTGGCGGATTATCGTTTCAGTGACTTCGATAGGTTCCACCAGGCATTCTTTTCAGCGCGCTAGATACGCCGCCGTTGGCGCCGCTGCCAATCAATGTGACGCTGGATTATCTCGCTATTCAGCAGCGCCTCCAGTGAGTTGTACTCTTTCGCCAATGTGATCTCATCATAAAAGCGGTGGACAGCACGGTGGCAGTCGCGGCATAACCAGACCCCCTGATTAAGGGCTTCACGACTAAATTTCTTTCGAAATCTGGGTCTGGAGTGCACTTTGCGTGGTATGAGGTGGTGAAAGGTCAGGCCGATGACGCGCTGACAGAGTTGGCACTCTCTCGGTTTGTTTCGTGTATTCAATTGACCCTACACCCCGAACGTAAAACATATAAACTGGCTACGAAAAATAGCTGGCTACGGAGCTGTGAAACAGCTTAGAGTCTTGATCGGGCGATGGGAACCTAACGTAAGCACGCCCCACAACCGCCAATATAATCGGAGAAAATATGATTACAACAGGCCAGAAAATTCCCGCGGTAACACTTAGTCAGTTGACCTCAGAAGGCATGGTTCATCTCGACACCGAGGCACTTTTTGAAGGCAAAAAGGTCGTCCTGTTTGCTGTGCCCGGTGCATTTACACCAACTTGCTCAGAGGCTCATTTACCAGGTTATGTTGTCTACGCTGACAAGTTCAAAGCTGCGGGAGTCGATAGCATCATCTGTGTCTCGGTGAACGACGCGTTTGTAATGAAGGCTTGGGGCGATGTTCACAACGCATCTGAATTGATGATGCTGGGCGACGGTGATGCTAGCTTCACCAAAGCACTTGGTTTGGAGATGGATACGCAAGGATTCGGTGGTATTCGCTCGCAGCGCTACGCCATGGTTGTCGACAACGGTGAGGTGACTCTCCTTAACGTAGAGAAAGCTGGATCCTTTGAAGTAAGCCAGGCAGAGGTCGTGCTGAGTGCTCTGGAGTCAGAGGCTGATCACTCTTCTTGAGTCGTCTGTTTACGCTAGGTTTTTAATGAGGATGGGCTAGCCAAGCCCATTCTCACTCACCTCGTTCACCTAGTTCACATTATTCACACAGTCACTGCAAGACACTAATATCTATCGGGTCAACCCCCTTGCGCTTTAACCCCTACCACAATAATCCTCTCACCATAGCCTATACTCAAAGTCATTAGATATTAGGATGCGTGAAGGATGTTCCTCTATGTCGCTTTAAGCTTGAATAGTGCGTCGCAAGTTAGCCGTAATTACGAGAGGTCAGTATGTACAGAATGATCTACAAAAGCCGCTCCAGTGCGCAGATGACGCTTGAACTGGTTCGGGAAATCGCTACGCCTAGTGAGATCCGAAACGAACAGGCTGGCTTAACCGGTGTTTTGCTGGCGACTCAAACTCATTTTTTACAGGTGATTGAGGGAACTTTTGAAGAGGTTAATCGTGTTTTTCAGCGTATTTGCAGGGACGACAGACACTATGACTTGATGCTGATCAGTTTTGCAGTGATTGACGCTCGGTTGTTTGGTGGCTGGGGTATGCGCGGGATAGGGGTATTTGATCTGAATACTAAGCTAGAGAGCGCACTGATGAAAAAATATGGAGAGGAAGACGGCGGGATACGGTTTCCCCTCGAAGAGTGGGCCGCCCTTGCTTTCGTTAACGATATTAAGATGATGCGCGATCTACCGGAGTGGAAGCGTTGAGCAGACACCGAGAAAATGGGTTAGCTGAGGGCAGAACTAACAAGTAGCGCCAGGGGTCGCCTAGATGTTTCCAACCCATAATGTCGAGTGCACAGAGTTTCGTGCTTATTAAACGAGTCCGATTACACCTCAAAATTAGCAGTTCTAAGCTAGTATGAGAGGGCGTAGTCCAGATAACCTGTAAGAGTGATCGTCTTGAATATCTCAGCCGGCCATCCAATTCTTGAACGCAATAACGTCAGAGTACAAGGCGAGGGGAGTCGGACATTCTTGCTCGCGCATGGATTTGCTTGCGATCAGACCATGTGGCGCTTTTTGATGCCTCATATCGCCGAAGAGTCGCAATTAGTTCTGTTTGACTATACAGGCTGCGGTCGTTCGGACGTCACCCAATTTGACTCAACTCGTTATGCTGATCTGAACGGATATGCGCAAGACGTAATCGAGATCTGCGACGCCCTCCAGTTAAACGGCGTCTGTTTTGTCGGGCACTCAGTAAGTGCGACCATCGGTATGCTGGCTGCCATTAAGCGACCGGATCTATTTTCAAGTCTAGTGCTGGTGTGTCCCTCGCCCTGCTTTT
>DATHZN010000027.1:0-9665 GCA_035458585.1 Marinobacterium sp. | reverse complement strand
GCCTGCTGAATAAGTTGTGACTCCAGTATCGTTTTTTGCAGCGGACTGAATTGGAAGATCTCATGGTCTGTGTCGGACTCCTCAAGGTCAGCAAACCAGACATTGAGTCGGTGGTTGTAGAAGTAAGCAATCGGATTTTTAAGAAAGTTTGCTAGCGCCCGGAGATTGATAGGCTCTTTAGGTTGGCGGTAAGCTAGTGTGTGCTTACTTACGTGTGGTGCCGCAGCTGATTGGTTGAGTGCCTCTCTCCAACTGCCGTTGTAGGTGAACAATCTACCTGAATTCAGGACCTCCGTCAGACTATAGGGGCCGTTCTCCTCAGGGTAGTAAGCTGCACTGAAAGGCTGCAGTGGATGTTGCATGCTGAGAAGCTCGCTACAACGGGTCTCGCTCACAGGGCTCACCCAGCGCTGATTAATGTAGTCCTGTAACTGCTCTATCAACACTGATGCGGGGCGCTCGGAGTCGTCCAGAATACTGCGGCCAACCCAGCTCAAGTAGAGCCGCTGACGGGCTGAAAGCAGCGCTTCAAGGAATAGATAGCGATCGTCATTGCGGCGTGATCGGTCGCCCGGGCGATACTCGCGTGCCATCAGGTCGAAGTCCATAGGCGTGCGGCTTCGCGGATAGTCTCCATCGTTCATGCCTAATAGGCAGATCATTTTAAACGGGATCGAGCGCATCGGCATTAGGGTAGAGAAATTGACGCTCCCGGCGAGGAATCGTTGGCGTAGGTTGGTCTCATCCAATGATGAGATTATCCGCTCACGCACGACTAATAGCGGTATCTCCTGTTGCAGGGCATCGGCAATTTCCAGTTCATCCTGCCAGCGCCGGAGCTGTTGGCTGATGCGATCGAGCAGAAGTTCGTCTGCAGGATCCTCAGCAGCGAAAAAGTCTCTCAACAGTTGTTGTACACCCAGGATCCACAGCTCTGCTGTTTGCACCTGTCCAAGCCTCTCTGTCAGATGCTGTAGGGCCTCAATGAGGTTGGCGAGATTACCGACGATGGCGATTTCACTGCCAGAGATATCGTTGTAACCCTGCACGCCCATCCAGCACTCCTGCTGGCCAAGACTAAAGCCGACAAGCATCGACCGGATGCCCGCTAGCCAGGTGTTTCGGACTCCAATAGCTGGATTATCTGAACGCTTGCGCTGTTCGGCATCCAGGCCCCAGCGAATGTGGGTGTGCTCTATCCAGTGTGCAATCAGCTCAAGATCAGTTTCATCTATACCAAAGCGACTTCGCAATGCAGGCGCCTCCAGTAGCCCCATCACCTCACTGACGCTGCAGCGCGCCTGTGGCAAAGACAGCAGGATATCCAATGCGCTGATTAGCGGGTTTTGGCCGCGCTGCCCGAGGTCCGCAATGTTAAAGGGGATATGCTGCTCCGCCCCCTTGGCCTGTTGGCTAAAGACAGCCTTGATGTAGGGCGCGTAGATATTGATATCCGGTACCATCACCATAACGTCGGCTGGCTGTAGAGCTGGGTCCGAGTTAAATGCAGCCAGAAGCTGATCGTGCAGTATCTCTACCTCGCGCAGCGGGCTGTGGGCTTGATGGAACCGGACTGAATGGTCCTGTTCAGGTTGAAGTACTCGGGTATCGATCTCGTTGAGGTTGCGAAGGTAAAAAATATCATCCTGCAGCTGGTTGAGCAGTGTCGGTTGCGCACCACTTGAATGGGGAAAAAAGAGGTCAAACTGATTGCGGTATAGAGTGTAGCGGGTGCAACGTGCCTCAGTATCATCAAACTCATCAAGCATCCGCAGAAAATCACGACCCTGTTTCCCCCAACCCGCCAGCAGTGGGTTAGCCTGGCCATGCAGGGTCTCCAACGCACAGCCTGGCTGGAACTCGGGTTTCATCAATCCTCGGCGACGCTCTGCAGTGAGTAGCTCACGATCGCTCACTATCTCTGCCCAGTGATACTGGCTTGGATTTAAAACACAGAATATCACTTGAGAGAAGCGGCTTAGCACAGCCAGCGCCTCCAGCGTCTGTCGGGGAAGTGACGAGACACCGAAGACAAAGACACGTTTGGCTAGCTTCGCATCTGCCGCCAAGTACTTCAGGCTGCTGGCGTGCTGCATAAAACGCGTGTGGACTCGCGACCGGCTGGTATTCGCAGCATCCCCACCCAGACCTATCTGGATATCATTGCAGATCGCGCGCCATAGTTGTGGCTGCCAAAGATCCTCATCTGGCAAGCTTGTTTGAGCGCCCTGACTGCTCAGAAGCGCATTACTGCCGCTCTCCCAAAGCGCCAGCCAGTCGGCGCGATAGACCTGATACTGATCAAATAGATCTGCCAGCTTTTCTGCGAGTTGAAAGGTGCGTACCAGAGGCTCATCGCCTTCAATAAAACGTTTGAGAGGCGCGTAAATAGGTTGATTGACGAGGGTTGGCAGTAGCGCAAACAGTCGCCAGGTGAGGGGGCGTTTGTCGAAGGGGGAGGTTGTGGGTACCTCCGCTTCCGGCAAAATTGAGCGATAGACGCTCCAGATAAACTCAGCTGGCAGCTTAAAATCCAGATCAGCCGCAATGCCGAGTCCTCCCACCGAGTTATCCGTGCCGGGGTTGGCTGCGATTGATTGCTTCAACCATTGTGCGATGCCGTTACTCTGGACCAGAACCACATCCTCTTCAAAAGGGTCCAGCGGTGCGGAACGCAAAAAGGTAATCAGTGACTGACGAAGATCTTCGAGTCGGTTACCGTGGATCGCTATAAAACCGCTGTCGGCGGATGCTGACATCAAATTCTCTCATCTGGTACTTCAGAGCTAGGATATTGAAAAATAGCATGTTTTAAGATGACTTAGGAGCGGACAGAAGCGCATTTGGTACCTCATGCCGGTGCATTCTCTTCGGCGGCCGGCTGCAAAAGCACGCGACAGTTACCAGCATACTCCTTGCAGCGTCGACTTATCAGATCAGTGGATGCAAACGCAGATCAGCGATATCATTCGCCCGCTCTCTGCAGGTAAAGGCTGATGCCGGCCGAATGGCTTATACTTTAACCTCAGTTCAACAGGACCATCTTATGAAGTTACTCGTTCGTAATCTCGCTCGCTCTACAACCGAAGCCGAACTCCTTGAACTGTTTGAAGCCTATGGCAGCGTACAGTACTGCAATCTGGTGATGGATCCAGTGACCGGTGGCTCAAAAGGCTTCGGGTTCGTTGAGATGCCCAAAGCGGGCGAAGCCAAAGCGGCTATGAAAAATCTCAACAACTCTTTGGTAAATGGCAATCAGATTCGCGTGAAAAAAGCAGAAGAGAAGAGCGTCTGACAACTCGCCGCTTGAGAGGATAGAAAAATCATGAAATATCGCACTTTGGGAAAATCAGGTCTCAGGGTTTCAGAGATTGGCCTCGGCTGTTGGCAGTTAGGCAACGATTTTGGTTCGCTGGAGGATAGTGAAGCGAGTGCGATTCTGGATCAGGCGGTTCAACAAGGCGTTACATTTTTCGATACCGCTGATGTTTACGGTGCAGGACTGTCTGAAAGTCGCATCGGTAGTTGGCGGGCCGCCCAGACAAACCCCCCGCTAATCGCGACCAAGGTGGGTCGTAATTCTGATCTGTACCCCAATGGTTACAGCAAAGCGGCAATTCGCGAAAGCCTGCAAGGTTCGGCCCAGCGCCTTGGAGTTGAGCAGATCGATCTTGCTCAGTTGCACTGTGTCCCCTCTGAGGTTCTGTTTGACGGTGAGATCCTGACTTGGATGGAAGATCTGCAACAAGAGGGGCTCATCGCTCACTTTGGTGCTAGTGTTGAGATGATCGACGAGGCCCTATTCGCGCTTCAACATCCCAAGCTGAGCAGCCTACAGATTTTGTTTAATCTTTTCCGTCAGGATGCAGTGGAGCGACTTTTGCCTGCTGCCGCCGAGGCTGATGTTGGCATCATTGTGCGCTTACCGCTCGCGAGTGGCCTGTTAGCGGGTAAAATGTCCAAACAGCAGCAGTTTGAGGAGGGCGACCACCGTCATTACAATCGCGACGGCGCTGCATTCCATGTAGGCGAGACGTTTAACGGTATCCCCTTTGAAAAAGGGGTAGATCTGGTCGAGGAGGCCAAAGGGTTGTTACCAGACGGTATGGCGCTTGTTGACGCAGCGTTGCGGTGGATTTTAGATCAACCGCAAATATCCACAGTGATCGCGGGTGTCACTCGTAGAGATCAAATAGAGCGCAATGCCAGAGCCTCCGAGCTGCCCGCGCTTGATAGCGCTACCCATGAACGACTAGCAAAATTCTACTTTGACCGGGTGCGTGCGCACATTCGTGGCGGCATCTGAAACGATACTGATTGAGGGTAAGATCCAAGATGCTGGCACTGAATCGGCTAAATCTGAGTAATCTCCGAGGCGACCTCCTCGGAGGAGTTACTGCCGCCGTCGTATCACTGCCGTTAGCGCTCACCTTCGGCGTTGCCTCGGGTGCTGGTGCCGAGGCAGGCCTCTACGGTGCTATCTTGATTGGTCTATTTGCCGCGCTTTTTGGTGGTACGTCCACGCTCATTTCCGAACCGACCGGGCCCATGACGGTTGTGATGACCGCTGTTGTTAGCTCAATGATAGCGGCCAATCCCGATAATGGGCTAGCGATGGCTTTTACTGTTGTTATTATGGCCGGCCTTTTCCAGATCGCTTTCGGCTTTATGCGTCTGGGTAAGTACATCACGCTTATGCCTTACTCGGTCGTCTCGGGCTTCATGTCAGGGATTGGCGTAATATTGATTCTGATGCAGTTAGGTCCGGCCCTTGGGCAGGCTGCACCACCTGGCGGAGTGATTGGCAGTCTGCTGGCGATTCCAGAGCTACTGATGAATATTCGTGCGGCTGAGTTTTTGCTGTTCGTGCTTGCGCTCGCTGTACTCTTCAAAACCCCAGCACGCATAAAAAAATATGTACCACCTCAGTTGATTGCGCTGATTGGCATTTCGATCTTTTCCGCGCTCTATCTGATGGCCGACATTGATGTGCGTCGTATTGGTGAAATTGATGCTTCTTTGCCCTCGTTGGTAATGCCGCACTTTACTCATGAACAGCTTGGGGTGATGTTGGTCGATGCCATGGTGCTCGGAATGTTGGGGTGTATAGACTCAATGCTGACATCGGTTATTGCCGATAACCTGACTCGCACTGAGCACGACTCCAATAAAGAGTTGGTGGGGCAGGGGTTGGGGAATATCGTTTCCGGCTTTTTTGGTGGTCTGCCCGGTGCCGGTGCCACTATGGGAACGGTGGTCAATATTCAGGCGGGCGGGCGAACGGCGCTGTCGGGAGTGATCCGCGTGGTCGCGCTCTTCATTGCGGTGTTTGGCCTGGCAACGCTGATCGAAACCATTCCACTGGCGGTGTTGGCCGGCATTGCAGTAAAAGTGGGACTGGATATCCTTGACTGGTCCTTTATTCGCCGCGCTCACAAGGTTTCAAAACACAGTACGCTGATTATGTATGCGGTCCTGATTCTGACCGTTCTCGTCGACCTGATGGTGGCAGTTGGCGTCGGTGTCTTCGTGGCTAACGTCATTATTATTCAGAAACTCTCGGCGGCTGAGGCCGAGAATATCAAGTCTATGTCCGATGTCGATGACTCTATCCCTCTTGATGAGGAGCAGCGCGAGTTACTTAACTCTGCTGACGGACGTCTGCTTCTTTTCTATCTGTCCGGCGCAATGATTTTTGGTGTCTCCAAGGCGCTGGCGCGCGAGCGCAAATACATTGAACGACACGACGCGGTCATATTCGACATTAGCGATGTGACCTTTCTTGACGACACGATGTCGTTGTCACTCGAGAATGTCATTGTTGAAGCTCTGGATATGGGTAAGCATGTCGGCGTGGTGGTTGGATCAGATCTGGCTAAAGAGAAGTTGTTAAACCTTGGGCTTAGCGAGCATTTGCCACTGGAGCAATTTACACACTCACGTACCGATGCGTTGCGTCAGGCTCTGGATTACATCCAACGGCACCGAGAGGCTAAGGCCCCTCAGGGATAATGTTGGCGAATGTAGTCCAATTTCCCCTCACGTTGCAGCTGTTGCATCAGTTTGACCAGATTCATGTCTAGGTGTCCCGCGGTCATGCGTTGCAGCTCTTCCAGAGCCGCTTCAATTGTCCACGCCTCCTTGTAACAACGCTTAGAGGTCAGAGCGTCATACACGTCTACAACCGCCGCGATGCGCGCTGATAGGGGAATTTCCTCGCCTGCTAAACCCCCTGGGTAACCGGTACCATCGACTCGCTCATGATGATATTGAGCAATTTCACGGGCTACACGAAAGAAGGGCTTATCGCCGAGAAGTTCAGCACCTTTAATGGTGTGGGTGCGCATGATTGCCCACTCCTCGTCGTTCAGAGGACCGGGTTTTTTCAAAATCCTATCAGGTATTCCGACTTTGCCGACATCATGCAGCATGCTTGAGTAGCCAAAGTGCTCTGACTCCTCTTCAGGAATGCCTGCTGCGCGTGCCAGTTCTTGGCAATAGAGACGGACACGGTGGATGTGGTTCCCCGTGTCTTCATCTTTCAAGTCGCAGACAAGAGCGAGCTTGAGGATCATCTCTTTATTCGCTTCATCAAGCTCCAGCGTGCGCTCTTGTACTTTGAGCTCGAGTGAGTCGTTGAGCTCGCGCAATTGATGAGTCAACACTTTTTGCTGTCGTAATAGGCGGCTGTTGTGCAAGTGGGTGTTGATGCGGGCTTGAAGTTCCTCAGGCCGGAAGGGTTTGTGGATGTAATCTGTAGCACCGCTTCGCAGCAGGTTAACGGCTGTCTCTAGCGCATTAAATTGAGTCACAACGATAATCGGGAGTGTATCAAAGCGCCGGTCAGTACGTACCGCCTGCAACAGCTCCTGGCCTGACAGACGCGGCATTTCAAGATCGGTAATCAGCAGGTCAACCTCGGTTGAATTCTGATGAAGGTAGTCGAGAGCCTCCTGTCCATCGGAGCAGAGCTGTGCATGGGCACCCATCTCACTCAATAGAAGGTGATAGAGTGACTGAATGGGAAGACTATCCTCGGCAACCAGCACGCGAACCTGCGTTGTCTCTAGCAAGACCTCTTGGCGCTCTCCTTCAATGCGCTCCAGCACGGCTTTTACGTGGGCAATCAGATACTCTTGATTGGCTTTGCGCGGAATAAAATCGGCAACACCAAGCTGGAAACACTGATCGCGAAACTCTAAAGACTCTGATGACGAAATAACGATGAACGGCGTATTGATAAAGATTTTTTCATTTCGCCAATGAGTCAATAGATCTATGCAATTGGTATCGACCAGTTGGGCGCCCAGAATGATCAGTTTGGGAGGCTTTTTCCGAGCATATTGAAGGGCGGTACTACCCTCTCGGAAGATCTCAACCTGCTCATCTAACTCCTCCAACTCTGCTTTATAGAGCGCCAGCAAGCTGGGAGAATTATCTAGAACAAAAATTGCGCTTTCAGATCGACTATCCGCTTTCATCGCCTCAATAACCTGTTAGGTTAGTTTGAGTCTAGACTACAAACCGCTAGCAAGGGTTTTGATTGGTTGCGATTCAGCAGGCCGACATTCTATTTATCCCGGACGCTTAAATACGAGTAGACGCGTCTCGATCGTCTGTCGCACCTCGCCGTGCTGGTTTTTGGTCTCAACAAAAATGGATGCTGTTCCTCTGTCGGGCTTGGAGCGAGATTCGGTCAATGCTCTAATTTCAATTTCGATATGTAAGAGATCGCCAGGTCTCGCCGGTGACAGCCAGCGTAAATCGACTCCACCCCCTATAACACCGGTTGCTAACGGCAATGTCTGCGCCATCAGTCGCATGGTGACTGCGCCTGTGTGCCAGCCACTGGCGGCAAGGCCCTCAAAGAATGTCTCTTTAGCTTGTTCATGATCGAGGTGAAAAGGCTGCGGATCAAAGTGCTCGGCAAAAGCGATAATATTCTCTTCAGTGAGTTGGTAAGTGTCGCTGACGAATCGTTCACCAACATAGAGGTCTTCCAGATATTTCATTTATCTCTCTTTTGTTCAAGGATCCTGTGGGTATACGCTCAATATCCACCTAAACTGAACCTATCCTAACTGACAGGGGGATATAAGTATGAGAGTTTTATATGTAGCGCTGCTGTTGTTGCTGGCAATGCCGCTCAAAGCTGAATCGCTGCAGCAGGTACTGTCGTTGAAGGAGCCTCCGGCGGGCGTTGTATTCGAGATTCTGGCGCCAAGTCAGAGTAGCTGGCAACAGATACAGCCGCAGCTCCTCAGTGCTATTGAGCAACTGCGGCAAAGATTTCCGGGCGTTGATGTGGCCGTTGTAAGCCACGGTAATGAACAGTTTGCATTATTAACCAAGAACAGGGGTATGTTTGCAAGCCTTCATCAAGGCGTCCTCGATTTGGGTGCGCAAGGCGTTGATGTTCATGTTTGCGGGACCTATGCGAGTTGGCGTGATATAAAGCCGGACGAGTTTCCTGAATACGTTGATGTATCTGCCTCTGGGCCAGCACAGATTAACGATTACAAAGCGATTGGCTATCTGCTAGTTGAGGACTTTGCATTCTAGTTTTTCTGAGCTGTTTTCCGCAAAGCGGTTAAAGTTTGCGCACCGCTAGGAAAAAGTAGCAAAATTGCCCTTGGATAAAGAGACCTCTGCATTGTAGGTCCTGTTCGGAGATGTCTGTGCTGTTTTGTTCGAATATGAATACGATCGATCGCTCCTTGCGTGGGGTAGGAGGGGCGATTTTAGTATTGATAAGCCCCGCCGGTCTCGATCTGCTTGATCGAGATGTCATGGCGTGGTTTTGTCTTTTTTTCGGCGCTGCCAACCTGATCGCCGCTCTGTCGGGCTGGTGTTTTATGTACTCTCTGATCGGGCTGAACAGCTCCGCCGATGCCGTTGCCGACGATACAGCAAATCCGTTAGAGAAACTCGACTTTCGTTCGCTTAGAAATAAGTCTGCACTTGGATTCGGTGCC
Source organism: Marinobacterium sp. (assembly GCA_035458585.1). Classification (GTDB taxonomy): domain Bacteria; phylum Pseudomonadota; class Gammaproteobacteria; order Pseudomonadales; family Balneatricaceae; genus Marinobacterium_E. Next base: position 690 of record DATHZN010000027.1, on the reverse strand, counting down.
ATAGCGGTGCTACTTGCCACGCTCTACGCATTCGAAGCCTTTCAGGCTGCTCGAGACGGTGCTCTGCATTTTGAAATTAAGGCACTCCACGACGTGACTGAGATTGTTTTGGAGGAGGTGGAGCACAAACTCGAAGCTTTGCCGCCTTCCGAAGGAGAGCTGTCTACCCGAATGACGAGTCAGCAGCTTCTGGCAGCCCTGTATCATTTTGATGAGCCCATGTTCCTGCTGGTGGGAGATTCAAAGGGATGGCTGCACTCTTACAAGAACATTGAACCGGGTTTAGCACAGCAGATCTTGACCTCTGCCCGCAGCCAACTGCAACTACCGGTAGCCGAAACAGAGGCCCTCATCGGAGATCGGCATGAAAGGGCCTTTCACAGTGATGCCGCTCCCCTCTTCTTTGAGGCTGAAACAATCGATGGCACTTTCATCTTTATGCCACATGATGTCGAGCTGCCGGGACTAGGGGTGGTCCGTGTGGTGTTGGGGCGGGTTAGCACTAGCAGAGAGGATGCGCTAGCAGAGGTAGCTCAACACCTTGGACTCTCCTCTTTGATTGTCTTCTGGTTAGCAATCTGGGGTGCTGTCGGTGTCGCCTACTTTATTTGGCGCTATGTCGAATCCGCCAACCGCCGGGTCTACAAACTCGCCACTACAGATCAGGCGACCGGCTTGGCCAATGACTAT
>DATHZN010000026.1:0-16712 GCA_035458585.1 Marinobacterium sp. | reverse complement strand
TCACCAGTGGCGTCATCGTCGCAGTGTCTGAAGATCCATCAGTGCCAGCTGACGTCGCTGTGACCGTGAACTCTGGCAGGCTTGCGCCTGTATCAGCATTCACTAGCGCCGCACCCGCGGCCGTCAACGTCACTACACCTGTGCTGCTATCGATCGCATAGTTTGTGGTGTCGTCGATACTGTAAGTAATCGCACCTCCATCAGGATCAGTCGCTGACGTAACCGTCGTCACCGTGGCTCCCTCAGTTGCTGAGCCCTCAGTGAACGAAGTCGGTGTAGCCATCTCCAACGTCAACGGATCATTCACCTCAGTCACGTTCAGCGTCGCAGTCGCCTCCTCCGTTACACCCCCAGACGTCACCGTATACATGAAACTATCCGCACCGTTGTAGTTCGCTTTCGGTGTGTAGGTCACTTCACCATCCACCAAACTTACCGTACCATGACTCGCTGTACCCACGGCGGTGACCGCGGCGTCGGTATTCTCAAAATCGTCGTTAGACAGTACGTTGATAATCGTTGCCGTATCTTCAACCACATCAACGCTGTCAGTGGTGATATCAACAACCGGGACAACTGTCACAGTAACGGTTTGCGATTCAGTCAAACCACCTGCATCGGTTACCGTAAATGTAAGATCTTCCGAACCATTCCAGTCCGCTGTGGCATTACTCAATGTAGCAACACCCTCAACAATCGAAACAGCGATATGTGTGTTTCCCGATACACTGAAGGTCAGATCAGTATCCGCCGTTTCAATGTCAGTAAACGCGACTGCCAAGTCGATGGTTGTACTTACATCCTCATTGAAGTTGGTGGCTGGAATCTCTAACTCAATAGTCGGCGCATCGTTAACCGGGTTGACCGTGATGGTTTGAGTGCCCTCGTCGGTGCCACCCTGGCCATCGCTGACCACGTAGTTGAAGGTCTCTGTGCCGTTGTAGTTTTCGTCCGGCGTGAAGGTGATTACACCCTCATTGATGGTGATCGTGCCGTTAGGGGTATCGATCGCCTGCGCTTCACCGGTCAAGGCCACACCGTTGATGGAGACGATCGACAGCGTATCGCCATCCAGATCGCTATCCCCAGCCAGCGGAGTCAGCGTGACGCTGCCGTCTTCAGCCACCGTGTACTCGTCATCGTCCGCAACCGGCGCATCGTTGGTAGCACCATTTACATCTGCATCGCTAGCCACATCCTCCTGCGCTGCAAACTCTGTCGTAAAGGTGCCCGTTGGATATCCAGCTGTTGGATCGATCTCTCCCGCGGTGCGATCAAGAGCAACGAAGTCGCTGCCACCGCCATCGGTGGTCGTTTCTCCACTTGCTGTTTCGCCACCGGCTGCGGTCGCTTCAGTAACAGCAGTTGGGTCGACACCTTCAAGAATCGCTTGCTGGATAGCTGCAATACTATCGAGCGACTCTAGCGTGTCCGTCTCGTCGCCTGGATGCGCACCTAAAAGGGCGCTTGCAGTCATACTCAGTCCGCCCTCAAGCACCACGGGTTGACCACCGCCAAACGAGGGCCTCAGCTCCAACCATGCATCAGGGCTTGTGCGAACCTCTTCGTAAGCATAGATCTCGTCACCTGGTCGCAAAATGCGCTCGCTTCCGTCCGGTGCAACTGCAACGGCCTGTCCAATAATCGAGTTTACATTGGCCACCACAGCACCGGGGTCGGACTCAACACTTTCCTCAAGAGGCAGACCATGAGCGGTCCAACGATCGCCATCGACAATAACCAGCGTCTCTCCATCGGCAAGCGAGATGTGCAACTCTCCACCGGGGGCAACTACAGCAGTATCGCCCTCACTGATGGACGCACCCAGAGAGAGTTCTCGACTCTCTCCTTCCTGCCCTAGAGCCTGAGCAGACCCAACTAACCAGGTTACTTCGCCAACTACCACTTTCATGACACACCTCCGGAAAGCATTAGGCACCGCAACTACTATGCGAATTACCTTCTACCGCTGACCGATGCAGACTCTGTGCCACTAGTTAAAGCAAAGGTGTCAGAAATCACCCATCTATGTGCGGGTATTTTAAATTTCAAGCTGGTGTATATCTTGCTTAAACCAAATTTAAATGGCTCGGACAGACCTATCGGTGAGGCATCCGAAGAAGGTTGGGACACAAATCTGTATCAAGAGGATGTATAGATGATCAGTCAAAATAATCGCCACCATTTCAAATCTTTAATTATTTTCGCTTTGCTCGGCGCATCTTTATCCACCCTCGCGGTGGAGCAGGCTGGGACAATAAAAACTTTACAGGGACGAGTAGAGATCAGTCGAGGAGGTGAGATTTTTCCGGCTGAAGTCGGCAGCCCTGTCTCCTTGGGCGACGTCGTATCTACTGGTAATTCGAGCTTCGCCGGCATCACCATGCTGGACAACACCCGCATGACGGCCGGCCCGAACACTCGCATTACCATTGAAAAGTTTAGCTTTAATACCACAACCCACGAAGGCGAATTAAGTACCGACGTACAACGTGGGACCCTTTCGGTTATCTCTGGACAGATCGCTAAGACTCGACCCGATGCAGTTAAGTTCTCGGCCGGAGAGCTGAATCTTGGCGTTCGTGGGACGGAATTTATTATCGAAGCGGCAGGAGAATAGTCATGCGAAACCTAAGCCTCTATTCAGTCACACTCTTTGTATGTCTTGGACTTACATCTCAATTATCAGTTGCCAGCCGCTACGTGCTCACTTCGTCAGGTGTACCTGTTCTAACCACTACTGGTAAATGTATCACCAACGCGAATAGCAATTCGACAAGGCTCACACCGGGGTGTGATCCAATGAACCGCGTCATTCTTCTGCCGGACAGCTCGGGAAAGGTTGGTTCCGTCATCGTGAACAAAGGCGACGAATCTCAGATACTTGACACGGCCTATGCCGGTGCAGCCCTTGGACAAACAGGTCAGCTCGCTTCAGCCCCCTCGAGTCTTGGCGAAGTAAAGTCCAGGTTCGGTCGACTTTTATCCAGCCAGCCCGAAGCCCCACTCGCGTTTACCGTAAGATTCTTACCGGGCTCATCAACTGATTTAACCCCAGATTCCGGAAAAGTCATTCAAGAGATGTTAGATGCTCTAGCCAAACGTGATGCTCCGGAACTCCGTGTTACGGGTCATACCGATAGGGTTGGAGCATTAGAGGCAAACGATAGGCTGTCAGCCCAGCGGGCACGAACAGTTGCCGACTTGCTTATTCGGGCAGGTGTTGCAGACGAGTTAATTGAGATATCGGGGAGAGGCGAGCGTGAGCCAGCAGTTCTTACAGCTGACGGTGTCGATGAACCACTCAATCGCCGGGTTGAGATAAACCTGCGGTAACAGGCCGAGCATCCGAGCAGAGCACTAAGTATGCTAATTGGAAGTCACATTCGGCAAAGATTACGCCGGTATTTTCGTGATTCACTGCAAAATGCGACGGGTATTAGCATTTTGCTTTTCATATTGACACTAGAATTGCTGCACAATATGCCTCAGTTGCTACAAGCCCATTACCCAAGTTGGCTCAGCGACGGCGTAGCCAGCCTGCGTGCTCCCCTGCACAGTCTTCAAAACTGGCAATTTGACCTCTACCAAAAGGACTCCCCACGTTCATCAGAAGTGCAGCCGGTTACTCTGATAACGATCGATGAGAAGAGTCTGCAACATTTTGGGCGTTGGCCCTGGTCACGCGAGCTTATCGCAGGTGTCTTGGACAAAATTAATCAACACAATCCTGCAGCAATTGGTATTGATATAATTTTTCCAGAACCACAACGAAACCCTTTGGACGACCTGATCCGCAATCTTGCACCGGAAGTTCAAAGTTTGATCTCAGAACTTGTCGCAACTCCTTCTCCTGACTTCGAACTTGCGCTTGCACTTAGTCAGACTAACTCAGTTCTGGCTACAGTCGGCCTGAAACAGACCAACTACGGCGCCGGGTTGTTGGTCGAAACAGCGCGAGTAGAAACCTCTGAGATCTCTGCACCCTCCTCACTCAATCGCTACTCTGCAGTACTGGCTAGTCTCGAGGATTTACAACGCGCAGCGGCAGGTCAGGGCCTCGTGAGCGTACCGAACAGCGATGGCGTGGTACGTGAAATCCCCCTGATTGCGTCGGTAGAAGACCAACTCGTACCGGCTTTTTCAATAGAGCTACTTCGCGCAGCAACCTACGAGGACTCGATAAAGTTCGATAACTCTCTATTTGGTTCCGCCAAGATAAGGGTAGCCAATTTAACGATACCAACTCAGCCGGATACCAGTGTCTATATTCACTACTCCCCCTTTAACAGCAGCTACCAGCGGTACCTGTCGGTTGTGGATCTGATGAACGACAATTTCGATCCGCGCCTGCTGAACCAAAAAATTGTCATTCTCGGCGTCACGGGCGTTGGGCTAATAGACACGCAATTAACCGCATTGGGCGAGCAAGTGCCAGGGCTTGAGATACATGCCCAACTGATAGAGTCCATGATAACGCAATCACTGCTCAAGCGACCCGGTTGGCTAGCCGTCATAGAAGTTTTAATCGTGCTAGCGGTCGGTATAATCCTTATTAGGTACAAAGCACGGCGCGATACTACGCTCGGGGGCATTATCGATCGTCGCCCTATGATTCTGTTATCCGCAGCTGGCGGTATCATTGTTGTCTCTTATCTGTTTGGAACATTTCTGTTTGCCAATTACGGCATTCTATTCTCCGCAATTACCCTCAGTATCGGTTGCACTATACTGTTGTGCGTTTATGCCATCAGTGCGGTTTTCGAGGTTTCAGTTGAGTCTCGCGCACACGAGCATCGCGTTCGGCTGCTCTCGCAACAAAGACAACTCTTCGAAGACAAGAGCAACGCAAAAAGCGCATTCTTAGCCAGTATGAGCCATGAGTTGAGAACACCACTCAACGCCGTCATTGGGTATTCACAAATCTTGCTGGCCAATCCAAGTATCGATAACCACTCCAAGGGCGCCCTGACAAGTATTTTGAATTCAGGCCGACACCTGCTCACACTCATCAACCGCGTGCTCGACCTATCAAAGATAGAGGCAGGTAAAGTATCGCTAGAAATCAGCCCGGTCGACCCAACCGACTTCTTCAAAAATTTAGTCTCTATTTTTGAGATAGAGCAACACAAATATCAGGCACACCTGACAAGTAAAATTGCAACCAGTTTGCCACAGCGAATACTTACCGACCCTGAACGCCTCACTCAAATACTGACAAACGTGGTTGTGAATGCGTTTAAGTACGGTAACAAGGGCGAAGTAAAATTTCTGATCTCAGCAGATGAGACGAGGCAACGCTTCATCTTTGAAGTGACGGACCAGGGAAAAGGAATGACTGAGAGTCAACTAGCGCTACTGTTTGTCCCCTTTGAACAAGCCAACCAGCACTCGGAGGGTGCTGGTCTTGGCATGGCTATTGTCAACGAGCTACTCCGCCTTATGAACGGCAATATAGAGGTTAACTCCAAAGTAAATCAAGGAACTCAGATACGTATTGAAATTCCGTACACAGAAACCTCGTTGCCAGAGACCGAAACTTCAGCCTCTGTACAAGGGCAAGGGCAAGGGCAAGGGCGCGTATCTATAACAGGCACCTTGCGTGTCCTGGTTGTTGATGACAATGAGGAGAACCGTCGGTTACTTCAATTTTTATTGCAACCCATGGGGTTCGAACTCTATGAGGCTGTTGACGGATCCGAAGCGCTAGAACAGATTGCTAACGTCAGACCTGAGCTTGTCATTACCGATTTGCGTATGCCAAAACTCGACGGTTTTGAGCTGATTACGGAGCTGCGCAGTCAATACGACAGAGCCCAACTTCCAATCATTGCAGTCTCTGCCAGCGTTTCAAGTGAGGACCGTGAAAAGGCACTTTCGCTAGGCGCAAACACATTTATCTCCAAGCCCTTCGACATACACGAACTTCAATCGAGTTTGGCTTCGATGTGCCAAGTTGAAATCAGCGCTGAGAGGGCTCAGCCATACCTGCTCCGCCAGCCTCAAATATCGGCAGTCGACTGGAGCAAAGAGATCAACCTAGAGCTCAGAGATAAGATCCAAGCAGCAGCCCACCTCGGTCAGATACAGAAAATTGAAAATCTCATAAAAAGTCTCCAGGACCCAAGTGACCGCGATCAATGGTTCAAATTACTGCAACCTGCGCTCAATGATCAAGATGACGAAGCCGTCTTAGACGTCATGGAGAACGTCTTCCCCGGTTTGAGTCAACCGCGTTACCGCATGTCAGAAGCCGACGCCAAAAATACTAAGTAGCTCAAACTCCTCAAATGTAATAATTGGCGCGCTTATTGCTTCATATTGATTGGGTCAAAGAATCAAAGAATACAACCCAGTTAACAGGTGATTTATGCAACACAGACTTATAGATGCTGTCACTGAATACCTAGCACTGAGACCGGTGCTCTCAAATCTAGTTTCAATAGACGATCTTCCTGCAAATCAGCGAGATCTTTATCAGAGTATTCAGAAACTCAGAGTTGAAGAGACTGCGCACGCAATAGAAACCAGCAGCAAACGTAATAACTCATCATCCGGTGAAGACGCTTCTGGTGTCATCTGGATCAAGAGTCTCATCAAAGTACTCAATGCTCAGCAAGCGCTGCTACATGAGTTCGAGATAAAACGTTATCGGTCAATTGCCACAAAGGGTATTTATAACTTGTCGTTCGAAGAGATGATCCTCAAACAAACCTTGCATCGAGAACGGAGTCAATCCTCAATTAACGATCAATCTGCGGTATCCTAACTATGTGCAAACTGGTTAAGAACTCACGACGAGGGGAATAGCATTGGAACTACCGGATGCATCAATCTGGATCGCAATCATACTTGCCGTGTTATTGATCCTCAACAAACGCCATCACACAGCGGCTGAACGCAAGAATTCAGTGCGGACGAACTCTCTCATGCAGGAGCTTGAGCAGAAGCGTAGGGAGAACGACGAACTGAGTGCGCGACAAAAATCGGCTTCTGTCCTGTTAGATACAGAGCTCAGAAGCCAACTTGAATACATTGAAACCGTTGCAAGCGATACCCGCCTACCAGCTGGCGATAAATTGAGTCTCATTTCAAAGACGGCGGCATCTATGAACAGCGCTATGACTCAGCTCTCGGGTGTCGTAGCCCCCTGGAAAGTTAAGAGCGCTAATGCTGCTCGAGCGGTTCTCTCTAGCGAACTTAAAAGGGTGCTCTCACAAATGAGCGCCATCTTAAAAAATAACGACGTAAAGCTTCACCTGGTAGACGATAGTGAAATGCAGGAGTGCCTTTTTAATTTGCCGGCCTTTGACCAGCTCGTATCCAGTTTGGTTAAACATGTGACATTCAACTCGAACGCGAGGAATATCTGGATCAGCCTCACTGCATCAGAAAATAGCGAGCGTAGGGTAAAAACAACTTTATTAATTGAAGATGACGGCGAGGTGGCGTCGAGCCTTAACGGTCGTACCGTGCATGAGGCTTACATTGAGGATGGCGGTATTACGCAAACTCATGCCCGGGCACTACTGATGAGCCGAGAAGCGATAGCCGCTTTAAACGGTAAAGCGGATCTAAAACCCAGTAAACAAGGTGGTTCAGCCTTCATTCTAGAGCTGTCTCTGGCTATCCCCGAACCACAGCAGGAGATCTCTGCTACGTCGGCCGAGAGCTCGTCGGCATCCCCACTACAGGGTAAGGTCATCCTCCTTGTAGAGGATGATCAGGTGGTGCAGTTAGTGACCGATAGGCGGCTTACCAAGGCCGGTGCCTGGGTGGTGGTGTGCAACAACGGTGAGGAAGCACTCGAAGCTTATGATGGCGGCGTGTTTGATATTGTTCTCACTGATCTGCTTATGCCTAAAGTCGATGGTTATCAACTGACGAAGCAGCTCAGAGATAAGGGCTTTTCGGGTCCGATTATTTGTGCGACCGCAGTGCTAAACGAAGGCGAGGGCGAGAACGAGTGGATCTCTTCTCAACTGACAGAGGGCGTGCTCGCAGCAGGTGCAGATGCCATCCTGCCGAAACCGACCTCACTAGAGGCTATCGTAACAGCACTAACCACAATCGAAATGTCCGGCTTCAGATCGAAACAGGTGTCTAAAGCCTCCTAGTGCATTTGGTTTTGGCGCAACATTAGCGGCACATCAGCGATGTAACTTATTTGAGTGCTCTTTTAACAACGCCAAAACTGTTATGACATCCCTCTCAATCCAGCTCTTTTGTGGCACACAACCTGAACAAGCTGAGGTAAGACGGCTAAAGCCGACTTCCTGGCCGAGAAACTTGGAGCATTTAAGCTCCTAGAGGCTATGGCCAAACTTGCAGTGATTTCGTTGAACCTAACCCAGAGCTTGTTAGAAACCACCCTCTCGTCGAATCACTGCCCAAGCCGCAAGCCAATATGGCTCTACCCAGGAACGAGCCTCACCATACAAAGTGACATTCCCACGCATATCCGGCAGGTTATCCAGCGTACCTTGCTCCGGCACCAGTCGCACCGCGTAGACGGCCTCCTCCGGCACCTCAGAATTACCCTGCGTTCGCGTTAAAATCTCTCCGCCGTACGTCGATGAGAGAATGGGGGTCGGCAACGCGCGCGCAGCATCCAGATCTATATTGACCACTCTCGCGGTTATAGCTGAAACGCCGTCGGATTCAGCAAAAAAGAGCGCTGTTGTGTTACCCGCTTCGATCCGTGTCAGATCTTTCTCATTCACATAGGCAAGAATGTCCGGCACGTTGACAGCCCGAACTGTCGCCAGGCTGTCGCGTGAAGATAACCAATCTCCTGCCGCCAGATCGGGGTCTGCCCAGTCAATAATACCCTGAATAGGTGATCTGATGTTCAGCGCATCGATTCGAGCTTCTAGCGCTGCAACTTCCGCTTGAGATCGACTTCTTTCGGCCTGCAGAATCTGCAGCTGTTCACGTGCAGTCTCATTTAGCGCTGCACTCTGAACCTGCCATACTATTCGCTCCAACTTTTTATTGGCTGCCTGCAGCTCAAACTCAAGGTCAGGCGAGGCAAGCTGAGCAATGAGTTGCCCGGCCTCAACACTATCACCTGAGCTGACCATTACAGAGATCAACTGACCCGGATCACGCAATGTCACCGCATGAGTAGTGCCTGACTGCAGCATTGCCGGCGCGTATATTCGCTCGTCCCAAGGAAAAATAACGCCTACAGCGACTCCACCCAAGAGTGCAGCCGTTACCAGCGTACGAAATTTCTTCATAATTTCATCTCTCATCGACCACCAGTTTGCAATTTCCGAGAAGATTGGCTTTAACACAAACCAGTAGATTTCAATCCACGCGAGAATCGGCCCCAAGGGCTTTGGAAACATTAGATAGACCAGTATTGCGATCCCAGAAAATACCACCACCCGATAACACCAAGTGGCTACAGCAAACGCAACGAGGAAGCGGTATTGTTTCTGCGGTAACGCATCCGGGCGCGAATGATCCAAACCAAAAAGCAACTCCCTCAAACGCCAAACCGCCAGACGAAAAGCTCGTTGATGTAGGTTTGGGATTTCTAACCAATCCATAAGCAAAAAATAGCCATCGAAACGGAGAAAAGGCGAGGCGTTGATAATCAGCGTAGAGATCCAAGTAGTCGTTGCTAGAAGGAAGGCAGCCGTTCGAAGCGGACCATCGGGCAGCAAGGTCCAGATAAGCGTTGACCACGCAGCAATGGAAAGCTCGGTAAAAATACCCGCGGCACCTACGTGGAGTCTCTTGCGCATAGATGCAAGTCGCCAAACGTCGTTAACATCGGTGTAGGCCATTGGGAACAACACGAGAAATGCCATACCCATCGTGGGCACGCGGCAGCCATAATGTTTAGCGACGTAAGCATGGCCAAATTCATGAATAACCTTAATACTGACCAGCGTCACACCATAAGCTAGCAAGCCCGTCAGTGAGAAGAGATCCACGAGAGTGGTGGTGAATTGGTCCCATTGGCGTGAGGTTTGGATTAGGCCGAGCATCAAAGCACAACATGTCAACCACCGAAACAGTGGCGATCCAAGCCAGCGAACAGCGTAAAGCGACCGCCCTAGAAAGGCATCTGGCTTCCACAAAGGCACACGGAAAAAAAGGTAACGGTGCAGCAGCACCATCCACCATTGCTGCCGGCGTTGTCTTACAGCATCGGCAAAGTGCTTAGAATCCTCACGCTGACGACGCACAAGCAACTCGGACTGGTGCAAAAATTTCAACACCCCCTCCACAGAATCTGACGCAATCTGTAGAGCCGTTTCACGACTAACTGAATCAGCAATCTCATCAGCTTTACCGATTGACCATCGGCACAGGATTTCAAACGTAGGCCAATCAATATGAAAGTAGAGGTTACGTACAGGATCGTGCAGCGACCAGGAGGGCTCCCCCGAACGACCACGGGGTCCCTCGTACAGATGCAACTCAGGGCGCAGTGCAGGTAAAGACATGCCTAGACGCCCAACCAACCGCGCAAAGATGCCCAAGGTCGACGCCCGATCCAGTAAATGAGCGGTACACTTGCGGCGTCGATTCTAGCGGTGCCTTTAAGGCCCACACGTACCTTCTCGCTACTATCCTTTATGACAGCGCGTGCTCGGTATGCGAAATTACCGTCCGGCCGAGCCTCGGGCTGGTGTGCGAGATAGCGAAGTTCAGCAGCAATCGGCTGGGTCGGATCCGACGCAAGGAACAAGGTTACTTTTGCCTGTTCTGGCAGCGAGACAATATCTTCAGGTGCCAGCCAAGCCTCAAGCTCGACGTCGCGCTCAGAGGTAATCACTAACAGGCGTTCGCCTGTAGCAACCGGACGACCACTCCATTCCGAAGGATCATTTAGAAGAACGATACCTGCTCTAATCGCGCGCACGGTTGCTCGCGCATTTAACGCCTCGAGGTACTGCACCTCGAGGCGACTTTCGTCTATCTGGCTCTGAATAACAGAGAGCTGAGATTTACTCTCAAGGTCAAATAACGCTCGTTGGGCACGTTGACGATACTCGGTCTCACGGGTAATTAGCGCTCTGCGCGCCATCTCTAACTGATTCTCGAGACTGACCCGATCGAACTCGAACAAAGGATCACCCTGCTCAACTCGCTGGTTGGGCTCTACCAATACCCTCTCTATAATCCCATCCATCGGTGATCGGACTACGCTGGGATCTTTAGGCACCAGGTCAGAGGGCGCTAACACCGAAAGGTTCACAGGTATCTGCGAGATTGCGATCATCGAGAGAATAAGTACGCTACGAATACTCCAACGTACAAATGCGCTTTGACTGGGCCTCGGTAATAATCTCTCGCGTAAGCTGGGTTTAACGAAATGGCGATACTCACCACGCCAAATCTCACACCACTCTTGTAGCAGTGCTAGCTCAGGTCGACTGAATGACGTATCTCGTGCCAAAAGTAACTGTCCACCCTCGAAACGACCCATTGCTGGAATGTTCACAACGACAACCTGTGAGGGAAGCCACTCCTGCCACTCCTTAGACCCACTCTGTAGCAGGGTCATGTCCGACGCGAATGCCAGTGTTTTATCAGCTTTGGGTGTGCATTTAAACCACCCTTCCAGCCACCGCACATAGGGTGAAGTCGGATCCAACATACCCACGCCTGAGAGCGCCAGAACCCCCGACTTTACTGACCAAAAAACAGCTTGATGAAAAGAGAGAAGGTTCGCGGTCTCATTAACAAGCAGGAAACGTAACTCCTCAATCGACTCAGCATCCCGTGCTCGCCGACCCAGACTGATTAGGGTGGCAAGGTGCCCATCATGAGCGATGGAGCTCATCACTGTCATCGTTGTTACCCTCTATCCCTTACTTCCAAGCTCGGCTCACTGAGGCGGTACCAACCGTACACGCCCGCTCATACCCGGTTTGAGTTCTAAGTTATCGCCCTGAATCCTGGCGACTACCTTTATAGACTGGCTCATTGCATCCACCTTTGCAGCTGTGTATTCCAGCCGAGCTGAATAGAGTTTGGCTGTATCATCGAGGGCAACATCAAACTCTAAGCCCGGAGTAAGCCAGTTGATCCAGCGTGATGGCGCTATAAACTCAAGCTGTAACTGAGTATCGTCAATTATCTCAAGTAGCTGAGTACCGGCCTGAATGAACTCCTGCTCGCGAGCAAATAGATCACCGATTGAGCCTGAGTAAGGGGCGTGAACTTCACAGCGCTTAATAGTCTCATTTAATACTTCAAGCTCTGCCGACGCTTTTCGCACCTCAAGTTCTGAGTTAACAAGATCAACCTGACCAATGGCATTCAGCTCAGCCATTCGTTGATTTCCCCTGTAGATATTACGGGCGCTCTCCAGCTGAGCACGGGTTTTGCTCAGCTCAGCGTTCTGTAACCCGCAATCAAAACCAACCAGCAGATCACCAGCTGACACCTTGTCACCCTCGCGCGCATTAAGAGTCGCAATCCGGCCGTTCATCTCTGCACTTAACAGCGCGAAACGCATAGGAGTAACTTGTGCACGCAATTCCGCTTGCTCAATCGAAAGTGACTCCTGTGCAACGACAGGGGTCACCCACCCTAAGAATGCAAGAACGATTACCTCTAACAGCGTTCGCCGCTTACCCATTAATGCCTCCTCCGATCATAGTGTTTGCACTCGAGTTAATACCTGTCGATATCCAACCTCTGATAGATTCCGAAAGCTCCTCCAACGAGAGGTCGTCAAGGCTACCAAGCGCAGGCTCTAAACCCAGATCGGACTGTAGCTGTCCAACAGCCTCCTGAAATTTCGACATCGCCTGATAACGACGCAGTTCACTTAGAATGGTAGTCACGCTAGCCGAAATTCGAGTCTGTTCGCTAACCATATTGCTCGCATACTTACCGCTCACTATTTGTTCCAACTGGTTGTCGACCTGATAGATCTGATTTGCACGCGTATACTGTCGTAATGCATCCGTATACTGATGTTTGGCAAGATGTACGCGCGTGACCACAGACATCTGCATGGCCATACGTTGAGCAACCGCGAGCGACTCATTTCGCTCCGAAGCTTCAATTCGGCTTGGCCCAGAAAGTAGATTGAAGAGGTTATAACTCACACTAATACCAGCCGCTCGCCAGTTCTCGTTCACTAGGTAACGGTCGCTATCGTAATAGGTGCCAAAATCAAGATTAACGCCGGGTAGCAGTTTAACAATTGACTTACGAGTCTCATCGACGGCGATACGAACATTCAGAAATTGCTGTCGTAGCTCAGCATTTTGTAAAAGCGCAACGGCCTCCAGCTCCGCCATTGGAACAGTGATAGGTTCAAGCTCGGTTTCTGGGACAACCAGCTCAAAGCGTGTACCAGGCAGAACACCCATCAGGCTAGCGAGTTCTATGCGAGCGCTTGCTAATTCCCGTTCCACACTCTCAAGTAAGCGAAGATTCTCGAGCAAATTACGTTGATAACGTAGGGACTCATCCGGTGCTGAGACACGCTCCCGAGATAGCATTTGTGATTGACCAAGCGCATCTTCAGAAGCTTCTATTGTCTGACGCACGCGGGAAGTGAGAGACTCGGCCGCAACTGCTCGCCAGTAGGCTGTACGAACATTGCGAACCAGGCTATGCATGGCTTTACGACGCTTCTCCGCGGCGATCAATAGTTTGTCACTGTTTTGTCGCGCCGTGTAATAACTGGCACCAAAATCCAGAATATTCCAGGTCAGGCGCAGGTCAGCGGTGCCATGCCTGGGATCAACGGAGACATTTGGCGGATCACCTTTAATCGGTGCAGGTATCGTACTTTTATCAACGTATTCACCTTCCCAGCGATGGCTAAAGTTGTCGCGCCAATCGTAGCCAGCATCAGCTAATAGCTTTGGCAACATATCAAATCGTCCCGCTTCCAGCTCACCCGCAGCAAGCGACTGCTCTAGCATCTTGACACGCTGATCGAGGTTGTACTTCAAGGCGCGAGCAATAGCCTCTTCCAATGAGAGAGGGCCGGTTATCTCCGGAACCTCCTTCATGAAACCCTGACGATCTGTATCGTTTATCTCAGCCATACTCTTGGTACTGAGCTCTTTCGGTGATACAGCACACCCTGAAACTAGACTGATGGTTACAAGGATGCTCAAGCCGATTTTCAACATCGTAATAAACCGTGACTGATTATTTCACTGTCATGATGCAGTTTTCAGGCCAACTTTTTATGGATAATTCAAATAACCAAAACAGGAATAAAATCAGTATTTACGGGGGTTTCAGCCAAAAAAAGACGATAATTAGCTTAAAATGGAATGGCAAATTGCAATTTAAATTGCGACCACTAACGCTGTGCTTCCTTCGCTTTTGATGATTTCTCGATTACTCAAGGAACACGTTAGGTTGGGTGTAGGTTGTTGCAGCGCGACACTTTCGGATCGGGCGTAAACGGTAGGTACCAGCAAAGCAGAAGTGAAAGTCATTGAAAAGTAGTTACGACTCAACGCGTCCTCAACAACGAACTCCCAATAATTTGGCCCCTTTGGAACACCTCGCGAAGACGATCACAGGAGCACGCCCAGTTTCAGGCGCGTTGGATCACATAACGGGAGCCGTTCATAAATACGACCAGTCTCATCCGTCATGGATCCGTTAGAAGAGCCGCCAAACTCACGGGGCACTCGTTTATCGAACGCATCAATCAAGGGTTAATGAGCCACTATGAGTAGCTCAAATGTCTAATCGAAAATGGCTTTCTGTTATCCGTTCAAAGACTGGTGAGAATGCCAATTAAACAGTTGCTGATTCAGCCTCTGCCACATTAACCATCATTTTCATCTCGCAGCTCCTGTACCGCAGCCAGTAACGAGTCACGTTGTGAACGCCATGCGAATTGCGACTGGTTTTGCAAAACTTGATCAACTCTAGGTTTGCCATCTACACCCGCAAGTAACCACTGGCCAAGCTCTACCTCGATGCTCACCATAGTTTCGACCTGAGCACCCAGTTCATCACGAGCGATTACCCTAACAGTCAGAACACCCTCAAAGCCTGCAGGCGGGATACCTCTAAACACGCCCTGCTCAGCATCAAAAACAAGCCAGGCGGGAATCTCAGAGCCATCTGCCATTAGTGCACTGACATCAATTTCAATTCCTGAGTCTGTGTGACCAAAGGTGTCCGTTGGAATCTGGAAAGCGAAACTGGTAAAGCCATCGCCCGCTTCAAATTTCTGCAGCGGAATATCACGCTGCACCATAAGCGAGGATTGCCATCCAAGCTCAGAATCAAATGCGCGTGCAATTGGATCAGCCTCAAATGTGATAGTTTTTGGTTCATCAGTCCCTTCGTCATCACCCTCAGGCTCAAATCCGGAGCTCGTAAATTCGGACGATGCAGATTCAGCAGATGCCTGCATAACAGCCTCTGGATCCGCTACAACCACTTGCTCCGCAACACCTGCAACGTTGAAGGTTATTGTCGCTTGGGTGTTTATGTCACCGTCAGTGACACTATAGGTGACCGAGTCGATACCATAAAAGTTAGATGCAGGCTCGTAAGTGAAACTGCCATCGGAAGCTACAGTGAAGCGGCCACCTTCAGTTGTTACAAAACTACCCGCTACGACACTCAGTGGCTCATCGTCGATATCCGATGCAAGCACAGCCAAGTCCAATTGAGCAACCAGCGACCGATCTTCAGTTGCCTCAAGAGTGATTGACTCAACAATTGGTGCGTCGTTGTTACCTGTGATCCTGATGGTCGCCGTATTCGCAACTACGGCAATACCGTCGGTTACGTTGAAGCTGTAGGTCACTTCTACGGACTCACCGTCATCCAGGTAGCTGTAGTGTGCAGGATTCACATTGGCCACACCGGTGCTGTTATCGATAATGACACCGCCTGCATCCGTTGTGCTGGTCATCACTGTGGAGCCAGCGACGTAAGTGACTGACTCGCCGTCAATATCCTCAGCAGCTGAAGCCGTTAACAGGTTCACTGTATAAGCAGGATCGTTCTCAGATGTGGTTGATGTCACGGTCGAGACGGTCGGTGCATCGTTGGTGCCCGTCACGGTGATCGTCAGCGTGGTTTCAGCGGTCGCGCCCTGATCATCTGTCACCGTCACTGGAACGATCAGCTCAAGCTTTTCACCCGCTTCTAGGCTGTCGTAAGACGCCGCGTCGAAGGTGTACGACCCATCGCTGTTCAATGTCAGCCCTTCAACCGTTGAGGTCGTCGTAAAGATCAGTGACGTATCCGCTGGCAGATCAACATCTGATGCTTTTACCTCACCTTTTATAGTCGCATCTTCAGCGACACTGGCTGTTGCAGCAATCGCAACCGGTGCGTCATTCACCTCAGTCACCGGTGGCGTCAGCGTCGCAGTGTCTGAAGATCCATCAGTGCCAGCTGACGTCGCTGTGACCGTGAACGCTGGCAGGTTTGCGCCTGTATCCGCATTCACTCGCGCCGCACCCGCGGCCGTCAACGTCACTGCACCGGTGTTGCTATCGATCGCATAGTTTGTGGTGTCGTCGATGCTGTAAGTAATCGCACCTCCATCAGGATCAGTCGCTGACGTAACTGTCGTCACCGTGGCTCCCTCAGTTGCTGAGCCCTCAGTGAACGAAGTCGGTGTAGCCATCTCCAACGTCAACGGATCATTCACCTCAGTCACCGGTGGCGTCAGCGTCGCAGTGTCTGAAGATCCATCAGTGCCAGCTGACGTCGCTGTGACCGTGAACGCTGGCAGG
>DATHZN010000025.1:0-3689 GCA_035458585.1 Marinobacterium sp. | reverse complement strand
AGAGGAAGAAGCGTGGCGGCGGTCAGCAGGTTGCGGCGTTTTGAGCTAAATTTTGACATAGGTCTCTCCTCAAATCTGTTTAAAGCGCTTACGTTGGTCAGCGTAGATCGATTCATTTCAGGTTTGTGCATAGACTTAAATCTAACTGATGACTGAATGATTTATTGGGTAGGTGCTGAGTGCGCAAAAGAGAGCTGTTTTTACTGGGCGCTTACGGCCTGTTTATCTTCACCCCGATTTTGGTTGGGTGGATAGTCATCAACGAGCCGAGAAGTTTCTGGCCGGAGTTGGCTGGTGTCTTGGGTATGCTTGCCTACGCCCTAATTATCTCTGAGTTTTTGACGTCGGGCCGAAATAAAAGGCTCTCGCGCACATTGGGCATGGATACCAGCATGCGCGTACACCGGTTGGTAGGATGGGTTATTCTCATCGCCGCAATTCTTCACCCATTCATGTACGGCTCAACGCCCAGTGATGGCCCCCGTCCTTGGGACGCGACGCTAAAAGAGTGGGTTAGTCCCGATTTCTCAGGTATCGCCACCGGCGTTCTTGCGTTAGTGCTGTTGCCGGCGTTGGTCGTAATGGCCGTATGGCGCTCGGCGCTGGACTACCGATATGAGGTGTGGCGCGGTCTGCACGCTGTGTTAGCGATCGTCATTGTGCTTTTGCTGCTGCACCACACGATTAGTGCAGGGCGTTACGGCAGACTGCCGGAGGTGACCCTTGTCTGGTACGGATTAGTTTTTTTGGCTGTTGGCTCAATCGTCTATCGCTGGATTTGGGTTCCCTTCGCTCAATCTAGAAATCCATGGACAATTGCGTCGGTGAAGCCTCTGAGCAAAGGTTGCTGGTCTTTGACGCTCTCCCCCGAGGGACACTCGGGATTAGATTATGAAGCGGGGCAGTTTGCATGGATAAAGCTCGACACACATCCACTAACGCTGCATGAAAATCCATTTTCTATCGCGTCCGCACCGGCCGGTGGTAACGACATCTCATTCATTATAAAAGAGTTGGGTGATCGCACCTCAACACTCGCAGAGCTTCAAATTGGAGCTAGAGCGTATGTGGACGGTGCCTACGGTAGCCTCAGAGTAACGAATCGCAGAGAACCCGGCATTGCATTGATTGCGGGTGGTGTGGGGATTGCACCGATGATGGGAATACTGCGGCAACTGCGCGCAACGAAAGACCCGCGGGCCGTGCGTATTCTTTACGGCAATCGCCGAGCTGACCAGATTCTCTGCCGAGACGAATTAGACGCTGAATCCTGTGTCTACGTTATCAGTGAACCGGCAGAGGGTTGGGAAGGGGAGACAGGGCTCATAGATGCGAAGCTGCTGGAGAGGACATTTAGCCAGTCTGAATTTGATGAATGGCTATTTGTTGTCTGCGGTCCTAACCCAATGATGGATTCGGTGAAAACTAATCTGGTTTCCAGAGGGGTGAGTGGCGGGAGAATTTTGCTTGAGCGGTTTAATTACGACTGAAGGCTTATTCAATGTTTACTGACCCAGCAAGTGAGTAACCGTAACCATGAGCACTGACGATGCTACACTCTTCGCAGAGGAATCTCTGCTTCGCGAAGCCTTTTGTGTAAGCGGCTGATCATGACTTCAAGGCTGGCATTTGTTCCAAGTAGCAATAGCGGCTTTGTTAAATCAGTAAGCTAAGTGACGTTGAGAAAATTCAGATAAACAGAGCTCAAAACCAAATACTGGCGATCTTGTGGATAGAAACAGATATGCGATGAGGCTGCAGCGCGTCTTTGTTAAAGCCCTTGCTGAGCAAAATGACTGGTTTGCCATTCGCTCAAAGATTGATGGTCAGACGGTATCCTGTGCCGCTGAGTATCAGCGAGCTGCTCTCGCGCTTGTTTAGTCGACAGGGTTGTACGCAACCCCAGAATAAGGGTACAGAGTGTTCTTATTCATCTCTCGATACTAACAACCTCGATCATACTCGTTCGTAGGTCGATACCGCCTGAAAACTTCATTAGATAAGCATATAACAAAATCAGATTAAGTTGATTAGTTGTATGCAAAAACGGTCTATATGTATTGAAACCTTTTTCAAGAGTTCTTCATGTAACATCTAGCAATTATGTCCAAACTGGACGATCTTTTTCTTGTTTTGTGGACGCGATTGAGCGAAATTAAAGCATTTATGCTACACGGAAGTAGGTATTTAGAAGAATTAAGGACACTAGGATCACGTTTATGGTGCCAACCCGATTTACTCTATTTGTTGCTGCTGTCGCGTTGGCAGGCTGTTCAGTATCTCCAGAAAAATTAACTTTGCCTGAAATTCAGGAGGTTAATCAGAGCGACCGCGCTGCCGCAGTAGAACAAGTTATTCCATTTAGTTCAGCAGTAACACTTGAGGAGGCGATTGCCAGAGCGCTGAAGTACAACCTCGATCAGCGTGTGAAAATGCTGGAACAGTCCCTGGCTGCGGGTGAGTTGGAAGCGGGTAAGTACGATATGTTGCCCAAACTGCTAGCAAATGCGGGTTATGATTGGCGCAGTAATTTTAGCCATCGCTGGGAAGGAACTTACATCGATGCTAATACGACTCCTCCAGCGAACATTGGGGCGCCTCCAAATGTCTCAGTAGACCCTAAACACGGAACTGCCGATCTGCGCTTGACGTGGAATATTTTGGACTTCGGTGCCAGCTACTACACCGCAAAACAGAACTCGAACAAACTTCTAATCGCTGCGGAGAAACGCCGCAAAGCGATGCACTCCTTAGTACAGAACGTACGTACTGCTTACTGGCGTGCTGTGGCAGCCGAGGCGCTTAGTGAGCGAGTACGTTCTACCATCAACGATGCTGAGAAAGCATTGGCTGAGTCCCAGAAACTATCACAAGAGCGCGTCAGTGCACCGGATGAGTCATTGCGTTACCAGCGTAACCTGCTGGAGAACTTGCGTCTGCTCGAAAGCGTTGAGCGTGAACTGGCAAGTGCTCGCATAGAGCTCACCAAGCTAATGGGCGCTTTTCCGGGCGCTGAATTTAAGTTGGTTGAACCCAAAGCAGAAACGGTACCGTTGACGGTCGCAATTGAAGATTTGGAAGCACGTGCACTGGTTGAAAACGCTGAGTTGCGTACAGAGTTCCTGAATGCGCGTATCGCTGCGCAGGATACGCGCAAAGCACTTCTGAAGCTTTTGCCGGGCGTCTCTCTGAATTTCGGTACCTATTACGATAGCGATCGCTATTTGGTGAACGAAAACTGGCAGGCAGCGGGCGTAAGCGTCAGCTACAACCTCTTCAACCTCTTAGCAGGCCCATCTCGGATGGAAGCTGCCGAAAAGAATGAAGCACTGGCTGAAGCGCGCCGCATGGCGTTGCAAATGACCGTGCTGACTCAGGTTCATCTTGCAAAGCATCAATACACGGATGCGCTGCGTCAGTATGTTCGTGCTGATCAGATCTATAATGTGGACAACCAGCTTGAGCAAATTGTGCGCGGTAAATACTCAAGCAATATGGTGAGTGAACAGACGCGAATCTCTGCAAACGTGACCACAATTTTGTCGGAACTGCGCCGCTACCAGGCGATGTCTAAATTCCAGGAAGCGACTGGTCAGTTGCAGTCTAGTCTGGGTATGGAGCCTGAGATGGGTAGCATCGATGAAATTAGCCTCGTTGATCTGACCGCTCAGATCGGGGACTGGCTGAAG
>DATHZN010000024.1:0-25508 GCA_035458585.1 Marinobacterium sp. | reverse complement strand
TGCGTTATCGTCAACGTACTAAAACAACTGACGAAAGCAGGCACACTTTATGTTTGGTATGGACCCTTATGTACTGGAAACGCTAATCCCAAGTCTTGTTGGCGTTATCGTCATCGCTTCTGTAATGACCTGGGGCTTTATTAAGGTCAAGCACCTGATGGAACAGGAGCCCAACCGCAAGTAATACCTCTCGAGTTGTGGCTCCAACGCGACGGGGCCCTTTGCGATAATCATCTGAAAGCACCGGTGCCGATGACGCTGAGGCGGAAACGACGGAGATGTTACTGGTGCTCAGTGACAGGTTTGGTTAGGCTAGGGGTTTTGCTTAATCGTATAACAGAGCCAGGTGCCGTGCCTCAGTACTCTCGCCCAACGACCCCTGTTACTCATGAGGTCGAGGTCAAACGCAGTCGTTTTATCGCCCAGGTAATTCCACTCAATCATGCTTCTGAGCTTCATGAACTTCAGGCCAAGCTTCGGATTGAGCACAACAAGGCAAGTCATCACTGTTTGGCTTATGTACTCGGTGGACCGCAACAACCCCGAGCTGCAGGGAGTTCTGATGATGGTGAGCCGACAGGCACTGCAGGTAAACCCATGCTCAACGTTTTGATGCAACAACAGATAGGTGATGTGGGTGTCGTTGTAACACGTTACTTTGGCGGGACTAAATTGGGCGCAGGGGGCTTGATCCGTGCATACGCTCAGGCGGTTGCTGAACTACTCAGGGTGACGCCACTGGAGCGGGTAGAGCCGCGTCGTGAGTTAAGTATTGAGTACCCTTACAGCCTGGAACCTCAGATACAGCGTCTGCTCAGTCAATCTGGGGTGAGTATTGTAAACGAGCTGTTTAGTCAAACAGTGCGAAAAACTCTGAGCGTGGTAGAGGGCGACGTTGCTAGATTAGCAGCCAGCCTCGAAGGGCTGGCTTATCTGGGTGTTAGCGTTCAGTTTAAACCTTAAACCGCCCCACTAGTTGCTGTAGGCTTTGCGCCATCTGTAAAAGCTCCGCGGCACGCGCCTGGGTACGATTGGACTCATTAAAAGTGACCTCTGATAGGTTGTCGATATCGAGGATACTGGTCTCTATATCCTTAACGACTGCCTGTTGTTCGGTTACGGCCGAGGCGACCTGGCTCTGCATACCGTTAACCTCACCCACTAGATCGCTGATCTCATGCAAGCCATCGTTGGTCTGGTTACTAAGCTCAATGCCGCTCTGAGCTGCTTCGAGCGATCGCTGAACGCGGTGAACAGTTTCATCAGCTGCACTGCGGAGCGTCTCGATCTTCTGCGCGATATTTACAGTGGCCTCTTGAGTGCGAGAGGAGAGCTGTCGTACCTCATCAGCAACTACTGCGAAGCCGCGCCCCTGTTCACCTGCACGGGCGGCCTCGATAGCAGCATTCAGTGCAAGCAGACTGGTCTGTTCGGCAATATCGTTGATGACATTGAGCACCTCTTTGATTTGATCAATCTCACCGCTGAGTTGCGATATCGCTTCGGATGACTGGCGCGTCCCCTCTGCTAGGCGCTCAATTTCGTCACGCGAGCGCAACGCCAGTCCACTGCCCGCCTGGCTTACATCATTGGCCTGGTTCATCGTTACCAGTGTCTCGTTACTGGTTCGAGCAACTTCGTCTATCGATGCAGCGAACTCAGTCACAGCGCTCGCGATGCTCTGTGCCATCTCTCGCTGGCGTGAGATGTGGTGACGACCCTCTTCAGTGGCTCGAGCAAACTCATCGGAGACGCCTTTAAGTTGGGTGGCGGATACGGCGACATCGGAGACGACCATGCGTATTTTGCTAACGAAGGTGTTGAAAGCGCTTGATAGCTCACCGATCTCATCCCGACGTTTGGCTGAGTCGAGCTGTACCGTGAGGTCGCCGTCCCCCTGCGCGATATCGTTCAGAGCATTGACTAACCCTTTGATTGGATTGATTAAGCGCGAAGACATGTAGAGACCAAAGAGTACAGCGAAGAGGATCATCGCTAAGAGTACGCTTACAGAGACAATAAGCATTGAGCTCTGAACTTCTGAAAGCGCCTTGAAGGCCTCCTCTGTATCGATTTCGGCGATAATCGCCCAGCGCATACCTTCGATATTGAGTGGCGCGAAGGCCATTAACGAGTTGTGTCCGAGGTAGTTGGTACCTTCCATCACACCCGTTTCGCCGTTCAGGGCCTTTTCTACACTCCCCTCATACAAGCGTAAAAGACCGACGGTGCTCTTGCGGTTGAGTATCTGCTCGATTTTCTCTGGCGCATTCTCGCCATAGTTCAGAATATCTTGCTCAAATTGTTGAGGATTCTCCAAAAAAAGCCGCGTCTCAGTACGGACGGTTTTGTCTGGACCCACAAGGTAGACCTGGCCGGTATCACCCATACCCGCGGTTTTCCAACTCTGTTTAGAGGTCATGATCTCGGTAAACAGGGCGACAGGCAGTTGTATAACCAGCGTCCCCACCTGATTCTCACCATCGAACACGGGGGTTGAAAGGAAGGAAGCAGGGGCCTCATATGAAGGGGCGTAAGGTGAGAAATCAGTCATTCTGATGGTACCCGGCTCAGCTCCCTGAACCTCGCGCCATGACGCAGCCAGGCCCGATTGTGCGAAGGGACCTTGGGTAAGAGAGGTCGCGAAGTCAGTCTCTTTAAAGACGGAGTAGATGACCCGGCCATCGTTGTTGATCAGGAAGAGGTCGTAAAACCCATATTCTCGCTGAATATAGCGCAGTTCTGTGTGATAGAGAGCGTGTAAGCTGTCATAACCGTTGGGGACCAGAGCGGCCTCCTCAACACTGAGCAGTTCATCCTTCTTTCCGGAGGCGTTTGGGTTGTCGGCTATGTAACGGGACTGGAAGAAGCGGGCCGCATCGTCAAGCTGCTGAAAAATGTTTTCGCCGAAGCGGGCACTCTGCTCGCCATTAGTTTGTCGATATAGCTGGCCAAACTCGTTCGCAAAGTAATTTTCGAGACCCGTCTCGTTATATGGCGTATCAAAGGTTTGTGCCCGTTCGAACGATGCTCTAAATTCTCGATCCATTAAGCGAGTCGCGCCGGTAATGGACTGGCTCCGCGCCAACGTGTGCATGAGTTTATCGAGTCCGTCGATATAAATTGAGATCGCCTCGGCCTTCTCTTCACGCATGGCTGTCAGACGGGCATAGTTCTCCTCTTTTAACGCAGTTTCGACCTCAGTGGAGGTGAGAAAGAAGTTGATACTGGATGCGATGACGAGAGGCAATATACCCACACCGATAATCGCACTTAAAATTCTCGTTTTGAGTGTCATCCACGGACTCCAATGAATTAGTCTGACTCAATTTCATCTGACTCAGTCAGTTTAGGAGGTAATCCGGTGCCCTGCCAAAAAAAGGAGCCGATTCGCTTTCACGAGGGCTCCCAGATGTTGGTGTGGTTTGCTGCTAAAGCGCTTCGATATTTCGATACTGTTCCTCAAGTAACGTTTTGGCTCTGAGGGCGTCCTCCGCCTTGTTACGCTCTTTCACAACAACTGCCTCAGGTGCGTTAGCGACAAATTTCTCGTTGCTCAGTTTCTTCTCGACCCGATCAATCTCCCCCTGCAGACGTTCAATCTCTTTCTGCAGACGCGCCAGTTCTGTCTCTTTATCAATCAGACCAGCCATCGGTACAAGCACCTCCATGGAGCCCACGAGCTGTGTTGCTGCCATCGGCTTTGCATCATCGGCGTTTAGCCAGGTGATACTCTGGAGTTTCGCCAGCTTCTTGAGGAACGTCGCGTTGGCATCCAGTCGACGCTTATCTTCATCGCTGCCGTTGGCAAACAGAAGGTCAAGGTCAGTTGAGGGCGATATTTTCATCTCTCCCCGAATGTTACGAACCGCTGTGATAACACCTTTGAGCCATTCAATATCAGACTCAGCCTGAGTATCGATGCGCTCCCTGTTGGCTACAGGGAAGGCTTGCAACATCAGGGTTTCACCCTCTACACCTGCCAACCCTTTGATTTGGTGCCAGATCTCCTCGGAGATAAATGGCATGATCGGATGGCTCAGACGTAAGATGGTTTCAAGCACTCGCACCAGAGTGCGGCGTGTGCCACGCTTCGCCTCCTGCGAGGCTGCCTCGTCCCAGAGTACGGGTTTCGATAGCTCCAGATACCAGTCACAGTACTGGTTCCAGACAAAGTCATAGAGTGACTGAGCTGCAAGGTCAAAACGGTACTCGTCAAGGTGCCTTGTCAACGTCTCTTCCGTACGCTGAAGTTCGCTAATAATCCAACGATCTGCTAATGACAGCTCGACCTCGTTGCCGGTCTGGCCACAGTCTTCGCCATCAGTGTTCATCAATACGTAGCGAGCCGCATTCCATAGCTTGTTACAGAAGTTACGGTAGCCCTCTAGGCGTTTCATATCCCAATTGATATCACGACCCGTTGAGGCCAGTGCTGCCAGGGTAAAGCGCAATGCATCCGTACCGTGCGCAGATATACCCTCAGGGAACTGCGCCTCAGTGCGTTTAGCGATCTTTTCAGCCAGTTGTGGCTGCATCATGTTGCCAGTACGTTTCTCTAGCAGATCAGCTAAGGGAATACCGTCGATCATATCCAGTGGATCCAGTACGTTACCCTTAGATTTGGACATCTTGTCGCCGCTCTCGTCGCGGATCAGACCGGTCACATAAACATTTTTGAACGGTACCTGAGGCTTGCCATTCTCATCCTTCATAAAGTGCATGGTCATCATGATCATGCGGGCGACCCAGAAGAAGATGATGTCGAAGCCTGTGACAAGGGTGTCACTGGGATGGAAGGTTTTTAGACGGTCAGTATTTTCTGGCCAGCCCAGAGTACCAAAGGTCCACAACGCAGAGCTGAACCAGGTATCGAGTACATCGTCATCCTGACGCAGTGCCAATTCTGGGTCCAGATTGTATTTTTCCCGGGCTGCCTGTGCTGAGTTTGCGACATAGACGTTGCCTGCGTCGTCATAAAAAGCAGGAATCCGGTGACCCCACCAGAGCTGGCGCGAGATACACCAGTCCTGGATGTCACGCATCCAAGCGAAGTACATGTTCTCGTACTGCTTAGGCACAAACCGAATATCGCCATCTTCTACCGCCTTAATGGCTGGCTTCGCCAGTGTTTTCGCATCACAGAACCACTGGTCCGTCAGCATGGGCTCAATCACAACACCCCCTCGATCACCGTAAGGGACCGTCATGGCGTTCTCTTCGATCTTAACTAACAGGCCGAGATCCTCGAGTTCAGCGACGATGGCACGCCGCGCTGCGAAGCGCTCCATACCGCGATATTTTTCCGGCAGGCTCGGATCGAGCTCTGTGTTGACGCTACCGTCGAAGTTAAACGTCTGGGCTTCATCGCGGATATCAGCGTTTAGTGTCAGTACGTTTATCATGGGTAGCTTCTGACGCTGACCGACCTGATAGTCATTGAAGTCGTGCGCCGGCGTTATCTTTACGCAACCAGTGCCTTTCTCCATGCTGGCATGCTCGTCAGCAACGATCGGGATGCGACGGCCAACAAGCGGCAGTTCAATATAAGCTCCGACGAGATTTTCGTAGCGCTCATCTTCGGGGTTAACAGCCACTCCGCTGTCGCCCAGCAGTGTTTCTGGTCGCGTTGTGCCGACGACAATATAGTCCAAGCCATCCTTTGTTAGAACACCATCTGCAAGCGGGTATCGGATGTACCACATCTTGCCTTTAACTTCCCGGTTCTCAACTTCAAGGTCAGAGATTGCTGTGTGCAGTTTTGGATCCCAGTTTACTAGGCGCTTACCCCGGTATATCAGACCGTCATCGTAAAGTCTGACGAACACCTCCTGGACCGCGTGATAGAAGCCTGAGTCCATTGTGAAGCGCTCTGTCGGCCAGTCAACAGAGTTGCCTAGACGACGCATCTGTCGGGTGATGGTACCGCCCGATTCAGCCTTCCACTCCCATACTTTTTCAATAAACGCTTCGCGGCCAAGATCGTAACGGCTCTCGCCCGTCTGAGCCGCCAGTTTGCGCTCAACAACCATTTGCGTGGCGATACCCGCGTGGTCAGTACCGACTTGCCAGAGGGTGTTGCGACCCTGCATACGGCGGTAGCGGATCAGCGTATCCATCAGCGTGTGCTGGAATGCGTGGCCCATGTGCAGGCTACCGGTGACGTTAGGTGGTGGAATCATGATTGAGTAAGCATCACCTTCACCCTGTGGGGCAAAGTAACCCTTCTCTTCCCAGTCTTGGTACCACTTCTGTTCTATCGCCTGCGGCTGGTAGGTCTTATCCATGAGGTTGCGTTGTCTCTTTTTAGCAAACACTGATTAATCAAAGGGGTCAGATTATACCCGGAGTGAAACCGGTTATACAGCACAGGGCGCTACTCGGATTGCAATGCCGCGATGGGATGAAGTGCCGCTGCTTGGCGAGCCGGAATAATGCCGCTCAACAGGCCAGTGATAAAGGCGATCGCCATGGCCAGAATGAGGTAACCTGGTGCTAGTTGTACCGGCAGGTTGGGAATGAAGAGCTGAGCACCTAGAAGCAGTAGCAGTGCGGTCAACAGTCCTGCAATCCCTCCCAAAAGTGAGAGCAACACCGACTCAGCCAAGAATATTAGGCTGATGGTCTGGCTAGAGCCCCCCAGCGCCCGAATCAGGCCTATCTCCGCGCGACGCTCATGCACAGCGGTGACCATAATGGTCAGTATGCCGATACTGCCCACAACCAGTGATATTGTCCCGAGTCCCGCAACACTCAGGCGCAATATGTCGAGAATTCGACCCAGCGTATTCATCATCTGATCCTGAGTCATTAACGAGAAGTCCTCGTTACCGTGGCGCCGAGTTAGTAGAGCGGTTGCGGCATTAGAGATCTGATCGCCGGTGTAAGCAGCAGAGTAGGTGAGATCGATCTCCATTAGTCCTGGACGGTTGAAAAGCCCCAGTGCTCGTTCGGCATCGATATAAACGATGTCATCAAGGTCATAGCCGAGCATTTGCCCCTTGGTCTCCAGTACACCCACCACACGGTAACGCTCGCCACCCACGCGGATAAACTCGCCAAGCGCTTCTCGACCGTTGAACAACTCGCGCCAGACTTTACTCCCGAGTACCGCATAGGGCTGCGGGTAGGTGCCGCTAGCGTCCGGTAGGAATTGGCCTTGCGCAAGCTCGAACTGCCAGGCTTGAGGCATCTGGTGGTTGACACCTAAGATATCGGTGTAGCGGACACGGTTATCGCGCTCAATTGCCCCGGTTCCCTGAACGACGGGAACCGCCGTCTCGACGCCGGGGATATTTTGCAACGCCCATGCATCTTCGAGAGTGATGGGTCGAGTGCTTGCGAAAAGCGCACCAGCCCCTCCGGTCTGAGTTCTGCCGGGGTTGATGGCAATAATTCGGGTACCGAATTGAGAGAAAGTTTGAAGTACATACCCCTGCACCCCTTTGCCGAGACTGGTGAGAAGTACGACAGACAGTATACCAATGGCGATACCAAGCATTGTCAGGGCAGAGCGCAAAGGGTTAGCGCGAATACTATGCAGTGTGAACTGCAACAGATCACTGGTGCGCATGATTGATCCCCCGCAATGCATCGACGGGATCCATGCGCGCAGCGCGCCGTGCGGGCAGCCACGCGAAGATCAGCGCTACGCCAAGAGCAACACTGATCGCGCTGATCAATGCCCAAAGGGGAATTTGCAGTGGAAGGGCTGGCCACTGCAGACTCCCCAATGCCAGTAGCATGATGGCTAAGAGCACACCGAGCAGAGCACCGGCAAGAGCCAGCAGTGCGGCCTCTAGGAGAAAGAGTGCAAGTACAGTGCCCTCGGCAGCCCCCAGAGCCTTCAACAGTCCTATCTCTTCGGTTCGTTGAGTGACGCTTATTAGCGTTATATTCATAACCAAAACCCCCGCAACTAACAGGCTGATCGCCGCGATACCTACCACTCCGGCGGTGAGCACTGCGAGAATCTTGTCGAAGGTGGCGAGCAGTGCGTCCTGAGTGACCAGTGTGACATCGGGCTCGCCTGAATGACGACTGGCGATCAGTTGGAGCATCGCTGGTTTGACCTCGTCCAGTTGGTCTTCAGAATAGAGTTTGATCAGTAACCGGAAGAGACCAGGGGAGTTGAATAGCTGCTGTGATGCCTGAATGGGAATGATTACGCTATTACTCATATCCGTCCCGAGCGAGACACCCGAGGAAGTGAGTACCCCAATGACGCGAAAACGCCTGTCCCCCAGCCGAAGCCATTGCCCCAGTGGGTTCTGGTTGGGATAGAGTTCTTGCGCCACCTCGGCGCCAATGAGCACGACAGGTGAGCTCTGCCGGTCACTGTTCGCGGGTAGATTGCGGCCCTGTTGGAGTTTTAAACCGCGTAATTCCAACAGACGCTCATTGCTTCCCAGCACAATCAATTCCCGGTTCAGCCCGCCGGTGTAGGCCTCAGTAAGTCCGACGATCAGTGGCACGGTATACTCCACCTCTGCCAGGCGGTTGAGTGCGGCAGCATCCTCCAGGGTCAGATCACGAGCTGATTCACCGGTGAGCGGGGGCAGTCCACCCTGGGTCTCCTTGCGTCCGGGCAACATGATTAGCGTATCCTTACCTAGCAAGGAGAACTCTCGCAGGACGAACTGGCGTGCGCCCTCAGAGAGTCCAGTGAGCAGCAGGACTGACGTTACACCGATACTGACAGCCAGCAAGGCCATTAGGGTGCGAAATTTCTGGCGCATGAAAAGTTGAAAACTGAACTCTAGCTGATCAAGCAGGCGCACCGTGCGTCTCCCTGGCAGTCTCTGTGCGCAGCTGACCATCAACCATGAGCAGTTGGCGCTTGGCTCGAGCACCCAGCTCAGGGTCATGTGTCACCACAACCAGTGTTATACCCGCCGTGTTAAGTTGCTCCAGAAGCTCGACTACACCTGCACCGGAGTGTGAGTCTAGATTGCCAGTGGGCTCATCAGCTAGCAGAAGTCTTGGTTGGGTGATGACCGCGCGGGCGATCGCGATCCGCTGGCGCTGTCCGCCTGATAGCTGCTGTGGTCGCTGTTGCAGGAACTTATCCAGTCCTAGCTGATTCAGCAGCGCGCTGGCGCGCTCTTTGCGTACTTGGGGCTCAACGCCAGCCAGCGTTAGGGGGAGTTCGACGTTCTCGAGTGCTGTGAGACGATCAATGAGGTGGTAGGCCTGAAATACGAAGCCGACATTGTGGTTACGGAGTTCGGCGCGTTGGCCTTCACTCAGTGTTGTCGTCTCAGCGCCATCAAAGGTGTAGCTTCCCGAGCTGGGCGTGTCGAGTAATCCAAGCTGATTCAGCAGGGTCGATTTTCCCGAACCGGAGGGGCCCATAACGCTGAGGTAGTCGCCAGCGCCGATCGATAGATTAAACTGGTCCAGCGCTTTGACCAACTCACTCCCAATCTGATAGTGGCGGCTTAGCTGTCGCAACTCAATCACAAGGGCTTCACCTCGCTGCTAAGGAGTTGATCGAGATTCTCGAGTCGAGTCAGAATCTGATCGCCTTCACTGATTCCAGAGTTAATTTCACTCCAGCTCCAGTTTGATAAACCCACCTCGACCTTCACCTTCTCTAAGTGACGAGAGTCAGGGTTGAAACGTATCAACTGGTCTCCGCCCAGCAGAGCTTCAGTGGGTACACGAAGTACCTGATCGGCGTGGCCGGTAATAATCTCCACGTCTGCTGAGTAGCCCACTAAAAGGCGCACCTCGTCTGGAGGGTCAATCAGTGTCACCTCAACGTCCAGCGTGCGCGCCTGCTTTTCAAGCGCGGACACTCTTGTACCCGTGCGCGATACGGCGCCAATAAAGACCTGGTCCCGAAACGCATCTAGCGTGACCCTGGTCTGTTGGCCCACATTCACTCGGGAGGCCTCTACCTCGTCGATCGGTGCCTCGATATAAAGACAGGAGTCATCGATTAACTCCACCGCAGGCGGTGTTTGGATGCCTGGTGGTGAGGGGGTAACAATTTCGCCAACATCTCCGTTGACGGCAGCAACGGTGCCGGTGAAGGGGGCGTAGAGTTTTGTACTGTTGAGCTGTATCTGCGCCAAATCGCGAGCAGCAATACTGTGATCACGCATCGCTTGGCTCTGGCTGCAACTGAGCGCCATAAGCTGCGCATCGGTCTTGAGTTTATCGAGGCTCTCGCGGGAGACAAGTTTCTGGTTGAGCAGTGACTCAGCCCGGTCGGCCTCTCGCTGCGCCAGTGCGGCTGCATTACAGGTACGGCGTTGCTCCAATTGAGCCGCTCGCAGATCGGCCTCGGCCAACGCCAGTCGAGCCTGCTCCTCCGCATTGTCTAACTCAAGCAGCAGTTGGTTGACCTTAACCTGGTCTCCCTCATCTATGTAGAGTTGTGCAACCCGACCGCCGACGCGCAGAGAGAGGGCGGCGCTGGTGCAAGCGTAAACGGTACCGGCACGACTGTTTGCCGATATGCTCTCAACCCGGCCAGTTTCAACTCGGTACAGTTTCAGCTCAGTGATTGGCGGAGGCTTTAGCTGCCACCAAGCGAGAGCAATAATCAGGATGGCAAGAGTAACTAACCAGGTAGTGCGCACAGAAGCTCCTCGTCCCTGTCGGGCAGAGCGCTAGCTGGTCAGTTTATGGTTGTGCACTTCCCAACCGGCATCTCGCCGTATTTTGAAGCTCTCGCGCGCGGCGGCAAGAACTTCGGGGTCTTGAATCACGATCTCGGCAATGCGTTGAACCTGACTCGCGTTTAGAGGTTCATCGATTGCCAGATTAATCAGCAGATCCGCATTAATCTGAGCCTCTGCATCTGTGCTCAGGGTAATGGGGGCCTTGCTCTCCTGACCCAGTATAGTATGTGGGACAAAAGCGTCAGGTCTAAATGACCAGAGTCGTTGATCTAATTGCTTTAGATCAGCTTCTGACCGTAAGTGAACGTGAATTCTGAGTTGCTGGCGTAATAGCTTGTCGCACAGGCGACAGACGAACAGCTCTCGGCTGTCGTAGTCGCTGTGCGGCAATATGTAGTAGTCAGCTCGTGGCACTTAAGCCTCTTTCTCTTCAGCAATATCCAGCAGGTACTGGCAAAGCAGAGGAACACAGCGGCCGGTCGCCCCTTTGGCCTTGCCTGAGTTCCATGCAACACCAGCAATATCCAGATGCGCCCATGCAAACTTCTTCGCAAAACGTGACAGGAAGCAGGCGGCTGTGATGGTACCCGCTGGACGCCCCCCAATATTGGCGATGTCAGCAAAGTTACTATCGAGCTGTGGCTGATACTCATCCCAAAGGGGGAGTTGCCAGGTACGATCACCTGCATACTGGCCGGCGTCTAGCAGTTTATCTGCTAACTCTTGGTTGTTTGACAGTAACCCGCTTGCCTGATGTCCCAGCGCAATAATACACGCCCCGGTCAGTGTCGCGACGTCAATGACGCTCTGCGGTTCGAAACGCTCTACATACGTTAACGCATCGCAGAGCACCAGGCGCCCCTCAGCGTCGGTGTTGAGTATCTCGACCGTCTGGCCCGACAGCGTTGTGACGACGTCCCCCGGTTTGGTGGCTCTGCCGCTCGGCATATTTTCAGCGGCAGCAACAAGTACGACCAGATTGATTGGCAGGGCCATTTCAGCCACCGCTTCAACGGTGCCCAACACGCTGGCTGCGCCACACATGTCAAACTTCATCTCGTCCATCTCGGCACCCGGTTTCAGGCTGATACCGCCGGTATCGAAAGTGATCCCTTTACCCACCAGTGCGTGCGGCTTCTCCGACTCATCAGCCCCGGTGTATTTTATGACCATCATACGAGGAGGGATCTCGCTCCCCTTACCAACCGCCATCAGCGCGCCCATTCCAAGCTCGGTCATCTGGTGCTCATCGAGGATTTCGACGCTAATACTGTCGAACTCCGCAGCCAGATTGAGCGCGTGTTCTGCAAGATAAAGCGGTGTGCAGATGTTACCTGGCAGGTTGCCAAGTTCTCGTGCAGTACTGACCCCGTTAGCAATCGCCACGCCATCGAGCAGAGCGCCTTCGGCCAGCTCAGTTTGGGCTTCCTCACAAAGAATGTAGAGGTGCTCAAGTTTAACCGGATCTGCCTTTTTACTTTTGGTTGCGTCGTAGCTGTAAAGGGCTGCAGAGGCCCACTCTACGAGGTGGCGCGTGTCGCGATAAATATCTTCATCATCTGAGCTGGCGCCATCGAGGGCAAGCACCGCAGAGGCAACGCCTAGCTTGTTGATAGTGCCAGTGGCCGCGGTGACCAGCGTCTGCTGTTTGGCTAAGCTGCGTTCACCCGTTTTGCCCAAGCCAAGCAGTAACACGCGTTTCGCGGCTACACCCGGCAACCCCCGAAGCAGCTGCGATTCGTTATTTTTACCGCCGAAATCACCGCTATCAATAAGCCCTTGCAGATAACCACCACTGGCAACATCAATTGCTTGGGCACTGGGTGTGAAGTCTGAGTCTGCGCCGATACCAATCACCAGACAGTCGGTTTCGATTTCAGCTGGAGAGCCGTTGATAATTTCAAAGTCCATAGGTATTCCTTATACTACTCAAGCAAGGCCGGGAGGCCACTATAAGCCAACAGACTTGAATGTAAACTATCATCTGCCATAAGGACACAGGGTTGATTATCTTTCGATATCTCTCACGCGAGGTGCTGATAACAGCGCTCGCAGTTAGTAGTGTCCTTCTTTTGATTATCTCCAGTGCACATCTGATTGGTTACTTTGCAGATGCTGCTGCTGGGGAGATATCTACCAGTGTTGTCCTGCAACTGGTATTGAATCGAATCCCCCGATTTCTGGAACTTCTGCTCCCTCTGGGGTTATTCCTAGGCATTCTGCTAGCCCACGGGCGGTTCTATTTAGACTCTGAGATGGTGGTTCTCAGTGCATGCGGTATGAGTAACCGACGTCTAATAGGCTACACCCTTGCGCCAGGCCTGTTGGTTGCGCTGCTGGTAGGATTTGTCAGCCTCTACTTGGCACCGGCGGGTATGTATGAGTCCAAACGCATTGTGGCAGAGCAGCGCAGTCGAACCGAACTAGAGATGGTCATACCAGGTGCCTTCCAGACATCTAAATCCGGTCAGGTAACTTATGTTCGAGAGGTCTCCCCAGCGGGTGATTTGATCGACCTGTTTATTACAGGTGAGAAACAAGGTGTTCCCTACTTAATAACGGCTCCACGCGGCGAACAACGATTTGTTGAAGATCAGGGCCGCTATTTGGTGCTTCATGAGGGATACCGTTACCAGGGACGCCCGGGTATCGATAACTTTGAAGAGCTTGGCTTTTCGAAGTATGGGTTACGCCTGCCGGACCCACGGTTGAGTGCGCCTATTCTACACTTAGATGCCATTCCCACGACCGAGCTTTGGGGAGCGACTGATAGCGCACGAGTGAGTCGGCTACACTGGCGCCTGTCGTTGCCGGTACTGGCATTGGTGGTCGTTTTTCTGGCAGTCCCATTGGCTAAAACTGATCCGCGTCGCGGTCGCTACGCAAAACTCATACCCTCGATCCTTGTGTATCAACTCTATGTTGACTCTCTTACAGGTTCGCGTTCTGCAGTCGAGCAGGGTGATGTGGGACCTTGGGCTATTTGGGTGGTTCATCTTTGTGCTCTGCTGCTAGCGCTGAGCTTTACCCGATTCGAACCCCTATGGGTTAGAGTGTTACAGCATCTGCCCAGTCTATCCCGACGTCGCTCAATATCCGGTGTGGGAGGCGCAAACTGATGCGGTTAACTCGTCTTGATCGTTACGTTGGCGCGCATATTATCGGCGCCTTTTTGGTTGTCATTCTGGTCTTATTGGGGCTGATGGGTATCTCTATGCTGCTGGATGAGTTGGGCGCTGTCAGTCAGCGCTACCAACTCAGCGATGCGATCTACTTTGTTCTGTTAAACCTGCCTGCTATGGCCTACCAACTGCTTCCGTTGAGCGCTCTTGTTGCCACGTTGATTGGTCTGGGGATGTTGGCCAGCACCTCCGAACTCACGGTGATGCGAGCCTCAGGTCTATCGCTTGCACGGCTCATATTGAGTGTGCTCAAACCCGTCCTGCTTTTAGCCTTTGGTGCGCTCCTACTGAGCGAGTTTGTTGTGCCGCCGGCGCAGCAACAAGCCGAGGGATTCAAGCTGGAGAAACAGCAGGGCATAGCCTCCAATCTTAGGGCACAGACCGGTGCCTGGTATCGTGAGCCGAACAGTTTTATCCATGTCGGCGCAATTCTGCCAAATGGCCAATTGTTGACGGTCGTGCAACATCAGTTCGATTCCAATCATCGGCTGACTGAGACGCTCAGTGCTGAGCGGGCAACCTTTGGCGAGTCAGGCTGGACCCTTGAGTCCATAACGCAGACCCGTTTCGACCCCAACGGGAGCCAACTGAGTATGGTGAAGAGCGATTCCATACCCTGGCAGACCGATCTCACACCGGAATTGTTGAACGTTGTATTAGTGGAACCGCGGTATCTTGCACTATCTGATCTCGACTCTTACGCAAGCTACCTGGATCAGCAGGGTGTTGACTCCAAACGCTACGATTTAGCCCTGTGGAATAAGCTACTGCAGCCGCTATCCGTTGTTGCGCTGGTTCTCGTGGGGACAGCGTTTATCTTTGGACCGCTTCGCAGCGTGACCGTCGGGCAGCGTATTCTGACCGGTGTGATTGTCGGGCTGGTGTTTAAGTTCAGCCAGGATCTGTTGGCTCCTGCGAGTCAAGTGCTTGGCTTTGCTGCATTTTGGGCAGCATTCACCCCTATACTGGTCAGCCTTGCGTTCGCTGGGTTTATGCTCGTGCGGGTACGCTAAGAGTCTCTCACCCGTTGACACAGATTGCGAATCGAGTAGACCGCTCTAAAACAGAGGGGAAGCTTAGATTGTGCTCGCTAGGGCTTCTGAAACCTTACAACTCACGCTCTTGGACGCTTGGGTTTAGGAATCCGGACCACAACTGAATTTGACCAACGGTCATGCCACGCGAGGCGCTCGTCGCTCAAGAGGATCATCCAAAAGCCGAGGCCAAAACAGAGGAGAGAGAATGCCCCACCAAAAAAGCGGATGAGCGCTTGAGTCCAGCGCAATTTAGTTCCATCGTGATTTTGCACGCGCAGATGCCAGGCGAGCATCCCAAGGGTCTGGCCCGCTCTTGTCCAGCAGACGGCGAAGAACAGAAAGTTGGTACAGAGCAGAGCAGAGCGTAGTGCTGCCTCGCCTAATGGCGTGTCGATCGCTTCGCCCCCATTGAGGGCGACCGCAATCAATACCACCACCATAGATATGGCGACGACCAAAAGCGTGTCATAAATCATCGCCAGTACTCTGCGTGTCAGTGTGGCTGGAGTTACTTGGCTAAGGTCGGCGGTAAAATCTGTTGGCATAGAGGGCTCCCTAATTTGGACCCTAGTCTAACCAAACTGATGCCCCGGATCTATTGCATGATTTGGAGTTGGAGCGACCATAAATAACAAGGCCGGCTATCGAGCCGGCCTTGAGAGGGACTGTAAAGGAAACTGGGCCGATATTGAGTTCTACTTATGCCCAAATAGTGGACGTAGCTTGGTGCCCAACATGCTTCCAGCCAGCGCACAAATGATCCACAGCCAGCCGTGCAGGCTACCGGAGACTACCCCGCCGATAAATGCACCGATGTTACACCCAAAAGAGATGGTAGCACCGTAACCAAGCAGTAAACCCCCTAGAGCACCTCCGATAAATTGGCGCGGGGTGATTTTAAGGCTCAGCGCAAAACGGCCTGCAAGCGCAGCGGCGAAGAGTGCTCCGATAATTACACCAATATTCATTAACGATCCAGCATCGGTTAGCAGCGGCTCTACCAGTGCTGTATCGCGACCCGGCTGCATCCAGTAAGTGGTGAAATCAAGCTCCAGATCCAGATTGAACATCTCAGCCGCTTTGGCACCCCAGACGGGGTAAGCGACAGCGACAGCCCATGGACGACCAATCATCGCCAACGTCACGAAGTTGAGCAGCGCGAGACCAATCGCTCCCCACAGCATCGGCCAAGGGCCCTGAACCAGTCGGGACCAAATTGGCGCACTGTTCTGCTGTGCAGTGCGATCACGGTTAGCAAAAGAGCGGGTTGCAAAATAGATCACTGCAAACACAGCTAGGTTCAGCAGTATTGCCGGGGCAACGCCCAGAGTCTCGATCAGGCCAACGGGCGCTAACTGGGGTTGGGTGGTCCACCACTCGTAATCAATGGTCGCCCACACGGCGCCGATGGTAAAACCTATTATTACGGGTACTGCACGAATCTGCCCGCCGCCAAGGTGATATAGATTGCCAGATGCGCAGCCGTTGGCAATCTGCATGCCAATCCCGAAGATAAAAGCTCCAAAGACAACAGACATTCCCAGGGGACGAACAAGGCCACTCACACTATTGCCGAAGAGTTCACCCGCCCCAATGACTGGGAAGAAGAGTAGAACGCTGATAGCCAGCATAACGAGTTGCGCGTGCAGTCCAGTTGCATCGCGATTGACTACCAAGCGGCGCCAAGCTGTGGTGAATCCAAAGGATGCGTGATAGAGGCAGAGGCCAAGACCCATACCAAGCAACAACAGCTGCGCTTCAAAGGCGCTCTGTTCCGACCAGACATAATAAAGGCTGGAGGTTACCAGTAGTGCTGCGACTGCTAGCCAAGCGCTCTTGCCGGCCGAGTAACCCAGACCGGTTACGCCCTGAGTAGAGTTGGATACTGAGCTCATTCACTTCTCCCAATTTAATGGGCGAAGTTTAGGGAAAACCTGAGGCGTGTTCCAAGAATGAATCAGAACATTTTAATTCCTACAGGATATAAAGATTGATCTGCTTATGTCGATTGTTCAGTTGAATGGGGTTACAAAACGCCCCTCAAAGGCTTTGGCCAGATCTTTTGCCTGATCCTGCCCCTGCTCATCCAGCTTCATCAGCAGTCTGGGCCCAATGGTGCGTGCGGTGAGGTTACCGCGCCCGGCAGCGCTCTGCATCCAGGCATAAGCGAGTACGTCGGGATTGACGCTCTCATCATTACCGTTTTGGGTGGCGTAGAGTGTTCCCAGAAAAAACATCGAATCCGCGAAACCCTCATTGGCTGCACGTCGATACAACTCTTCAGCCTTGCGGTAATCCACATCGACGCCTGAGCCGAAGTTATAGCTGCGAGCGACATTGTGTACAGCCGCAATCAACCCCTGATCGGCGGCTTTAGAGTACCAGGCGAATGCTGCGCTTAGGTCGCGATCCACCCCCTGACCGTATTCAAACATTTCGCCAATTCGGTTTTGTGCACTGGCAAGGCCCTCTTCAGCTCGAGGCAAGATCTCTTCGAACTCGGCGCGGTACTCTCTGTTTTTTAGAGCGCGTAGCGCATTTACACTATCCAGATGCCCCTGACGGGCCGCTTGCTCGAAATAGTTTTTTGCTTGCTGCGGATTTGCGCTGACGCCAAGCCCATCGCGGTAGAGAACGGCCATAAGAAAGAGAGCACCTGGGTCTCCATCGCGCACCAGAGGCGTTAATTCATCGACAGCTTTTGCGTAGTCTTTCTGCTGGTAGGCGCGCTCGGCGGCCAGGATGGAGGCAGCACGAACCTCAGCGCTAGCGACGATCAATAGGGCTGTGATTAGCGAGGTTAAGCGTTTCAAAAGAGGGTCCCCTGTCAAGATATGAGCTCAAATTCTGGGCTATGATAACGATAAATTCGACACAGCGGCAGTGCGAAATCGAAATGTGGGCGTTGATCTCTGAGAAAGCTGATAGGCCGCAGTTTTTTCTTTGGGCGGTCATAGGTCTATAGTTGAGTGAAAGGATCAAAAGAGGGGAGAAGCTGATGTTTCAAGATCTAGATAAAGTGATGCAGGGGTCGCTGGCACCCTACAAAAAGATGATTGAGGTACAGACCGAGATGCTTGAACGTCTCTCAAGACAACAGATCGAGTGTACCCAAGCCTGCATGAAGGCAACCATACAGCAAGCGATGGAACTTCAGCAGGTAAGCAACCCGCAGGAACTGACTAAACTGCAGTTAGATTACACTCACAAGCTGGAGGAGATGGTGAATCACGCCAGCGAGCAAAACCTGAATACTCTCAAAGAGGCACATCGCGCTATTGAGGAGCTTACGTTGAAGTCGATGTCTGGTAATAGTTGAGAGGCGCTGAATTGGCAGAGGGAGTTGCACTCTTTTTCGGCAGTACAACAGGAAATACCGCTCGTGTCGCTGAAGTTATTCAGGGGTGTTGGCCAGGGTCAGATAGGTTAGTGCTGGTCGACATTGGCGAGCAGGGTGTCTCGCCCATGATTGCCTTTGACCAATTAATTATTGGTGCGCCGACCTGGGATTTTGGGGAGTTACAGGAGGATTGGCGTGAAGAGTGGCCTCTTTTTTTGCAGATCGACTTCAGTGATAAGCGAGTTGCACTCTTCGGTTTGGGCGATCAGATTGGCTATCCTGAGTGGTTTCAGGATGCACTCGGGCTCATTGCCCAGCAGATAGTGAAAACCGGTGGTGAACTGATTGGACGCTGGCCCAACGAAGGTTACAGCTTTGAGGCATCGCTGGCGCTGAGCCAGGATGGGCAGTATTTTTGCGGGTTAGTTCTGGATGAGGACTCGCAGTCCTGGGCGACACAGGAGCGTGTTGAAGCCTGGGTAAAGCAGATTGTGATGGAATTCTGAAAATCAGAGTCGAAGCGGAGACCGAACAATGAAGCATAAGCTGTTAGTGGGACTATTAAGCGCGGTACTTGCGAGTACATCTTTGACCAGTACGGTTGCCCGGGCAGACATCGCGGAAGATGCGATTAAATATCGTCAGGCCATATTTACAGCCTTCCGTTGGCACTTCGGTGCAATGGGGGCAATGGTCAGGGGCAAGGTGGACTATGATGCCGCTCAGTTTGCGCACCATGCGACACAGCTAGCGGCCCTGACTCGTATGCCCAGAGAGGGCTTCGTTGAGGGTTCAGACTTTGGGGAGACGGCAGCAAAGGATGAGTTGTGGCAGAATTTGGATGACCTGACTCTGCGCTTCGATCAATTGGCGAAAGATGCTGAAGCTCTGGCGACTGTCAGTGGTGGCTCGCTGGATGACGTCAAGGCCGCCTTTGGTACAGTCGGGAAAAGCTGCAAGGGTTGCCATGACAAGTATCGAGAGAAGTAGGGCTAACTTAGGCTGAACAACCAGAGACTGACACTAGCGCCGCTTGCCAGCGCGATGATTAGTGCTGCTGTCGTTGGTTTTTGCGCAGTGACCTTGCTGGGGCTTGGCTTGCGTCCGTGAAGCATTGACTGTATCAGAGGCTCCTTACGGATCACTTGATGGAAAAGTACAGCCGCAATGTGCAGTGCCAGAACGGCGATCAGTAGATTAAATAGGGTTTCGTGAACTTCAGTAATATCCAGAGATCTTTCGTAGCTCACAAGATGAGCGAATGGGCCCTCAATGAAAATATCGTCATTTGCGAAAAGTCCCGTCATTACCTGTAAAGCAATCAACAGGAGTATCGCTACGACGCTCAGGGCCCCGAGCGGATTGTGACTAAGATGCTCTTTTTTATCCGCCCCTTTGACGTAAGCGATCACTTGTCTAGGTGGTTTGACGAAGTTACTAAAGCGGGCGCTCCAACTACCCGCTACACCCCAGACAACCCGAAAAACAATGAGCCCTGCAGTGATAAAACCCGCCTGCGTGTGCCAAATCATCCAATTACCCCCGAGCTCTGACGAGAGCCAACTGAAGCCAATCAGTCCGACCAGTGTCCAGTGAAACAGACGAACCCAGATATCCCAAACGGCGACTTCATGTTTCAAACCCTAAACTCCTATCCAACCGGCCAATAATAGTTGCAACCCCGCACTAAGAAGATAACCCAAGAGAATAGCCCAGCTCCAGCGTAAGTGACTGCGGAAAGTGTAGATCCCTGAAGCCTGCCCCATCAGTGCGACCCCGGCCGCTGATCCTATGGACAGCAACGACCCTCCCGTACCTATCACCAGAGTCACCAGCAGCCACTGGGTGGTAGAGAGCGTCTGCTCCATCGCCAATATTGCATACATGATCGGTATGTTATCAACCAGAGCGGATGCGAGACCGACCAGTAGGTTGGCACTGTTGGTTCCGAGTGAACCGTAAAGTTCGCTGGAGACGAGCTGGAGATAGCCGAGTGTAGCCAAGCCGCCAACGCAGAGAACGACGCCGTAGAAAAACATCAGTGTGTCCCAGCTGGCACGCTCTACAACACGGAAAATATCGAAGCGGCGGACCACCTGAATATGGTCCCCTTTAATATCACGCGTGTTTGAGAGTGTATCCGCATGGTGTTGCCGCAGTTCCATCTCGCGTAACATCGGATCATGGTGGCTGAGGTAGAATCCGTAGACTTTGAGTATGCCAAGTCCTGTCATCATTCCCAAAACGGGTGGTAAACCCAGTTGAGCGTGGATCAACACAGAGAGTGCGGCGGTAGCAAAAAATAGCCCAGTTACTACCAGAGCTCCTTGCTTCATTCGCTGTTGAAGATGTGCCGCCTGAGGTGGGCCATCGGGGATTTTAAGGCTCAGGATCAAAGCCGGTACAATCCAGTTGATCAGGGCAGAGGGTAGCAGCCAGAAGAAGTCTGAAAAATTTAGGTGACCGGCCTGCCAGACCATCAATGACGTAATATCGCCAAAGGGCGAGAAGACACCACCAGCGTTGGCAGCCACCACCACGTTGATGCACCCGAGTGTGACAAAAGCGGGCGTCCGACCGCCTACTGCCATGACCACTGAGCCCATCAAGAGAGCTGCGGAGAGGTTATCGGCGACGGGAGATAACAGAAAGGTGATCCCTCCGGTAAACCAGAACACCCTTCGCAGTGAAAAGTCTCTGGAAATGAGCCAGCTGCGCAGCGCCAGAAAGAGGTGGCGCTCCTCCATCATGTGAACAAACGTCATCGCTGAGAGCAGGAAGAGAAAGAGCTCGGCGTACTCAAGTATGGCTTTGCGCAGTGCCATACCCGCGGTAATCTGGTCACCCTGTGACGCATAGGCGAGCCCGACTAGGATCCAGATAACTCCGGCACCCACCATGACGGGTTTGGATTTACTGAGGTGAAAGCGGTCTTCGGCGATTACAAAGAAATAACTGATAGCGAAGACCATCAGCGCCAGAAGTCCGTAGCCACTGCTGGTGAAATCAATCAGATTGGTGGCGCTCGTCAGCACCTCCTGCGCATAAACTGCCGGGGAGAAAAGACCGAATAACAGGGTGAGCGCTAGCGTGCGGCGGGTCATTGAGTTCCATTTAACAAACGGCTAGATAATCAACGCTAGCCTAATGTTCTCAGCAGCGCAATAAACTCGGTAAGTGCATTCAAAGCGCTAGACTAATCCTGTAGAATATGGCGCCATTTTGTTAGACCGGAAGCGACAAGCCGCTATGGAAATAAATCCGATTCTGAATCGCCTCAAAGACTTTGCTGAACGCACAAAGTCGCTGCGTACGTATCTTGAATACGACGTTACCGCCGAACGTCTCGAGGAGGTGGAGCGTGAGCTAGAGGATCCGACCGTTTGGAATGATCCAGCCAATGCACAAAAGCTTGGTAAGGAGCGCGCTGCGTTGGAGATGATCGTCAAGAGTATCGATGAGCTGACGGCGGGGGTTGATGACTGTCGAGAGTTGTTGGATATGGCTGTCGAGGAGGAGGATGAAGAGACTCTTGATGATGTTGTGCTGGAAGTTGATCGTCTAGGTGAAATCCTGAGCCAGCTTGAGTTTCGTCGTATGTTCTCCGGGGAGGCAGACGCGAACAATGCATTCGTTGATATACAGGCCGGTTCGGGCGGTACTGAGGCGCAGGATTGGGCCAATATGATGTTGCGCATGTTCCTGCGCTGGGGCGAGTCCAAGGGGTTCAAAACTGAGCTCATAGAAGTCTCTGATGGTGAGGTTGCGGGCATCAAGTCCGCAACAATTCGCTTTGAGGGCGAATATGCTTTTGGTTGGTTGCGCACTGAGACAGGCGTACATCGATTGGTACGTAAGTCTCCGTTCGACTCGGGTGGCCGTCGTCACACCTCGTTCTCCTCCGTATTTGTCTCCCCCGAGATTGACGACAATGTTGATATCGACATTAACCCAGCCGATCTGCGTGTTGATGTCTATCGCGCCTCTGGTGCCGGTGGTCAGCATGTTAACCGGACAGAGTCTGCCGTGCGTATCACTCATGAACCTTCTGGTATTGTGGTGCAAAGTCAGGCAGCGCGTTCACAACACCAGAACCGCGACACCTGCATGAAGCAACTGCGCGCTAAGCTCTACGAGATGGAGATGCTCAAACGCCGCGAAGCTGCGCAGGAGATGGAAGACAACAAAGCTGATATCGGTTGGGGCAGCCAGATACGCTCCTACGTTCTTGATGATCAGCGTATCAAAGATCTGCGCACTGGTGTGCAGACCTCCAACTGTGATCGCGTGCTGGATGGCGATCTCGATATGTTTATTGAAGCGAGCCTCAAGGCTGGTTTGTAACGTTTTTTGAGCCGAATTAAAGCAGGATAGATAGCAATGTCTGATAACAGTGCGCCGCAAGATGAAAATCGATTGATTGCTGAGCGTCGCGAGAAACTCGCCGCTCTGCGTCAGTCGGGTAATGCCTTTCCGAACACCTTCCGCCGCGACAGTTACGCTCAGGATCTGCAGGAAGCGCATGCAGACAAGAGTAAAGAAGAGCTGGAAGCGGCCAACGTTCGAGTATCGGTTGCGGGGCGAGTCATGCTCAACCGAGGCGCCTTCATGGTACTGCAGGATATGAGTGGTCGTATCCAGGCTTATGTGAATAAAGATGCACGCCCTTTTGCGAAGGGGCTGGATCTTGGGGACATTATCGGAATCACAGGGGCGGTGCATAAGTCAGGAAAAGGTGATCTCTATGTGGATATGGAGGAGTTTCAGCTGCTGACTAAGAGTCTGCGTCCTCTTCCCGATAAGCATAAGGGACTACAGGATACTGAAATCCGTTACCGTCAGCGCTATATAGACCTGATTACCAACCAGCCTTCACGCGAGGTGTTTGAAAAGCGTTTCCAGATTATTGCTGCGATCCGTCACTACCTGAGTGAGAAACGCTTTCTCGAGGTTGAGACTCCAATGCTGCAGGCGATACCGGGTGGTGCGTCAGCGCGTCCATTTGTGACACATCACAATGCGTTGGATATCGATATGTACTTGCGCATTGCGCCGGAGCTCTACTTGAAGCGCTTGGTGGTGGGCGGTTTTGAGCGCGTTTTTGAGATCAACCGTAACTTCCGCAACGAGGGGTTGTCGACGCGGCACAACCCAGAGTTCACGATGATTGAGTTCTATCAGGCGTATGCCGATTACAAGGATCTGATGGACCTGACTGAAGATATGTTACGCACTGTCGCGCAACAGGTCTTGGGTACTACGACAATCGTCAATACGGTACGTAATGAAGAGGGTGAGATACTGGAGACGTTCGAATACGATCTCTCCAAACCATTCGCCCGCATGTCGGTGTTTGATGCCATCCTCCATTTCAACCCGGATATTACCGCTGAAGCGTTGGCCAATGAGCACGCTGCACGCCAGATTGCAG
The DNA here is from genome assembly GCA_035458585.1 of Marinobacterium sp. Taxonomy (GTDB): domain Bacteria; phylum Pseudomonadota; class Gammaproteobacteria; order Pseudomonadales; family Balneatricaceae; genus Marinobacterium_E. Next base: position 1,887 of record DATHZN010000024.1, on the reverse strand, counting down.
AGCGTCTGGATATCGATGTGAAAGACAACTGGGGTTTGGGTAAGATTCAGATTGAGATCTTTGAAGAGACTGCAGAGCACCGCCTGCAGCAGCCGACGTTCATTACCGAGTACCCAACAGAGGTTTCGCCTCTGGCTCGCCGTAATGACGACAACCCATTTGTGACTGACCGCTTCGAATTCTTTGTGGGTGGTCGTGAGTTGGCAAATGGCTTCTCCGAGCTCAACGATGCAGAGGATCAGGCAGAACGCTTCCGCAAACAGGTGGAGGAGAAGGACGCCGGCGATGATGAGGCGATGCACTACGATGCTGACTTCGTCAACGCGCTTGAGTACGGTCTGCCACCAACGGCCGGAGAGGGGATAGGTATAGATCGACTGGTGATGCTGTTTACTGACTCTCCGTCTATCCGTGACGTAATCCTGTTCCCGGCGATGCGACCACGCGCTTAACGGTCCAAACCGTGAACACCTGGTTGTTTCCCAATCATAAACGGGAGTTTGTAGGCAAACGCCAGTTGATGATCGGCCTGCGCACGCTGCACTTAATTGGTGTCAGCGGCTACGCAGGCCTATTTCTGTTTGATCTACCGATTGACCAGTGGCTCTCCCTAGGACTACTGGCGCTGGTTAGTGGTCTGTTGATGCTTCTGATTGAGATCTGGGGTGATGGGATTTTTCTGTTTCAGATGCGGGGCTTGGCTGTTCTGTTGAAGTTGTTGATTTTTGGATTGATTCTGTTCGTGCCTCAATGGAGAGTAGAGGGCTTCATTACGATTCTTCTCTTGGCGGGGTACTTTTCGCACGCACCGGCGAGGATCCGCTATTACTTGCCCCTCAGTGGGTTGAATGCGAGTAGCTCCGCAAAATTACGCGAACTCAAAGGGGTGGAAAGCTAGAGTGGCGTTAGAGAGAGCACCGACCTGGGCTGTGCATTTGCAAAATGAATTTCAACAGCCCTACATGCAGTCACTCAGGCAGTTCTTAGCGGAGCGTAAAACAGCTCAAATTAAGATCTACCCCCACTCCTCAAATTGGTTCCACGCACTCGAAGCGACTCCACTGGATCAGGTACGTGTGGTGATACTGGGGCAGGACCCTTACCATCAGCCGGGCCAGGCGCACGGTTTAAGTTTCTCCGTTATGCCCGGTGTAAAGATTCCCCCATCGCTGCGCAATATCTACAAGGAGTTAGAGTCCGATCTGGGTCTTAAAGCGCCCAATCATGGCTATTTAGAGAGTTGGGCGAAACAGGGTGTTCTCCTTTTAAATGCGGTGCTTACGGTGGAGGAGAGTAGTGCTAACGCCCACCAGGGTAAGGGTTGGGAACAGTTTACGGATCGCATCATCGAACTGGTCGATACTCAATCATCCGGTGCTGTGTTTATCCTCTGGGGCAGCTACGCACAGAAGAAAGGGGCTAGAATCGATACCTCAAAACATCTTGTGTTGCAGTCGGCGCACCCATCCCCGCTATCCGCTCATCGTGGCTTCTTTGGTAGTAAGCCGTTTTCCAAGACAAACGACTGGCTTACAAGTCGTGGTTTAAAGCCCATCGATTGGTCGATAAACGCAAATTAGATATAAGTTTGCTGTGAGTAAGATTGAGTCGTTCGAATTCAGTGTTAGGTCAGGCCTGACTTTTCCTTTACAAGCAACAGGGTCAGTCAGTCACACTATCCCCCGTTGTAACGACAGACTCGGTTTTGTCCATCAACGCTGAGCCATCCCTATCCAAGGATTTCAACGCCGCTTCAAGATTGATGATGCTTAGGGGCTTGGCCAGCACATAATCGGCTCCAGACTCGAGCAGCCGTTTGGCTTCCATACCAACCGTGGCACCTGTCAACCCGATAATTGGCTTGGTGTACCCTCGCTGTCTCAGAGC